>NZ_JANLJJ010000091.1:58964-129790 GCF_029255545.1 Ferrovibrio sp. | reverse complement strand
CTCGGACGGCTTCTCGTAATGGCCGCGCAGCTTCATCTCGCGGAAAATGCCCTCACGCTGCATCTTCTTTTTCAGCGCCTTCAGGGCCTGATCGACGTTGTTGTCACGAACCAGGACTTGCACGTGGGTCCCATCCTTTCGGGTCAATAAGAATCCGGTTGCGGGGCGGGGCCCCGGCAAGTCGCGCCTTCTAGCACGCCCCCCGGGCTTTGTGAAGCGGCTTTATGTCCGGCTAGCCAGTAATAATAGGCCCCAAAAAGCCCAGTTCGGGCAATTATTTGCCGGTTCTGGCCCGGCTCTTGGCCGTTTCGGCCCCCTGGCATAGGTTAAATCACATGGCCATTCTGAAAATCGCCCGCATGGGGCATCCGGTGCTGGCCCGGCCGGCCGACTCGGTTGCCGATCCGACCGCCCCGGAGATCCATCAGCTGATCGCCGACATGGTGGATACCATGGTCGACGCGCCCGGCCAGGGCCTGGCGGCCCCGCAGGTGCATGTGCCCCTGCGGGTGGTGGTGTTCCTGACCCCGGACGAGGGCGATGGCGGCCGCGAACTGGTCACCCTGGTCAACCCGCGCTGGCAGCCGCTGGGCGAGGAACAGGATCTGGCCTGGGAGGGCTGCCTGTCGGTGCCGGGGCTGCGTGGCCTGGTGCCGCGCTACACCCGGATCGCCTATGAAGGCATGCTGCCCGATGGTCGCCGCCTGCAGCGCGAGGTCGGTGGCTGGCATGCCCGGGTGGCGCAGCATGAACTGGACCATCTGGACGGCATCCTGTATCCGCAGCGCATGACCGATCTGAAGGATCTGGTATTCGAAAGCGAATTGCGGCATCGCGCCAGCCTGCGACCGCAGGAGCAGGAAGACTGAGGGAGGCCACCATGACGGACGACCACCTGATCGCCGAAAAACGCGCCCTGCTGGATGCCCTGCTGGTGCATGTGCCCTTCGACGGCTGGACCGCCAGGGCGATGACATTGGCGGCGAAAGACTGCGGCTATGAAGCCGGCATGCTGGCCCGGGCCTTTCCCGGCGGCGCAGCCGAAGCGCTGGATTTCTGGGTTGCCGAAACCGACCGGGCGATGCTGCGCGTGCTGGACGGTCGCGACCTTGCCGCGATGAAAATCCGCGAGCGGGTGAAGACCGCCATACTGGTGCGGCTGGAACTGACCGCGCCGCATCGCGAGGCGGTGCGCCGGGCGCTGAGCCTGGAAGCCCTGCCGCAATATGCCCCGAAGGCGCTGCAGCAGCTTTATCGCACGGTGGATGCCATCTGGTATGCCGCCGGCGATACCGCGACGGATTTCAACTTCTACACCAAGCGGATGCTGCTGGCCGGCGTTTATGCCACCACGCTGCTGCACTGGCTGGACGACAAGTCGGAAGGCTTTGCCTCGACGGCGGCGTTTCTCGATCGCCGGCTGGCCGATGTCATGCGCATCCAGCAGGCCAAGGGCAAGCTGGGAAAGCTGTTTGATCGGCTGCCCAATCCGCTGGGCCGCACGCGCCGCGTTTGACTCTGGCGATCAGACCGAGAGGCTGACCAGCCGGCCCGACTGGCTCGGGTTCTGCTGGTTGTTCGGCGTGCCGCTGGCGCCGTAATTGATCGAGGAATTCCGCGAGGTCGGCGGTTCGGTATTGTCCTGCTGCTGCAACTGCTGGGTCAGGCCGTTGACGATGGTGCCGCCGTCATTGGTGCCGGCGGCCGGCGTGGCGTCGCTGCGCTGGCCGGGATTCGGCTGGGCGACGGCATTGGACGTCTGCGTCGCTGTCGGCGCGGCGGCTGGCGTGGCCAGGTCGAGCTGAAAGCGGTTGCCCTGCTCGTTGCCCTGCGCCGCTTCGCGCACGGCATTGTTGTCCGTGCCGGCGGCCGGATTGTTCTGCTGCTGACGCGTCGGTAACAGCGGGGCAACGCTGCCGGACGAAATGCTGTCGATGGCCATGGCCACTGCTCCGGCCGGACGCGGCGCGCTTCTGGCGCTCGACCCGGGCAACCTGCCGTTCTCGGCAGGGCGTGGAAATTACTTAACCATACTATAGGGCAGGCAGGCCCGCTCGCCAAGGGAAAGACGCTGGCGGCGCCGTGACTTAAGGTTGTGGCGCCTTGCCCGTGGGGTAGAGCCGGGTGACGTGGCCCATCTTGCGGCCCGGCCGCGCCTCGGCCTTGCCGTAGAGATGCAGCTTGGCGTTGGGTTCGGCCAGCAGGGCGGGCCAGGTCTCGACCTCGTCGCCGACCAGGTTCTCCATCACCGCGTCGCAGAGCCGGTCGGCCGCGCCGAGCGGCAGGCCGCAGATGGCGCGGATATGCTGCTCGAACTGCGAGGTGATGGCGGCATCCAGCGTCCAGTGGCCGGAATTATGCACGCGCGGCGCCAGTTCGTTGACCAGGATGCGATCGCCGCAGTCGAACAGCTCGACGGCCAGCACGCCAACATAATCCAGGCCCTCGACCAGGCTGGTGGCGAGGCGTTCCACGTCGGCGGCCAGCGTCGGCGCGATCACGGCCGGGGCATGAGTGCGCCACAGGATATGGTTGCGATGGATATTTTCCACCGGACCCCACGAGGCGATGCTGCCATCCAGGCCGCGCGCCAGCACCACCGACAATTCGCGGCGGAAGCTGATGAAGCCCTCGGCAATCAGCGCATCCGATTTCAGCGCGGCGAAGGCCGCCGCCGCATCATCCGTGCTGGTGACCTTGTACTGGCCCTTGCCGTCATACCCCATGCGGCGCGTCTTCAGCACCAGCGGCACGCCGAGCGCGGTGGCGGCGGCACAGAGATCGGCAGGATTCGCGACGGCGCGATAGGGGGCCGTGGCAATGCCGCGGCTGGTGCAGAAGTCCTTCTCGAACAGGCGGTCCTGCGTGATGCGCAGGGCCTCGGTGCCCGGCCGCACCGGCACCAGTTCGGCAATCGCCTTCACCGGCTCGTAGGGAATGTTCTCGAATTCGTAGGTGACCACCGCGCAGCTCTGGGCGAAGGCGGCCATGGCGGCGGCATCGGTGTAATCGGCGCGGGTGAATTCCGCTGCGACCTCGGCGGCCGGCGGGTCGGCTTCAGGGGCGAAGATATGACAGTGATAGCCCAGCCGCGCGGCGGCGATCGCCAGCATGCGGCCGAGCTGGCCGCCGCCGAGGATGCCGATCCTGCTGCCGGGCGGGAGCGCGGTCATGTCATGTCGCCGGTTTCAGCTTGATCGCCTTGGTCTGTTTCGCCCGCCAGGCCTGCAGGCGTTTGGACAGGGCCGGGTCACTCAGCGCCAGGATGGCGGCCGCCAGCAGGCCGGCATTGATCGCGCCGGCCTTGCCGACCGCCAGGGCGCCGACCGGAATGCCGCCAGGCATCTGCTGGATCGAGAGCAGGGAGTCGAGGCCCTTGAGCGCCTTGCTTTCCACCGGCACGCCCAGCACCGGCAGATGCGTCATGGCGGCGGCCATGCCAGGCAGATGGGCGGCACCGCCGGCGCCGGCGATGATCACCTGGATGCCGCGGCCGGCGGCGCCGTGCGCATAATCATACAGCCGCTGCGGCGTGCGATGGGCCGAGACGATGCGGTGTTCGGCCGGAATTTTCAGGACCTTCAGGATCTCTGCGGCATGTTCCATGGTCGCCCAGTCGGACTGGCTGCCCATGATGATGCCGACCAAAGGCTTCTGGCCGGACGAACCTTTACGCGGCGGCATCGGTTACTCCTGTCGCGGAAAGCGGCGGATTATAGGGAGCGGGGTCGGCCTGTAAAGCGGCCATCGGACAGCAGCCGACCAGAAGGGCGCTACCGGGTGGCGACCGGCCCCGATCCATGATTTGTTAATAGCTTCCGGGGCATGACTAGCAGAGAATACCGTCCAACCAGGCGGAGCATGGCCAAGATCGAGGATCGTCGACCGGTAGGGCTGGGGCCCGGCACCGCGCCCATCGGGGCGTCGGGTGGCGGCGCGCGTCCGCTTGCCGTCGCCGCATCCCAGGCTGCCGCGCCGGCGCAGCCGGTCGCCCAGCCGGCCGCCACGGCCACCGTGATGGGCATTCCGGAAGCCGAACTGACGCCGCGGGTGCGCGATGCCATCATGCGGCTGATGGGCGAGGTCGACCAGTTGCGCAACGAGCTGACCCGGACCCGCCATCGCCTGGCCGAGCTGGAACGCCTGGCCGATCGCGACACGCTGACGCCGCTGTATAACCGGCGCGCCTTCGTGCGCGAGCTCTCCCGCGCCATGGCCCATGTCGAACGCTACAACCGGGCATCCTCCCTGATCTATTTCGACCTGAACGGCCTGAAGGAGATCAACGACAAACATGGCCATGCCGCCGGCGACGCGGCCCTGATCCAGATCGGCCAGATCCTGCTCGACAATACCCGCGAGGTCGACGTGGTCGCCCGGCTCGGCGGCGACGAATACGGCGTGATATTAAGCGAGACCGATGCCCAGCAGGGGCGCGAGAAGGCCGATCACCTGGCCGAGGCGGTCCGGCGCCGGCCGCTGCACTGGGAAGGCAAAACCCTGCCGCTGGATGCCGCCTATGGCGTCTACCCGCTCAAGCCCGGCGAGGACCCGGGCTCGGCTTTGGCCGCCGCCGACCAGATGATGTACAACCACAAACTGGCCCGGCGCTCCGCCCGGGCCTGATTCCGGGCCTGATCTGGGGCGGAATTGGCGAAAATCCGGCTTTCTGGCCGGCTTATCCTGGCCGGCACTGTGCCCACCTCCTGGCCAAAAGTTGCCAATCATCGCCAATCATCGACAATTATTGCCAATTTTAGCCAATTCTGGCCAATCATCGCCAAAAGCAGCCAAGTGTTGCGACGCGCAGCCGGGCCGCCTGAGGCAACTCCGACCGGATATCGTCGCCCGGTACTGTCCTGGGCCAGGACACATTTTAACGATGTACAAGAGCGACAATAGCATCTAGAACATATAAAGAACATATTTGCGGAGACAAGAGGCCGTGCCTGCGGACGATTTCACTGCCTATGTGCTGGACTGCCTGAATGCCGCCCGGGTCGGGCCGGTGACGCGCGAGCGGCTGTTCAGCGGCAGCGGCCTGCGCATCGACGGAGTGCTGTTCGGCGTGATTCTGCGGGGCACGCTGTATTTCGTGGTCGACGACCAGACCCGGTCGCGTTTCAAAGATGCCGGCATGGGGCCGTTCCGCTACAGCCGCAAGGCTGTGCAGCAGGCGATCGAGCGCTGGTATGAACTGCCCGAGGACGTGCTGCTCGATCCGGCCGATCTGCGCGAGTGGGTGCAGGATGCGCTGGCGGCCTCGCGCCGCACGGCCAAGCCGGCCAAGCCCAAAAGGGCGAGAGTGAAGAAACCCGCCGTGAAGAAAACCGCCGCGAAGAAACCAGCGGCAGTCAAAAAAGCCCGGCCGCGCCGATCATCGCGCGACCGGGCCTGAGAGTATGCGCGGCGCGGATCAGGCGGCGATGTCGACGACGATCTTGCCGGCGGCATCGCGGCTTTCAATGGCCGCATAAGCCGCTTCAACCTGCTCCATGCCGAAATGCCGCGGATCGAGGCTTGGCCTGATCCTGCCGGTTTCGACCAGCCTGGCGGCCTCGCGCAGGATGTCGCCGTAATGCGAACGGCCTTCGCCTGTCAGCAACGGCGCCAGAGTGAAGATGCCGGAATAGCTGGCGGCGCGGAAAGACAGCGGCGCCAGGGCATGCGTGCCCCATCCCAGACAACTCACCACATGACCGAAATGGCGGACCGCATGGAAGGATGCGTCCAGCATCACACCGCCGCCAGTATCGTACACCAGATCGAAGCCGCGTCCGGCCGTGTGGCGCATCACATAATCTTCCACCCTGCTGGTGCGGAAGTCGATCGCAGTGGCGCCGAGCTGCTCGATGAAGCTGCGTTTCTCGGCGCTGTCGGTGGCGCAGACCTCGGCGCCGAAGGCGCGCGCGATCTGGATCGCCATATGGCCAACCCCGCCACCGCCGCCCTGCACCAGCACGCTCTGTCCGGCCTGCACGCGGGCGCGGTCGACCAGGCCTTCCCAGGCGGTGATGAAAACCAGCGGCATGGCCGCGGCTTCGCGCATCGTGAGATTGGCCGGCTTTGGCGCCAGCAGGGTGGCGTCGACCACGGCATATTCGGCCAGGGAGCCCTGCAGCCCGCCGACTCCGCCGGTCATGCCATAAACCTCGTCGCCCGGCCGGAAGCCGGTCACGCCGGGACCAATGGCCTCGATCACGCCGGCTAGGTCGATGCCGAGCACGGCGGGCAGGCGATGTTTCGCATGGGCGGCGGCGCCCGCGCGGATCTTCAGGTCGAGCGGGTTGACGCCGCTGGCCTTGATCCGCACCAGCACTTCGCCCGAGCGCGGCTGGGGGCGGGCAATTTCAGTATCGCGAAACGGGGCGTTATGCGCCTCAAGGACAAGGGCGCGCATCGTGTCTGTTTTCGTCATGGTGGGTCTCCACTGGGGTTGGCGGAGACAAACTGGTCCTTATTAAATTGTTTGAAAATGAAAAATATTGTAATTAATCCATGCAATTTTGCATGATAATGGCTCATTCAGGATGATCACGATGGCCAGGCATGCCGCGATGGAATGGAGCGATCTACGCATTTTTCTCGCCATCGCCCGTGAGGGCACCCTGGGCAAGGCCGCGCGCAAGCTGGGCCAGACCCAGCCGACCATGGGGCGGCGGCTGCGCGTTCTCGAAGACGCGGTGGGGCAGGCCCTGTTCCAGCGGACCAGCGACGGTTTCGTGCTGACCGATGAAGGGGCGGCCGTGCTGGGCCATGCCGAACGGATCGAAGAGGAGGCGCTGGCCTTCCAGCGCCAGCTGGCGGGGCGGGAGCAGCAGCTGGATGGCGACCTGCGCCTGTCATCCTCGGACTGGTTCGGCCTGCACATGCTGGCGCCGGTGCTGGCGGAATTCAAACGGCTGCATCCCGGCGTCGCGGTTGAGCTGCTCACCGACAGCCGGCTGTACAGCCTGTCGCGCCGCGAAGCCGACATGGTGTTCCGCATCGCGCCCTTCGACGAGGCGGAGGTGATTTCGCGTCGCCTGCTGCATGTCAGCTATGCCCTGTATATCCGCGCCGGCCTGCCGCATCCGCGCGCCGGCGATGGCAGCGGCGCGTCGCTCGTGACCATGGACACTGCGTTCGATGGCATGCCCGATGTGGCCTGGCTGCGACGCATGCTGCCGCAGGCCACGGCCGCCTTCCGCAGCAACAATCGCGACGTGCAGGCCAGCCTGTGCGCGCAGGGCGTTGGCCTCGCGGTATTGCCGCGGCCGCTGGGCGACGGGATGGCGGAACTCGAACGCGTCGATCTGGGAGAAGAGCCGCCGGGGCGGATCACCTGGGTGGGCTATCATCGCGATCTGCGGCGGCTGGCGCGTCTGCGCGCCCTGCTGGATCTGGTGATCGCGCGACTGGCGAATTGAGGCCGCCAGGGTCAAAAAAAACGGCCCGGTCCGGGCAGGGAGGACGCCAGGACCGGGCCGATGAACAGGCTGCAAAACAGGCCGGGCGAACCCCCCGGTTGGAAACGCAGCCCGCGACGGACGCCGAATGAAGCGGATGGAAAACCGGTCAGGCGCGCTGCCGCAGCACATGGCGCGCGGCGCGCCGGTCGTCGCGGATTGCCTTCAGCATGGCCAGCAGGGGCAACCCGCTGAGCAGGGCCGCGACGTTGGCCGCCAGCATCCAGTCGGCCTGCAGCCACGACACCAGGCCATCGGCGACGATGAAGAATTGCAGGATGGCGAGAACCAGGAAAAAAGCGGCGCCGGGGAAGGACATGGTCGTCTCCGTTTACTATCGTCATTTCGCGTCTCGCGACGGCATGGCTGGAGACTATGGGACAGGGCGGCCTTCTGCTCCCGACAAGCGTGTGACTCCTGTGACCGTGTTGTGACCTGGCCATTGAAAACAGAAAACGCGGGCCTGCCCGGGCCAAGCCCGAGCATGACGGTCCATCAATACGGATTGTTTTTTATTTCCTGCCGTAGCGCTTCTCGATCGCCGCATACAGCGCGCGCAGGCCGGTGGCCTCGGCGCCAAGCGGCCGGCCCGGCCGCGCCTTCGGGTTCCAGGCAAACATGTCGAGATGGGCGTAGGATTTCGTCCTGCTGACGAATTCCTTCAGGAACAGGGCGGCGGTGATCGAGCCGGCAAAGGGCGTGTCGCCCGAATTGCTGATGTCGCCCACCTTGCCCTCGATATAGTCGCGATAAGGCTGGTGCAGCGGCAGGCGCCAGAGCGGATCGCCGACGCTGAGGCCCGCATCCAGCAGCGCCTGCGCCATCGCATCGTCGGTCGAGAACAGCGCCGGCAGATCCGGGCCGACGGCGACGCGGGCCGCGCCGGTCAGCGTCGCGGCATCGATCAGCCAGTCGGGTTTTTCCGCGTCGGCCTCGGCCAGCGCGTCGCCCAGCACCAGGCGGCCTTCGGCATCGGTGTTGCCGATCTCGACGGTCAGCCCCTTGCGGCTGTGCAACACGTCGCCGGGGCGGAAGGCATTGCCCGAAACGCTGTTCTCCACCGCGCCGATCAGCACGCGCAGCCGCACCGGAAGTTTCATCGCCATGATCACGGCGGCGAGGCCAAGCATGACGGCGGCGCCGCCCATGTCCTTTTTCATCAGCAGCATGCCGGCGGAGGGTTTCAGGTCGAGCCCGCCGGAATCGAAGCACACGCCCTTGCCCACCAGGGTGAGCTTGGGGTGTTTCGGATTGCCCCAGCGGATGTCGACCAGGCGCGGCAGGCGATGCGAGGCGCGGCCGACCGCGTGGATCATCGGATAATTCTGCTCCAGCAGCTCCTCGCCGATGATGCAGTTGAACTCGGCACCGCCGATCAGGGCGACGGCGCGGGCGGCTTCGGCCAGCTCGGCCGGGCCCATGTCGCCGGCGGGCGTATTGATCAGGTCGCGCGCCAGCACGATGCCGTCATACAGCGCCACCACGCGCTGCTTGTTGGCCCTGGCCGGCCAGATCAGCCGCGCGGCCTTCTTTTCGATCTTCCTGTAGCGGTCGAAGCGATAGGCGGCGAGCGCCCAGCCCAGTGCCGCGGCGTCGCTGGCTTTGCCGTCGGTCAGGCGGTATTCGCCCGTGGGCAGGGCCGCGGCGATGGCGGCGTAGGACCACAGGTCGGGCTGCTCGGGCAGGCCGGCGATGACGCGCAGCGGCTTGCCGGTTTTCGCATCGGGCAGCACCAGAACCTGGCCGGGTTTGGCCTTGAAACCCTGGGTTTCGGCCCAGCCGGCCACCAGGCCTTTTTCGCGGGCCAGCCGCGCCGGCCATTGTTTGGCCGTGCAGGTATCGACGGGGATGGCGGCGGATGCCTTGGCGGTGAGGGTGGCAGTCACAATGGCCTCGGGAAAGCTGGAAGGATGGCGGTGTCTGGGCGAATGGCGCTGCCTCGTTTATAAGGGCTCCGCAGCCGGAGCGAAATACGCTGCGCTAATCAGGAGCCTCCCGTGAACGACCTTACCCTCGTTATCGGCAACAAGAATTATTCGAGCTGGAGCCTGCGGCCCTGGCTGGCGCTGAAAGCCACCGGGCAGCCCTTCAAGGAGGTGCTGATCCCCCTGCGCCGGCCCGATACCAAGACCACGATCCTGCTGCATTCGCCGGCCGGCAAGGTGCCGGCGCTGAAGCATGGCGACCTGCTTGTCTGGGAGAGCCTGGCGATCTGCGAATATATCGCCGAGACCTGGCCGGAGGCGAAGCTGCTGCCGGACGACAGCCGTGCCCGCGCAGTGGCCCGCAGCGTGATGAGCGAGATGCATGCCGGTTTCGCCGCCCTGCGCCATGATCTGCCGATGGATATCTGCCGCCTGGGCAAGGCGCCGGGCATTCCCTCGGAAGAGGCCAGGCACGATATCGCCCGCATCCAGCAGATCTGGCAGGATTGTCGTGGCCGTTTCGGCGCCAATACCGACGATGGCGGCGGCGATTTCCTGTTCGGCCGTTTCAGCCTCGCCGACTGCATGTATGCGCCGGTGGCGACGCGGCTGCGCAGCTACGGCGTGCCACTGGATGCCGTTTCAGCGGCCTATGTCGACGCGATCTATGCCCTGCCCATCATGCAGGAATGGATCGCCGCCTCGGCGAAGGAACAGCCGCTGCCGGAAGACTGATCAGGTGATCAGCTTCATCTCGCGATAGAAGCGCTCGGCGCCGGCATGCAGCGGCGCGGAGACGCCAAGCAGGGCGGTGCCGAGGCGGATTTTCTGGGCCATGGCGGGGCCGGCATCGAGAATGCGGCGGTTCTGCGGATGCCACAGGGCGCGCAGGATTTCATAGGCCAGGTCGGCGTTCAGGCTTTCCGGCACCACCCATTGCATGCCGATGCTCAGGGTTTCGGTCTCCGCCACATCGGTATAGGTGCGGGCGGGGATGATATCGCGGCTGAAGAAGGGATGCCGGCGCAGCGCGCCCTCGATCTGCTTGCCGGCGAGCGGCACCAGTTCGGCGATCCTGCGGTCGGTCAGGTCGCCGACGGTGGGGGCCGGCTGGCCCGAGATCAGGAAGAAGGCATCGAGTTCGTCCCGGGCCATCAGGTCGGCAGCCTCGCCCGGATCGACTTCCAGTACCTTCACCTGCTGCAGCCGCACGCCATAGGCGGTCAGGATGATCTCGGCATTGAATCGCGTGCCCGAGCCGCTGCGGTCGATCGAGACGCGCTTGCCGACCAGGTCGCGCAGTTCGGCGATGCCGCTGCCGCGGCGGACCACGAGATGGATGGTTTCCGGATACAGGCTGGCCAGCACACGCAGATTGGCCTGCTTGGCGCGGCGGAAATACAGGCCCTCGCCCTGCCAGGCGCTGACGACCAGATCGGCCTGGGCGAAGCCGGATTCGATGCTTTCATTGCCTACCGCGGCCAGATTGGCGACCGAGCCCGGGCTGGTCAGCGCCACCGCGATCAGGCCGGGCACGCCGCAGGAGCCGCCCTTGTCGCAGGGCCGGCTGCCCGGCGGATTGGAAATGGCGGAGGCGATGGTGACGCCGACCGGGAAGGCGGTGGTATGGGCCGAGCCGGTCAGGATGCGGAAAAAGCCGGCGGTGGCGGGCGTGTCCGGGGCCTGCGCCGTCTGCGTCTGGCCGGCCGCCTGGCGAAGGCCGCCCAGATTGGTTGCCAGACCGGCGGCTACCCCAGAGGCAATGGACGTGCGGAGGAAATCGCGGCGGCGCATCGGTTTTTTATACGCCCGTCGCCGGCGGCTGGCCAGCGACGCTTTGATGACCGGCCTGCGGGGCGGCGGCTAGTCCTGCGGGCGGCCCGGCCGATCAAACGGACGGTCGAATTTCAGCTTGGCGGCCAGCACGGCGGCGGTCAGGCAGAGCGTGACCAGATTGGCCGCGATCAGGCCGGGCGAGCCGATCAGCAGGCCGTAGATCAGCCACAGCGCGATGCCGATATTCATCAGCAGGAACATGACCAGCGAGATGTCGCGTGCCGTGCGCGAACGCCACACCTTCAGGACCTGGGGCACATAGGCGAGCGTGGTCAGGAAGCCGGCGACCAGGCCGGTCGATTCGATCAGTTCAGCGGACATGGCCGCACTATACGCGGTCAGACCCGGGTGATGAAGGCGTTCTGCAGCCGGGCGATGGCGATGCGCAGGGCGGCATCCTCATAGGGCCGGGCCGGCAACTTGCCCCAGATCGGCGCGGGCCAGGCCGGGTCCTCGCGGAAGCGGGCGACGACATGGACATGCAACTGCGGCACCATGTTGCCGAGCGCGCCGACATTCAGCTTGTGCGGCTCGAAACAATGTTGCAGCACGCGCTGGGTCTGGGCGATCTCGTTGATCAGCAGCTTGCGCTGCTTTTCGTTCAACTCGTGGATCTCGGTGATGTTTTCCACCGCCGGGATCAGCACCAGCCAAGGATACTGGGCGTCGTTCATGAGCTGCACCAGGCAGAGCTTCATGCGGCAGACCGGCAGAGTATCCCGGCGTAACTGGTCATGCAGGCTGAACATCGGTATCTTCGCTTTCCAAAGAGCGATACGCGTCGCGCATCGCGCTGATAAACCATTCACAGAGGATTTGTCCATGGCCGCGAAAACGCTGCCCGTATTGCGCGTGAAAGCGCGCGAAGAACGCCGTGTGAAGGGTGGACATCCCTGGGTGTACTCCAATGAGCTGGAACTCGACGCCACGGCGAAAGCACTGCCACCCGGCACGCTGGTACGCCTGCTGGACGCCCATGGCGCGGGTATCGGCGTGGCAAGTTTCAATCCTCACTCGCTGATTGCGGCACGATTGTGGTCGCGCGACACCGAGGCGCGCATTAATGCGGAATTTCTCAGCGCCCGGCTGCAATCGGCCAAATTGCTCCGGGAGCGCTGCTTTTCCTCGCCTTACTACCGCCTGGTGCATGCCGAGGCCGATGGCATGCCCGGCGTGGTGATCGACCGCTATGGCGACGTGTTCAGCCTGCAGGCCAACACCGCCGGCGCCGAGCTGCTCACCCCGCTGCTGGTCGAATCGCTGCAGGCCCTGTTCAAACCGCGCGCGGTGGCGCTGCGCAACGATTCAGCCGTGCGCAAGCTGGAGGGCCTGGAGCAGGAGATTCGGCTGGCCGCCGGCGCGCTGGATACGCCGGCCGTGGTGGAAGAGGGCGGCGTGCGCTTCGCGCTCGATCTGCTGGAGGGGCAGAAGACCGGCTGGTATTTCGATCTGGCCGGCGCGCGCGCCATCCTGGCCTCTCTTGCGAAAGGGCAGGAGATGCTGGACTGCTACTGCAATTCCGGCGCCTTCGCGCTGACGGCGGCGAGGGCCGGGGCGAAGAGCGTGGTCGGCATCGACCGCTCGGACCTGGCGCTGGCGCAGGCAACGGAAGCCGCCAGGCAGAACGGCCTGGCCAGGATCGCGCGGTTCGAGAAGGGCGAGGCCTTTGATGCGCTGGAGAAGCTGAACCAGTCCGGCGCGCGTTTCGGCATCGTGGTCACCGACCCGCCGAATTTCGTCAAAAGCCGCAAGGATCTCGGGCCAGGCAGCCGGGCCTACCGGAAACTCGCCAAGCTGGCCGCGCCGCTGGTGGCGCCGGGCGGGATCTGGTTCGTGGCCTGTTGCGCCCATCTGCTGCCGGGCGAATTGTTTGCCAAAGAAGTCGCGATCGGGCTGGGCAATGCCGGCCGCAGCGGTCGCATCCTGTATCAGGGCGGCGCCGGCCCCGACCATCCGGTGCATCCGCACCTGCCGGAAAGCGCCTATCTGAAATGGCAGATCCTGCAGCTCGACTGAATTAGCGCCGGTTCAGGCTTTTGAACCAGGGCTCCAGCCGGCGGATCGCCTCGTCGACGACGCTGGCATCCATGCAGAAGGAAAACCGGATGAAGCGGTGGCCGTCCCTGGTGTCGAAATCGACGCCGGGCGCCGTCACCACGCCGGTTTCCTCCAGCATGCGTTTGCAGAAGGCCACGCTGTCGTCGCTGAAATCGCCGATATCGGCATAGAGGTAGAAGGCGCCGTCGGGCGGCGCGAAGCGCGTGATGCCGAAACGCGGCAGCGCCGTCAGCAGGGCATCGCGATTGCGCTGGTAGGCCAACACGCGGGCCTGCAATTCGGCGTCGGAGTCCAGCGCGGCGATGCCGGCGAGCTGCGACAGGGTCGGCGCTGAAATCTGCAACGAGCCATGCAAAGCCTCGATGCGCGGCACCAGGCGCTCGGGCAGCACCAGCCAGCCGAGCCGCCAGCCGGTCATGCCCCAGTATTTCGAGAAGCCGTTGATCACGATGGCTTCGTCGCCAGCGGCGAGAACCGTGTCCGCCGGGCGGTCGTAGGTGACGCCGTGATAGAGCTCGTCGACGATCAGCCACAGGCCGCGGCGGCGGCAGGCCTCGTAGACCGCCTGCAGTTCGGCCGCCGACAGCATGGTGCCGGTCGGATTGGCCGGGCTGGCCACCACGATGCCTTTCACGTGCGATGGCAGCGCCTCGATCATCTGCGGCGTGACCTGGAACCGCGTCGCGGCATCGGTGCCGACGCGATGCGGGATCAGGTCGAGCGCCTTCAGGGTGCCGCGATAGGCCGGATAGCTCGGCTCGACCACCGCTACCGTGTCGCCCGCGGAGAAGCAGGCGAGGAAGGCGAGCATGAAGCCCGAGGAGGTGCCGATGGTCAGCGCAATGCGCGACGCCGGGATCGCCAGGCCGTGGCGGCGGCGATAGAGCGTGGCGATGCCCTCGCGCAGCGCCGGCATGCCGAGCGCTTCGGTATAGCCGAGCTGCCGCCCGCTGCTCAGCGCCAGCTGGGCGGCGGCGATCGCGGCCTGCGGCGGCGGCAGGGTCGGCTCGCCGACCAGCAGGTTGACCACCTGGCCGCCGGCCTTCACCCGCGCATTCACGGCCTTGAAGATCTCCCACATCTGGTAGATTTCCACGTCGCTGCGTGGGGCGGGCTGGGGCGCGGCAAAAACGCGGTCGGCGTGGGCAAGCATGTCCGGGTCAATCCACCGAGAAGGTGACGGCTTCGATGCGGTAGCCGTCAAGGTCAAGCACGAAGCCGGCATAGTAGGTCGGCGTATACTGCGGGCGCAGGCCCGGCGCGCCATTGTCATGCCCGCCCCGCGCCAGCGCAATGGCATGGAAGGCGTCGACCGCGCCGCGCGTGTCGGCGCGGAAACACAGATGCAGGCCGGATTGCGGGTCGGGCGGCACCGGGCTTGGGCTTTGCCCGAGCCAGAATTGCGGCCGGGCGCGGCCATATCCCAGGCCATGCGGCCCGTCATAAAGCCGCGTATAGCCCAGCGGCTGCAGCGCGGCGTCGTAGAAGCGGCCGGCGGCGGCAAGATCGCGCACGCCGATGGAAACATGGTCGAACATCTTGCCTAACCCTTTTGTTGGTTAGATCGAGCATAACCCGAGACAGCGCCATTCGCCAGAGCGACGCCAAGGCTGACGGCGACGATCCCGGCCCAGGTGGCCAGCTCGGGCCATTCGCCGAGCAGCGGAATGGCCAGCAGGGCGGTCAGCGCCGGGGTCAGCGCGCCGAAGGCGGCGGCGCTGGCGGCGCCGAGCCGGCGCACGGCGAAGCCATAGGCCGCCATGCTGAGCAGGCCGGAAGCAACCGACTGGAACACCTGCACGCCGACCTCGAACAGCGGCGCCACGAGCAGGCGGCTGTCCAGCAGCAGATAGACCGGCGCATAGGCCAGGAAGGAGGCGACATAGACCACGGCGGCGGCCTGCCAGACGCCCAGCCCGCTTTTTTTCATGGCGATGGTGTAGCAGGCCCACATGGCGCCGGCGGCGACGAACATCAGGTCGCCGCGCCAGGTGTTGCCGGTATCGTGCAGGATCTGCCAGCCGCCGACGGCGATGGCGCCCAGCAGCATCAGCAGGATGCCAAGCCGGCGCGACGGCGTGAAGCGCTCGCCCAGCAGCAGCACCGCCAGCAGGGCGGCAAAAAGCGGCATGCTGCCGGGCATCAGGGCGCCGGCATGGGCGGCGGGGGCGAAGACCATGCCGCCGCTACTGGTCAGCAGGAAGGGCAGGCCGGAGCCGGCGACCAGCACGGCGAGCACCAGCGGATAGCGCGGCTGCTCCGCCGCCGAAGACGGCCGCCGGGGCGGATGCCGAAGCAACACCGGCAGCAGGATCAGCGCGGGCAGGGCGAGGCGCAGGAACACGACATCCCACAGCGACAGGGTGCCGGTGACGCCGAAGCGGGTGGCGACCAGCCCGGCAGCCCACAGCATGACGGTGAAGAGGGCCGCCGCTGCCCCGAAGAGGCGGGTCGGTTCGGCACGGGCCGGTTTGGCCAGTGTTTGGGCGGCGGGGTCGGCGAGGCAGCTATCGGCAGACATGGTCTGAATCTCTCAGCTGGGGTGACGGCAGAATGCCGCGGGGCGTACAGGCATGTCCTTGCTATTTCTGCCTGTTATGCGATGATTTCGGCAATCTTTTGTTATTGATAGTTCATTTTCAGGCAGATCATGCCAAATCCATCGCTGGACGCCTTCGACCACAAGATTCTCGCCGCCCTGCAGCGTGATGGCCGCCTGAGCAATGTCGACCTGGCGGCAGAAGTCGGCCTGTCGCCGTCGCCCTGCCTGCGCCGGGTCAAGCGGCTGGAGCAGGAGGGCTATATCCGCGGCTATCGTGCGGTGCTGGATCGCCGCAAGGTCGGCCTTGGCCTGACCGTCTATGTCGATATCAAGGTTGAGAAGCATTCCACCGAGAATGCCGCCATGCACCAGCGCCTGCTGGAGGCAATTCCGGAAGTGGTGGCAGCCCATATGGTGTCGGGCGAGGCGGATTTCGTCGCCGAGGTGGTGGTGCCCGACCTGGCGGCCTATGAGGAACTGTTGACCGAGCGGCTGCTGAGCCTGCCGATGGTGAAGGATGTCCGGTCGAATTTCGTCATCCGCCCGGTCAAAACCGACGCCGCCCTGCCGCTTGGCCACCTGAGCCGGGACTGAGCTGTCCAGCGCGGCCGGTAAACCGCCGTCCCCTCGACTCTTTTCGGGCGTCACCGTATAGTCCGGCGACCGCCGCAAAGCCGCCATATTGCCTGCCTAATCACTGCCCCGCCGGAACGCCGGCAGGGGCGGGCCGGAACGATACGGAGCGCTGCCAGGCGGGTCATCGGGTTGGGTTTCTAGCTGTCAGGCTGCCATGCGCTATTCGGGACTTCTCGTCCTCTTCCTCGTTGCCGTGCTCAATCTGGCCGGCTGGGCCTACATGAACCGTCCGATCGAGCCGCGTCCCTGGGGCGAGGTGATGAACGGCGTCGACTACACGCCGTTCCGCGGCGACCAGGACCCGCGCAACAACAAATTCCCCTCCGAGGCCGAGATCGAGCAGGACATGCAGCTGCTCGCCGGCCAGGTGAAGCAGATCCGCACCTATTCGATGCTGGATGGCCAGAGCGAGATCGCCAAGATCGCCGGCCGCTATGGCCTTGATGTGATGCAGGGCACCTGGCTGGATGGCCGGCTGGAGCGCAACGAGCAGGAAATCGAGGCGCTGGTGCAGGCCGCGCGCACGCACGGCAACATCCGCCGCGTGCTGGTCGGCAACGAAACCCTGCTGCGCGCCGACATGCCGATCCAGGATCTGGTGCAGTATATCCGCCGCGTCCGCACCGAACTGGCCGACAGGCATATCGAGGTTTCCACCGCCGAGACCTGGGATATCTGGCTGCGCTATCCGCAGCTAGGCCGCGAAGTCGATTTCATCGCCATCCACCTGCTGCCTTACTGGGAAGGCCAGGCGCCGGACAAGGCCGTTGAATACGCATTGTCGCGCTACCAGCAGGTCAAGGACGCCTATCCGACCAAGAAGGTGGTGATCACCGAGATCGGCTGGCCGTCGGAAGGTCGCATCCGCCGCGACGCCTTGCCGAGTCCGACCACCCAGGCCGCCTTCCTGCGCGGCTTCCTCAACATCGCCAACCAGCGTGGCCTCGACTATTTCATCCAGGAAGCCTTTGACCAGCCGTGGAAGCGCAACATCGAGGGCTCGGTTGGCGCCTACTGGGGCGTCTACAATGCCGACCGCACGCCGAAATTCCCCATGGTCGGCCCGGTCAGCGACCGGCCGCACTGGCCGCAGCTGGCGGCCGCCTCGATCCTGCTGGCCTTGCCGCTGATGGCGTGGTTCCTGGCGCGCTGGTCCGACCTGCGGTTCTCCGGCCGCTTCTTCTTCATCGCGCTGATCCAGATCGTGACCAGCGCGCTGGTCATGGTGGTCGATTCCGGCCTGCGCACCTACATGAGTCCGGGCATCGCGCTGATGTGGGCGATGCTGCTGCCGCTGCTGCTGCTGCTGTTCATGGTGGTGCTGGCGGAAGGCCTGGAGCTTTCGGAAGTGATCTGGGCCAGCCGGCGCCAGCGGCATTTCCTGCCGTTCAAGACCGATATCGAGCGCGCCTGGCCGAAGATCTCGATCCATATTCCGGCCTATAACGAGCCGCCGGAAATGCTGAAGAAGACGCTCGATGCGCTGGCGCGGCTGGATTACCAGAATTACGAAGTGCTGGTGATCGACAACAATACCAAGGACGAAGCGGTGTGGCGGCCGGTCGAGGAATACTGCCGCCAGCTCGGCGACAAATTCCGCTTCTTCCATGTCGCGCCGCTGCAGGGCTTCAAGGCCGGCGCGCTGAATTTCGCCCTGCGCAACACGGCGAAGGATGTCGAGATCATCGGCGTGATCGATGCCGATTACCTGGTCGAACCCGACTGGCTGAAATCGCTGGTGCCGTATTTCGACCGCGCCGACATCGGCTTCGTGCAGGCGCCGCAGGATCATTACGACTGGAAGAACGACACCTTCAAGGAATTCATCAACTGGGAATATGCCGGCTTCTTCCAGATCGGCATGGTTCAGCGCAACGAGCGCGACGCCATCATCCAGCACGGCACCATGACGCTGGTGCGCCGCAGCGCCATCGAGCATGTCGGCCCCTGGGCCGAATGGTGCATCTGCGAGGATGCCGAGATGGGCCTGCGCCTGCTGGCCGGCGGCTGGCATTCGATCTATACCGACCGTCGCTTCGGCTACGGCCTGACGCCGGACACCTTCTCGGGCTACAAGAGCCAGCGCTTCCGCTGGGCCTATGGCGCGGTGCAGATCATCAAGCGGCACTGGCGCGACATGCTGCCGGGCGACGAGCGCAAGCTCGATCCGATGCAGCGCTACCATTTCGTCACCGGCTGGATGCCGTGGTTTGCCGATGCGCTGGGCCTGGTCTTCGCCATCGCCTCGCTGGCCTGGACGGTTGGCGTGCTGGTGATGCCGAAATATTTCGAGCTGCCGCTGGCCCTGTTCCTGCTGCCGGTGGTGGCGGTGTTCGGCGCCAAGCTGGCGCAGTTCCTCTGGCTCTACAAAATCCGCGTGCCCTGCACGCTGCGGCAGCGGCTGGGCGCCGGCCTCGCCGGCCTGGCGCTGACCTACACCATCGCCAAGGCGATGCTGTTTGGCCTGTTCACCTCCAAGCTGCCCTTCATTCGCACGCCGAAGCATGAAGACCAGGCCGCCTTCGTGCAGGCCCTGATCATGGCGCAGGAAGAAGTGCTGCTGGCGGCTCTGCTGGTGCTGGCCGGCATCGGCATGTGGAATTTCCAGGGTGGCGAGGATCCGGAGGCGCGACTCTGGGCCATCGTGATGTGGGCGCAGTCGGTGCCATACTGGGCCTCGCTGGTGCTGGCCGCGATCAGCACGGCCCCCAAGCCGCCCAGCAAGGAGGCCGCGCCGGCCCAGGCGACCCCGGTCGTCGCGCCAGTCGTCACCTCGGCGCCCGCACAGGGTACGCCGGCCCAATGATCGCATCACGGTGATCGGATTCCTGTGACGGCGGCCGCCAGCTCCAAGCCCAACGGATGATAGTCATGCATGCGCCGAGGCCGAACACGGCCACCCGCTTCCTGCTGTTGCTGCTCTGCCTCGCGCTGGGCGCGGCGCTTACCATCCTGATCTGGTGGTGGCCGAACCGTCCGGTGCAGGTGGGGCATGATCCTGGCGGGCCCAAGGTCGGCATGATCGAAAGCCTGTCCTTCGCGCCGTTCCGGCGCGGGCAGGGGCCGCTGGACAAGATCTATCCCAGCGCGGCCCAGGTGGAAGAGGATCTGGCCAGCCTGCAAGGCATCACCAGAGGCGTGCGCACCTACACGGCCCGCGAGGGCCTGGAGGTCGTGCCGGAAAAAGCCGGTAAATACGGCCTGCAGGTGATGCAGGGCATCTGGCTTGGCCGCGAGCCGGCAATCAACGATGCCGAAGTGGACGCCGGCATCCGGCTGGCCAACCGCTATCCCGGCACCATCAAGTCGGTGATCGTCGGCAACGAGGTGCTGCTGCGCAAGGATCTCACGGTCGATCAGCTGATTGCCCAGATCCGCCGGGTCAAGGCGGCGGTGAAGCAGCCGGTGACCTATGCCGATGTATGGGAATTCTGGCTGCGCTTCCCGCAACTGCTTGATGAGGTCGATTTCGTCACCGTGCATTTCCTGCCCTACTGGGAGGATATGCCGATCAGCGTCGCGCATTCCATGCCGCATATCATGGAGGTCTATCGCACGGTGCAGGCCAAGCTGCCGGGCAAGCCGGTGGTGATTGGCGAAGTCGGCTGGCCGAGCCAGGGTCGTTCGCGCCGCGAGGCGATTCCCTCGACCATCGAGGCCGCCGGCTTCATCACCGATTTCCTGCAACTGGCCGAACGCGAGAAGCTCTCCTACAACCTGGTCGAGGCCTTCGACCAACCCTGGAAGGAGCGGCTGGAAGGCACCGTCGGCGCCGCCTGGGGCGTGCTCGACGAAGTCCGGCAGCCGAAATTCGACGTCGGCGGCATGGTCTCCGACCTGCCGGAATGGCCGCTATTCGCCGGCCTGTCGCTGCTGCTGGGGCTTATCCTGATGGTGGTGCGGGCGCAGCAGCTGGCGGCCCTGCCGCCGCGCGCCATGCTCACCGCCGTGCTGTTCGCGCAGGCGCTCGCCGTGCTGCTGGCGGCCGCCATCGAACACGGCCTGGAATACAATTATTCGCCCCGGCATCTGATCGAATTCGCCGTGCTGGCCTCGGTGCAGGGCGTGTTCGCCGCGCTGCTGTTCGCCGAACTGCTCGATCGCCTGGGCGGGAGCGATCGGCCAGCGGGGCCATTGCGTCCGCTGGGTGCCGGCCTTGCCGAGGTCCGTCGCTTCGCGCCGCTGTATCTCGGAGCCGGCCGCGCCCGCGTTCCGGCTGCGACGCTGGCCAGCCACGCCACCCTGCAACGCGCGCGGCTTGCCGAATGGATCTATGGCCTGCTGGCATTGTGGGCCGTCTATCACGGCGTCATGCTGGTGGTGGCCGGCCGCTATCGCGATTTTCCGATCGACTATTTTCTGCTGCCGATCACCGGCTTCATCGTTTTGCGTCTGCTAACCAGCAGGCGGGAGACCGGTGCGGCGCGCTTTGCCCTGGCGGCCGGCTTCGTTCGCCCGGCCGCGCAGGCCGGGAGCAATCCCCGTTTCGGCTGGGAGGCCGTGCTGGGCTTCCTGCTGCTTTGCCTGCCGGTGCTGGTGCTGCTGATCGAGACCCTGCACAACCGCGAGGCAATCTACTGGTGCGCGATCATGGCCCTCTATGCGCTGCCCTTGCTGGGCAACCTGCTGACCGCGCGGGCGGCCGCCTCGGCCGGGGCCGGACTGGCGGACAAAGCAATTGCCCAATCCTCCCCCAGCCGGTAAAACCGACGCTCACCTGTTTGACGCAACGTAAGTTCTGGGAGGAACCTTATGAGCCATACCCGCCGGAGATTTGTCGCTGCCGCGGCGCTGTCCCTGTCCCTTGCCGTCACTGCAGGTGCGGCCAAGGCGCAGGATTTCGTCAACATTCTGACTGGTGGTACCTCGGGCGCCTATTATCCGATCGGCGTTGCGCTGTCGAACGTCTACACCAAGGCCATGCCGGGTGCGAAAATCCAGGTACAGCCGACCAAGGCCAGCGTTGAGAACCTGAATCTGCTCAATACCCGCAAGGGCGAGATCGCGCTGACGCTCGGCGACACGCTTTCGAATGCCTGGAAGGGCGATGCCGAAACGGGTTTCCCGCAGAAGCTGACCTCGCTGCGGGTGATCGCCGCCGCCTACAACAACTACATCCAGATCGTCGCCAGCAAGGATTCGGGCATCAAGACCCTGGCTGACCTGAAGGGCAAGCGCATTTCCGTCGGCGCCCCGAAATCGGGGACCGAGATCAATGCCCGCGCCGTGCTGGGCGCCGCCGGCCTGACCTACAAGGATTTCTCCAAGGTCGAGTATCTCGGCTTCGGCGAGTCGGTCGACCTGATGAAGAACCGCCAGCTCGACGTCACCCTGCAGTCGGCGGGCCTGGGCGTCGCCTCGATCCGCGACCTCGCCAACTCGGTCGATATCGTCATCGTGCCGGTTCCGGCCGACGTGGTGAAGAAGATCGGCGATCCGGCCTACCTCACCGACACGATCCCGGCCGGGACCTACAAGGGCCAGGACGCCGCCGTGCCGGCCGCCGCGGTCGGCAATTACTTCGTCTCCACCGACAAGGTCAGCAATGACCTCGCCTACAAGATGACCAAGGCGATGGTCGAGGGTCTTGATCAGCTTTATGCCGCGCATTCCGCGGCCAAGGGCATCAAGAAGGAAGCCATGGCGGCGAACCCGCCGGTGCCGCTGCATCCGGGCGCCGAGAAGTATTACAAGGAAAAGGGCATGATCAAGTAAGCGATCGGCTGCCTGATTACAGCGCCGGCGCCGAGGCGAAAGCCAGGGCGCCGGCGTTTCAGTATCCAAGAGGGGAAGCGTACCATGACCGCCAGCAACGCCGCCGATAAAGAGACCCCGGCCATCATCGATCGCGAGAATCCGACGCATGGCCTGACCCAGCTGGTCGGCTGGCACGGCAAGGCGGTGTTCTACATTGCCGTCGTATTCACCTTCTTCCAGATCATCACCGCGGCGTTCAGCCCGCTCTCCTCCCAGGTGCTGCGCAGCCTGCATGTCGGCTTTCTGCTGCTGCTCACCTTCGTGTTGTTCCGCTATCGCCACGGCAAAAGCAGCGACCGCGTGCCCTGGTATGACTGGGCGCTTGGCCTGCTCGGGTTCGCGCTGGCCTTTTACCACTGGGTGTTCGAAGCCGACCTGATCCTGCGCGCCGGCGATCCGATCCTGGTCGACCTGATTGTCGGCGCCATCGTGGTGGCGCTGGTGGTCGAAGGCGCGCGCCGCATCATGGGCTGGGAGCTGCCCCTGATCTGCGCCATCTTCATTCCCTATGCCCTGTTCGGTCGTGAGCTGCCGGGCTTCCTGGTGCATCGTGGCTTCGACATCGAGCAGGTGATCGACACGCTGTTCCTCGGCACCGAAGGCATCTATGGCACGCCGACTTTCGTCTCGGCGACCTTCATCTTCCTGTTCATCCTGTTCGGTGCCCTGCTCGAGCGCGCCGGCATGATCCAGCTGTTCAACGACATCGCGCTCGGCACCGTGGGTCACCAGAAGGGCGGTCCGGCCAAGGTGGCGGTGATCTCGTCGGGCCTGATGGGCACCATCAACGGCTCGGGCGTCGCCAACGTGCTGACCACCGGCCAGTTCACCATCAAGCTGATGCAGCGTTTCGGCTATACGCCACGTTTCGCCGGCGCGGTCGAGGCGACCGCTTCGATGGGCGGCCAGATCATGCCGCCGGTGATGGGCGCGGTGGCCTTCATCATGGCCGAGACGATCGGCGTGCCATATTCCGATATCGCGCTGGCCGCGGTGATCCCGGCGCTGCTGTACTTCGGCTCCGCCTTCTGGATGGTGCATCTGGAGGCCGGCCGCCGCAACCTGACCGGCATGCCGAAATCGGAATGCCCGAACGCACTGACGGCGATCCGCAAGCAATGGTATCTGCTGCTGCCGCTCGGCGTGCTGGTCTATCTGCTGTTCACCGGCTTCACGCCGCTGTTCGCCGGCACCATCGGCATGGCGCTGACCGCCATCCTGATCCTCGGCCAGCAGGCCACGGTCACGACCCGCAGCATCCTGCTGCGCTTCGTCTTCTGGATCGTGCTCGGCCTGGCCGCGGCGATGCTCTATCAGGTGATCGGCCTGCGCATCGAGGTGGCGGCTGTCACGCTGATTGCCGTGCTGATCGTCACCACCTGGTTCGTCAAGGGCGGCCTGGAGGCGCAGCGGCTGTTGCTGCACAGCTTCGCCGACGCGGCCAAGGGCGCGCTCGGCGTGGGCATGGCCTGCGCGCTGGTCGGCATCCTGATCGGCATCATGCAGATGACCGGCCTGGCCAATGCCATCGCGCGCGGCATCCTGGCGGTGGCCGGCGACAACCTGCTGCTGGCCCTGATCATGACCATGGTGGCCTGCCTGATCCTCGGCACCGGCCTGCCGACCATCCCGAACTACATCATCACCAGCTCGATGGCTGCGCCGGTGCTGCTGGAAATGGGCGTGCCGCTGATCGTCAGCCACATGTTCGTGTTCTACTTCGGCATCATGGCCGATCTGACGCCGCCGGTGGCGCTCGCCGCGCTCGCCGCCTCGTCGATCGCCAAGGAAAGCCATATGAAAATCGCGGTGACGGCGACCAAGATCGGCATTGCCGGTTATGTCGTGCCGTTCATGGCGGTCTATACGCCGGCGCTGATGCTGCAGGGCGGCACCTGGTTCGATACCGCCTATGTGCTGTTCAAGGCGGTGATCGCGGTTGGCCTGTGGGGCGGCGCCGCCAGCGCCTGGCTGCTTGGCCCGATGAGCTGGCCGGAACGCATCTGGGCGACGGCGGCAGCCTTCCTGTTCGTGGTGGCCCTGCCGGTTACCGACGAGATCGCGGCGGCGCTCACCGTCAGCTTCCTTGTCTTCCACTGGTGGAAGATCCGGCGGGCCAAAACCACGGCGGCCTGATGCCTGGCCTCTGCCTCGTGCTGGGCGCGGCGATGGTCGCGCTTGGCGTCGATGCAACCGAGCTGCGCTGGACCCACAGCGTGCAGAAAACCGAGTGGCGCGAGAGCTGGCGCGCCACATCGGCCGGCCTGCAGCTTGAACGCGCCGCCGTGCAGGGCAGCGGCGCCGGCATGGAACCGGGCGAAGGCGCGAGACTCGAAAACGGCTTCTGGGCTTGGCGCCCGCAGCGCCCGCCACAGCCTGAGCTGATCCTGACGCGCTCGGGTTACACCGGCGCCGACTGGCAGATCTGCATCAAGGGAAGCTGCCGCGATGTCGGCAGTTACTTCCCCGGCAGCGCGCCTGACCAGGACGCGATCCTGAAACCCTGTCCTTAAAGGACGACCGGCAGCGCGCGCAGGCGCTTGCCGCTGGCGGCGAAGATCGCGTTGGTCAGCGCCGGCGCCACCGGCGGCACGCCGGGCTCGCCGATGCCGCCGGGCGGGGCGTCGCTCTCCACCAGATGCACCTCGATGGGCGGCGTGTTGGCCATTTGCAGCATGCGGTAAGAATCGAAATTGCCTTCCTGCACGGCGGCATCCTTCAGGGAGACCTTGCCGTGCAACGCGGCGGTGAGGCCGAAGACCGCACCGCCGGACAACTGCGCCTTCACGATGGCCGGGTTGACCACCGTACCGGCATCGGCGGCGATGGTGATGTGGTCGATCGCCAGGTTGCCATCGCGCATTGTCACCTGCGCCACCATGGCGACGATGCTGCCAAAGCTTTCATGCAGGGCGATGCCGCGACCCTGGCCTTCGCCCAAAGCCGTGCCCCAGCCGGCTTTCCCGGCCGCCAGCTCCAGCACGCGGCGATGGCGCGGCCGGGCGGCGAGCATCTGCAGGCGATACTCAAGCGGGCCCTGCTTCGCCGCATGGGCGGCCTCGTCGACCAGGCTTTCCTTGACGAAGGCGGAATGGGAATGGCCGACCGAACGCCAGAAGCCGACCGGCACCGGGGTATCGACGGCAACGTATTTCAGCGCCGTGTTGGGAATCGCATAGGTGCCATCCAGGCAGCCCTCGATGGCGGTCTCGTCCGGTCCCAGCCAGGTGGCGGCGGCAAGGATGCGTTTCATGATCGAGGGCGAGGCCAGCGCATGCTTCCAGGCCACCAGCCGGCCCTGGCCATCGAGGCCCAGCTTGACGCGATGCAGGGCGGCGGGCCGGTAGAAATCGCGCCGCATGTCCTGTTCGCGGGGCCACATCACCTGCACCGGCTTGCCGGTGACCGCCTTGGCCACGGTGGCGGCCACGGCGACGAAATCGGCCTCGGCGCGCCGGCCGAACCCGCCGCCCAGATAGGTGGTGTGGATGCGCACGCGATCTTCCGACACGCCGGTAACCGAGGCGGCAGCCTTCTGCGCCATGGTCTGGGCCTGGGTCGGCGCCCAGACATCGACGCCATCGGGGCCGATCCGCACCGTGGCATTCATCGGCTCCATGGTGGCATGGGCCAGGAACGGCAACTGATAATCGGCGCTGATCACGGTGGCCGCCGCGCCGAGCGCCCGGTCGGCATCGCCGGCTTTGTGCGCCTCCTTGCCTTCGGTGTCGACGAGAGCGTTTAGCCGGCGCCACAGCATCGCGTCGTCGAAGCCGCCATCAACCTCCGGCCGCGTCCATTCCGCCGTCACGGCATCGCAGGCCTGCATGGCGCGCCAGGTATTGTCGGCCACCACGGCGAAGCCATCCGGCAGGCGCACCACCGCCTTGATGCCGGGGCGGGCGAGGGCGGCTTTATCGTCGAGCGATTTCAGCATGGCGCCGAAGGCCGGCGCCCAGCGGATGGCGGCGAACAACAGGTCAGGCTCGCGTATGTCGAGGCCGAAATCGGCGCTGCCGTCGATTTTGGCGGCGGTATCGACGCGCTTGTCATGCTGGCCGATCAGCCGCCAGAGGCCGCGTGGTTTCAGCGGCGGGTTGTCCGGCGCATCCAGGGCCGCAGCCGCGTCCGCCAATGCTCCGTAACTCAGGCTGCGATTGCTCGGTTTGTGCAGCACCATGCCGTCGGCCGCGTCGCATTCCGGCGCCGGAACTTTCCAGCGTTCGGCGGCGGCCTGCACCAGGCGCAGTCTGGCTTCGGCCCCGGCCCGGCGCAGACTGTCGAAGCCGCCGCGGATCGAGGTCGAACCGCCGGTCACCTGCTGGCCGATCAGGCGGCCAAGCTGCTCCAGGCCCCAGAGCGGCAGGCCGCTTAAGCTTTCTGCCTTGCCGCCGCTGAGCATGCTCTTGATCATATAGACATTGCGGTAGGCCTTGTCGGCCGGCGCGTTGCGGATGATGACTTTCAGGGGATCGATCCCGAGCTCCTCGGCCAGCAGGGTGGCCAGCCCGGTATGGGCGCCCTGGCCCATCTCGGAGCGGTCGATCAGAAACGTGATACGGTCGTCCCGGCCGATATGCAGCCAGGCATTGAGCCGGGCGACCAGTGGCACGGATACCGTGGTCTGGCCGCGCGCTGGCGCCGGCAGGGCGATACCGATCAGCAGCCCGCCGGCCGTGAGTCCTGCGGCACGCAGCAGGCTGCGACGGGTGGGCGAAAAAGCGCCGGCACGGCGAATGGGGCGGGCGGAAGGCATTGGCGTCTCCCGAAGCTGCGGACCATGGCAGGATACAGGCCGGACCGGCCGGCTCCAAGCCGGCAATGGCAAGACGAAAGAGGCAATCGGGTGACAATGTCGCGGTTGAGTTTCCGGCGCGGCAGGGCTAAGCCGGTACATCAACCATAACAACGCCGTTCGCCATGTCCTCCCCGTCTGTCACCGCCGCCACCCGCGGCCAGCGCCTTGCCCTGGCCGGCCTGGTGATCGGCGCGCTTGCCATCGCCTTTTCGCCGATCTTCGTGCGCCTGTCGGAAGTGGGGCCGACCGCGACCGGCTTCTACCGCACGATCCTGGCCGTGCCGCCTTTGTGGCTGTTCTGGCAGTTCCGCCCGGCCAGCGCGAAAAGCATGGATGCGCCGGGCCTGCCGCCGCTGGGCCTGATCCTGATTCCCGGCCTGCTGTTCGCCGGCGACCTGTTCTTCTGGCACCTGTCGATCCAGTACACCACCGTGGCCAATGCCACGCTGCTGAGCAATTTCGCGCCGGTGATCGTCACGCTGGGCGCCTGGCTGGTGCTGCGCGAGAAGATCACGCCATCCTTCCTGGTCGCCTTACTGGTGTCGATCTGCGGCGCGCTGATGCTGGTGGGAGCCAGTTTCCAGCTTGGCGGCGATTATGTGTTCGGCGACATGCTGGCTTTCACCACGGCGATCTTCTACGGCGCCTACATGATCGCGGTGGCCAAGCTGCGCGGCCGGCACAGCACGCAGCAGCTGATGCTGTGGTCCAGCCTGGTCAGCGGCCTGGCCCTGCTGCCGGTGGTGTGGGTGATGGGCGAGGGCCTGCTGCCGCCGACGCTGACCGGCTGGGCGACGCTGTTTGGCCTGGCCTGGCTGAGTCATGCGCTGGGCCAGAGCCTGATCGCCTATGCGTTAGGCCACCTGCCGGCATCGTTTTCCTCGCTGGTGGTGCTGATCCAGCCGGTGGCGGCCGCCTTCTTCGGCTGGCTCTGGCTGGGCGAGGGGCTGCAGCCGCTGCAGATGGCGGGTGGCGTCGTGGTGCTGGGCGGCATCCTGCTGGCGCGCCGCGCGCAGCTCAAGGCCGGCTAGGCCGCCGAACTGGCGGCGCGCTTCGCTGCGAAATCGACGAACCAGACCAGGCTGCCTGGATTGACCATGGTGCCGGGATTGGAAACCTTCTCGGCCGGCTGGCCGAGCAGGATCTTCTTCACCGGCACTTCCAGCTTCTTGCCCGACAGGGTGCGCGGAACCTCGGTCACCTGGAAGATGTCGTTGGGCACGAAGCGTGCAGAGACCGCCTTGCGGATTGCCTGGTTGATGCGGTCCTTCAGGGCGGCATCCAGCGCGATGCCGGGCCGCAGTACCACGAACAATGGCATGTAGGATTCACGGCCCAGGTATTCGAGATCGATCACCAGGCTGTCGAGCACCTCGGGCAGTTCCTCCACCGCGCGGTAGATTTCCGCCGTGCCCAGCCGCAGGCCATAGCGGTTGATGGTGGCATCCGACCGACCGTAGATCACCGCGCCACCGCGCGGCGTGATCCTGATCCAGTCGCCATGGCGCCAGACGCCGGGATACATGTCAAAATAGCTGTCGCGATAACGCTGGCCGTCCTTGTCGTTCCACAGGAACAGCGGCATGGACGGGATCGGCGAGACGCAGACCAGTTCACCCACCTCGTTGTCGAGTGGTTTGCCCTGATCGTCATAAGCCTGGATGTCGGCGCCGAGGCAACGCACCTGCATCTCGCCGGCATAGACCGGCAGCATGACGCAGCCGGCCACGAAAGCGCCGGCAAAGTCGGTGCCGCCGGAAATCGAGGTCAGCCAGACATCCTGGCCGAGCTCGCCGTAAATCCAGGCGTAAGACTCTTCCGACAGCGGCGATCCGGTCGAGCCGACGCTACGCAGATGCGACAGGTCGGCGATCTGGCGCGGCTGCACGCCCGCCTTCTGGCAATTGGCATAGAAGGCCGCGCCGGCGCCAAAGAAGGTGGCCTTCGTTTCGCCGGCGAAGCGCCAGAGAGTTGTCCAGTCTGGATGGCTCGGCGCGCCGTCGTAGATGGCGATGGTGGCGCCGACCAGCAGGCCCGAAACCTGGGCGTTCCACATGATCCAGCCAGTGCTGGAATACCAGTGATAGACATCGTCAGGCCCGATGTCGTTATGCAGGGCCATCATCGCCATGATGACCATCAGGATGCCGCCATGACCGTGCACGATCGGCTTGGGCAGGCCGGTGGTGCCGGATGAATAGACCACCCAGAGCGGATGGTCGAACGGCACCGGTTCGACTTTTAATTCGGCGGGCCTGGCAACGATGTCGGCCCAGTTGCCGATGCGGACATTCGTCGGCATGGCGTGGCTGCCCAGGAATGTACTTTCCTGCCCCGGCATCAGGATCAGGTCGGCCAGGCTGGGCAGGGCGGCGACCATCTCGGCCAGCACCTCGCCTTTGTCGTGGTGTTTGCCGTTGTAGTCGCAGGACGGCACGGCAAACAGCGCCTTGGGTTCGATCTGGCGGAAACGGTCGAGCACCGCGTTCAGGCCCATATCGGGCGAGCAGACCGACCAGATCGCGCCGAGGCTGGCGGTGGCGAGGAAGGCGATGATGGTTTCCGGCGTGTTCGGCGCATAGGCCACCACGCGGTCGCCGCGCCGGATGCCTTTGCCGCGCAGATAGGCGGCCATGCTGCCGACTTTTTCATGCATCTCGCGCCACGACATCTGGCGCAGCGGCTGGGCTTCCGAAGCAAAAAGAATGGCCGGCCGCGCATCGGTTTCGTGCCGCAGCACCTGGTCGACGAAATTCACCTCGGCGCCGGTGAACCATTCCGCGCCGGGCATCTCGCGTTTGCCCAGAACTTTCGTATAGGGCTTATGGGCCCTGATCTCGAAGTAATCCCACAGCGAGGCCCAGAAGCCTTCCAGATCGCTGACCGACCAGCGCCACAACGTATCGTAATCAGCGAAATCGCGGCCACGCTCGCGCTTCAGCCAGTCCATGTAATGGCGCAGCCGGCTGCGGCCGATCCGATCGGCCGAGGGGGACCATAACAGGGCTGGGGCGTCACTCGCGCTCATGTTTCCTCCGGAGAACGTCTAGGCCTTCTCGATCAGCTTAGCGATCTCGGGCGAAAATGCACCATCCAGCAGGATGAAAGCCATGCGGGCGGGATTGGTCTCTGACGGATTTTCCCAGGCATGGTCGGTGCCGCGCTGCACCACCACATCGCCGGCCTGCAGATGCGTGCGCGAGCCATCGTCCAGCACCAGCACGATCTCGCCGAACACCACGATGCCGTAATCCACCGATTCCGTGCGGTGCATCATCGGATGCGGGCTGTCGGGCTTCCAGGTCGAGGCATGGGCCGAACCAACCATGGCGAAGGCAGCCTCTGCCATCTCGCGCGTCATGGGCGGGCGGGCGGCCTGTTTCGGGCCGAAATCGACGAAGCGGATGATGCTGCCCTGTTGCGGCGGTTCGATCTGCAGCGGGCGAGCAGTCGGATCGGCGCCGTTGTCGACGCGCACCGGGCTGCCACTGGTGTTCCAGATTTCGTAGAAGGCGACGCCGATCTCGGGTTTTTCCAGCGTCGGCTGCATGGCGGTATCCATGGCGACGACGGATTTGCCGTTGGCATCATGGCCGGTGACGATGCGGCGGGGCGTGCGGTTCATGGGCGGTCCTTCCAGTGCACCATGGGCAGGCCGGCAACCGGGCTGCGGAACCACGGGATATTGGTGCCAAACAGGGTGCCGATATAGGCATTGCGCAGGTCGGGGCCGCCGAAGGTGACACTGGCGATCCAGGGCGTGACGCTGCTGCGGGTGGCCATCATCAGCTCGGGCGTGGTCGCGCCGGCCTGATAGGCGGCCTCAAGGGCTGCGATGGCCTGCGGGTTGCCATCGTCGAACAGAGTCAGCATCTCGCCCTCGGGCGTGAGCGCGATCAGCTTCTCGGCCATCACCAGGGTGACCCAGAGATTGCCGAAAGAATCGAAGGCGCAGCCATCGGGGAAGCCGGCCGGGCCGAAATCGCCGGGGCCAAAAATCTCGCGGTTGCCCAGGCTGCCGTCCGCGTTGGCGCGGAAGCGGGTGATGCGGCGGCCGCAGGTTTCCACCGCGTAGAGATATTCCTCGCGGGCGTCGAAACGGATCTCGTTGGTGAAATGCAGGCCATCGGCCACGATGCGCAGGCCACGCTCGTCGGCCAGCGCAATGAAACCGTCATCTATGCCGGGGCGGATCGCTTCCATCCAGTTCTTGATGCGGGTGGAGACGGTAAGCCAGACGCGGTCTTTCGAGTCGCGCAGCACGAAATTGACCTTGCCGATTGGCCGGCCGTCGATGCTGTCATACAGCACGCGGCTGCGGCCTTCGCGATCCATCACCTCCAGCCGGTCGGTGCCGAAATTCGAGATCAGGATGTCGCCGTTGCGGGCAAAGGCCAGGCCATTGGGCAGGGTGCCCTCGGTGAAGCGTTTGGCCAGGTCGGTGGTGCCGGCAAAGTGGCTGTCGGCCTGCTGGGCGATCAGGCGCTGGCTGCCATCAGGCGAAATCCACATCACGCCACCACGGGCATCGGCCGACCACAGCGTGCCGTCGGGTTCGGCCAGGATGCATTCCGGCCGCTGCAGGTCGCGGCCGACGAAGTTCAGGTCATCGCGGGTGAGGCGAAAGCCATGCAGCGGATTGGCGGCGGGCATGTCACACCAGGGCCAGGGTGAGTTTGGGGAACAGTACCAGGATGATCAGGGTCAGCAGCATGATCGCGGCAAAGGGCAGCGTGCCAACGAAGATCGCGCGCAACGTGATGCGTGAGTCGTTCAGCGTACTCTTGATGACAAAGACGCTGAGGCCGAAGGGCGGGGTGAGCAGGCCGATCTCGACGGCGACGATGGTGATGATGCCGAACCAGATCAGGTTCATGTCGAAACCGCTGGCGATGGGCAGCATCAGCGGCAGCACGATCAGCAGGATCGAGCTGGAGTCGATGAAGCAGCCGAGGATGACGATCAGCAGGATATAGACGGCGAGGAAGGCGAAGGGGCCGAGGCCGGCGGCGCTGATCTCGGAAACCAGGAATTGCGGCACGCCGGAAAGCGCCAGCATGCGGGTATAAAGGCTGGCGCCGACGATCAGGAAAGAGACGGCGACGGTGACGTGGCCGGTTTCGACCAGAACCTGCCAGAATTTCCTGTTGTCCAGCTTGCGCTTCCACAGCGCGATCAGCAGCGCCCCGGCGGCGCCCACGGCGCCGGCATCGGTGGCGGTGAAGAAGCCGGCATAGATGCCACCCAGAACGGCAGCAATCAATGCCATGATCGGCAGCAGCTTGGCGGCCATCTCGCGACCGCCCATCAGGGTTTCGTGACCGGCATCGCCTTCGGGTCGTCCGCCGACATAAGACGGCCAGAAGCGTGCCATCAGCATGATGCCGATGGCATAAGTGAGCGCCAGCAGCAGGCCGGGCACGACGCCGGCCATGAACATGCTGCCGACCGAGACCTCGGCGAGGAAGCCATACAGGATCATCAGCAGGCTGGGCGGGATCAGCATGCCCAGCACGGAGGAGCCGGCCACCACGCCGGTGGCGAAACCGGGTTTGTAGCCGTAGCGCAGCATCTCGGGCACGGCGACGCGGGTGAACACGGCGGCCGAGGCGATCGAGATGCCGGTGATGGCGGCAAACACCGCGTTGGCCGCGACGGTGGCGATGCCCAGTCCGCCACGCAGGCGGCGCAGGCCCTGGTTGGCGACCTCGAAGGCATCCTTGCCGATATCGGCGATCGAAACCAGGAAACCCATCAGCACGAACAGCGGCACGACGCCGAAGATATGGCTGGCGACCGCGTCCGACGCGCCCTGGGCCAGCATGGAGGTGGCGACCTCGGGGCTATCCTTGATCAGCCAGACGCCGACGAAGGACGTGAGGCCAAGGGCGACGGCGACATGCAGGCCGAGCCAGATCAGCAGCATCATGCCGGCCAGGGTAAGGAAACCAATCTCAAGGCCGGTCATTTGCCACCTGCAAAAACGAAACGGAAATCCTGCCAGGCCATGATCAGATATTGCAGCCCGGTGGCAGCCGAACCGATCAGGATCAGCAGCCGGATCGGCCAGGTCGGCGCGGTGAAATCGCCGGCGGCGCCGACATATTCACCGATCTCGATGGCTTCCTGGAACGGCGCGATGCTGCCCCAGAAAATGATGGCGAGAAAAATAACGCCGAGCAGGGCGAACAGGCCCTGCAGGGCATGGCCAGCGCGCGGTCGCTTAATCAGCAGGGTTTCGATCACCATGTCGGAACGCGTCATGCGGCCAACCATCAGGGTATGGCCAAGCTGCAGGAAGACGATGCCGACAATGGAGAGCGACAGCAATTCGGTGGTGCCGCGGACCGGGCTGGAAAACAGCTCGCGTCCAAGGATGTCGCTATTGATCAACACCATGAGGAGGAAAATCCACACGGTGCCGAGGGCGTTCATCGCCCCCAGCAGACGGGAAAACATCGACGGCACCACCGATTGATTTCGTGTCGGTTTTATTATTCTTTCGACCAGTCGCGCGGGAACTGCACCCCGGCGGCGCGGATCTGGGCGACAAACTCATTCAGGACCTGGGTGCCGGGCAGGCCCTTGGCGTCCAGATCCTTGGCCCAGGGCAGGGCGACATTGGGCAGCACCGCGGCCCACTGCTTGCGCTCCGCCGGCGAGAGTTCGCGCACCTTGGCGCCGCCTTCCACCATCTTTTGCATCAGGGACACCGACGTGGCCGTCAGCAGGGCGGAGAGCTTGGCATCGTATTCGGCGCCGACTTCCATGACGATCTTCTTCGCGTCGGCCGGCAGCTTGTCATAGACGCGCTTGCTCATCGCCAGGGCGCCGGCGAACTGGGCGCCGTAATTCACCTTGGTGATATGCGGCGCCACCTCGGTCAGCTTGATCGGGAAGGCGCCGGTGGCAAAGGTCAGCGCACCTTCGGTCACGCCGGTCTGGATGTCGTTGTAATAGGTCTGCAGCGAGCCGGCGACGGCGACGGCGCCGGTGCCTTTGACCCAGTTGGCCGAGGGGCCGGGGGCGTTGATCTTCTTGCCGTTGAGGTCTTCCAGCTTGTTGATCGGTGTTTTGGTGAACAGATGATAGCTGTCCAGGCCGGTGCCGCCGAGGAAGACCATGTTGTTCTTGGTCCAGGCATCCGACATCGCCGGAATCTTGGCCTGCATGGTCTTGATCACCTTGGCAATCACGGCGATGTCATCGGTCATGAACGGAGCGACGTAAGACACGTTCTGCAGCGGGAATTTCGGCGCTTCGAAAATGGTTGAGACGAAAGCCAGTTCGGCCAGGCCATCCTTGACCGCGCCGGATTCGCTGCCCAGTTTGACGGCGGTGCCGCCCCAGGCCTTGGTCCATTCGAATTTGGTTTTGCTGCCGGCGGCGGCGAGGCGCTTGTCGACCTCGGGGATGAAGAATTCGTCGGCCAGCTTCACCCAGGGCAGGGCGGGCGGATGGCCGGCGATCGCCGTCATCTTGACAGTTTGCGCCTGCGCGGCGCCGGTCAGCAGAATGGCAGCCGTGGCTCCAAGGGTGCAGGCGATGGTTTTGATCGCGGTCATTTGGTTTCCTCCCGAAAGTTATCCGCGGTTATGCTTTGACGGCTTTCTCCGTGCTGTTGGTTCGGCCGTCGCCGAAACAGAAATCGTAAGTATGGCTTAAGTGATGGTGCAGCATGGCGCAGGCGGCCTCGGCATTGCGCGCCAGTACGAGATCCATCAGCTGGTGGTGCTCGTCCATGATGCCGCGGCCCTGCTCGACCAGGAAATTCTGCATCATGCCGTGGCGGTAGCGCTCGGCCTGGTCGTAGAGCCGGCCCTGTTCGTCCAGCAGCCGTGGCGAGCCGCAGGCGGCGATCAGGGCGTTGTGAAAGGCTTTGTGCAGCTCGCCGAATTCGGTCAGGTTCTCTACCGGCCGGCCGCCCAGGCGGGCGACATAGCGGTCAAGGCGATGATAGGCAGCCAGGATGGCGGCTTCCCATTCATCGTTGCCGCGTTCGATGGCGCGCTTCAGCGCCGCGGTCTCGATTACCTGGCGGGCAATGGTGATATCCGCCAGGTCTTCCGGGCTCATGGCGGCGACGCGGAAGCCGCGCTGGCTTTCCACGGACACAAAGCCCTGGCTGATCAGGCGGGCCAACGCCTCGCGCAGCGGGCTGGCGCTCAGGCCGTAGCGGGTTTTCAGTTCGTCGATCTGCAGCTTGGCACCGGGCGGGAAGAGGCCGGCAATGATGTCGGAGCGAATATTGCGGTATGCAAATTCGGTCAGGCTGCCGGCTTCGGCTGCCAGATCGCGGATATCCGCCTTTGTCCTCCCGTCGGTCATGTGGTCAATCTGGAAGGCTGAAGGGCAGGCTGTCAACGATAAAAAGAAAAAAAATCGACAAAATAGATTCTCGTCGTTATTATGGGCTGTACAAGCCGCCAGTCAGAACCGGCCAAGGAGGAACCATGCCCCGGCGTTTTGTCGACCTCTCCATCTACCTTGAAAACGACGTGCAGTCCGATCCGCCGGGCTTCAGTCCCAGGATCGAGTATATCCGCCACCAGCAGAGCGCGGCCGATGTGGTGAAGTTCTTCCCCGGCCTGAAGGAAGAAGACCTGCCCGACGCGGAAGGCTGGGCGGTCGAGAATGTCACGCTGAACACCCACAATGGTACGCATCTGGATGCGCCGTATCATTTCCATTCGACCATGAACCATGGCGAACGGGCCTGGACCATCGACGAGGTGCCGCTGGACTGGTGCTTCGGCGATGGCGTGAAGCTCGATTTCACGCGGTTTCCCGATGGTTATGTCGTCACGGACAAGGATGTCGAGGCAGAACTGAAGCGCATCGGGTATGAGTTGAAGGAACACGACATCGTCGTGGTCAACACCGCGGCCGGCAAGGCCTATGGCCAGCCCAGCTATGTCAGCACCGGCTGCGGCATGGGCTATAAAGCCACGATGTACCTGCTGGAGCGTGGCGTGCGCGTCACCGGCACGGATGCCTGGAGCTGGGACGCCCCCTTCGTGCATACCGCCGAGAAATTCAAGGACAGCCACGATGCGTCGCTGATCTGGGAAGGCCACAAGGCTGGCCGCCATATCGGCTATTGCCATCTGGAGAAGCTGCATAACCTTGAAGTGCTGCCACCGTTTGGCTTCACCATCTCCTGCTTCCCGCACAAGATCCGCGGCGCCTCCGCCGGCTGGACCCGCGCCGTCGCGATTTTTGAGGAATAACCAGACATGAAATTCTGCACTTTCAGCCATCCGGCGCGCGGTTCCATGCGTCCCGGCGTGCTCACCAGCGACGGCGCCAGTATCGTCGACCTGGGCGATGCCTTTCCGGACATCCTCTCCATCATCAAGGGTGGCGACGAGGCCAAGGCCAAAGCCCGCGTCCTGCAGGAGAAGGCGGAAATCCGCATGCCGCTGAACGAGGCCAAGCTGCATGCGCCGGTGCCGGTGCCCGAGCAGATCCGCGATTCCATGCTGTTCGAGAAGCATGTGCAGCAGGCGATGGAGCGCATCGCCATCATGCGCAAGCCGCTGCTGGGGCCGCTGCTGGTCAAGCTGGGTATGATCAAGGTGGCGCCGACCTGGTACCAGATTCCGATCTACTACAAATCCAACCGCTTCTCGGTGAACGGGCCGGATGGCGACGTGATCTGGCCGCGCTACAGCCAGGTGATGGATTTCGAGCTGGAATTCGGCTTTTTCCTTGGCAAGGGCGGCAAGAACATCAAACCGTCGGAAGCGCGCGACCATATCTTCGGCTTCACCATCTTCAACGACTTCTCGGCGCGCGATGCCCAGAGCATCGAGATGCAGAGCATGCTGGGCCCCTGCAAGGGCAAGGATTTCGATACCGGCAACAGCATGGGGCCATTCCTAGTGACGCTGGACGAGATCGGCGATCCCTACAGCTTACGCATGCAGGCCCGCGTGAATGGCGAGACCTGGTGCGACAGCAATTCCAGCACCATCCACCACACCTTCGAGGACCTGCTGGCCCGCGTCTCGGCTGACGAGACGGTGTATCCGGGCGAATTCTTCGGCTCGGGCACGGTGGGCGATGGCTGCGGCCTGGAGCATGGCCGCTATCTGAAGGATGGCGACGTGGTGGAGCTGGAAGTCGAGAAGATCGGCATCCTGCGCAACCGCGTGGTCAGGCAGAAGTAAACAGGGCCTCGGGCAATCCCGGCACATCGACACGGATACTGAAGATGCCGCCGGCCAGCGGCATCTGCGCCAATTCCTCGTCCGTGTGTTTCTGCCGTGCGGTGGTGATGAACAGGGTGCGCAGATCGGGCCCGCCGAAGCAGGGCATGGTTGGCGCCTTCACCGGCAGCTGAATCTCGCGCAGACGTTCGCCTGAAGCTGAGAACTGCGCCACCTTGCCGGCGCCATAGAGCGCCAGCCAGTAATTCCCTGCGCCGTCCACCGTGGCGCCATCGGGCCGCTCGCCCTTGGCGCGCAGGTCGAGAAACAGCCGTTTGTTCGACAGTCCTGCCGTGGCGATGTCGTAGTCGTAGGCATGCACCTGCATGGCCGGGGTGTCGGCGTGATACATCACGCGGCCATCCGGGCTCCAGGCCAGTCCGTTTGATGTGGCGATCGGGCCAGGCAGTTTTTCCTCATGGAAGCGGGTGCCAATGAGGCGATAGAGCGCGCCATTCGGCCGCCGATCATCCGTCATGGTGCCGGCCCAGAAGCGGCCCTGACGGTCGCAGCGGCCGTCGTTGAAGCGCATCAGCGTGCGATCGTATGGCGCAGCGGCCAGCAACTGATGCCGGCCGTTGGCAGGATCGAACCGGTAGAGACCGTCGCGCAGCGCGGCGACCATGCCGCCGTCGCGGGCCAGTGCGATGCAGCCGATGGCGGCCGGCATTGCCCAGTGTTCGTGTGACAGGGTGACGGGATCGAAGCGATGCAGGGCGCGCGCGTTGATGTCGACGAACCACAGGGCCTGCTCCGCGACCGACCAGACCGGCGATTCCGCCAGGTCGAAGCCGCCATCGAGGATGCAGGCCGCTGTCATCCCGCTGCCTCGGCCAGGTCGGCGACATAGTCCCCGAGCGCCAGCGATGCCGTGAGTCCGGGGCTTTCGATGCCGAACAGGTTGATCAGGCCGGGCAGGCCGGTCTGCTCGGGGCCATGGATGACGAAGTCATCGGCCTTGCCGCCGGACGGGGACAACTTCGGGCGGATACCGGCATAGCCGGGCTGGATCGCGCCATCGGGCAGGCCGGGCCAGTAGCGCCGCACGGCGGCGTAGAATTTTTCACCCCGGGCCGGATCGACTGCGTAGTCGATGCTCTTCACCCATTCCACATCTGGCCCGAAACGCATCTGGCCGCCCAGGTCTATGGTGACATGGGTACCCAATCCGCCGGGTTCGGGCACCGGGTAGATCAGCCGCGAAAACGGCGGCTTCATTCCCGAGAGGATGAAGTAATTGCCCTTGGCATAATGGCAACCTGGCACGCTCTCGGCCCGGATGCCCTCGATGGATGCCGCGATGCGCTGCGCCGAGAGGCCGGCGGCATTGATGACCAGCCGGGCCTTCAGCCGCATCGGCTCACGCCCGCCGGTTTCGATCACAATGCCATCATTCGCCGCCGCGCCGCGCAGCACGGGCGAACTCAGTGCCAGCATGGCGCCATGGTCTTCCGCCTCGCCCTGGAAGGCCAGCATCAGGCCATGACTGTCGATGATCCCGGTGGAGGGCGAGAGCAGGGCGGCGACGCAATGAAGCTGGGGCTCCAGCGCCAGGGCTTGGTCGCGGCTGAGCCACTGCAGGTCAGCCACGCCATTGGCCACAGCTTTCTGTTTCAACACCTCCAGGTCGGCGATCTGTGCATCGTCTGCAGCGACAATCAGCTTGCCACAGCGCCGATGGGCAATGCCGCGCTCGGCGCAATAGGCGTACAGCGCCTGCTTGCCGGCCACGCAGAAGCGGGCTTTCAGGCTGCCGGCCGGATAATAGATGCCGGCATGGATCACTTCGGAATTGCGGGAACTGGTCTCGCTGCCGATCAGGTCGGCGGCCTCGGCAATCACGACCTCGCGGCCACGCCGGGCCAGGGCACGGGCCACGCTTAAACCCACCACGCCGGCCCCGATCACCAGACACTCGACCGTATCCATCTGCCGCCATTCTCCCGCTCGATACTTTCCCTTATCGGCAGGGTGGCGGGCCATGGCAAGCCCTGTCCGGATACCAGCAGAATCCCCGCCGGATAAGCCGGGGCGGCGCTTGACTTCTCCCGGCCGGGGCCGTAAAGACACGCCTCGGTCGCGACGGTCACGCTTTGGACCCCGCACCGCCTGCCCAGGTGGCGGAATTGGTAGACGCGCTAGCTTCAGGTGCTAGTGACCGAAAGGTCGTGTAAGTTCGAGTCTTATCCTGGGCACCAATTCCTCGATTGCCGCGCCGTTTCCCGGCGTCTGCGCAAGAGAGTGCAGCACCCGAGAGAGTGCACCGCAAATGGCGATCACCGTATATCAGAACGACCTGCCCGACGGCCTCGATCTTGGCTCGTCGGTGGCCATCGACACCGAGACGATGGGGCTGCGCACCCTGCGTGACCGCCTCTGCGTCGTGCAGCTTTCCTCGGGCGATGGCAATGCCCATCTGGTCCAGTTCCGCGCCGGCAGTGGTTATAATGCGCCCAATCTCAAGCGGCTGCTGGAAAATCCCGGCATCCTCAAGCTGTTTCACTTTGCCCGCTTCGATCTTGCGGCCCTGAAGCAGTATCTCGGCGCCGAGACCTCGCCGGTTTACTGCACCCGCACGGCCTCCAAGCTGGTGCGCACCTTCACCGACCGACATGGCCTGAAGGATCTCTGCCGCGACCTGATCGGTGTGGAAATCTCCAAGCAGGAACAATCCTCCGACTGGGGCGCGCAAAACCTGACCGAGGCGCAGCAGCGCTATGCCGCCTCGGACGTGCTGCATCTTCACCAGCTTAAAGTAGTGCTGGACGGCATGTTGACCCGTGAAGGACGTATGGGGTTGGCGGAAGCCTGTTTTGCCTTTCTGCCGGCGCGGGCGGCGCTGGATCTCGCCGGTTGGCCTGAAGACGATATTTTCGCCCATTAATTCTTTCGTCTATTGGTGAATTTCGCCTTGGGCGCGGCGCCGGGTTTGCAATTTGGCAGCCGATTCTCCATATTTGGCACGATTCTTGTTTATGTCTCGCAAGCGGTGGGTAACCCATGACATCCGCACCATCCGCCGCGCGTGTTAAGCGCGCCGGAAAGACCGGAAAGAAACGTGCGAAAGCCGTTTCCAAGGACGACCGGTCCGGGACTGTCCGGCCGAAAGTGGTCCAGGTGACCGGCCGGCAGTCGTCGGCAGGTCCTGATATCGCCGCCGCCCGCCGCGTGCTGCTGATGGAAGCCAATGGTCTGGCGGCCCTGGCCGCCGGCCTGACCGACAGCTTCGACCGCGCCATCGACCTGCTGCTCGGCGTCAGCGGCAGCAATCCCGGCCTGTCGAGCGGGGTGCGTGGCCGGGTGATCGTTTCGGGCATGGGCAAAAGCGGCCATGTCGGCCGCAAGATCGCCGCCACTCTGGCATCGACCGGCACGCCGGCATTCTTCGTGCATCCGGCCGAGGCCAGCCATGGTGATCTCGGCATGGTGATGCAGGGCGATGTGCTGCTCTGCCTGTCCAATTCCGGCGACGTGCCGGAAATGGCCGACCTGATCGCCCATGCCAAGCGGTTCGGCATTCCGCTGATTGGCATCACGTCGAAATCGCGTTCCGCGCTGGGCCTGGCCTCCGATGTGGCACTGATCCTGCCGCCGGTTGAGGAAGCCTGCCCGATGGGGCTGGCGCCGACCACCTCGACCACCATGACGCTGGCGCTGGGCGACGCGCTGGCTGTCGCGCTGATGGAGCGCAAGGGGTTCAACCACGACCATTACCGGGTCTTCCATCCGGGCGGCCGACTCGGCAAGCAGCTCATCAAGGTGAGTGATCTGATGCATGGCGGTCCGGAGATGCCGCTGGTCGCCGCCGGTACGCCGATGCGTCAGGCGCTGGTCACCATGGCCGGTCGCAGCTTCGGCTGCATTGGCATCGTCGGAACCAAGGGACGGGAAAAGGGCCGGCTGGTCGGCATCGTTACCGACGGTGACCTGCGCCGCCATATCGAAGGCGACCTGCTGTCGCAGACAGTGGACGCGGTGATGACGAAATCGCCGATTACAATCGGGCCGCATCAACTGGCCGTCGAGGCCCTGCGCCTGATGAACAGCCGTCGTATTACGGCGTTCTTCGTGGTCGATGGCAACCACCCGGTCGGAATCCTGCATATGCATGATTGCGTACGCGCCGGTATTACCTGATGCAGCAGGGCCTCGCATGACCGCCAACAGCGATCGCATCAGCGCGAGTGCTTCGCCGAGCAAGCCTGCGGCGGGCTTTACTCCGCGCAGTGCTGCCGATGCGCTGTCGACGCTCACCCGTCGGCGCCGGTTCGTGCAATTCATGAAATTCATCCTGCCGCTGATCGCGCTGGGTACCATTGCGGTGGTGATCGCCTGGCCGCAGCTTTCCAGGAAGCATCACATGCTGCCGCTGACATTCAGCAATGTCGACAGCGCGAATGCCGCCCTGGTGATGAACAATCCGCGCTATCGCGGCACCGATGCCAACGGCCAGCCTTACATCGTTACGGCCGACCGCGCCGTGCAGGATCCGCAGGACGACAAGCAGGTGACGCTGGATCGCGTGCAGGCCGATCTCACCATGCATAACGGAGAATGGTGGTCGCTGACGGCGGATACCGGGCTTTATCAGGGCAATGCGCAGCTGCTTGACCTGTTTGGCAACATTGCGGTGTTCGGCGACAAGGGCTACGAGATGCACGGCCATTCCGCCGAGATCAACCTGGAGACCAAGGTGGTCTCCAGCGACGAGAAAGTCTGGGGGCATTCGGCGCTGGGCAAGATCAATGCCAATGGCATGCGGATCTATGACAAGGGCCAGCGTGTCGTGTTTATCAATGGCGTGAAGACCACCATCTTCCCGCGCGAACAACGGGGATGATTGGAATGCGTCAGTCTGCGCTTTTCCTCGTCATGCTGGCCGGCAGTGCGCTGCTGGCCTTGTCTCCGGCTTTCGGTCAGATCGGACTGAACGGGCGCAAGAACAGCGATCAGCCGATCGAGATCGCCTCTGATACGCTGGAAGTGCAGCAGGACAAGCAGCTCGCGATTTTCCGCGGCAATGTTGATGCCGTGCAGGGTGATACCCGTCTGCGTTCGGCGGAACTCTTTGTTTATTACCGTGAGCGCAGCCAGCCGGGCCAGGCCGGCGCGGCAAAGCCGGCGCCGCCACGCCCGGCTACGCCGGCGACATCGGCGGGTCCGGATGCCAGCTCGATCACCAAGATCGAGGCCAAGGGGGCTGTTTTCGTCTCCACGCCGCAGGAGCGCGGCCAGGGCGATTTCGGCGTCTACGATGTGGACAAGAAAACCATCACGCTGACCGGCAACGTGGTGCTGAGCAATGACCAGGGTACGGTGCGCTGTGCCCGCGCGGTGATGTACCAGGATACCGGCCGCAGCACCTGCGATCCGGTGACCGGCGGCCGTGTGCGCGGCGTGTTCGTGCCGAAGGGCGACGACAAGCCAGCCGAGGGTGCATCCCCCAAGACCGGGGAAAAGCGCTGATGAATATCGGTGGCGAAAAGCTTGGCGGCGACGGCCTGCGGCTGGTGGCAGAAAACGAATTCCCCGGCCTGGCGGCCCATCGGCTGGGCAAGAGCTTCAAGAAGCGCCCGGTGCTACGCGACGTATCGCTCTATGTCCAGCGCGGCGAGGCGGTTGGGTTGCTGGGCCCGAACGGCGCCGGCAAGACCACCACTTTTTACATCATGACCGGTCTGATCCGCCCCGATCACGGCAGTATCACGCTGGATGGTCACGACATCACCGGCCTGCCGATGTATCGGCGCGCCCGTCTCGGCATGGGCTACCTGCCGCAGGAAGCCTCGATTTTCCGAGGCCTGACGGTGGAGCAGAATATCCGCGCCGTGCTGGAGCTGGTCGAGCCGGAAACCGACCGGCGCGAGGCGATGCTGGATGACCTGCTGGCCGAGTTCTCGATCACCCATCTGCGGCGCACGCCGGCGCTGGCGCTTTCGGGCGGCGAACGGCGCCGCTGCGAGATCGCCCGGGCGCTGGCCACCCAGCCATCCTTCATGCTGCTGGACGAACCGCTGGCCGGCATCGATCCGATCGCGGTGGGTGAAATCCGCCAGCTGGTTTCGCATCTGAAGGATCGCGGCATCGGCGTGCTGATCACCGATCACAATGTGCGTGAAACGCTCGATATCATTGACCGCGCCTATATCCTGCATGATGGCAAGGTTCTGATGGAAGGCAGCCCGAGCGAGATCGTCGCCGACGAGAATGTCCGGCGCGTCTATCTGGGCGAGCGGTTCAGCTGGTGACGGAGCTCTAGCATGGCGCTCGGTCCCCGTCTTGAGCTTAGGCAGGGCCAAGCCCTTGTTATGACACCGCAGTTGCAGCAGGCGATCAAGCTGCTGCAACTGTCCAATCTCGAATTGATGGCCTATGTCGAGCAGGAACTGGAACGCAACCCGCTGCTCGAGCGCGTCGATGGCGAGAACCCCTCGGGCGATGACACCAAGGACCCCTTCGAAGTGGCCGAGGCCAATGCCGCGGTCGAGCGCCTTGACCTGGCGTCTGACACTATTACCGAGAAGGCCCGTGAATCGCTGGATGTTGACAGCGAGTCCGACAGCACCTTCAACAACGACAGCGGCTATGATGCCATGGGCCCGGAAAGCGGCCTGGGCAGCAATTACATCAGCGGTCGCGGCGGCGATTCCCGTTTCGAGGACGAGGGTGGCGGGCTGGAAAACAGCCTGACCGAAACCCGCAGTCTGCGCGAACATGTACAGGATCATTGGCTGTTGATGCCGGCGAATGCCGGCGATCGGTTGATCGGCCAGGCGCTGATCGATTCCCTCGATGAAGCGGGTTACATCACCGAGCCATTGGAGGAGATTGCCGAGCGGCTGGGCGTCGGTGCCGATGATGTCGAGGCCGTGCTGCTGGATTTGCAGACCATCGAGCCGGCCGGCCTGTTCGCTCGCAGCCTGAAGGAATGCCTTGCCCTGCAATTGCGCGAACGTGACCGCCTCGATCCGGCCATGCAGGCCATGCTGGACAATCTCGAATTGCTGGCCAAGCGGGATATTGCCGGCCTGATGCGCATCTGCGGTGTCGACCAGGAAGACATTGCCGACATGGTACAGGAAATCCGCGCGCTGAACCCTAAGCCGGGGCTGCTGTTCGGCGGCGAGCCGGTGCAGACGCTGGTGCCCGATGTCTATGTGCGGCGTGGCAATGACGGCAGCTGGCTGGTCGAGTTGAACAGCGACACGTTGCCGCGCGTGCTGGTCAACAGCCGCTATTACGCCAAGGTGACCAGAGGCGAGAAAAACGCCAACGGCAAGGACAAGGACAAGCAGACCAAAAGCTACATGTCCGATTGTCTCAATTCCGCCAACTGGCTGGTCAAGTCGCTGGACCAGCGGGCACAGACGATCCTGAAGGTCGCCAGCGAGATCGTGCGCCAGCAGGATGCCTTCCTGCGCCATGGCGTGGCGCATCTCAAGCCGCTGAACCTGCGCGCGGTGGCCGAGGCGATCGAGATGCATGAAAGCACGGTCAGCCGCGTGACCTCGAACAAGACGATGGCGACGCCGCGCGGCATCTTCGAGATGAAGTATTTCTTCACCGCCAGCATCGCCGCGACTGACGGTGGCGAGGCTTTTTCAGCTGAATCGATCCGGCATCGCATTAAATCGCTGATCGACGGGGAGGCGGCCGAGGATGTGCTGTCGGATGACAAGATCGTCGAGGTCCTTGCCGGCAAGGGCGTCGATATCGCCCGGCGCACGGTGGCGAAATATCGTGAAGCCATGAATATTCCATCCTCCGTGGAGCGCCGGCGGCTGAAAAAGGCCGGGCTGCTGAAAACCGGTTGAGGCCATGACCGACATTGAACCGCTTTTTGAAAGCAACCGTGCCTGGGCGATGTCGAAGCTGCGGGCCGATCCCGGCTTCTTCGATCGGCTGACCCATCAGCAGAATCCCGCCTATCTGTGGATTGGCTGCGCCGACAGCCGGGTGCCGGCCAATGAAATCGTTGGCCTCGATCCCGGTGAGCTGTTCGTGCACCGCAATGTCGCCAACCTGGTGCATCCGGCCGATATGAACTGTCTGGCCGTCCTGCAATACGCCATTGAGTTCCTGCAGGTGAAGCATGTGATCGTGACCGGGCATTACGGCTGCGGCGGCGTGCGCGCCGCGATGCAACCGCAGCAGCTCGGGCTGATCGATCATTGGCTGCGGCCAATCCGTGACGTGTACGAAAAAAATCACGCCGAGCTGGCCGATATCATCGATGAGTACAAACGTCTCAACGCGTTATGCGAGATGAATGTGCGTGAGCAGGTGCTCAACCTGGCCAAAACGACCATCGTGCAGAACGCCTGGCATCGTGGCCAGGAGCTCAGCTTGCATGGCTGGGTTTATGGTATTTCCAACGGCTTGATCCGCGATCTTGGCGTCACCATATCGAATCCGCAAACGCTGGCCGGGATTTTCCGCACCGAGCTGAATCCGGAGCAGGGTTAAGCCTGTGGTTAACTCGTTAATACGGCCACAAGGTTGTGGATATTAAGGGAATCAAAGAGTTAGGAGGTGGTTATGCGGTTGACAGTGAGAGAGTGCTTCTCTATGGTCCGCGACCGCATGACGGGCGCTGGGCGCCGTACTACAATCATGCCCTGACCGATCGAACTCGGGTTTCGAGACATCATGAAAATCCTGACTTCCGGACAGCAGCTCGACCTCGGTGACTCACTCCGCGCCTATGTCGAGGAACATCTCTCTGCCGCAGTGTCCAAATACATGGACAATGCCATTGAGGCACAGGTGGTCTTCCGCCGCGAAAGGGGGATGTACCATTGCCATTGCTCGGTGCATGTTGGCACCGGCATCGACGCGCAGGCCGAGGCGGAGGGAGCTGAAATTTACCTCAGCTTCGACCAGGCGCTCGAAAGACTGGCCAAGCAAATTCGGCGCGACAAGCGCAAGCGGCGCAACCATCATGCGCGGCTACCCGATGCCGGAGACGTCGCCTGATCATCCGCAAGGATGACAGATGCGATACGGCATTAAAGCCGCGGAGGCATTTTTCCCGATGGAAATCTTTCAGCTCTTGAGCCCTGACGGCGTCATCGCCAACCTCAAGGCCAACAGCAAGAAGCAGGCGTTGCAGGAACTTTCCGCGCGCGCAGCGAAAATCACCGGCCAGCATGAGCGGGCCATTTTCGACACGCTGCTGGAGCGCGAGCGCCTCGGCACCACCGGTGTTGGCAATGGCATCGCCATTCCGCATGGCCGGCTTGCCGGCCTGGACCGGCTTTATGGCCTATTCGCGCGGGTCGAGCGTCCGGTCGATTTCGACTCGATCGATGAGATGCCGGTCGACCTGGTTTTTCTGCTGCTGGCCCCGGAATCGGCCGGCGCGGACCACCTCAAGGCGCTTGCCCGCGTATCGCGCCTGCTGCGCGACAAGGCGGTCTGCGAGAAGCTGCGCGGCGCCGAGAGCGCCGACGCGATCTACGCCCTGCTGACCGACAGCCCGGCCAGCCACGCCGCCTGAACGGCGGCCCCGTTTAACGGCGTCTTTGCATATCCTGACGATGCGGCATCGGTTTGGCTGCCGCGTCGCCTGTCACCTGCCCGCAGGCAGCTGGCAGGCGGTGGCGTGTCGCTCAATGCAGGCTGACCGGAAGCAGATCGTTCTGCAGCGCGGCGGCGAAGGCAAGGTCGCGTTCTGGCGCCCAGCCCAGCTGGGTGCCATTGGCGGAAAAGATGCCCCATCCATCGCCTTCCGGCATATGCACCGGTCGCACATAGGCCAGATCCGGTGCGCCAAGATTGGCAAAGCCTTCGGCGGTCATCGCCGGATAAAGCGGGTTGTTGTTGTAGTAGGCATTATCGTGGTTGCTGGGGGTGCTCATAATCTTACTCCTTCCGTGGCCCGTCTCAGACGCTGCCACCTGATTTTCCGCTTACGCCAATCTGACTGCCGCCATCGCCATTTCCGGTCCTGATCGTAATCGAGCGGATCTGTGGTTCGGGTTTCGGCCGGCGCAGATCGACATGCAGCAGGCCGTTGACCAGTTCTGCCCCGATGACCTCGATGCCGTCGGCCAGCACGAAGCTGCGCTGGAATTGCCGGGCGGCAATGCCACGATGCAGATAAACCCGATCTTTCTCGTCGGCCTGCTTGCCGCGGATCACCAGCTGGTTGTCCTCGATAGTGATCGTGAGGTCGGTAGCGCTGAAACCGGCAACGGCCAACGTGATGCGCAGGCCATCTTCACCGATCTGTTCGATATTATAGGGCGGATAGCCTTCCGAGCCGGCCTTGGTGGCCCGCTCGATCATGCGTTCGACATGATCGAAGCCCAGCAGGAGCGGGCTGGAAAACACTGATACGCGTGTCATTGTCGTCGGACTCCTTAATCAAGCGAGTGCCGTTGAGGCCCTGATCGGCGCCTGAACGGTTATGATGTGGGGAGGGATGGCTTGCAGATCAAGACCTGGACCGGCAGGATACGCCGCCGGAAAGGGAGGCGTATTGTGGCGAAATCAGGACGTGAGATTAATACCTTAGCCGTAATAGGCGCCGGAGCGATGGGGCGGGGCATCGCCCAGGTTGGCATGACCGGCGGCATGGCGGTCATGCTGTACGATGCGGCGCCTGGCGCCGCTGCCAAGGCCAGGGACGCCATCCTGGCCCAGCTCGACCAGATGGCAGCCAAGGGACGGCTTGATCCGGCCGCGGCCGAAGCGGCCAAACGGCGTCTGGCCGTGGTCGACGATCTGAAAGCCTTTGCGCCGGCCGATCTGGTGGTCGAGGCGATTGTCGAAAACCTGGCCGTGAAACAGGAGGTGTTCCGCCAGCTTGAGGCCATCGTGCGGCCGGATTGCCTGTTGGCCTCGAATACCTCGTCGTTGCGCATCGCCAGTATCGCCAGCGCCTGCCAGCATCGTGGCCGGATTGCCGGCCTGCATTTCTTCAATCCCGTGCCGCTGATGAAACTGGTCGAGGTGATCCGCGCGCCGGCCACCAGCGATGCCACCGTCGCGGACCTGGTCATGGTTGGGGAACGGATGGGCCGCGTGCCGGTGGTGGTGCAGGACAGCCCGGGTTTCCTGGTCAATCTCGGCGGTCGCGCCTACACCCAGGAGGCCCTGCGCATTGTCTCTGAGGGCGTCGCGACGCCGGCCCAGGTCGATGCGGTGATGCGCGACAACTGGGGTTTCCGCATGGGGCCGTTCGAATTGATGGACCTGACCGGGATCGACGTGAACTTCCCGGTCAGCCAGATCATCCACGAAGGTTATTTCTACGACCGCCGCCTGGCGACCACGCCGTTGCACCAGTCCTTGCGCGAAAGCGGCCAGCTCGGCCGCAAGACGAAGCAGGGTTTTTTCACCTATGGCGAGGATGGCAAGGCGCTGGCGTCGCCCGCCGACGCCACCAGTGCCGCCGCGCCGGCCAGCCGGGTTGTGCTGGCACAGGAGGATGAGGCACTGGGTGAATTGCTGCGTGGTCTTGGATTGGAGGTCAGCGGTTTTGATGATGGCGAAAGCGCCATCCTGTGCGCCCCGCTCGGCGAGGACTGCGCGACCTATGCCGCGCGGTTGCAACTGGATCACCGCCGGTTATTTGGTCTCGATATCGCCGGCAAGCTGGACCGGCGGCTGACCCTGATGCGGCCGCCCGGCGCGCGCCGCGATCTGCTCGATGGGCTGGTGGCGTGCTTTCATGCCGCCGGCCGCGCCGTTACCGCGATCCATGACAGCCCTGGCTTCATCGGCCAGCGCATCGCCGCCATGGTGGCCAATCTGGGTTGCGAGATGGCGCAGATCGGCGTGGCCAGCCCGGGCGATATCGACAAGGCGATGACCATGGGCCTGAACTATCCCTTTGGCCCGCTGGCGCTGGCCGATGCAATGGGGGTGGAGGCCGTGCATACGGTGCTGAGCCAGTTGCAGGCGATCACCGGCGACGACCGCTACCGGCCCAGCCTGTGGCTGCGCCGCCGCGCGCTGCTTGGGCTTTCGGCCCTGACCGAAGACTGAGCCGGTTTTCAGGCGACCAGCCGGACGAACGGCACCGGCTGGTCGAAGCCTTTCAACTCGGCCGCTTCATGGCGCAGGCCACAGCCCTGCAGCAGCGGCGCGACGGCGGGATCTGTCGCCAGCGGCTGCGACAGGATCACCTCGCCACCGCGGCAGCGGCCCTGCAGCCGCGCCGCCAGATTGACCGTGCTGCCGAAATAATCCAGCCGGTCGTTCAGGTTCACGGCGATGCAGCGACCGCCATGCAGGCCCATTTTCAGCACGATGGCTGCATCGATCGTCTGGCCTTCGCTGGCGGTTTCGGCGCGATATTCGGCATTGAAGCTGCCGATCCGGTCGCGGATTTCCAATGCGGCGCGCACCGCCTGTTCCGGCGTGGCGAAGGCGGCCATCACGGCATCGCCGATGGTTTTCACCAGGGCGCCGTCATGGTCGCGGATGGTGGTAGCCAGGAAACCGAAATGTCGCCGCACCAGACGATAGGCGGCACCATCGCCCAGCCGCTCATACAGCGCGGTCGAGCCCTCCAGATCGGTGAAGATCAAGGTTACATTGTCGATGCCGACATCTTCGCCCGGCCGCAGCACCTGGTCCGGCAGCAGATCGCGGAAGGCCTGCATCGTGGTCACTTCGTGGGCAGTCAGGGCGTCGCGCCGCCAGTCGCGGGTTTCGATCACCAGGGTCAGGTCCCGGCCGGTGCGATTGTGAATGGCGATGCCGCCGATCACCTGGCCGGGTTCGGAATGGATGGTGAAGCCCGGGGCTGTGTCGGTTTCGGCAACCACGGTGGGAAAGGCGCCGCCGTCATACTGCAGCAGGCATTCGCCGCCAGGCTCGAGGGCGCGCAGACGATATTCGCCGGGTTGCAGGGTCGCTGCGACCATACGCTGTTCCCCTGGCTGGACAATCTGCTGCACCAGGATATGGCGCGAGACATGCGGGCCACCCATGCAGAATTCGCCCTCGGTGATGGTGCGGATGCTTGGTATTGGGCTGAAGCTGATCTCGACGTTTTTCGTGAAATCGCCGTCATAGCTGATGTTGCAGGATGGGCAATGGGCCTGCCGGGGCAGTTGATCCAGGCTGGCCGCTCCGGCCTTGGCGCCACCGCAGCGCGGGCAGAGCAGGTTCCATGACAGGTTGAGCATGCCGGCGCGTGTCGCTTCGAGGCAGAGCTCGACGGTATGCCGCAGAGGCACTTGCCATTCCCGCGCCAGCTTGCGCGGGCGAATGCGCACCAGATCGACTTCCTGCGCCGTCCGGATATGGCTGGCCAGCCGTTCGCCCAGGCCATGGGCAAAGGGGGCCCCGGCGATCTGTTGGGTCAGGGTGGCCAGACGCCGCTGTTGCTCGGGGCTGGCCGGAGGCGGCGTGTAGGCGAACGGCATGGCCGTTTCGCCCCGCGCGTAAGCCCCTGCATGGCTGACCATCTCCTCCAGGCCCTTGCCGATCCTGTCCAGCATGCCGGCGGCAAACAGCAGATGGCCAACCAGGCCGCGCGGGGCGCCGCTCAGGCGATAGGTAATACGGCTGCCGCCATCGGCGATGGCCTCGAGTTTGAGGGCCGGGGCCAGATATTCCAGCGGACCACGCCGGAATACGCGCTTCTGGCGGAATTCACGCTCCGCTACCCATTCATAGGGCGGGTCGTCCCATTCGACGGCAATACCCTTGAAGCTGGCGCTGGCCCTTCGGATCACCGAGCCATCAGGCTGGGCGATTTCCTCGACGGCATAACGCGGCGTGCCCGCCGCCTCGTTGAGGCGCGCAGTGTCAGAAAGATAGGGCCAGATCGCGGCAGGCGATGCCGGAACGTCCCAGATCCAGACGCGTTCGTGGTGGTGTGGCATTGGCGGAATCTCCGCCAACAAACTAGCGCTGTAGCCGCGATGGCAAGGGTAAGGCTATTCGCCTGTTGCTATTTACATCGGTTTTGGGGCAGTCGCCGGCGGCGGCTCGGTCAAGATGATCTGGACGGGCTCGGCCGCCATCGGCTGGTCAGGCTCGCTCGGGCTGCCAACCGGCGCGACGGCCACCTGCGGCGGGTTGCGCCGGCCGGGCGGCGTCATCGGCATGCGGGGATCGGCCAGGGGGCGCGGCGCGGCGGGCAGGGCGCGGCCCTCCAGGGAATAGGGGTCGGGTTCGGCGTAGCAGTCGACGCCAGCCAGCGTTTTGAAGCACCAGACTTCCTGGCGATCGGTCGGCTTGTAGTTGCTGACGCAGTAAGTGCCGTCGCTGATCATGTTCAGTGGATTGCAGGTCATCTCCAGGCGTCGCTCGATCCTGGTCTTGACCAGTTCGATGCCGACGCCAAGCGCCAGGGCCTGGGTTGCCGGCGTCATTACTTCCCGGTCGGCCGAACAGGCGGCCAGCAGGCCGGCCAGCAGCGGCAGCATGAACAGTTTGCGGAGCGTGATACGCATGGTCTTTCTCCTGCGCGGCATCCTCTGGACGCCTGTCGGCTTTTCTAGCTGCGGTATTATTGCCCGATCCGCAGTCAACATACAGTTAAACGATATGGTTAACCGGAGATTGGCAGCCGAATCCGGAATGTGGTGCCCAGCGGACCGGTGCGCGCCAGTTCCAGTTCTCCGCCATGGGCACGGATCAACTCGCGCGCAATTGCCAGTCCCAGCCCGGTGCCGCCGTTGCGACCGCCACGGAAGGGTTCGAACAGGTGGCTCTGCGCGGTTTCGCTCAGGCCCAAACCGGTATCGGCAATCTCGATCACGATGTCGTTGCCGCTGATCGCTGCCGCAACCCGGAGGTCGCCACCTTCCGGCATTGCCTGAACGGCATTCCGCATCAGATTGTTCAGAACGCGATAGAGATGTTCGGCATCGGCCAGCAGGCTGAGGGCTTCGGGCACGGCATTGTGCCAGCGAAGGCCACTGCCATCGGTCAGGCCGAGGCCGGCGGCCACGTCCTCGACGAAGCTGTGCAAGGCAAGGGCTTCCGGTTCCGGCGCGCGTTCCTCGGCCTTGCCATAGCGCAGGGTCTGGGCGCAGAGCGCAATAGCGCGATCGACGGCGCTGACCAGGCGCGGGGCAACCTGACGCACGGTGGGGTCGTCGGAGGCGGCGAGGCGATCGGAAACCAGTTGCGCCGAAGCCAGCATGTTGCGCAGATCGTGGCTGATCTTGCTGACGGCAATACCAAGTTGCGCCAGCCGGGCGCGCTGGGTCAGGGCCTGGCGCAGCTCCTGCTGCATCACCTGCAATTCGCGTTCGGCCAAACCAAGCTCGTCGCGGCGCAACGATGGCCGGATGATCTGGCGCGCATCTTCCGGCGCGTCGCGGAAACCGACGATGCTGCCAATCAGGCGCTGCATCGGCCGCACCAGAAGCCATTGCAGACTGAGGTAGACAAGGCCGGCGGTGACTAGGGAAATCAGCAGCGACAGGGAAAAAATCCGCCAGGAAAACTCGCGCAGGGCCTCGGCCAGCGGTGCCGTGGGCAGCACCAGCTCGATGCGAGTCTGCGGGTCGCGCGGCGAAGGTCCCAGCACGCGGATGTAACGGTCGGCATTGCCGCTCAGGGTGACGACGGCATCGACGATGGCTTCCCACCACATCCATCTGGAGAGGTCCACCGGCTGTCCGAGCATCGGCAGTTCCTGCCTGTCGCTGAGGATCAGGGCATTCGATTCCTGTCGCCGCATCGCCACCAGCTTGCCGCCGACATTGCGCAGCAGCTCATCTTCCAAGTCGGCGCTGACCATGCCGTTGGGGGCGGCCAGCAGAGCCAGCGCGGCCTGGTCGGCCAGCTCGATGCGGGCCTCCAGATAGCTGATGCGGAAGCGCGCCATCGACGGCAGGTAGATCAGCACTTCGGCCAACATGACGAACAAGATGGTCAGCAGCAGAAGGCGGCTCGACAGGCTGGCGGCGCCGGCCGGCCGGGCCGGCGGCGACGAAGCCGATCCGTCATGCGAGGGCTGTGCATCCATGGTCGGTATTATAGGCCGTCAGTCAGTCGAAACGCGCGAGAAACTGCACGACCCGGCGGGTCAGGGGGCTGAGCAGTTTCGGACGGTAGAAATCCCCCGCGGCCCTTTTGCTGGCCTCGCCACGATTCGGATAGGGAACCAGCAAAGCCTGCATGGCGCCAATGCCCAGCCTCTTTTGCATGGCCATGACCCAGGGCTGGATCAGTTCGCCAGCCTCCGGGCCGACGATGGTGGCCCCCAGGATGCGGCCACGCGGCGTTACGATGGCCTTGACCAAGCCTTCAGGGCGGCCCTCGGTACGGGCGCGGTCATTCTCGGCGAAAGGCCAGCGCAGGATGGTAATGCGGCCATGGTTGGCCCGGGCCTCTGCTTCGCTCAGGCCCACGGCCGCCAGTTCAGGATCGCCATAGGTGACCCGCGGGATCATGCCGTGATCGGCGGCTGCCGGCAGGCGGAACAGGGTGTTCTTCAGCACGACGCCAGCATGATAGCCAGCGGTATGAGTGAAGGGGCTGAGCCCGGTGACGTCGCCAATGGCGAAAACGCGCCGGTTCGTGCTGCGCAGCCGGCGGTCGACGGTGATGCCGCGCGCGTCGGCGGCGATTCCGGCCTTTGCCAGATCGAGAGAGTCGAGATTTGGCTTGCGGCCGGTCGCGACCAGCAGATGCGAACCGGCAATGCGGTCCACGCTGCCATCGCTGTGGCGCAAAGTAAGCACAATGCCGGATACGGAGCTCTCGGCCTGCGTGACCTCGGTATTTTCATGCAACACAACGCCGTCATCGCGCAGGGCATCAATCAGCAGATTGCTGAGTTCGGCATCTTCACGCGCCAGACAGGTCAGGCGGTCGATCAGCGTTACTCTGACGCCAAGCCGGCGGAAGGCCTGGGCCAGTTCGACGCCGATCGGTCCTCCCCCCAGGATCATGAGATGCAGTGGTCGCTCGGTGAGATCGAAGACTGTTTCATTGGTCAGATATGGAATCCCATCCAGCCCTGGGATTGGCGGAATGGCCGGGCTGGAACCGGTGGCGATCACGATGCGCCGTGCCCGGATCGTCGCATTGCCGGCAACCAACTGGTCCGGGCCTGTGAACCGCGCTTCATTCTGCAGGATGCGGACCCCGAGCGCGGCGAATCGCTCCGCCGAATCATGGGGGGCAATACCGGCAATGGTATTTTTGACATGCCGCATCACCGCGGCGAAATCGACTTCCGGTTCATCGTAACGGATGCCGAGATGAGTGGTGTGGCGCCAGGCTGTGGCATGGCCGGCGGCTGCGATCAGCGCTTTCGAGGGGATGCAGCCGTAATTCAGGCAATCGCCGCCCATGCGACCGCGCTCGACCAGCACGGTGCGGGCACCCATCAGCGCTGCGCCAGCGGCAACCGATAATCCACCGGAGCCACCGCCAATTACGGCGATGTCGCAATCGATCTGCTCGCTCATGTCTTCACTCCTGCCCAGCCTTCATTCCTGTCTGGGACGGCGGCGTCGCTTCAGCCATATCGGCAGCAAAGACAGCAGGGCGAGAAGTGTCAAGGCAATCATGGTTTCGAAACCGATCAGGCCACCGAGGCCGGTTCCGCCGGCCTGTTGCAGCGTCATATCGAGGCCATGGCCCAGATAGGTTAAGACAAAGGTGCCGGGCAGGATGCCGATGGCGGTGACGGTCACGAAAGTGCCAAGCGGCATGCCAAAGAAGGCGGGGGCGATATTGACCAGCCAGAATGGGAAGGCCGGCACCAGGCGCAGGAACAAAAGATAATGGAATCCGTTCTGCCGCAACTCATGCTCCAAGGCGGCAAGCCGCGTCCCGGCCTTGCGTTGCAGCAGGCTGGCCAGGCCGTCGCCCAGAGCCGCGCGGGCGGTGAGAAAAACCAGAATGGCGCCCAGGGTTGCGCCGGTTGCGGTCCACAGAGTGCCGAGCCAGGGCCCGAACAGAAAGCCGCCGGCCAGCGTGACAAGGCTGGCAACCGGCAGGGAAAAAGCGACCAGCAGGGTGTAGAAAGCCACATAGCCCAGAACGGCCTGCACGGGATGAATGGTCACCCAGTGACGCAGCGCCACCTGTTGTTCATGCGGGCCGGCAAGTTCTGAGATGCGGCCCAGATCCAGGGCCAGAAACAGCGCTAGCCCGAAGCCAAGCAGCAGAAGGGGAAGAAAACGCATGATGCGCATGTGGGTTCTGGGTCTCGCCGCATTCTCTAGCCAGCTGGGATTACCCCTGCAGACGGCTCTCACCGGCTCACCGGAGCCTTGTTTTTGCCCCAATCTGGCAGCAAAGGGAGTAAATTGCACCGGGGCCGGGCTGTCAGACCGGTATGACTCACTGAAACGTGACCCTGTCTCCGGTTGCCACTATCCGCCTGTGCATCATCCATGTTGAACCAAGCAAAAACCATCATTCGGCCGACCGGCAGTTTCTGCCGCATACTCTGCCTTGCCCTGGCGATCCTGTTCGTCCCCGCAGCGGGGACGGCGCCATCACTGGCGCAGCCCGCCGGAACTGCTGCCAGTGGTATGACGGAGCTGCGCAAGCCAACCAACTGGGATGCAGCGCTTGGCGCCGTCGCCCGTCAGTTGCGTGACCCGCGCATGGATGATGAGGGTTTCACCAGATTGCGGGCCGAGCTTGACCGGTTGCGTGTGGCGGCCAGCCAGGAACGCGATCAGTTCAAGCAGGCCGCCACCGCGGCGCAAACCCAGCTTGACGCACTCGGCCCGGCGCCGGCCGCGGGACAGCCTCGCGAATCCGCGGCGGTCGCCGAATCGCGCCGCCAGCTTTCTGCCCGTTTGCAGGCGCTGCAAGACGGCGTGAAGCAATCCGAACTGGCGCTGGCCAGAATCATTGCCATGCAGGACGATGTGGGCGCCGAGGCTCGCCGGCAGTTCACCCGGCAGCTGATCTATCGCGGCGTCTCGCCGATCAGTCCGGCATTCTGGCGCGACGGCATTGCCGATATTGCCGCCGCTGCCGAGCAGGTCATGGCGGCGCCGCAGGAATGGTGGGAGGCGACGGGCGAACGGCGCTCCGGAACCACCACGCTGATGCAGATGGCTGTCGTTGCCCTGCTGGCGATCGTGCTGGTATTCCCGATGCAGCGCTGGCTGCATCGGCATTATGGCACCCGTTCGGATATCGAAAGTCCATCGCCTGCGCGGCGCACGGTGGCAGCTTTCACCGAACTGATGAACCGCACGGCCATGCCCCTGGCGGTATTGTGGGCAGCTTACGGTGTTGTGGCCGGCAATGGCTGGGCTTCCGGGCTGGCTGGCGCCCTCCTGCATGCCCTGATGCTGGCGCTGAGCATGGCGCTGCTCGCCCATGGTCTGGTTTACGCCATTCTGGCGCCGCGCAATCCAGCCTGGGCGGTGATCCAGTTGCACCAGCTGCAGCGCGACAGCCTGTTGTGGCGGGTTGCCGTTTTCGCTGTCGGCATCGTGCTGGTGGCTGTGCTGGTGGCGCCGTCACGCACGCCGGATTTCGGCTCGGCAGGCCGTGATCTGGTCATCGCCGCGGTCGCCTTGTTTCTCGCCATCGCCAATCTCGCCTTTGCCGATCCGCGTCTCTGGCGTCAGCTGGGCGACGATCTGCGCCCGTTGCGCCTGCTCACTGGCGTGATCTTCACGCTGAATCTGGTGGCGCTGGCTGCGATCCTGCTTGGTTATTACAGCTTTGCCGCCTTCCTGTCGTATGCGTTGCTGGGATCGGCGCTGGCGCTGGCCGCTTATTCCGTGGTGCGTACGGCCATCCGCGATGGTCTGAACAATCTGGCCGACAGTCCGGAGAGCCGGTTCCGGGTTCTGCGCAAGACACTGGGTTTAACCGGACCGATGAGCACAACGACGCAGCTTTTCCTGGGGCTGCTGGTCGACATCATCCTGTTTTTCCTTCTGCTGATTGCCCTGGCGCTGGCTTGGGGGATGAGTGGCGCAACCCTGGTCGCTTATGCGTTGGAACTGTTCTACGGCGTCACCATCGGTCCGGTGACCATATCCTTGGGCAACATCCTCGGCGCCATTGTTGTTCTGGTGATCGGTATCGGCGTGACGCGGCTGCTCAGCGGCGGGCTCAATTCGCGACTGGAACAGCAGAGTGGCATCGATCCGGGCGTGCGCAATTCGATGGTTACCGGTCTGACCTATGCCGGCTACCTGCTGGCTGGTGTCGCATCCATCGGTGCGGTCGGCCTCGATCTTTCAAATCTGGCGATCATCGCTGGCGCCCTGTCAGTCGGCATCGGTTTCGGCCTGCAGAATATCGTCAACAATTTCGTGTCCGGTCTGATCCTGCTGATCGAGCGTCCGGTCAAGGTCGGCGACTGGGTCGTGGTCGGTGATCGCGAAGGCTATGTCCGGCGCATCAACGTGCGCTCGACGGAGATCGAGACCTTCCCGCGCGCTTCGGTGATCATTCCTAATTCCGACCTGATCTCCAGCCCGGTGATGAACTGGACGCACCGCAATCGCCTGGGGCGCATAGACATCAATATCGGCCTGGCTTACGGAACCGATGTCGACAAGGCGCGCGATGTGCTGCTGGATTGCCTGAAGCGGCATCGCGATATTCTGGCTATCCCTGAGCCGATGGTGGTATTCCGCGATTTCGGTGACAGCGCACTGATGTTTGCCTTGCGCGGCTTCATCGCCGATGTCGAGCGGCGCATGAGCATCGAAAGCGATTTGCGTTTTGCCATCTATAAGGCCTGCAGCGCCAACGGCATCGAGATTCCCTATGCCCAGAGCGATGTGCACCTGGCAGATATCGATCGCCTGGAGAAAATGGTGCTAGCCCTAGCGGGCAATAAAAAACCGGCTGCGGACTAGCCACAGCCGGCAGAGACGGGTTCGCTTGCCGGGTTAGTTCGGTCGGGGCAGGTCGAACAGCAGGATTTCGGCGCCATTCGCCGCGGCGATCTCGAGCTTGCCTTCGCCGACCAGCGCGACGCCGGCCCGCGTCTGCACCTCCTGGCCATTCACTGTAACCTTGCCATCGGCAACCACCAGATAGCCCATGCGGTTTTCCGGCATGTCGAAGCTGGCCGTGGCGCCTTTGTCGATCAGGGCGCCATACAGCGTGGCATCCTGGTGGATCAGCAATGTGCCGGGATTGGCGTCCAGCACCGGTTGTTCCCCCGAGGCCAGCGGCACCAGGCGATTGGCGCGGTCGCCCTTGGGGAACTGGGCCTGGTCCCAGCGCGGCTTCAGCCGGGCCTGACGGGGTTCGATCCAGATCTGGAACAGATGCGTCAGTTCGTCCTCGGCATTCCATTCCGAGTGCATGATGCCGGTACCGGCAGACATCACCTGCACGTCGCCGGCGGGTGTGCGCCCCTTGTTGCCAAGCGAGTCCTCATGGCTGATGGCGCCCCTGGTGACATAGGTGATGATTTCCATGTCGCGGTGGCCATGCATCGGGAAGCCCGATTGCGGCTGGATCTCGTCATCGTTCCACACCCGCAGGGGGCCGAAACCGAAGCCCATCGGCGCGGCAACGCCCGAGAAGTTGAAATGGAACCGACTGTTCAGCCAGTCGATCTGCATGCGACCGAGACGGTCGAAGGGAATGACATGGATCACGGTATCCTCCATCGGATGCGACGGCCCGCAGGCCGTCGCCCCGGAGATAAATGCTACGCCTTCAACTTGGCGGCAATACTCGCCACATGCTTGCCCTGGAAACGGGCGGTTTTCAGTTCAACCTCGGTCGGCTGGCGGCTGCCATCCGGGCCGGCGATGGTCCCAGCGCCGAGCGGCGAACCACCCTTCACCACGCTAACATCCATCGTCTCGGGAATGGCATAGGGCAGGCCGACAATCACCAGACCATGATGCAGCAGGGTGGTGTGGAAGCTGCTGGCGGTGGTTTCATTGCCGCCGCCGGTGCCGGTGGACACGAACACGCTGCCGACCTTGCCGACCAGCGCGCCCTTTACCCACAGACCGCCGGTCTGGTCGAGGAAGGTGCGCATCTGGCCGCTCATGTTGCCGAAACGGGTGCCGGTGCCGAAGATGATGGCGTCGTAGTCGGCCAGTTCGGCCGGATCTGCCACCGGCGCCGCCTGATCCCATTTTCCGCCGGCTTTCCTGAAGGCCTCTTCCGGCATGGTCTCGGGAACACGTTTCACCGTCACTTGGGTGCCGGGGACCTCGCGGGCGCCAGCGGCAACGGCCTCGGCCATCTTTTCCACATGGCCGTACATTGAATGATAGAGAACGAGAACCTTGGTCATTGCTGTCTCCTTGACGTCTGGGGGTGGTTTGGTCTCGCTACGAAATTTAGGTATCCAAAATTTAGAAACAATCTTATATTTGGAACATTATTGTTTCCAAAAAGAAACGAATACAGGGACATGGATCATTTAGCCGATCTGGCCGTCTTTGCCCGTGTGGTGGAAACGGGCGGCTTCAGCGCTGCCGCGACAACCCTCCGGCTGTCCAAATCGGCCGTGTCGAAACAGATCGCCCGACTGGAACAACGACTGGGCGCCCAATTGCTCCAGCGGACCACCCGGCGCCTGTCGCTCACCGAAACCGGCCGCATCGTGCTGGAGCATGCCCAGCGCGTGCTGATCGAGGCCGAGGCGGCCGAGGCCGCCGTGCAGAACCTGCAGGCGATGCCGCGTGGCCTGCTGCGGGTGAACCTGCCGATGAGCTTCGGCCTGGCCTATGTCTCGCCGCTGCTGCCCGACCTGCTGGCGCTGTATCCCGAGTTGCGCATCGACCTTACTTTCAATGACCGGCTGATCGACCTGATGGAAGAGGAGGTCGATGTGGCGATCCGCATCGGACATCTGGCCGATTCCAGCCTGACCGCGCGGCGTCTGGCGCCGGTGCGGCCAATCACCTGCGCGTCCGAATCGTATCTGCGCAAAGCCGGTGTCCCATTGAAGCCGGAAGACCTGCGTCAGCATGAATGCCTGCTCTACAAATACCTGCCCGAGCCAGACATCTGGCGTTACGAGGGGCCGGGCGGTCCCTGGGCGGTGAAAGTCGGCGGCCGGCTGCAGGCCAATAACGGCGATGTGCTGCGTGCAGCGGCCGTGGCGGGGCATGGCATCGTGCGGTCGCCCAGCTTCATCGCCGGGCCTGACATCGCCGCCGGCCGGCTGGTCCCGCTGCTGGAGGCTTACGAGCCGGCGCCGCTGGGCATCTATGCCGTCTATCCGGCGCAGCGGTTCCTGACACCCAAGGTGCGCGCCTTCATCGATTTCCTAGCCGAACGCTTTGGTCCCCGGCCGCCCTGGGAGTGTGTCCTGGCGGACACAGCCAAGCCCGCCGATCGCGGAACCGCATGAACCCGGTTTACGACCCCCAACGGCTATGCTATCGAACGAACGCGACAAGAGGACGCAGTCTCATGACCCGCCAGTGGCGACATCGACGAGCTCGTACCGGCGCACCGGCCCAGCGACGACAGATGCAAATGCATCTGCAATCGCGAAAGCGGTGCGCGGCGGCTGTTTGCGCCTCCTGAAGCAGGGTCATCGTCTCCTACAATCCGACCGATATCAGCTTCCCCGATGAGCGCGAACCGCCGGCCGAACGGACGGAAGGCTCAGGCCACCCGTCCGCCTGTGGTCTCCGAACTTGTTGCCGGAAGCAAGCTGATGTTCCCCATTCTGCCAGAGCGGCCGACTGACGCCGCCCAGATCGATACCCTGCTCGACCTCACCTTCGGTTCCGAGCGGACCAAGAAAACCGTCTACCGGTTGCGCGAGAATGTCGCGCATCTCAAGCCGCTGGCCTTCGTCGTGCGCGACGAGGACGGCGTCGTGCTCGGCTCGATCCGCTACTGGCCGGTCGCCATAGGCGAACAGGCCGCGCCGGCGATCATGCTCGGGCCCGTGGCCGTGCATCCCGATTACCAGGGCCAGGGTATCGGCCGCGCGCTGATCCGGCATAGCCTCTATGCCGCGACCCGGCTGGGCCACCGGCTCTGCATTCTGGTCGGCGACAAGCCCTATTACGAACCCTTTGGTTTCGTGAATGCGGCCGATCGCGGCATGGAAATGCCGGGCTGGGTCGAGCGCGAGCGATTCCAGGTGATGGAACTGGCCGCCGGCGCGCTAAAGGGCGTGTCAGGCGTGGTCGGCAAGCCGCCGCGCGGCAAGCGCAAGGCGGCCTGACAATGGCCCGTGCCGTTGTCGCCTGCGATGACCGCACCGTCCTGCTGCTCGATAGCGTTACCGAGATCCGCCCCGAGGATGCGGGTCATGTCGTGGTCGCTGCCAGTCATGGCGGCAGCAGCGCCGTGCGCTATGCCCTGGGCGTTCCGCTGGCCGGCTGCTTCTTTAACGATGCCGGCATCGGCAAGGATCAGGCCGGCATCACCGGCCTGACGCTGCTGGCCTGCCCGACGCTGGCCTACAGCCACGCCAGCGCGCGAATCGGCGATGCGGCCGATGGTTGGCAGAACGGCGTCGTCACGGCGCTGAATCCGGCCGCTGTCTCCGCGGGATTGCAGGCAGGAATGACCGTTCAGGCCGCCGCGCGGGCGTTGTTGCGCCGCTAGCGGCTTTCGCGCCGCCACATCAGCATCAGCGCTGCCAGAATGGCGGCGAGCACAGCCAGCGGCAGTACCAGCGGCGTGATGCTCAGCCCGGTCACCACATAATCATTCTGGCGATACAGCCCGATCCAGTTGCGGCCGCCGGCCTCGCGTGCGGCGGTGCGGGTCGGTTTATCGATCATGCGGATATCGGACAGGCCGTCGCGCAGCCAGCGCACGGTGCCGTTGCTGGCGTCGACCAGGGGTTTGAGCACGGCCGGCGTGGCGCGCGGATCGGCGAATTCGCGTGGATTGATCGCTCCCACGGTGGCAACGGTTTCCTTGTCACCGTCACGCACGCGATAGATGCCGGGCTGGTCGATGCTCAGCATGTTGCTGGCGAGGCCGCCGCCGCGTTCTTCCAGCGTCAGGCTGGTTTCGCTGCCATCGGGGCGCGTCACCGTCACCGGTTCGCGGCTTTCCTTCAGGCTGCGGCGCTCCACCTCGATGCGGTTGCCGCGTGCCTCGGCACGCAGGGCCTCTTCCTCCAGGTCGGGTTCCTTCATCAGCCAGTGTGCCAGCCGGCGCAGCAGTTCGCCCTGTGGCCCGCCGCCTTCGAAGCCGCGCGACCACAGCCAGACATGGTCGGAATAGAACTGCGCCACGCGGCCCTTCTCGATGCGGTCCAGCACCAGCAGCGCCTCGCGGTTTGGCGTCTCCATCACGCTGTTGCCGCGCATGACGTCGACATTGACGGCACGGAACCAGCGGCTCCAGGTCGGATTGCCGTTTTCGCCCACCGAACCGGGCAGGCCGGCCGTAACTGGATGGCGGCGCCCCAGATCGCTCAGGCGTGCCTGGAACGGTTCGGTGCGCACGGTGCCGGTCGGGCGGCCGGGAAAGATGTCGGCCAGCGGCGTGCGGTACAGACTCAGCGGCGTGGCATAGGCCGGACCCGAGACCTCGAGGAAAGCGCCGCCGCGCGCCACATAATTGGCGATGTTTTCGAAATACGAGGTCGGCAGGATGCCACGCCGGCGATAGCGGTCGAATATGATCAGGTCGAACTCGCTCAGTTTGAGCTCGAACAGCTCACGGATCGGGAAGGCGATCAGCGACAGCTCGCGGATCGGCGTGCCGTCCTGCTTGTCGGGCGGCCTGAGAATCGTGAAATGCACCAGGTCGACATTGGGGTCGGCCTTCAGCAGGTTGCGCCAGACGCGTTCGCCGGCATGCGCCTCGCCGGTCACCAGCAAAACGCGCAGGCGGTCGCGTACGCCATTGACCGACAGGGCCACCCGGTTGTTCAGCGGCGTCAATTCGCCCGGGACTGGCAGAACCTCGAATTCCAGCAGGCTGCGGCCGGCACGCGGCAGTTTGAACGGCACCGTGATGTCGCGCCCGACCGGCACTGAAAGAGTCCGTTCACCGGCTTCCTGCTGGCGGAAACGCAGCTCGGCCATTTCGCCGGACGCCGCGCCGGTATCGTCCACGCGCAGGGTGACGTTCAGGTCCTGGTTCACCATGCCGAAGGTGGGGGCGTTCTTCACTACCAGCCGGCGGTCGCGTTCATCCGGTCGGCCAGTCAGCAGCACGTGCACCGGCGCGCCGGTCGCATCCTGCGCGGCGGCGATCTCGGGCAGGTCATGCACCTGGCCATCGGTGACCAGGATGCTGCCGGCCAGGCGGTGGCGCGGCAGATCGCTGAGCGCCAGAGTAAGGGCGGAGAACAGTCGCGTGCCTTCGTCGCGTTCGGCATTTTCAGCAGCCGGCTTGCCGCCGCGCACATAGCGCACTTCCAGATTCTCGATGGCGCCGAGCTTCTCGCGCAAAGCCACTTCGGCCTGTTCAGCCTGTTGGCGGCGGTCGCCGATGCCCTGGCTCAGGCTTTCGTCCACCACCACCACGGCGATGTCAGGCAGGGTGGCGCGCTCTTCGCGGCGCGCCACCGGATTGGCCAGCGCACCGACCACCAGCAGGGCCACCAGGCAACGCAGCAGGGTGCCGCGGGCGCCGCGCCACAGACCGAAGCCGGTCAGCAGGACCGCCAGCGCCGCACAGGCCAGCAGCAGCGGCCAGGGCACCAATGGGGCGAAATCGAAGGTGAAGGCACTGGTCATCAGTTGCCCAGCCGTTCGAGCAGGGCCGGGACATGAACCTGGTCGGCCTTATAGTTGCCGGTGAGCGTGTACATCATCAGGTTGATGCCAAAGCGGTAGGCGAATTCGCGCTGGCGCGGATTGTTTGGCACGGTGACGGCGAGCGGCCGGCCATTGGCATCCATCGCCCAGGCGGCGGCATAGTCGTGGCTGCCGATCACGATGGAGGTAACGCCATCCTTGTCCCCGCCGGGGTTGCGCTCCACCCATAAAGTGCCGCCGCTGTAACGGCCCGGGAAATCCTGCATCAGGTAAAACGCCTTGGTCAGCACATGATCATCCGGCACCGGCATCAGCGGCGGAATGTCGAGCTTGGCCAGCAGTTGGCGCAGCTTGTCAGTGTTCGGACTGGCCGCCGTGCCGCTCAGGCCCATCGCCTGATCGCGGGTATCGAACAGGATCATGCCGCCGGTCTTCATGAACTGATCGAGCCGACGCAGTGCGGCATCGGAAAGCTGTGGCTGGGCCGGACTGATCGGCCAGTAGAGGAAAGGCAGCAGCGAGATGTCGTCGGCTTCGAGATTGACGCCGAGCGGTTCGGCCGCCTCGATCGAGGTGCGGCGATACATCACCTCGGTCAGGCCATAGAGGCCGGCGCGGCTCATCTGGTCGATATCGGCCTGGCCGGTGACGACATAGGCCAGCCGCAGGTCAAGCGAGGCTTTCAGCGCGAATTCATCTCCGGCCGACAGCGTATTGCGGCGTGGCTGGGCTCCGACGCTGGCGGCGAACAGCAATGCCAGCAGCAGGGCGGCGGCGGTCGCCGGTCGGCGCAGGCGCGGCAGCAGGCCACGCAGGGCCAGGCCAATCAGCCAGTCGGCCAGGAACAACAGCAGAGCGGCCGTGAGCAGCCAGGGCAGCAGGCGGGTTTCGCGGCTGGTCTGGTCGAGATTCAACAGCACGACGTCGGCGGGCCAGCGGTCAACGGCACGCAAAACGGTATCGGCGGTCACGGCATTCAACGCCTGACGGCTATCGAGCCGGCCATACCAGCCCGGCGGATGACGCGGGCCGGGTTGCGTGGTAGCCAGCGCGCGGGCCGGCAGCGGCTGTACGGCCGGCCCGGGTTCGACCGCGCGGCCAAAGCCATCCAGCACGGTCAGTGGCGGCAGGGGCAAGTCGGCCGCTTCGCCGTTACCGCCGACGCCATGCGACAGATCGATCACCTTGCGCAGCATCTCGACATAGAAGCCGCTCAGCGCAAGATCCGACCACAGCGTATTGGCCGAAGTATGCACCAGGATCACCCAGCCCTTGCCGCGCTGGGTGGCGGTGACCAGTGGCGTGCCGTCTTCCAGGCGCAGCCAGGTCTTGTCGCCGAGTTGCGGTTCTGGTTCGGCCAGCACCTGGCGGCTGACACTCACCTCACTGGCGCCCCCCAGACCGTAGAACGGGCTGGTTTCTGGCGTAGGACCCAGGCGCTGCGGCTGCGACCACGACAACGCGCCACCGAGCTGGCGGGCGCCCTGGCGCAGCCTCACAGGCAGCAGATTGTCGGTCGTCTCCGCCATGCGCGGACCGGCGAAGCGCAGCAATACGCCGCCGCGTTCGACCCAGTCTTCCAACTGGTGGCCTTCGCCGCCGACCAACTGCGCCACATCGGCCATAATGATTACGGCGATTTCACGCTGCAGCAGTTCGGCCACCGGTGCGTTACGCAACTCGGCATAGGGATTCAGCGCACGCTCAAGATAGAACAGGTCACCCAGCAGGGGCTGCCGCGTTTCCACCGCGCCACCCGAAACCAGCCCGACCGGCCGGCGGCGCCAGCGGTCATCCAGAAGCTGAACGGTACCGGCGGCCGGCTGTTCCTCGATCTCGAGCCGTGACAGCTGGTTGCGCAATTCGCTCGGCAGGTCGAGTTTCAGCGTTGCCGTTTCGGCGCCAGCGGCAAAAGACATCGTCTCGCGTGCCAGGATACGGCCCTGGTCGGTCGCGGCGCGCAGGGTCAGGCTGCGGGTATCATTGGCGCCGGCAGGGCGACGCAGGGTGATGATGTCGCTCTGGGCGCTGACGGACGGCGGCAGCAGGGCCAGGGAGAGATCATCCCGCCCGGCCGTGATGACGCTGAGCGGCCCGAGCCGCAGCAGCCATTCCGCCAGGGTGTAGGCGGCCTCGCCGGATGCGTCGTCCTGCAGGCCATCGCTCAGCCAGATGGTTTCCGCACTTTCGGGCAGGCGGGCCTGGATCAGGGCCTGCACGACGGCGGCGCGGTCGCTGGACCAGGCTTTGGGCTGCAGGGCGGCTACGACGGGGCGCAGATCTCCGGCTGGCATCAATGGCCCGGGCTGGACTGCCTCGCCGCTGGCCGGCGCTGCAGTGGTGATCAGCAGGGCCGGGCGACCATCTCGCTGGGCGCTTTCCAGCACGGCGTCGGCACGGTTGAGCCGCTCGCGCCAGCGCGGTGTCGCTGTCCAGCCATCGTCGATCACCAGCACCAGAGCGGCGTTGTTGCTCTGGCTGGTCTGCGGGTTCAGCACCGGCTCGGCGAGGGCGATGATAACCAGCGCCGCAATCAGCAGCCGCAGCAGCAGCAGCCAGAGCGGGGTATGGGCTGGGGTTTCCTCCTTCGGCCTCAGCAGAAGCAGCAGACGCAGCGGCGGGAAGGTGACCTGCTTGGGCGTCGGCGGCGTTATGCGCAGCAGCCACCACAGAATCGGCAGGCTGAGCAGTGCAATCAGCGCCAGCGGTGTGGCAAAGGCGAGGCTGCCCAGCGTCAGCATGCTCAGCGGCCTCCCGCGGGTCCAAGGGCGCGTTCGCCCTGCAGGGCCTGATACAGCGCCAGCAGGGCAGTCTGTGGGGGCTTGTCGGTGCGATGCTTCAGATGCCGCCAGCCGAGTCGGCGGCATACCTCGGCCAATTCATGCTGGTGCGCGGCGAAACTGCTGCGCCATTCCTCGGCTAGCGACTCGGCGCGCGGGGCCAGCATCGGGCTCTCTCCCTCCAGCCCTAGGAAACGCGTGCGCCCGTTATAGGGGAAATCCTCTTCGGCCGGATCGACCAGGCGCAGCAAAGTGCCGCGCACGCCCATATCGGCGATGGCGCGCAGGCGGGCGGCGATCTCGGGCACCGGATAGAGGAAATCGCCGATCAGCACCACATGGGCATACCGCGGCAGGGGTTGCACCGGCGGCAGGCTGGTTTCGGCGGTTTCGAACCGTGAGCGAATCAGACGTTCGGCGATCCGCTCCAGCACCAGCCGTCCGGACGAGGGACGCTGTGGATGGCCGAGCAGAGCGATGCGCTCGCCGCCACGCAGCAGCAGGCTGGCCAGAGCCAGCAGCAGCAGGTCGCCGCGCTCGTCTTTCTGTTCTGTGCCGAGACTGGATTTCCAGCGCATCGAGGGCGAAGGATCGCGCCACAGCCAGACGCTTTCAGCGGCTTCCCACTCATTCTCGCGGATGAAGGCGTGGCTGCGCTTGGCGGTCTGGCGCCAGTCGATGCGGGTGATGGCGTCGCCGGGGCTGTAGCGACGGAACTGCCAGAAGGCATCGCCAGGGCCGACGCGGCGGCGGCCATGTACACCCTGTTCGATGGTGGCGGCGACCCGTTCGGCGGCGACCAGCAGCGGCGGCAGGAATGCGGCGAAGTGTTCGGCGCGCTGGCGCCGGGCATTCGCTTTTGCTGCCCCGGCCGCTGCCGTTTTGTTCATCGCAACGGTTCGGTCAGCTTGGCGATGACGTCGGTGACGGTGACGCCTTCGGCGCGGGCAGCGAAGGTCAATGCCATGCGGTGGCGCAGGATAGGGCCGGCCAGCGCCAGCACATCCTCTATGGAAGGCGCCAGGCGGCCCTGCAGCAGGGCGCGGGCGCGCACGGCCAGCATCAGGGCCTGGCTGGCGCGCGGACCGGGACCCCAGGCAACAAGGTCTTCCAGTCCGGCAATATCGCTGTCCTGCGGCCGTCCGGCGCGGACCAGATTGAGAATGGCTTCCACCACGCTCTCGCCGACTGGAATACGCCGCACCAGCCGCTGCGCCGCGATCAGGTCGGGCGCGTTCAGCACGGTGGGGATGGCTTCCTCGGCGGCGCCGGTAGTGGCGAACAGCATGCGCCGTTCGGCCTCGCGGTCGGGGTAGCGCACGTCGATCTGCAGCAGGAAGCGGTCAAGCTGGGCTTCGGGCAGCGGATAGGTGCCTTCCTGCTCCAGCGGGTTCTGCGTCGCCAGTACATGGAATGGCGATGGCAGTTCGTGGCGCTGGCCGGCCACCGAAACCTGGCGCTCTTGCATGGCCTGCAGCAGGGCGGACTGGGTGCGCGGGCTGGCGCGGTTGATTTCGTCGGCCATCAGCAACTGGCAGAAGACCGGGCCAGGCAGGAAGCGGAAGGCACGGCGGCCGGTTTCGCTTTCCTCCAACACTTCCGAGCCGATGATATCGGCCGGCATCAGGTCGGGGGTGAACTGGACCCGGCGGGCATCCAGCCCCAGAACCCGGGCCAGGGTTTCCACCAACTTGGTCTTGGCCAAACCCGGCACGCCAACCAGCAGGGCATGGCCACCCGCCAACAGGGTGATGAGCGTTTCCTCGACCACCTCGTCCTGGCCAAAGATCACCCGGCCGATCGCATCGCGAGCGGTGGCGAGGCGGCCACCGATCCGCTCGATCTCGGGGAGGATATGTTCGGCGGTATCGCTCAAATTGTGCATGGAAATGAGTATATAGTAGAAGCGAAACGAAAGCCCATATGTCTCAGATGACCATACCCACGACCAAAGCCCCCAGTCTCCAAGATGTGATCGCCCGGTTCGGCGGCGAGGCGAATCTGCGCAAGAAACCCCCGGTCCATTTGTGGAATCCGCCATTTTGCGGCGAAATTGACATGCGGATCGCACGCAACGGGGCCTGGTATTACATGGGCACACCCATTTCCCGGCCGGCCATGGTGAAGCTGTTTGCCAGTATTCTGCGCCGTGAACCCGATGATACCTACGTGCTGGTGACCCCGGCGGAGAAATGCCGCATCAGGGTCGACGATGCGCCGTTCATGGCAGTTGAACTGACGGTGGCGGGCGAGGGGGAAGGGCGGCTGATCGCCTTCCGCACCAATGTGGACGATATCGTGCCGCTGGATGCCGAACATCCCCTGCGCGTGGCGGTCAACCCTGCCACCGGCGAGCCGTCGCCCTACATCCTGGTCCGTGACCGGCTGGAGGCGCTGATTGGCCGGGCGGTGTATTATGAGTTAGCAGACATGGCCGAAGAAACGGAACTGGACGGACGGCGGGTTGTGGCCGCCCGCAGTGCGGGGCGGTGGTTTTCATTGGGGGATGCGGCATGAATGCCGAACCCAAGTTGATCACCCAGGCTACGCTGATGCTGGAGGAGTTGCGCCAGCGTCTGCAGCCGGTGCCGACCTTTGCCGACCTGCCGCGGGAATACCAGGCTGCCGCCAAGGGTGACTTTCAGCTTAATCCCGGTTTCACGCCGCTGCGCTCCGGACCGCTGATGCCGGCGGCCGTGCTGGTGCCGGTGGTGTCGTATGACGACAGCGAAAGGGTGATCCTGACCAAACGTACGGCGCATTTAAGCAACCATGCCGGACAAATCAGCTTTCCCGGCGGCCGGGTCGATCACGAAGATCCCGATGTGATTGCTACCGCCCTGCGTGAAACGGAAGAGGAGATCGGCCTCGACCGCAGCCATATCACCGTCCTCGGCGCGCTCGACCCCTATGTTACCGGCACCGGATTCGTGGTGGTGCCCGTGGTCGGCCAGGTGCAGCCCGGCTTCAGCCTGCAACTGGCCCAGCATGAGGTGGCCGAGGTGTTCGAGGTGCCGCTGAGCTTCCTGATGGACCGCCGCAACCACCAGCGCCACAAGGGCGTGTTCAATGGCGTGGAGCGGCAATGGTGGGCCATGCCGTACAACGACTATTACATCTGGGGTGCCACCGCCGGCATGCTGCGCAACCTGCATGAGATGCTGCATGGCGCCGTCGCGGGAGATCTGGCATGAGCCGCCTTATCGTCCACCTGCTGCCGCTGCTGCTGCCCTTCCTGCTGTATGGTCTCTATATCTGGCATGTGAAACGCAGCGGCAGGGATGGCCCGGAAGCCACGCCGTGGTTCTGGCTGGCCGCCATCGGCCTGCTTCTGGTGATTGTCAGCTTTGTCGTCTGGGGCGCGTTTTTTGAGGAAACCCTGGGCGATTATGTACCCGCACGGATTGAGGAAGGCCGTATCGTGCCGGGTCGCATCGACCAATGACCGATAGTCTGCCTGATCACATCCCTCCCACCGAATGGATGGTGGCGGAGCCTACCCGGCGGGTAATGGCCGCACTGGGCGCCGGTGGCGCGACAGTACGATTCGTCGGGGGCTGTGTACGGGATGCGATCCTTGGTCTTAGACCGGATGATATCGATCTGGCCACGCCGGAAACACCGGATGTGGTCATCAAACGATTGCAGAAGGCCAAGCTGAAAGCCGTACCGACCGGTATGGCCCATGGCACGGTGACCGCCGTGGCACCACCGGGGACTTTCCAGGTCACCACGTTGCGCCGCGACATTGCTACCGATGGCCGTCATGCCGAAGTGCTCTTCGGCACCGACTGGGCCGAGGATGCCCAAAGGCGCGATTTCACCATCAATGCACTGTACGCCGATGTCGACGGGCGGTTGCATGATTTCACCGGCGGGCGAGCCGATCTGGCCGCCGGAATCGTGCGGTTCATCGGTGACCCCGGACGCCGCGTGGCCGAGGATTACCTGCGGGTGCTGCGGTTTTTCCGCTTTCATGCCCGTTTCGCCAAAGGTGAGCCGGATTCGGCTTCTCTGGCTGCCTGCGCAGCGGCAAAAGATCGGCTCGGCCGCCTGTCGGGCGAACGAGTCCGCGACGAGTTGCTGAAGATCCTGGCGCTACCGAATGCCGCCGCTGCGCTTAGACTCATGGAGCAGAGCGGCGTACTGCAGGCCCTGCTGCCGGAAGCGCGGTTCGACGCGGCACGCTTCGACACCATGACTGACCTGCAGCAGGCAGTCGCGGCGGCCGGTGGCGTGGAGCCGGAAGTCTGGCC
>NZ_JANLJJ010000091.1:0-58864 GCF_029255545.1 Ferrovibrio sp. | reverse complement strand
ATCGCGGTCTTGGAGGGCGACGCGGCCTTTGCCGAAATCCTCTATCGCAATGGGGCCGAACGCTGCCGCGACCAGTTACTGTTGCTGGCCAGCGCGGCGCCGGAACGACAGGATCTGGCCATTCGCCGGGCGGTTGCCACGGCCACATGGCAGCGGCCGATCTTTCCGTTGCGCGGCGCCGACGTCCTGGCGCTCGGGTTTTCACCCGGGCCGACAGTCAGCGCGCTGCTCAACGAACTGGAATCCTGGTGGGCAGCCGGGGGCTTCCGAGCCGATCGTGAAGCCTGCCTCAAACACTTGCGCGCCCGCGTGCAGACGACGGTCGAAGGACCATAATCCGGATCGGCGGAACGGGATAAGTATATAATTTTATTTGGTTTTTCGCGAATGTTCGCCGCTGTGCGGCTGGGGTGGGACGCTAGTCCGACGCGGAAATACATACCCCTAGAAAGAACTCGAGCTCCACGTCGGCGCCGTAAACCCGGACGTCGATGTGGAGCTCGAGGCCAAGAACTATGAAACGCTACGACTTACTTCTTGGCAGCCTTCTTCTTGGCGGCCTTCTTCTTGGCCTTCGGCGCCTTCTTGGCCTTCGGGGCCTTCTTCGCCTTCACAGCCTTCTTAGCCACCTTCTTCTTAGCGGCCTTCTTTTTCGCAGCAGCCATGTTCTCCTCCATGGATTTGAGTACGGTTTTCACCGCAACGAAGTTTCGGGAAATGTTTCCCGAACAAGCGTATCTGTAGCACAACGCCGCGGTATTAACCACTAAATCTTGCGTAGTACTAAAAAATCCTTAATAGCGTGCCCTATCCGACACGCTGAATAGCACGCCGATCGAACGAAAAAGCATCGTTGAAGTAAAACGGCGACGAAGACTTCGGAATTTCACGACATCATGAAAAGCCGCATGAATTGCGGACTTTTTTAATTAGGGCCATTTCACGCTGGGCGGCATCGACATCAGAATCGCTTCGGTGTTGCCGCCGGTTTTCAGACCGAATGTCGTGCCCCGATCGTAGAGCAAATTGAACTCCACATAACGCCCCCGACGGATCAGTTGGTGCTCTCTTTCGGCCTCTGACCACGAATCATTGAGGTGTCGGAGGACGATTTTTGGGTAGGTTTCAAGGAACGATTCGCCGACCGTTTTGGTGAAGGCGAAATCGCTTTCCCAATCACCGCTGTCGAGTTGGTCGTAGAAGATGCCGCCGACCCCGCGTGGCTCTTCGCGATGAGGCAGGTAGAAATACTCGTCGCACCACGTCTTGAATCGGGGGTAGTAGTCCGGGTCGAAGCGGTCGCAGGCCGCCTTCAGGGCGGCATGGAAGTCGCGGGTATCGGCTTCATCGGGAATCATCGGCGTCAGGTCGGCGCCACCGCCGAACCAGGCCTTGCTGGTGACCAGAAAGCGGGTGTTCATATGCACCGCAGGCACTTTCGGCGACTGCATATGGGCCACCAGCGAGATGCCGGAGGCCCAGAACCGGCCATCCTCGGCGGCCCCCGGGATCTGCTTGCGGAACTCAGGCGAGAATTCGCCCTGCACGGTGGAGACGTTGACGCCGACTTTTTCGAATACGCGGCCGCGCATTACGCTCATCACTCCGCCGCCGCCGCCTGGGCGATCCCAGCTCTTGCGTTCGAACCGGCCGGCCGGCCGGTCGCTGAGCGGGCCGGTCAACTGATCCTCCAGGGTTTCGAAAGCGGCGCAGATGCGGTCACGCAGGGATTCAAACCAGTCACGCGCCCGGGTCTGGCGTTCGGCGATGGGGGCTGACGTCATGGTGACGAGTCTCCTTAGGCTTAGGGGCGGTGCGGGAAAGCATCGAGCTGGCGCAGGGCCTCGCCCAATACCATGGCAGCGGCGGTGGCGACATTGATCGAGCGCAGGCCGAGTTTCAGCGGGATCAGCAGACGAGCCTCGGCGGCGGCGTGAACATAATCTGGCGCGCCTTTGCTTTCCCGGCCGAGCAACAGAATGTCGTCGGCGGCAAACCGGAACTCGGTATAGGGGATGGCGGCCTTGGTGGTCATGAGCACCAGCCGGCCGGCCGGTCGCTCGGAGGCGAAATGCTCCCAGCTGTCATGCCGATGGATTTCGGCATGCTCCAGATAGTCCATGGCGCTGCGCCGCACGGCCTGCACCGAAAATGGGAAGCCGCAGGGTTCGATCACATGCACAGGTATGCCCAGACAGGCGCCAAGGCGCAGAATCGTGCCCAGATTGGGCGGTATGTCGGGTTCGAACAGGGCTAGCCGCATGGGGTCTTTCAGACGATCCGAGTTACGCCGGTTTTTTCGCGGTTTGCCGGGGTGATTCCAACCGCAGGACCCCTGCGGCAACCTGTCGCATGCTTCCGGCTAAGCGCTGGACTTCGCCCAGATATAGTGAGAAATATCCCCTCTCGTTTCCAAGTCCTTATTATCTTCGAGGGAGCTATGGCAGGGACAGCGACCCAAAAGGCCGGCACTGAACCGACCCGCCGCGACTTTATTGTCGTCGCCGCGGGGGCATTCGGCGCCGTAGGGGCGGCAGCGGCCGTCTGGCCGTTCATTCACCAGATGAATCCGTCGGCCGACGTGCTGGCGCTCTCGAGCACCGAGGTTGATCTGAGCCAGATCGCCGCCGGCCAGAGCGTCACCATTCTATGGCGTGGCAAGCCGGTTTTCGTGCGGCACCGCACCGAGGCCGAGATTGAGCTGGCCCGCAAGGATGATACGGCCGCCCTGCCGGATCCGCAGAAGGATGCCGATCGCGTCAAAAAGCCGGAATGGCTGGTCATGATGGGCGTGTGCACCCATCTGGGCTGCGTGCCGCTCGGCCAGAAGGGCGATTTCGGTGGCTGGTTCTGCCCGTGCCACGGTTCGCATTACGATACTTCCGGCCGTATCCGGAAAGGCCCTGCTCCGCTGAACCTTCCGGTTCCGGACTATGCCTTCCTGAACGACACCCGCATCCGCATCGGCTAAGGACCCCAACCGATGGCTGACAATAATTCCGGCTTTTTTGCCAACCCGCTCGTCAAGTGGATCGAATACCGCCTGCCGGTCTTCTCTACCTTGGATCATATGGTCGGTTCGCAGTATCCGACCCCGAAGAACCTCAGCTACTGGTGGAACTTCGGTTCGCTGGCCGGTCTGTGCCTGGTCATCCAGATACTCACCGGCATCGTGCTGGTGATGCATTACACGCCGCACACCGCGATGGCCTTCGATTCGGTCGAGCACATCATGCGCGACGTGAACTATGGCTGGCTGCTGCGCTACATGCATGCCAATGGCGCCTCGATGTTCTTCATCGCGGTCTACATCCATATCTTCCGCGGCATGTATTACGGCTCCTACAAGGCGCCGCGCGAAATCCTGTGGTGGCTCGGCCTCATCATCTTCCTGCTGATGATGGCGACCGCGTTCATGGGCTATGTGCTTCCCTGGGGCCAGATGAGCTTCTGGGGCGCCACCGTGATCACCAACCTGTTCTCGGCCATTCCGCTGGTTGGCGAGCCGATCGTCACCTGGCTGTGGGGCGGCTTTGCCGTCGACAACCCGACGCTGAACCGGTTCTTCTCGCTGCATTATCTGCTGCCGTTCGTGATCGTTGGCATCGTGATCCTGCACGTTCTGGCCCTGCACCAGCATGGCTCGAACAACCCGCTGGGCATTGACACCAAGGGCCCGCAGGACCGCATCCCGTTCCATCCCTACTACACGATCAAGGATGCGTTCGGCGTCGGCGTATTCCTGATCTTCTTCAGCTTCTTCCTGTTCTATGCACCGAACTACCTGGGCCACCCGGACAACTACATTCCGGCCAATCCGCTGGTGACCCCGGAGCATATTGTGCCGGAATGGTACTTCCTGCCGTTTTACGCGATCCTGCGCTCGGTGCCAGACAAGCTGGGCGGCGTGCTGCTGATGTTTGGTGCGATCCTGATCCTGTTCGTGCTGCCTTGGCTGGATACCAGCAAGGTGCGGTCGGCCAAGTTCCGCCCGATCTACAAGCAACTGTTCTGGGTTTTCCTGATCGCCTGCATTGGCCTGACCTATGCTGGCGGTCAGCCGCCGGAAGGCCTGGCGCTGGTGATCGGTCGCGCCTGCACGATCTATTACTTCGCCCATTTCATCATTCTGCTGCCGCTGGTCGGCTGGTTCGAGAAGCCGCTCAAGCTGCCGGCCTCGATCAGCGAACCGGTGCTGAAGGCTTAAGGCGGGGGATCGGACAATGAAAATGACAACCATGCGTGCGATCCTCGCAGCCCTGACGCTCGGCCTTGCCGCGCCGGCTTTTGCCGCCGGCGAACAGCCGGCGCCGCCGGCGGTGAAATGGAGCTTCAACGGCCCGTTCGGCACCTTTGATCGCGCGGAACTGCAGCGCGGCTATCAGGTCTACAAGGAAGTCTGTGCCGCCTGCCACGCCATGAAGTATGTGGCGTTCCGCAACCTGCGCGACCTTGGTTTCAGCGAAGCCGAGGTGAAGGCCCTGGCGGCCACCTTCCAGGTAAACGACGGCCCGAACGATGCCGGTGAAATGTTCCAGCGCGCCGGTCAGCCGCAGGACAAGTTCCCGTCGCCTTTCCCGAACGAGAAGGCGGCGCGGGCCTCCAATGGCGGTGCCTATCCGCTCGACCTGTCGCTGATTGCCAAGGCCCGTGCTCAGGGCCCGGACTACATCAAGGCGCTGCTGACTGGCTACAAGCCTGCCCCGGCCGGCTTCGCGCTGGGCGAGGGGTTGCAGTACAACGAGTATTTCGCCGGCCATCAGATCGCGATGCCGCAGCCGCTGAACGACGACCAGGTCACCTATGCCGACGGCACCAAGGCCAGCGTCGAGCAGATGGCGCATGACGTCTCGGCTTTCCTGATGTGGGCTGCCGAGCCGAAGCTGGAAGACCGCAAGCGGATGGGACTGAAAGTCATGATCTTCCTGATCGTGCTGACCGGCCTGTTCTTTGCCGCTAAGAAGCGCATCTGGCGCAAGCTGCACTGATCGGGATACCTCACCGACACCACGGAAAAGGCCGCCATTCCGGCGGCCTTTTTTGTTGCACCCCGACAGGCGGTTTGCTTAAGTCGCGCGCGGCATTCCGGCCCGTCAGGGCCTTTCCAATCAGCGGGAGCAGCGGTAATGGCGCTCAAGACGAAGAAATCTGGCAAGGCAAGGAAGAAGGCCGTGGCCCGCAAGCCGGCAGCCAAGGCGAAGCTGCCCATGAAAGCTAAAAAAGCGGTCAGGAGCAAGAAGCGCCGTCCTGTCGAACTGGAAGGCGCCAGCGCGGCGGCCATCGGCGTTGCCCGGGCGGCGGCGCGTTCGGTCCGTGGCGGCGCAAAGGCAGCCGGCATTCCCAAGCCCTATATCGTCAAGCATGGCGAGCCGGTGCGGATCGGCGTGCTGGGCGGCAGTGGCATCTATGGCATGGCTGGGTTGAAGAATACCAAGTGGCGCAAGGTCGCGACGCCGTGGGGTGACCCATCCGACGAATTGCTGTTTGGTTCGCTGGATGGCGCCGAACTGGTATTTCTGCCGCGTCATGGCCGGGGCCATGTCCATTCCCCCTCGGAAGTGAATTACCGCGCCAATATCGATGCTCTGAAACGCGTCGGCTGCCATGACGTGATTTCGGTTTCGGCCTGCGGTTCGTTCAAGGAAGCGCTGGCGCCGGGCACCTTCGTCATTGTTGACCAGTTCATCGACCGCACCTTCATGCGGCAGAAAAGCTTTTTCGGCACCGGTCTGGTGGCTCATGTCTCGGCGGCGCATCCGGTCTGCCACCGCCTGGGCGATGCGCTGGAGGCGGCCGCGAAAGATGCCGGCATCACCGTCCAGCGCGGTGGGACCTATCTGTGCATGGAAGGCCCGCAATTCTCCACCCAGGCGGAAAGCTTCCTGTACAAGAGCTGGGGCTGCGACGTGATCGGCATGACCAATGCACCTGAGGCCAAGCTGGCCCGCGAGGCCGAGCTCTGCTACGCCTCGGTCGCCATGGTCACCGATTACGATTGCTGGCACCCTGAACACGACCATGTCGATGTCGCGTCGGTGATCCGGGTGCTGCTCGACAATGCCGAGAAAGGCCAGAGCCTGGTCGCCAAGGCCGTGCCGTATCTGAAGCAGCGGCCCGAGCATTGCCCCCAGGGCTGTGACAGGGTGCTGGACACGGCGCTGATCACGGCGCCGGAAAAGCGTGATCCCGCGCTGCTGAAGAAACTCGACGCGGTCGCCAGCCGCATTCTCAAGGCCTGAGACGAAAAGGATTTCGAAACGCCATGCAGGGCATCAAGGACAAGATCCGCACCATCCCCGATTACCCCAAGCCGGGAATCATGTTCCGCGACATCACCACGTTGCTGCAGGATGCGCGCGGCTTCCGCAAGACCGTCGACGAGATGGTGCAGCCCTTTGCCGGCACCCGGATCGACAAGGTGGTGGGTATTGAGGCGCGCGGCTTTATCCTGGGTGGCGCCATCGCGCACCAGCTCTCAATCGGCTTCGTGCCCGTGCGCAAGCGCGGCAAGCTGCCGTCCAGGACGCTGTCGCAGGAATACCAGCTTGAATATGGTACCGATGCAATGGAAATCCATGTCGATGCCATTCAACCCGGCGAGCAGGTTCTGCTGGTGGACGACCTGATCGCCACTGGCGGCACGGCCGAGGCGGCGGTCAAACTGATCCGCGCCCATAAGGGCGAGGTGATCGGCTGCTCGTTCATCATCGACCTGCCCGAGCTCGGCGGCCGCAAACGCCTGGAAGCCCTGGATGTGAAAGTGTTGTCGCTGTGCGAGTTTGAGGGGCACTGATTTGGCGCACCGCATCACCGGCCTGGACCATACCGTTCACGCAGTCGCCGACCTTGAGGCGGCAAAAGCCAACTGGCAGCGGTTGGGCTTTACGCTCACGCCGCGTGGCCGGCATATCGGCTGGTCCACCGGCAATTACTGCATCATGTTTCCGCGCAACTACCACGAACTACTCGGTATTGCCGAGCCAGGCGGGTATACGGCCGGACTGGAAGATGCACTGAAGGCCCGGGGCGAGGGAATGCAGAAGGTGGCTTTCGCTACCGATGACGCCATGGCGGCGGCGGCCGAGATGAAGGTGTCGGGCCTCAATCCGCCCGAGCCGCAAAGCCTCAAGCGCGAACTGGAACTGCCCGAGGGCACAGTGTTGCCGTCCTTCACGCTGCTCATGCTGCCTGCCGAGGCATCGCCGCAACTCCCGACCTTCCTGTGCCAGCATCTGACGCCGGACCTGCTGCGCCGGCCGGAATGGCTGCTGCATCCCAACGGCGCGGAGCATGTCAGCGGCATCGTCGTGGTGACTGACGATCCGCCGGCGCTGGAACTGCCCTATGAAACCCTGATCGGCGCCGGCAGCGCCGTGCGCACCGACCGCATGTTGGCGGTGCGTACCGGCGACGAGTCGATCCTGTTTGTCACGCCTGACGATCTCGACACGCTGTTCCCCGATATCGAGCATCCGGTCCGGCCGACGCCGTATATCGCCGGGCTGCGCCTGCGCGTGCACAACACCGAGGCTGCCGCGGCCTATTTCAGCGCCGCGGGCATTGACCACGCACGCAGCATGGACGGCACCGTGCTGGTGCCGGCTGCGGCCGCCAATGGCTGCTTCCTGGAATTCTCCAGCCGGCCCTGAGCTGGAAGATCACAGAATCGCGTCAAAGAAGGCCAGCGTGCGGCGGCGGGCAATCGTGGCTGCGCGGGCATCATAGCTGGCGCGCTGGTCGCAATTGAAGCCGTGGTCGGCGTCGTAGATATGCGTCGTGATGGTCGGGTGCCGGGTTTTCATGCCATCGGCCAGGCTGAGCGGGATCATCGAATCCCGGGCGCCGAAATGCAGCAGGGCAGGGCAGAGCGGGGCACGTTCGATCAGCTCGGCCCAGGGGCCGCCATAATAGCCTACCGAAGCCGCCAGGCCGGGCACCAGGGCGGCCGCCAGCCAGGTTACGCCACCACCATAGCAATAGCCCACGGTGCCGACGCGGCCAGCGCTGCTGGCTGCCGTCACAGCAGCGGTGACATCCTTCATGCAGTCCGACCAGTTCATCTTGCCGCGCCATTCGCGGCCCTTGGCCACATCTTCAGGCGTATAACCCAGGTCGATGCCGGGCTGCAGACGGTCAAACAGAGCAGGCGCGATGCTGTAATAACCATCGGCGGCGAAGCCGTCAGTCACAGCCTTGATATGGCTGTTGACCCCGAAGATTTCTTGGATCACCACGATGCCACCCTTGGCCGTGCCTTTCGGCTCGGCGACATAAGCGCCGAAACGGTGGCCGTCGGCGGCGGTCAGGCTGGTCATTGTACCCATGGCGGTCTCCTCAGGCAGGATTGCGGAAGCGCATGATGCCGATGCTGGTGTAGCGCATCACCATCTCGTCATTCTGGTTGAAGGCTTCGACCAGGAAGCGGGCAGAGCCAATGCCGGGGCGGCTGCGCGAGGGCGCCTTGTCGAGGCAGGTCATGCGGGCACGGATGGTGTCGCCCGGCCGCACCGGTTTCAGCCAGGCTAGGTCATCGAAACCCGGTGAACCGAGGCTGGCATCCAGCTCGACGGCGGAATCCACCAGCAGCCGCATCACGGTGGCTGCCGTATGCCAGCCCGAGGCGATCAGGCCGCCGAAGGCCGAGCCTTTCGCAGCCACTGGATCGATATGGAAGGGCTGTGGATCGAACTGCTTCGCAAAGGCGATGATCGCCTGTTCGGTGAAGGTGTGGCTGCCGATATCGCGGACGGCGCCGATCTCGATATCCTCGAAATACTGCATGGCAGCGTTCCTCAGCCCTGCACCGGCCGGCGGCCATACATGCCCTTGGCCTGCATGGTCAGCACGATGTCGCCATTCTGGTTGCGCATTTCATAGCGCGAAGTGACCACGCCACGGTCGGGTTTGGACTGCGAGGGGCGGACGTCAAGGATTTCGCCGCGCAGATGCAGCGTGTCGCCCGGGAAAACCGGTTTGACCCAGCGCAACTGGTCAACACCGGGTGAGCCCATGCTCGCATATTTGCCGATCATGTTGTCAACCAGCATGCGCATCATCATGCCGGCGGTATGCCAGCCCGATGCGCAAAGGCCGCCAAACAGCGACTGCTTGGCGGCCTCCTTGTCGAGATGAAAGGGCTGCGGATCGTAATCGCGAGCGAAGGCGACGATCTCTTCCTCGCTGACCTGGCGGGGCGGGAAGTCCAGCGCCTGCCCGACGGCGAAATCTTCCAGATATTTCATGTCGTGTCTTATGTATTGAAGCGGAAATGCATGATGTCGCCATCCTGCACGATGTAATCCTTTCCTTCCAGCCGCAATTTTCCGGCATCACGGGCGCCGGCTTCGCCCTTGCCGGCGACATAATCGGCATAGGCAATGGTTTCGGCGCGGATGAAGCCTTTCTCGAAATCGGTATGGATCGCGCCGGCCGCTTCCGGCGCCTTGGCGCCCTTACGCACGGTCCAGGCGCGGGCTTCCTTGGGGCCAATGGTGAAGAAAGTAAGCAGTTCGAGCAGGCCGTAGCCGGCGCGGATGACCCGGGCCAGGCCGGTTTCTTTCAGGCCCAGATCGGCCAGGAAGGCCTGCTTTTCCTCATCAGAGTCAAGCTGCGCCACCTCGGCCTCAATGGCGGCCGAGATCACCACCATGGCCGCGCCCTCGGCATCGGCCTTGGCCTTCACGCGGGCCGAGAAGGCGTTGCCTTCCGCCGCGGAAGCTTCCTCGACATTGCAGACATAGAGCACCGGCTTGGCGGTAATCAGCATCAGCTCCTTGTAAAGCTTCTTCTCGTCCTCGGTTGGCACCACGGTGCGGGCAGGTTTGCCGTCGCGCAGGGCGGCCAGCACCTTTTCCATCACGGCCAGCCGGGCCTTTTCTTCCTCGTTGCCCTGCTTGGCGCGTTTGGCCGTCATGTCAACGCGGCGCTCCAGGCTTTCCAGGTCGGACAGCATCAGCTCGGTCTCGACCGTTTCGGCATCGGCGACCGGATCAACTCGGCCTTCCACATGGGTGATGTCGCCATCCTCGAAGCAGCGCAGCACATGGCAGATCGCGTCCACCTCGCGGATATGGGCGAGGAACTGGTTGCCGAGGCCTTCGCCCTTGGAGGCGCCACGCACCAGGCCGGCGATGTCGACGAAGGTCAGCTGGGTCGGGATGATCTTCTGCGAACCGGCGATCTGGGCCAGCACGTCCAGGCGATCATCCGGCACGCCGACCAAACCGGTATTCGGCTCGATCGTGCAGAAGGGGTAATTCGCCGCCTGAGCTGCCGCGGTCTGCGTCAGCGCATTGAACAGGGTCGACTTGCCGACATTGGGAAGGCCGACGATGCCGCACTTGAAACCCATTTTAACTTTCCTTCGTTTTCTCTGCTTTGGGCGGTTGCAGGCGCAGCGCCACCTTGGTCATGAAACCCGCGTCGTCATCGCGGGCCAGGAAGCCTGCCTCGGCGGCCATGGCGGCCAGCAACGGGTCGAGCCAGTCGTGTTCCTCGGCCGCGAAATTCTGCAGCACATAACCCAGCACGCGATCCTTGCCGGGATGGCCGATGCCGATGCGCAGGCGGCGGTAATTCGGGCCGATGGCGGCATCCACTGATCGCAGGCCGTTATGGCCGGCATGGCCGCCGCCGGTTTTCATGCGGATCTTGCCAGCGGCCAGATCCAGCTCGTCATGCACCACCACGATCTGGGCCGGTGGAAGCTTGAAGAAATGCGCCGCCTCGCCAACCGATTTGCCCGACAGGTTCATATAGGTCTGAGGCTTCAGGATCAGGGTTTTCGTGCCATTCAGCACGCCCTCAGCCAGTTCACCCTGGAAACGCTTCCGGTAGGGCTGGAAATTATGCTGCTCGGCAATGGCATCGACAGCCATGAAGCCGACATTGTGGCGCTGGCGCCTGTGTTCGCTGCCCGGGTTGCCCAGTCCGACGAGAAGCAGCATGGCGTTTCAGCGTCCGGAATGAAGTATCGTGAGTGGGCGGAAAGGGGCGGGCGGCGCACCAGCGATGCGCCGCCCGGGTCAGCGTTACTTCTTGGCGGCCGGCTTGGCCGCAGCAGCCGGGGCTGCCTTGGCGGCCGGGGCCGCAGCGCCAGCGGCCGGTGCCGCCGCAGCTTCGGCCTTCGGCGCGGTCTCGTCTTCCTTGGTCGGGGCCGCGATGGTCGCAACGGTGAAGTCGCGATCCTGGATCACCGCCTTGATGCTGGCAGGCAGCTCGAAAGCCGAGATGTGGATCGAGTGGCCGATTTCCATGCCGGCCAAGCTGATCGAGATGCTTTCCGGGATATTGTCCGGCTGGCAGAAGAACTCGACCTCGTGGCGCACCACGTTCAGCACGCCGCCCTTCTTGATGCCCGGGCTCTGATCCTGGTCCTGGAAGAGCACCGGAATGAAGATGCGGACCTTCGAGTCCTTGCCGATGCGCTGGAAGTCGACGTGGATCGGCCGGTCGCTGACCGGATCGAGCTGCACGTCGCGCGCCAGGACGCGCTCGGTCTTGCCGCCGATATCGATGGTGAACAGGCGCGAGAAGAAGCTGCCCTTGTGCATCTCCTTCAGCAGTTCGCGACTTTCGACCGAAATCAGTTCCGGGGTCTGCTTTTCGCCATAGATGACCCCCGGCACGCGACCCTTCAGTCGCGTTGCACGGGCGGTCCCCTTGCCAGCCCTCGACCTCGCCTCGGCGGCGATGGTGTTTACGTCACGCATGATTGCGCTCCTTGCTTAGATACGGCGCCGGCACCGTGCCAGCTCCGTTTCCGACGCCGGCCTCCAGGGGTGCCGCGCGCCGAAACTCTGAAACTTAATCGAACAGGCTCGAGACCGAGGTCTCCTCACTGATCCTGCGCATCGCTTCGCCGATCAGCGGCGCGATCGACACCTGACGGATATTGCGCGCCAGGCGGACCGCTTCGGTCGCCAGGATCGAGTCGGTGATGACCAGACCTTCCAACTGGCTGGCGGTGACGCGGGCGACCGCGCCGCCCGACAGCACGCCATGAGTCACATAGGCATAAACCGACTTGGCGCCGTGCTTCTTCAGCGCCTCGGCGGCGTTGCACAGGGTGCCGGCGGAATCGACGATGTCATCGACCAGGATGCAGCGGCGGCCTTCGACATCGCCAATAATGTTCATCACTTCCGACACGCCAGCCTTCTCGCGGCGTTTGTCGACGATGGCAAGGTCTGCTTCCAGGCGCTTGGCAATGTTGCGGGCGCGTACCACGCCACCGACGTCGGGCGAAACCACCATCAGGTCATCGCCCTGCAGATGCTGTTTGATGTCGGCGGTCAGCACCGGGCCGGCCATCAGGTTGTCAGTCGGAATGTCGAAGAAGCCCTGAATCTGGCCGGCATGCAGGTCCAGCGTCAGAACGCGGTTGGCGCCGGCGGCGGTGATCAGGTTGGCGACCAGCTTGGCCGAGATCGGCGTGCGCGGACCCGGCTTGCGGTCTTGCCGGGCGTAACCGAAATACGGCAGCACGGCAGTGATGCGGCGGGCCGACGAGCGCTTGAGCGCATCGATGCAGACCAGCAATTCCATCAGATGGTCGTTCGCCGGATAGGAGGTTGACTGGATCACGAAGACGTCCTCGCCGCGGACATTTTCATGTATCTCGACAAACACCTCCATGTCGGAGAAGCGGCGCACGCTGGCTTTGGCGAGCGGGACCGACAGATAAGCCGCAATGGCTTCCGCCAGCGGACGATTGGAATTACCCGCCAAAACTTTCATGACAGAGCTCTGTGGATGCGCCGGAGCAGGGGAGAAAAACCGCGCGGACTATAGCCGCCGGCCCGAGCGCTGTAAACCCGGAATTATCCTTTAATTTCAGGATTTTGTGGGTGGCAGTATGGGGCGGGCGCGGCGTCGGGTCTCGATGATCTCGCTCAGGCCCTGCCAGCCACCCTGGGCCACGATATGGGCGGTGTTGCCCCAGGCCTGGCTGAGTTGGCCCTTGGGGATGCGATTGGCCTGTTTCACCTCGCCCAGCCGGCTGCCGTCGCTCGCCAGCAGGGCCCATTCGATGGTCACCCGCTCTGACGCCGGGCCGTCGGCCCAGACCTGTACCTTGCAGGTGATGACGAAATCCGCCCCGGCCGGATCGGGCAGCGGCGGCTGGCCGCCCAGGATCAGCAATTCCCGCATGGCCTGGCGCAAGCTGCGGTTGCCGTCGCCAGGGGCGCCTTCGCATTCCTGCACGGCCAGTTTGGCGGGGCCGGCATTGGCTCCCTGGGCGGCGGCAATGGTGCTTTCATTCAGCCGGGCGGCAATCGCCGCAGCCATGGTTGTCGCGGCCTGTTTCATGGCACCGGCATCGCCGGCGGCCAGCCGGTCGGGTGAAATCCCCAGTGGTCGGCCGCCATCCTGCGGTTGGCCGCCATTGAACGAGCTTTCAGTCCAGCGCCACACCGTCTCGTTGCCGCGCGGCTCCACGACAACCGTCAGCACCGAGGACAGCCGGCTGCGCGCCGAAGCGCTGGCCGCTACTTCCTTCTCGGCAAGGGCATCGGCCAGAATGCTGGCCAGAGCGGTTCCCTGGCCAGCCGGCAGGCCGGCGACAGGTGGCACGAAGATGCTGGTCTCGCCGATCGGGCGGACCAGCGGGCTGCTCGCCTTGGTGCGGGAATCAGCCTGGAAGGGCTGCGGCAGCGGTTGGCAGGCGGCAAGGCCGGCCAGAATCAGCATCAGGGACAGGGCTTTAACCGAGGACACAGCTCACCATCATGGCCAGAATGAACATCGCGAGAAAAATAAACAAATGCGGCATGGCTGTTCAGCCAGAAGGATCAGACCGGCAAGGCAATGGCCGAAACCTGCCGACCGTAATCGGTCTCGCCCGCCAGCGTCATGCGGCGATAGCTGAAAAAACGAGCCGGATCGCTGCAGGTATCGAGGTCGAGATTCTCGGTGGTTATACCCGCGCGGCCCAGGCGTTGCAGCAGATAGCGCGGCAGATCGAACTGCCAATGGCCTTCCCGTTTCCCATCGGTGAAGAACCGCGCATTGTTCTTGTCGGCCTTCAGGAATTCCTCGTGGAACGGCGCGCTGACCTCGTAGGATGACTGGCTGATGCAGGGGCCGATCGCGGCGCGGATACGGCTACGGCTGGCGCCGAGCCGTTCCATCGCGGCCACCGTGGCATCGGTAATGCCGGCGAGGGCGCCGCGCCAGCCGGCATGGCAGGCGCCGATCACCGCCGCGTCGCTGTCCGCAAACAGTACCGGCGCGCAATCGGCCGACAGGATGCCGAGGGCAATGCCGCGCTGCGCGGTGACCATGCCATCGGCTTTCGGGCGGTGCATGATGTCATAGCCGGCATCGACGGTGACGACCTCATTGCCATGCACCTGATAGAGCGAAGCGAGGCCATGCGGGGCGATAAGGTGCATCGCCACGCGACGGCGGTTTTCCTGCACGGCGGCAGGGTCATCGCCCGAGCCCGGCCCGCAATTGAGCGAGGCGTACAGGCCGGTCGAAACGCCGCCGCGCCGGGTAAAGAAACCATGCGGCGTATCGCCCAGCGTCACGGCCGTAACGGGCGTGATATCGTCAGGCATTCCTTCTGACGCGGGGCGGATCATGCAAAACCTGCTGGTATCGGCGACTCGGGCGGCAGCAGTGCCAGTGCCTTGAACAGGGTGCCCATCGCTTCTGGCGCGGTCAACCGCTGCAGGGCGCGGTCGACGTCACCCTGTATCGCCGGATTCGCCTGTTTCAGCGTGGCCGCGCGCTGCCCGATGCCCAGGGCTTCGAGGAAGGCGCCCTGGCCGACCGGGCCATAGGCGGCAGCGCCGGCGCGAGTCGCCGCAAGTGCGAATGAGGCGAAATCGACATGCGTGGTGAGATCGGCCAGTCCCGGATCGCTTAATGGGTCGGCATAGGCGTGGCGATATACGGCCTGTAGGGTTTCACCAATGCCGGGCACGGCATAGCCGTAATCGACGAACAAGGCAGCGCCACCTTGCAGGCGCAAGCGTGCCGCGATGTCGGTGGCAACGGCGCGCACAGTAGGGCTCGATTCGACGATGGCGCCGGGCGGTGCGTCGCGCAAGGCCAGTGGCAGCAGGTCGTCGAAGGGCAGGGCGCGCGGATCGAGCAGGAAGCAGAGATTGCCGGAATCGTCGAGGCCGACGCATCGTTCATGCCACGCGCCGTCATCGCCACGCTGGAACTGGCGCACTGGCAAGGCATCGAGAAATTCATTGGCCAGAACAAAGATCGGCGCATCCTTCGGAATCGCGGCGAGACTCTCGTGCCAAACTGCGTCCTCGCCGACCAAAACTTCGGCCTGCATGCCGCGCAGCCGCGCCGAGGCCTCGATCAGCACCGGCTGTAATGCCTTGCGAAAAGGCGGCAGGGCGCGGATCGCGCGCAGGGCGTCGCGCATCAGGGTGCCACGGCCGGGGCCGAGTTCGACCAGATAGCATTTCGACGGACCACCCTGCTTTAGCCAGCAGTCGGCTGCCCACAGGCCGAGCAATTCGCCAAACATCTGGCTGATTTCCGGCGCGGTGGTGAAGTCGCCGCCCAGACCAATGGCCTGCTGGGTACGGTAATAGCCATGTTCAGGATGCAGCAGGCAGTCGGCCATGTAGGCCGCGACCGTAATCGGCCCCTCGGCGGCGATGCGCTGCCGCAGGATGTCGCGCAGCGGCGCGACGGTCATGCCACCCGAGGCCTGCGCGTCCACCAGACGACACCGATGCCGACCAGCACCATCGGCAGCGACAGCCACTGCCCCATCGTGGTGCCGCCGACGAGATAGCCGATCTGCGCATCGGGCTCGCGGAACAGTTCGCCGATGATGCGCGCCATGCCATAGCCGATCAGGAACAGGCCCGACAGCAGGCCGGGCCGATCCATCGCCTTGCTGTTCCAGCGCATCAGGTTGAGCAGCAGGAACAGCGCCACGCCTTCCATCGCCGCCTGGTAAAGCTGGCTGGGGTGGCGCGGCAGGGGGCCCCCGGTGGGAAACACCATGGCCCAGGCGACATCCGGCGCGACGCGGCCCCAGAGTTCGCCGTTGATGAAATTGGCAATGCGGCCGAAGAACAATCCGATTGGCGCGACGCAGGCAATTGCATCGGTGAAGGCGAGAAAGCGGATGCCGGTCCAGCGGCAATAGCCGATCATGGCGATGATCACGCCCAGCATGCCGCCATGGAAGGACATGCCGCCCTGCCAGACTGCGAAGATTTCGGCTGGATGCTGAATGTAGTAGCCGAAATTGTAGAACAGCACGTAGCCGATGCGGCCACCGAGTACGACGCCCAGCGTGGCCCAGAGCAGGAAACCGTCAATCTGTTCCGGTGCCACCGCGCTGCCCGGCCGCCTGGCGATCCGCATGGCCAGCCGCCAGCCCGCGACCAGACCAACGATATAGGCCAGAGCATACCAGCGCACCGCGAACGGCCCGATGGCGAAGATTACCGGGTCGATCACCGGAAAGGCGATGGCAGGCAGGGTGGCGAACATCATTCGTCCTGAGCTTCACCCGCTGCGCCCGCTTCATCGGCACGGGGGCGCAGCGTGGGGAAGGCGATTACCTCGCGGATGGTCGCCGAGTTGGTCAGCAGCATCACCAGACGGTCGATGCCGATGCCAAGTCCGCCCATCGGCATCATGCCGGCCGACTGCGCCTTCAGGAAATCCTCGTCGATGCGGTGCGCCTCGTCGTCGCCGCCGTCGCGTTGGCTTTGCTGATCCTCGAACCGGGCACGCTGCTCCAGCGGGTCGGCCAGCTCGGAAAACGCGTTGGCGATTTCCCAGGTGTTGCAGAAGGTTTCGAACCGCTCGGCGATCTCGGGGTTTGCATGGTTGGCCTTGGCCAGCGGCGAGATCGCCTTGGGCAAGGCCACCACGTGCGTTGGCTGGATCAGGTTGGGCTCGACGAAATGCTCGAAGCAGGCTTCCACCACCTTGCCCCAACTGACGCCATCGGCGATCGCGACGCCGGCCTTTTTCGCAGCTTCACGGGCCTGAGCATCGTCCAGGCCGTCCAGCTTCACTCCGCCGTGCTCCTCGATCAGGCCGAGCATGGTGGCGCGGCGGAAGGGCGGCGTGAAGTCGATTTCGTGTCCGCCGAATTTTACCTTGGTACTGCCGGTCGCCAGGATTGCCGCATTGGCAATGGTGCGTTCGGCGATATCCATCATGTCCTCGTAATCGGCATAGGCCTGATAGAGTTCCATGGTGGTGAATTCGGGATTATGGCGCGGTGAGATGCCTTCGTTGCGGAAGCAGCGGTTGATCTCGAACACCTTCTCGCTTAAGCCCCCGATCACCAGCCGCTTGAGATGCAGCTCGGGTGCGATGCGCATGTAGAGCGGAATATCGAGCGCGTTATGATGCGTCACGAAGGGCCGCGCGATGGCGCCGCCCGGGATCGTGTGCAGCATCGGCGTCTCGACTTCCAGGAAGCCTTCGCCGCTGAGGAAGTTGCGCACCGCCTGGATCACGCGGAAACGCGTGCGCAGGGTGACGCGGCTTTCGTCGTTACCGATCAGGTCGTATTCGCGGTGGCGGTAGCGCTGCTCGATATTCTTCAGGCCGTGCCATTTCTCCGGCGGCGGCTCCAGCGCCTTGGCCAGCACGACGATCTCCCTGGCATCCACCGTGATCTCGCCACGCTTGGTGCGGCGCACCATGCCGCGTACGCCGATAATGTCGCCCAGGTCCAGCGCCTTCATCACCGTGGCGAACTGGCCCTGCACGTCTTCCTTGGCGGAATAGACCTGCAGTTTCACGGTATCGTCGACCAGGTCGATGAACATGCCGCTGTTGCGGATCGCCATCACGCGGCCGGCAACCGCCACGCTGTCTTCGGTGCGCTCGTCTGGCTGCAGATGGGCATAGGCCTCATGCACCGCGGCATTCTTGTGTGATTTGGGGAATTTTGGCGCGGCATAGGGATCAAGGCCGATCTGGCGCAACTGCGCCAGCTTGGCTTCACGGTTGGCGCGTTCGCCGGACACGTCGACGGGTGTTTGCTCGGTCACGATAATTCTGCCGCTAAATCTGGACGTTGGGGGCGGAACCTAGCACCCGCCCCCCGGCTTTCCAACACTTCGGGGGCGGCCTTTCAGGGGCTTCCGGGGGTGGAATAGCTGTGGAAAAGCACGCCGGGTGCTTGCGGCTCCTGCCATCCCCCGCCATATCGGAAAGACTGCTTTTGCCACGGAGTCGCACCATGCAGACCGATAACCGCCTGCTCGACGATCTCAGCCGCATCGCCACCGGCGCGCTTGGGGCGTTGCAGGGGGTAAAAGGCGAGGTGGAGCAGGCGTTCCGCCAGAGGCTGGAAAAGGGGCTGGCCGAGATGGATCTGGTCACCCGCGAGGAGTTCGAGGCGGTGAAGGCCATGGCCGAGGCTGCCCGGGAAGAGAATATCCGCCTGGCTGAACGTCTGGCCGCGCTCGAATCCAAACAGAGTGGCTGATTCGGTGAGCTGTCCTAACTCTCGCCCGGATCAGGCGAATTTCATGAATTTTTCGTAAATCCACCCTTGCACAGTGGGATTCCACCGCATACTCTAAATCTATGGTGCCTACTGTTTCGCGACACCTATATATGGTCAGCCGAGAGGAGGGGGCTTACTCGGCCGGGGCGGTTTCCGCCTCCGCTTGGGGTCAAATTCCCAACCTTATCAGCCGTTTCGGGATACCTGCCGAGAACCGGCACGCCGCAGAGGGGGAGCGCTAGCGCATGCGGACACTGATCGAAGCCGAAACCACCAGCCGCCTCAACCCGCTCGACCTAGTCGAACAGATCGTCGGCGAGCATGAATGGCCATTCGACCGGCAGGGTTCCGATGAACTCACCGTCGGCGTTTCCGGCCGCTATTGCGAACAGCAGATGTGGTTTTCCTGGCGCGACGAACTTGGCGCGCTCAGCTTCACCTGCGCCTTCGACATGAAAGTGCCGGCCAATCGCCGGCGCGACCTGCATTCCCTGCTGGCCTATGTGAATGAGAAGGCCCTGATCGGCCATTTCGATTATTGGGTCGAAGAAGGCATGGTGGTGTTCCGCCAGGCCCTGCTGCTGCGCGGCGGGCATGGCGCCACCACCGAACAGATTGAAGACCTGATGGAAATCGGCCTGTCGGAATGCGAACGCTTCTATCCGGCCTTCCAGTTCCTGGTCTGGGGCGGGCGGACGCCGGAAGATGCGGTCGCGGCCGCCATGTTCGAGTGCGTCGGCGAAGCCTGATTTTCACGACCTGATTTTCAGGGCCAACCCTTAACCCGGCCCCGGCATCCGGCTACTTTCCTGCGGTGTTTCTGAGTATGCAGGCGAGGAGAGCAGGATGAGCCGGGGCATTCTTTTGGTTGGTTGCGGCAAAATGGGCAGTGCGCTGCTGACCGGCTGGCTGCGCCAGGGCGTTGCCGCCAGCGATATCGTTGTCGTTGAGCCCAACCCGGTTTCCGATCTGCCCGCCGGGATTCGTCAGGCGGCATCGGCCGATGCGGTTCCAGCCGGGTTCTCTCCCGCTCTCGTGATGCTGGCGGTCAAACCGCAGATCATGGACGCCGTGGCCCCGGCCTATGCCGCCTATGCCGGCAAAGGCGCCTGCATCCTGTCCATCGCCGCCGGCAAGACGATCGCCACGCTCAATCGCCTGCTGGGTGGCGGAGCTGCCATCGTGCGCGCGATGCCGAACACGCCGGCAGCCGTAGGAGCCGGCATCACCGTTTGCTGCGCCAATGCAGGCGTCACGGCGGAGCAACGCGCTTTCTGCGGCGATCTGCTTGCTGCCGTTGGCGAGGTCGCCTGGGTCGAGGATGAAAGCCTGATCGATGCCGTCACAGCCGTATCCGGCTCCGGACCGGCTTATGTGTTCTGGCTGGCCGAATGCCTGGCCGCGGCCGGAGAAAAAGCCGGCCTGGCTGCGGATCTGGCGGCCCGTCTGGCTTCGGCGACAGTCAGTGGCTCTGGCCTGTTGATGCGCCAGAGTACGGACGGCCCGACGCAATTGCGTAAGAATGTTACCAGTCCGAACGGCACGACCCAGGCGGCATTGGATGTTCTGATGGCTCCGGATGGCTTGGCGCCATTGATGGAGCGGGCCGTGGCGGCGGCGGCAAGGCGTTCGAAAGAACTGGCTGGCTGAACCAATCTTGTCGCCGGCGCGTTGCACACCAGATTAGAGCAATCCCAACCCGGGAGACGGTCATGGCCAAGGCAGCGAAACAGACGGCGAAAAAACACCCTGCAGGGAAACGCAGCCGCAGCATGATGGCCGGTGGAGATCCGGTGGATGTCATGCTGGCGCTGGTGACGGAACATGGCTGGCGCAGCGTCACCCTGGCGCAGATCGCCGAGGCCGGTGGCCTGTCCCTTGGCGCCCTGTACCAGAAATATACATCGAAAGCCGATATGTTGGCCGAGTTTGCCCACCGCATTGATGCGGCGATGCTGGCGGCCGTGGGGGAGGTCCCCCAGGACAATGGCGGCGAGGATGTCGCCGTTGCCAAAGACCGGTTGTTCGAGGCGATCATGGCCCGGCTTGACGCCCTGACCCCGCACAAAGCGGCGATTCGGGTGCTGATGCGGGAATTGCCGACCGACCCGCCGGCCCTGGCCTGCTTTCTGTATGGCGGCCTGCGGCGCGGCCTGGACTGGACGCTGGCCTCCGCCGGCCTGGATCGGCCGGGTTTCGCCGGCCTGCTGCGCCGAAAGGTGCTCGGCGCCATCTATCTGGATACCCTGCGGGTTTGGCTCAGGGACGAATTGCCCGACCTAGCGACTACCATGGCGCATCTGGACAAAAGGCTTGGCCAGGGAATGCGGTTTCTGGCGGCGCGAGGGCCCATCTCGCATTTGCGAGAAAAAACCGTTAGGTAAGCATATAATGTATTGATAAGTATTGATAATAATTAATTGTGCACTGCACAATAAATGCCTTGACGCCTGCCTTTGTCACGCGTACGCTTTAACCGATGTCATGACATGCAACCCCGGAGCCAGGTATGAGCAAGACCGCTGAAAATCCGTTCGCTGCTTTCGATCCGACCAAGATGTTCGCCGATCTCAAGCTGCCGGGCATTGACCCGATGGCGCTGGCGGCGACCCAGCAGAAGAATCTCGAGGCGATCAGCGCTGCCAATAAGCGGGCGCTGGAAGGCTATCAGGCTGTTGCCAAGCGTCAGGCCGAGATTTTCCAGCAGGCGGCCGCTGAAGCGGCGACGCTGATGAAGGGTGGCGTTTCGACAGGCATGCCTGATCCGACTGTGGCCAAGCAGGCGGTGGAAAAAGCCGTCGCCAACCTGCGTGAACTGGCCGAGATGATGTCGAAGACCAACAGCGAGGCCTTCGAGCTTATCAACCAGCGGATGAACGAGAACCTCGAGGAATTCCGCAAGGCGTTCTCGGCACCGAAAAAGTAAACCGGCGCCTCAACCGGCGATTTGCCAGACATGCAACGGGCGGGTACAAATCCCGCCCGTTTCGTGTTGAGCAATGGCCGTGAGGGCAGCAGGCGTGGGCGAGATATCGATAGACGATTTCCACCAGGTTGATATCCGGGTCGGGACCATTGTCCGCGCCGAACCTTTCCCGGAGGCTCGTAAGCCGGCCATAAAGTTGTGGGTCGATTTCGGCGCGTCGTTCGGGATCCGCAAATCCTCCGCCCAGATCACCCGCCATTACAATCCTGACAGTCTTCCGGGCCGGCAGGTCCTGGCCGTGGTGAATTTTCCGCCGCGCCAGATCGGCTCCTTCATGTCGGAAATCCTGGTTCTGGGCCTGCCCGACCCAGACGGCCAGGTTGTGCTGATCGGGCCGGACCAGCCGGTGCCGAATGGCGGCCGGATGTATTGATGCGCTGTGTATTGACCCTGGCGCGGCCCTCAGCCGACAATCCCGCGAACGGACCAGCCCAATGACAAAAAAAACCTGTTTCCTGGCCATCGCGCTGTTCGCGCCTCTGCTGACCATTACCCGGCCTGCTGTCGCGCAGGATCACGATTGTGTCGTGCGGCAATTCGCCATGACCCGCAACGTGATCAATCTTGAGCCGCAGGGACTGGTGGAGGGTGATTATCCGCCTGGCACCGAACGGGCTTATGCCTTTGCCCGGCTCGATTGCACCCAGGTCGGGGCTGGCGAAACCTTCTGGTTTCACTGGCTGCGTAATGACCAGGAGGTTGGCCGCTCCAAGGCACGCGTCGATGTCAGCCGCAATTGGCGCATCTGGTCCCAATCGCGCATTTTTCCGGGCGATTGGGCCGTGCTGCTGAAAGACGGCAGCGGCCGGCTGCAGGCCGAGCGCCGCTTCACCGTCGCCGATCCGAAAAAGCCGGCCGAGGATTAAGCCACAGGGTCAGCCAGGCAGGCGGATTGTGACCCGCAATCCACCAAGCGGGGATTTGTTCAGGGCAATCTCGCCGCCATGGGCCAGCACCGCATCGCGGGCGATGGTCAGGCCCAGCCCGACATTGCCGCTGCCATGTCGGGCCTGGTCGAGGCGATAGAATGGCCGGAACACCCGGTGGCGTTCCTTTTCCGGCAATCCGGGGCCGTCATCGTCGACATTGATCTCAACCCCTCTGGCGGTGCGAACCACACTGAGACGCACCTGACGTCCGAACCGTAGGGCATTTTCGATCAGATTGGCCAGCGCGCGTTTCAGACTGAGGCGGCGCAATGGCAGGGTCAGGTGTTCGGGCATCTCGACCTGCAATTCGCGCCCCCGCCGCCGCACGTCGTCGGCCAGTTCGCTGACCAGATGGCCCAGATCGGTCGGCTCTGCCGGCTGCTCGCTCTGGCCCCGCGCGAAAGCCAGATAGGCACTGACCATCTTGTCCATTTCATCGACATCGCGCTTCAATTCGTCGATTTCACCATTCGGTGGCATCAGCGACAATTGCAGTTTCATGCGCGTCAGCGGCGTGCGCAGGTCATGGCTCACACCGGCCAGCATATCGGTGCGTTCGCGGATATGGCGGCGGATACGGTCGCGCATCGCGAGAAAAGCATGGGCCGCGGCCCGAATCTCATTGGCGCCGCTGGGGCGGAAATCCTTGATCTCGCGCCCCTTGCCGAAAGCATCGGCAGCCTCTGCCAGACGGCGGATGGGCTTGATCTGGTTGCGCAGGAATAGCAGTGCGATGCCCAGCAGCAGCGCCGAAGCAGCTGTCATCCAGATCATGAAGGCATAGGTGCTGGCCGAGAAAACCCGGCTCTCCGGGGCAGTCACCGTTAGCAGCCCATCAGTCAGTTGCACATAGACCACCACAGTGCGGTCGCTGCGCTGCGCATCGATTTGGTAGGGCTGGCTAAGCCGCTCGCCCAGAGCTTGGATCAGCATGCGGTCAAGGATGGAAAAACGGCGCGGCGGCGGGATATTGAGGGGGAAATTCGCACCAGCCTCAAAACTGATATCCAGCTCCAAGGTGCGGGTCATCCGGATCGCCAGATCGGTCAGCGTTGCCGGATCGACACCGGCGTCGCGCATGTCGATCAGCAGAGCGATTTCGCCGGCAAGGCCCAGGCCCAGTCGCCGTGTCACCGTGTCCCAGTGCCGTTCATAGAAAATATAGGCCAACAGCGCCTGCAGCATGACCATCGGCGCCACGAGCAGCAGCAGCCAGCGGCCAAACAGACTGCGGGGCAGGAATCGCTTGAGCCACATGCAGATGGCCTATTGTGATCTATTCCGTCCAGAGCACATAGCCTTCGCCCCAAACGGTTTGCAGATAACGCGGGTTACGGGGATCAGCCTCGATCTTGCGGCGCAGACGGGTGATCTGAACGTCGACGGCGCGGCTTTCGCCGCCGCTGGCGGGATCGGCCAGGGCGGCGCGCGGCACGGTCGTGCCAGGACTGCGCGCCAGAATACGAAGCAACTGGGCTTCGCCGGTGGTCAGCGGGATGAGATCATCGCCGCGTTTCAACTCACCGCGGATGGCATCGAAGGAGAAATCGCCGAACCGGACCGCTGCGCTGGCCGGCACGGGTGCCGGCCGGGCCGCGCGTTTCAGAATGGCATTGATGCGCAGGGTCAGTTCGCGTGGCTCGAACGGTTTGGGCAGATAATCATCGGCACCGGTTTCCAGCCCCGCGATGCGGTCTTCCGCCTCGCCACGGGCGGTCAGCAGGATGACGGGGACGTGGTTTTGCTTGCGCCGCAACTCGGCCACGAATTCGAAACCGTTCTGGCCTGGCATCATGACGTCGACGATCAGCAGGTCGAAGCTCACCGAGGCAAGTTTGGCGGCGGCATCCGCGGCATCTTCGGCGCCAGTGACACGGAAATTCTGTCCGGCGAGATACCGCGTCAGCAGGCTGCGGATGCGCTCGTCGTCATCGACGATCAGGATGTGGGGTTCGGCGATATCCATGAGGAGCGGCTCAGCGGCGCTGGATGGCGCGCAGAATGGCCGGACGATCCTGTTCATCGATCAGGCCGGCCAGAACCTTGCGGTAGCCGGCGACCGCCTCGGCACCGGCCTCGCGATAGGCTTGGGCCACCTTGGCCTGCTGCAGCATGCTGATCTGCTTTTCCAGGTGCTTGCCCTGGTCGGTGAGAAAAAGCTGACGCTGACGCCGGTCGCGAGTGCCCTGCTGCTGACGCACGAAACCGCCCTCGATCAGAGCGGACAGCACACGCGACAGGCTCTGTTTGGTAATCCGCAGGATCGCCAGCAATTCTGCGACTGTGATGCCGGGATTGCCGCTGATGAAATGCAGGGCGCGGTGATGGGCGCGCCCGAAACCATAGCGCTCAAGAATCTCATCGGGGCCGCGGGTGAAATCACGGTAGGCGTAAAAAAGAAGCTCAATGCCCTGGCGAAGTTCGTCCTCGCGCAGGAACAGGGGATTAGCCAGCGATTTCAGGTCAGTCATGATGATCTATATGGCGCAAAGGGATAGCCGGCATCAAGGCAACCTTTTGCCCGGGGGGGCGGAAAGATTGCAGACCCCGGTGCGATAAATATGGCAGCAGTATTGACATATATTGATCACATTGTTACTTCTAAGGTCAGAAACGGGTAATAATAATACCTTGTTCCGTTTTCGCCACAGGAGCAGCCGATGTCACTCATCCCTTATGACGACCGTGACGGCCATATCTGGCTCGACGGTAAACTGGTCCCTTTCCGGGACGCCAAACTGCACGTCCTGACCCATGCTCTGCATTACGCATCCTGCGTTTTCGAGGGCGAGCGGGCTTATGATGGTGAAGTGTTTCGCCTGACCGAACACAGCCAGCGGCTCTACGACTCGGCCAAACTGATGGATTTCACCATCCCCTATTCGGTGGAAGAAATCGACCGGGCCACGCGGGAGACCATTGCCGCCAACAAGATGCCGAATTGCTATGTCCGTCCGGTCGCGTGGCGCGGTTCCGAAATGATGGGCGTATCGGCGCAGCAGAACAAAATCCACCTCGCCATCGCAGTGTGGGAATGGCCGAGCTATTTCTCACCCGAGGCCAAGATGAAGGGCCTGCGGTTGCAGATCAGCGACTGGCGCCGTCCCGCCCCGAACACCGCCCCGACCAAGGCAAAGGCAGCGGGCCTTTATATGATCTGCACGCTGTCCAAGCATAAGGCCGAGCGCGAGGGCTATCAGGATGCCCTGATGCTTGACTGGCGTGGCCAGGTCGCGGAGGCCACCGGCGCCAATATCTTCTTTGCCAAGGATGGTAAGCTGCATACGCCGACGCCGGATTGTTTCCTAGACGGCATCACCCGCCGGGCCGTGATCGCCATGGCCAAGGCGCGTGGCATCGAGGTGATCGAGCGCGCGATCATGCCGGAGGAAATGAGCGGATTCCAGGAATGCTTCCTGACTGGCACGGCTGCGGAGGTTACGCCGGTGTCGGAAATCGGCCCCTACATGTTCAAGCCGGGAAGTATCTGCCAGGCCTTGCTGGCTGATTTCGATGCCGCCACGCGGCGTAAGGCGGCCGCTTAAGCCGCATAAATCAGGAATTTCCATGCACGGCCGCGCTTAAAGCGCGGCCGTTTGCATGATGGAAGAGTAATAATCGTACTGGAAGCCGCAGATCTGTTCGTCACGCTGAATGCGCTCGCCCACCAGGCCGCCCAGCAGCATGTCGATGGATGCGCCATCGCTCGATAGCGGCAGCAGCAACGTCTCGAAAGCCAGCGTCCGTCCGTTTGGGGCTACGGTATACTGCCCGGTAGCATAGGCGGGTCCGCGACTGCTGAGTGGAATGCTGAAGAAGTTTTCGACATTTGGGGTGTTCGCACCGAACAGCGCCTCGTCAACGCTACGATTGGTGGTTTCACGCCCCATGGCGCTGACAATGCCAGTGCCAATCAGGCGGAACTGGAATCGCGGCGCCGTATTCTGCACGTTGATGAGTGCGACGAATGGCAGGAACGGTACCATTTCGTCAGGCTGCAGATCGGCTCGTGCCGGCAGCCGCTGCAGGTAGTCTACTTTGGCGTTCCAGTAACTCAGCAGGTTTCTGAGCGACTTGCTGCGGATACGATCAGACGCAACCGGCACGACACCATCGGGCTGTAGAGCATTCGGATCACTGGGTGTTACCATGAGCAGCAACGCAATCGTGAAAAGATATGCTTCAAATATGTGCGGGATGGCGTCGTGGCATTGGCGCCGGACCGGACATAACTACGACATGCCACACGGTCAGGCGGTAGTAAACTGCTATTGTTGAGGCACCGGTAGTATATCAGCCCTGCCAGCGGGCGGCGGCATCGTCATCGCTGGTTTTGGCTTCCACCCAGCGTCGCCCGCCCCCGGCCTGCTCCAGTTTCCAGAATGGGGCCTTGGTTTTCAGCCAGTCGATCAGAAAGGCATTGGCTTCAAAAGCGGCCTGCCGGTGTGCCGAAGCCGTTACCACCAGCACAATACGGTCTCCTGGGGCCAGTTCGCCGTAGCGGTGGATGATCAGTGCGCTTTCCAGTGGCCAGCGGCTTTCCGCTTCGGCCAGAATCGCGGCCAGCTGGCGCTCGGTCATGCCTGGATAATGCTCCAGAACCATGCTCTGCTGAGAAGAGGCGGATTGCTCCGACGTAAAATCCCGCACCAGCCCGGTGAAGGTCACGACGGCGCCAATCCTGGGGTTCCCTGCCGACAGCCGTTCCAGTTCGGCTGCGGTATCAAAATCCTCGCGCTGCACTCGGATCGTCATGGCTCACCCTCCGGTCACCGGCGGGAAAAAGGCGATTTCATCATCAGGCCCGATCGCGTGGTCGGTCCTGGCGTAATCCTGGTTGACCGCGATGCGGACCATCGCCGGATCGGCCAGGGCGTAATCGTGCTGGGGGCTTTTCTGTCGCAGCCAATGCACCAGATCGCCCACGGTGCGAATCTCGGCCGGCGGGCTCACGGTTTCCTCTGCCAGGCCAACGCGTTCGCGCAGCAGGGCGAAATACAGCACGCGCATCACTCGGCTCCCTTGGCCGTGGCTTTCTGGGCCGTAGCTTTCTGGGCCGGTTCCGCTGCCATATGGCGCAGCCCGGTCTGCAGATAATCCCAGCCGGTATAGATGGTCAGCACGGCGGCCAGCCAGAGGCCGATTTCGCCCAGCAGGCGAACCGGCAGCTCGGCGGGGCCGTAATCGCCGACGATCAGGATGGCCAGCGCGATCAACTGCACCGTGGTTTTCCATTTTGCCAGCCGTGATACTGGTACCTTCACCCGCAGTTCGGCCAGGAATTCGCGTAGACCGGTCACGGTAATCTCGCGGCACATGATCACCACTGCAGCCACGCAAGTAATGCGGTCAATCCGCTCAAAGGCGATCAGCATCAGGATCACGGCGGCGACCAGCAGCTTGTCGGCCACCGGATCGAGAAACCGGCCGAGATCCGACATTTGGCCCCATTTCCGCGCCAGATAGCCGTCAAACCAGTCCGTGATGCCGGCGGCGGCGAACAGGGCCAGGGGGACCCAGGCGCTCCAGGCGCCGGGCAGGAAAAACGCCGCGCAGATCGCCGGAATCGCCAGGATGCGCGAGACGGTCAGGATATTGGGGAGGCCGTTCAGCATATCTTTTTAATTATCGCATGAGCCGCTGCGCAGGGCCAGAGTCCGGCCGGGGTTCAGCCGCCATTGAAGTGATCGTAGATGCGTTTGGCGACGGTCTTGTTAACCCCTGGCACCGATTCCAGGTCAGCCAGTCCGGCCCGGGAAACAGCCTTGGCGGAGCCGAAATGCAACAATAGCGCCTTTTTGCGGGCGGCGCCGATGCCGGCAATCTCATCCAGCGGAGAGCGGATCTGGTCCTTGGCCCGTTTGGCCCGATGCGTGCCGATGGCAAAACGATGCGCCTCGTCCCGCAATCGCTGCAGGAAGAACAGCACCGGATGGCGGGGTTCCAGCATGAAGGGTTCGCGGTTTGGCAGGAAGAACTGTTCTCGGCCGGCATTGCGGTCCGGCCCCTTGGCGATTCCGACCACCGGCACGTCGTCGACCCCCAGTTCCTCCAGAACCTGCAGGGTGGCGCTGAGCTGGCCTTTACCCCCGTCGATCAGCAGTAGATCGGGCCAGTCGGCGGCATTTTCCTCCTCGGCATCTTCTTTCAGCAGGCGCTGAAACCGACGGGTCAGCACCTGTTTCATCATCGCATAATCATCACCCGGCTCGATATCCTCACCTTTGATATTGAACTTGCGATAGGCATTTTTACGCAGGCCTTCCGGACCCGCTACGATCATGGCACCGACGGCATGGCGTCCCATGATATGGCTGTTGTCGTAGACCTCGATGCGTTGCGGCGGCGCTTCCAGGCCGAACAACTCCGCCACGCCGGCCAGCAATTGCTGTTGCGTGCTGGTCTCCGCCATGCGGCGATGCAGGGCGTCGCGCGCATTGCCGGCGGCGAGCTCGACCAGGTGGCGCTTGATGCCGCGTTGCGGGCAATGCAACTCCACGCGATGGCCGGCATGTTTGCTCAGCGCCTCTTCGATCAACGGCGCATTATCGGCGGCATGATTTACCAGGATCAGGCGCGGCGGTTCACGGGTGGCATAGAACTGGCCGATGAAGGCATCCAGCACCTCGCCGATTTCCACATCGCGTGCATGGGCCGGGAAATAGGCGCGGTTGCCAAAATTCTGTCCGGCGCGAAAGAAGAATATCTGCACGCAGACCAGCCCGCCTTCCGCATGGATGGCGATCACATCGGCATCTTCGATCTCGGACAGGTTGATGTCCTGCTTCTGGGTGATATGGGCCAGGGCACGGATGCGGTCGCGCAGTTCGGCGGCGGTTTCGTAATCGAGGGCGTCGGAGGCAGTCTGCATGCGCCGGCCCCAATCCTCCAGCACATCACGATTGCGGTTGCTGAGGAAATCTCGCGCCTCGCCTACGATGGCGGCGTAGTCGGTCTCGCTGATGCGGCCAACGCAGGGAGCCTTGCAGCGCTTGATCTGGTATTGCAGGCAGGGCCGGGTGCGGGCTGCAAATTCGCTGTCGGCGCAACTCCGCAGGGGAAAGGCGCGTGACATCGCATTCAGCGTCACATGCACGGCACCCGTTGAGGCAAACGGCCCAAAATAATCGCCTGGCACGTCCCGGGCTCCGCGATGCTTGGTGATGCGCGGGAAGGGGTGGCCGCGTTCCACCAGGATATAAGGGAAGGATTTGTCGTCCTTCAGCAGTACGTTGAAGGGCGGCTGCAGACGTTTGATCAGATTGGCTTCCAGCAGAAGCGCTTCGGCCTCGGTATGCGTGGTGGTGATCTCCACCGTCGCCACCTGCCGCACCATCCGCTGGATGCGGATACTCAAAGCCTCGGTCTTGGTATACGAGATTACCCGCTTGCGCAGGGAGCGCGCCTTGCCGACATACAGCACCTCGCCCCTGGCATCGATCATCCGATAGACGCCTGGTCCTAGCGGCAGGGTCGGCAGATGACGAGCGATCACGGCCGCGCCTATTTCAGCCGGGGAAGCACCCGTTTGAAGTGGGTCGGCCTGCGGATCAAGCTCAGTCATTCGCGTCACCATACTGACAAAAACTCAATGATTACACAGCGTTGACAAAAGCGTCCCAAGGCTGTGGATAACTTTGTGGGGAAACTTCGGGCAGATTGTCGCATCGCGCAATGCCACCGGAATACGCGTATAAACACAGCAGGCTACTTCTCGAGTAAAGCATTCAAAATAAATAATAATATAAGTTATCCACAGGCTAGATGCTGATGCCGGTTGTTTTCCGCCAATTATCGATTCGCTTCCGGCGCCTGTGTACAAATCGACCCGGAAAAGAAGGCGGTTGCGAAAGTCAAGGCTTAATCGCCAAGCTGCAATAATTGCAACCTCAGCGGCGCTGGCGCTCGATTTCCACCCCGACTCCGGCAGCTTCGGCTATGGCATCGGGCTTTTCCACGCGAACCCGCGCGCGCAACACTCGCGCGTCAGCCAGGCAGAGCACTGCCAGCCGCTCGGCCAGTGTTTCCACCAGATCCACATGACCCTTGGCCAGCAGCATCTTGGTGTGGTTCACCAATTGCTCATAGCACACGACCTCGGCATAGGAGCGGGGTGGCTCGCCCGGTGTCTCAGCGACCCAGAGCTCCAGATTAATTAGGATCTTCTGTGGTTTAATTCGTTCTTCCGGGTAAATGCCGATCAAAGCGTCCAGCAGCAGGTCTCGGACGAAAACGCGCCGCGCCGGCTGACTGGCCTCGGTGATGGCCGGAACCGGAATTTCGGCCCAGACGGCACGAGCGCGGGCATGGATTGTCATGTCACTCCTCCGGCTCGCCGGTACCTGCAGCGAAGGGCCGGCCGCTCTGCTGCCAGGGCAGGTGCTGGCCGCCATCCAGGGCGATCATCTGGCCGGTCATGGCCGGGGCGTCAAGCAGGAAACCGACCGCTGCGGCAATCTCGCTCGGCTCGGCACCCCGTTGCAGGGGGGTGTTGTCCCATTGTTTGCGGAATTGTTCTTCGGTCTGCCGTGGACTTGGCAACACCGGCCCCGGGCCGATGCCGTTGACCCGGATCTGCGGCGCAAGCGCCATGGCAAGGGTCTGGGTCAGGGTCCATAAGCCGGCCTTGGCGATGGTGTAGGAGGCAAAATGCGGAGTCAGGCGCCAGACCCGCATGTCGATCAGGTTGACGATATTGCCCTGGACCTGTTCCGGCAGCTGGCGGGCGAAAGCCTGGGACAGGAAGAAGGGGGCTTTCAGGTTGATGTCGAGATGGCTGTCCCAACTCTGCTCGGTCGCCGTTTCGATATGGTCATAGTCGAACAGCGATGCATTGTTGATCAGTACGGACAATGGCCCGAGCAAAGCTGCGGCCTGCTCGACCATCCCGGTTACATCATTATGCTTGGCCAGGTCGGCCTGCACCACGGCGGCCCGGCCGCCGGTGGCGGCAATTTCGGCCAGCAGGGCTTCGGCCTCGGCGCGAGAACGGTTGCAATGCAGGGCTACGGCATAGCCGCGACCGGCCAGATGCAACGCAATAGCACGGCCAATGCGATGGGCGGCGCCGGTAACCAGTGCGGTTGGGGCGTGGGAAGGAATGGTCGGCATCAGCGTTTACGCCCCCGATAGGCCCGGCGCGAGCCGGCGCGGCCTGCCGTCGAACGTCCGGCCGGCCTTGGCGCCGCCGCGGCATCCTCGGCCAGACCGAGCGGCTTGCGCGTGATCGTGCCCGGCAGCTCCAGTTCGTTCAGTTCAAGCCGCTTGATCTCGTCGCGCAGGCGGGCGGCCTCCTCGAATTCCAGGTTGCCGGCCGCCTCATGCATACGCTTCTCCAGCTCGGCGACATAGGCTTTCAGGTTATGGCCAACCAGATGGCCTTCGCTGGCGGCGCCGGCATCTACCGTGTAGTGATCCTGCTCGTAGACCGATTGCAGGATGTCGCCGATCTGCTTCTTCACGCTTTCCGGCGTGATGCCATGCTCTTCGTTATAGGCCTGCTGTCGGGCGCGGCGGCGGTCGGTTTCGGCCAGGGCGCGGATCAGGCTGTTGGTCATCTTGTCGGCATAGAGGATGACGCGGCCCTCGACGTTGCGGGCGGCGCGGCCGATGGTCTGCACCAGCGAGGTTTCCGAGCGCAGGAAGCCCTCCTTGTCGGCATCCAGGATGGCGACCAGCGCACATTCCGGAATGTCGAGGCCCTCGCGCAGCAGGTTGATGCCGATCAGGATGTCGAATACGCCCAGCCGCAGGTCACGGATAATCTCGATGCGCTCCAGCGTATCGATATCGGAATGCAGATAGCGCACCTTCAGGCCGACATCGGTCATGTATTCAGTCAGATCTTCGGCCATGCGTTTGGTCAGCGTGGTGACCAGTACGCGATGCCCTTTGCGGATCACCTCGCGACATTCGGCCAGCAGGTCGTCGACCTGGTGCTCGACCGGGCGGATTTCGGTCATCGGGTCGATCAGGCCGGTGGGGCGGATGATCTGTTCGACGAACACGCCGCCGGTGCGCTCCAGCTCCCATTTGCCCGGCGTGGCCGAGACAAACACGCTCTGCGGCCGCAGGCGATCCCATTCGCGGAAGCGCAGTGGCCGGTTGTCGATGCAGGAGGGCAGGCGGAAGCCGTATTCGGCCAGCGTGGCCTTACGCCGGAAGTCGCCACGGAACATGCCGCCAATCTGCGGCACCGTCACATGGCTTTCGTCGACGAACAGCAGGGCATTGTCCGGCAGGTATTCGAACAGGGTGGGCGGCGGTGCGCCCGGGCCACGGCCGGTCAGATAGCGCGAGTAGTTCTCGATGCCGGCGCAGGCCCCGGTGGCGATCATCATCTCGATGTCGAAACTGGTACGCTGTTCCAGGCGCTGGGCCTCCACCAGACGTCCCATCTTGGTCAATTGATCGAGGCGAATCTGCAGATCAACCTTGATCTGGTTGATCGCCTGGTTCAGCGTTGGTTTCGGCGTGACATAGTGGCTGTTGGCATAAAGCTTCACGGCAGTCATGTCGCCGGTCTTGTGGCCGGTCAGCGGATCGAATTCCACGATGCTTTCCAACTCGTCGCCGAACAGCGAGAGCCGCCAGGCGCGATCTTCCATATGCGAAGGGAAGATTTCCACGCCATCGCCACGCACCCGGAAAGCGCCGCGGGCGAAGGCGACATCGTTGCGCTTGTATTGCAGGTCGACCAGGCGGCGCAGCAGGGCGTCGCGCTCGATCATCTGCCCGGCCTGCAGCGGCAGGGTCATTTCCGAGTAGGTCTCGACCGAACCGATACCGTAGATGCAGGACACCGAGGCGACGATGATGACGTCGTCGCGCTCCAGCAGGGCGCGGGTGGCCGAATGGCGCATGCGGTCGATCTGCTCGTTAACCGCCGAATCCTTCTCGATATAGGTGTCGCTGCGCGGCACATAGGCTTCGGGCTGGTAATAGTCGTAATACGAGACGAAGTATTCCACCGCGTTGTTGGGGAAGAAGGCCTTCATTTCGCCGTAGAGCTGGGCGGCCAGCGTCTTGTTCGGCGCCAGGATCAGGGCCGGACGGCCCGAGCGCGCGATGATCTGCGCCATGGTGAAGGTCTTGCCCGAGCCGGTGACGCCGAGCAGCACCTGATCACGCTCGCCACCCTGGACTCCCGTGGTCAGTTCAGCGATGGCCTGGGGCTGGTCGCCTCTGGGCTCATAGGGCGCCTGCAGGTCATAAGCGATGCCACCCTCGCTTTTTTCCGGGCGGGGCGGGCGATGGGGCACGAAATCGGGGAAATTGGCGTCCGCGAAGCGGTCGGGATCCTCGATCTCGCGTTCCATGCTCTGGGGGGCGGGGGACTGGCTCATGGCTGCCAATATGGGGTGGGACGGGGCTGCCGCCAAGCGGCATGGCCGGGCTGGCTGCCACCCTGCTGCCATACTCTGGCAGCACCATGGAGCAAGACCTTCCGACCAGCCCAGCGCTCCGGTATACAAGGCTCAGGGAGACCCATCCATGACCGTTATTGTCACCGGCGGCGCCGGTTTTATCGGCTCGGCTCTGGTGCGCCGGCTGAATGCCCAGGGACGCCGCGTCGTTACCATCGACAAGCTGACCTATGCCGGCAATCCGGACAATCTGGCCGGTTTGCCGCAGCCGGATTTGCATCGCTTCGAGCAGGTCGATATCTGCGACCGCGCGGTGATCCGGCGCATCTATGCCGAAACCCGGCCGGTTGCCGTTTATCATCTGGCGGCGGAAAGCCATGTCGACCGTTCGATCGACAGCCCGGCGCCGTTCATCGAGACCAATGTCACCGGCAGCCTGGTGCTGCTGGAGGCGGCGCTGGAGCATTGGCGCGGCCTGGACGCCACGGCCCAGGGCCAGTTCCGTCATCTGCAGGTTTCGACTGATGAGGTTTATGGCGAACTGGGCGCCACCGGCCTGTTCGACGAGAACAGCTCCTATAAGCCGAATTCGCCCTATGCCGCCAGCAAGGCAGCGGCTGACCATCTGGCGCGCGCCTTCGGCCGCACCTACGGTCTGCCGGTGCTAGTCACCAATTGCGGCAACAATTACGGGCCGTACCAGTTCCCGGAGAAGCTGATTCCGCTCACCATCCTGAACGCCCTGGAGGGCAAGGCACTGCCGATCTACGGCAAGGGCGAGCAGGTGCGCGACTGGATCCATGTGGACGATCATGCCGCGGCCCTGCAGATGGCCGTCGAGAAGGGGCGGCCGGGCGAAACCTATCTGGTCGGCGCCCGTGGCGAGCAACGCAATATCGACCTGGTGCACCGGCTCTGCGCCATTCTAGACGATCTGGTGCCGCGTCAGGGCAGCAGAAAATATGCCGAATTGATTACCTTCGTCACCGATCGGCCCGGCCATGACGCGCGCTACGCCATCAATCCGTCGAAATGCGAACAGGAACTGGGCTGGCGGCCGCAATATGATCTGGCGTCCGGCCTGAAGGCAACGGTGCAGTGGTATCTTGATAATTCCGCCTGGTGCCGACGGGCCAGCCAGGCTTACGACCGCGGTCGGATCGGCCTCGGCAGCCAGGGTTTGGGCAAGGCCGGTTGAAGCACCGGCCGAGCCGTTAGGCCTGGTTGCGGCTACGCCGCTGCCACCAGGCCTGGATTTCGCCCACGATGCCTTTGCGGAAGGCCATCACGACCACCACGAAGATGGCGCCCTGGATCACCAGCACCCATTCGCCGAAGCCGGCTAGGTAGTTCTGCATGGTGATGATGACGCCGGCGCCAATGATCGGGCCGAACACCGTGCCCATGCCACCGACCAGGGTCATCAACACAACTTCGCCCGACATCTGCCAGGCGACATCGGTCAGCGAAGCCAACTGGAACACCAGCGCCTTGGTGGCGCCGGCCATGCCAGTCAGCGCCGCCGAGAGCACGAAGGCGAGCAGCTTGTACTGGTCGACGCGGTAGCCGAGCGAGATGGCCCGCGGTTCGTTCTCACGGATCGCCTTCAGCACCTGACCGAAGGGCGAGTGGATGGTGCGCCAGATCACCAGGAAACCAAAAGCGAAGATACCCAGCACCAGATAGTAGAAGGCCCTGTCATCCGACAAATCGAAAAGGCCCAGAACCGGCCGGCGGGGAATGGCCTGTATGCCGTCTTCGCCTTTGGTGAACGGGGCCTGCAGGCAGAAGAAGAACACCATCTGGGCCAGTGCCAGGGTGACCATGGCGAAATAGATGCCCTGGCGCCGGATCGCGAGGCTGCCGGCGGCAAGGCCAAGCAGGGCGGCGCAGGCGGTGCCGGCAATGATGCCCATCTCCGGGCTCCAGCCCCATACCTTGACCACGTGGCCACTGATATAGGCGGCGCCGCCAAAGAACATGGCGTGGCCGAATGAGAGCAGGCCGACATAGCCAATCAGCAGGTTGAAGGCCAGCGCGAACAGCGCAAAGCACAGCACCTTCATCAGGAAGACGGGATAGATCGCCAGCGGTGCGATCAGGGCAAGGGCCATCAGACCGGCAAAAATCTGCAGGTCGCGGTTCTTGGTTGTACCGGCTTTCATCATGGTCCGACTCTCATTTCGGCGTGCCGAACAGGCCGGCGGGCTTCAGCATCAATACAATGGCCATGATGATGAAGATGACGGTGTTGGAGGCTTCCGGGTAAAACACCTTGGTCAGGCCCTCAATGACGCCAAGACCGAAACCGGTGACGATGGCGCCCATGATCGAGCCCATGCCACCGATCACCACGACGGCGAAGACAATGATGATCAGATTCGAGCCCATCAGCGGATTGACGCTGTAGATCGGCGCGGCCAGAACGCCGGCCAAGGCGGCAAGGCCGACGCCAAAGCCGTAAGTGAGCGTGATCATGCGCGGCACATTGATGCCGAAGGCCTGCACCAGATCGGGACGTTCGACCGCCGCGCGCAGATAGGAGCCCAGTTTGGTGCGTTCGATCAGGAACCAGGTGCCGAAACAGATCACCAGCGAGGCGACCACCACCCAGGCTCGGTAGTTGGGCAGGAACATGAAGTCGAGCCGCGTTCCGCCCGGCAGCGGGTTGGCATAGGGCAGGCCGGAGGAGCCAAACTGCTTGCGGAACACGCCCTCGATCATCAGCGCGAGGCCGAATGTGAGCAGCAGGCCGTACAGATGATCGAGATGGTAGAGGCGCTTGAGGAACACTTTCTCAAGCAGGACGCCAAACGCGCCGACAATGATCGGCACCAGCACCAGAGCTCCCCAATAGGGAACGCCAACCCATTCCAGCAGCATCCAGGCGACGAACGCGCCCATCATGTACTGCGCGCCGTGGGTGAAATTGATCACATTGAGCAGGCCGAAGATCACCGCCAGGCCCAGGCTGAGCATGGCGTAGAAGGCTCCATTGATCAGACCAAGCAGCAGCTGGCCGAACAAGGCCTGCGGCGCTATGCCAAGCAGCTCGAACATCGCTGGAATGTCCCCTCTTTACGCTTTGTCTCTGTCAGATATCAATCCGGCAGTCTTTGAGATTGCGGCCCGGCGGGCCGCAATCTGCAAGGCTGCGGGCCGCAACCCGAGCCGCCCTGCGGCGGCTCCGGGTTGCGGGTTACGCTCAGCTCTTGACCAGCGGGCACTTGCCTTCGGCCAGCGGACGGAAGGCTTCCGCCGCCGGGATGGTCTTCTTCACCGTCATGTAATCCCAGGGCTTCTTCGAATCGCCCGGCTTCTTCACCTCGACGAGGTACATGTCGTGGATGTGGCGGCCATCCACGCGAACGCTGCCCTTGCCGAACAGCTTATCCTCGCTCGGCATTTCCTTCATCTTGGCCACCACCTTGGCGCCGTCGGCATCGCTCTTCAGCGCTTCCACGGCCTTCAGATAGTGGATCACCGAGGAGTAGATGCCGGCATGTACCATGGTCGGGTACTTGCCGCCGTTGGCCGCGGAGAAGTCCTTGGCGAAGGCACGGTTGTTGTCGTTGGCATCCCAATACCAGGCGGTGGTGAAGTTCAGGCCCTGAGCAGTCTTGAGGCCCAGCGCATGGATGTCGGTGTCGAACATCAGCATGCCCGCAAGCTTCTGGCCGCCCTCGACGATGCCGAATTCAGCCGCCTGCTTGATCGAGTTGATGGTGTCGCCGCCGGCATTGGCCAGGGCGATGATCTGCGCCTTCGAGCCCTGGGCCTGCAGCAGGAACGACGAGAAGTCGGTGCCCGGGAAGGGGTGGCGGACGGCGCCGACCACCTTGCCGCCATTGGCCTCGACCACGGCCTTGGTGTCGCGCTCCAGCGCATGGCCGAAGGCATAATCGGCGGTCAGGAAGAACCAGCTCTTGCCGCCGGTCTGCACGATCGCCTTGCCGGTGCCGTTGGCCAGCGCCCAGGTGTCGTAGGTCCAGTGCACGGTGTTGGGCGTGCAGGCCGGTCCGGTCAGGTCGGCGGTTGCCGCGCCGGAGACCAGGAACACCTTGTTCTTTTCCTTGACGATCTGGTTGACGGCCAGCGCCACCGACGAGGTCGGCACGTCGACCACGACATCAACCTTGTCGACATCCAGCCACTGGCGGACAACGTTGGAGCCGATATCGGGCTTGTTCTGATGATCAGCGAAAACCACTTCCACCTTCATGCCCTTGGCGGCGGCACCGTAATCCTCGACCGCCTTCTTGGCCGCCCAGGTGCCGCCCGGGCCGGACACGTCGGCATACAGGCCCGACTGGTCGTTCATCACGCCGATCTTGATCACGCCGTCAGACATCTGGGCATTGGCTGCCCCGGCCGCCAGCACGGCCGCCGTCGTCACAAACAAATGCTTGAATCGCATGGTCGCTTCCTCCTGGTTGAACTTATACCCCGAGATATGACTCGAGTTTCTGGGTATTGGCGGCGATCTGATCGTTCGCAATCATGTCGATCACCTTGCCGTGCTCGACCACGTAATGGCGGTCGGCAACGGTACTGGCGAAACGGAAATTCTGCTCCACCAGTAAAACGGTATAGCCCTTGGATTTCAGCAGCCGAATCATGGCTCCGATCTGCTGCACGATCACCGGCGCCAGACCCTCGGTCGGCTCGTCCAGCAGCAGAAAATTCGCACCCGTGCGCAGGATGCGGCCAATGGCCAGCATCTGCTGCTCACCGCCCGACAGTTTCGTGCCCTGGCTTTTCAGGCGTTCCTTCAGGTTGGGGAAGATCTGATAGATATCATCCAGGCTCATGCCGCCCGGCCGCACTGCCGGCGGCAGGGTGAGATTCTCATAGACATTGAGGCTGGAGAAAATGCCGCGCTCTTCCGGGCAGAAAGCCAGGCCGCGCCGGGCGATCTTGTTGGAGGGGAGAGCGATCAGTTCCTCACCCTCGAACAATACCGAACCCTTGCGGCTCGGGATCATGCCCATGACGGCCTTCATCGTCGTGGTTTTGCCGGCACCGTTGCGGCCCAGCAGGGTCACCACTTCGCCCTTGTTTACCTCGAACTGCATGCCGTGCAGGATGTGGCTTTCGCCATACCAGGCATTCAGGTCGCGGACGGCCAGTTCACTCGCGCCATTATGCATGGCCGGTCCCCATATACGCCTCGATCACTTCCGGATTGCGCGACACCGTCTCGTAATTGCCTTCCGCCAGCACTTCGCCACGCCGCAGCACCGTGATGGTGTCAGACAGTTTGGCTACCACGCTCAGGTTATGCTCCACCATCAGCACGGTGCGATTGGCCGAAACCCGCTTGATCAGGTCGGAAATCTTTTCGATGTCTTCATGGCCCATGCCAGCCATCGGCTCGTCGAGCAGCATCATTTCCGGCTCCAGCGCCAGGGTCGTGGCGATCTCAAGCGCGCGCTTGCGGCCGTATGGCAGCTCGACGGCGGTATGCTTGCGGTATTCGATCAGGCCCACGTCCTGCAGCAGCTCTTCCGCGCGGGCATTCAGGTCATTCAGGCTGTTTTCCGAGCGCCAGAAATGGAACGAAGTGCCTAGCGGCCGCTGCAATGCGATCCGCACGTTTTCGAGCAGGCTTAAATGCGGGAACACCGCCGAAATCTGGAACGAGCGGACCATGCCGCTGCGGGCGATGGCAGCCGGATTGTGGCCGGTGATGTCGCGGCCGTTATAGGTGATCCTGCCACGGCTGGGGATCAGGAACTTGGTCAGCAGGTTGAAACAGGTTGTCTTGCCGGCGCCATTGGGGCCGATCAGCGCGTGGATGCTGTGCCTGCGGATTTTGAGATTGACATTTTTGACGGCGACAAAGCCGGCGAATTCCTTCGTCAGGCCTTCAGTCGCAAGAATATATTCTTCGGCCATGTCCGGACGCTTGTTGTTTGCTCCCTGGCGCCGGTATTCCGGACGCGGTGCAAATCAAACGGGATTCGACCGGACTTGTAAATAGTCCTGCACTGACAACATTTTGAAGTCGAATTAACGAAATTAATGCCTAACTTGGTGGCATTTCGGCTCCAGATGCGGTCTCGGCTGCGGCCCGGGCCTTGCGCCGGGCCAGCTGGTGCTCGCGATAGGATATATAAGTGGCGCTCGCAAAAATGACGGTGCCGCCCAGCCAGGTCCACAGATCGGGGGTCTGGCCGAATATCAGGAAGCCGATGGCCGACGCCCAGATCAGCTTGGTGAAGTCCAAAGGCATCAATACGGTGGTATCGGCGTGCCGGAAGGCTTCGGTGAAAAGCATGTGGCCGGCCGAACCGCAGGCGCCAAGCAGCAATAGCCAGCCGAGCTGCTCCCAGGTAGGCCATTGCCAGACGAACAGGGCGGCCACCAGGGTGATCGGCATCAGGAACACCGTCATATAGGTGGCGATGGTCAGGCTGGAATCGGTGCGGGCCAGAATCTTGATGTCGATCATCGAGCCGGCCCACAGCACGGTCGAGCCCAGCACCAGCAGCGGCCCCAGCCCAATCGGCACCATACCGGGGCGCAGCACGACCAGCGCGCCGATGAAGCCGATCACCAGGGCGGCGATACGCCGGGCATGCAGGGTTTCGCCCAGCACCACAACCGCGCCGATGGTCATGAACAGTGGCGCGGTGTAGGACAACGCGGTGGCCTCTGCCAGCGGCGTGATGGCCAGCGCGGTGAAGAACATCATCATCGAGGTGCTGTTGAGCACGCCGCGCACCGCATGCAGATGCAGTTTGGTGGTGCGGAATGCGGTGAACCGGCTGCGGGCGATGGCGGGAAACAGCACCAGGAAGCCAAACAGATTGCGGAAAAACGCCACTTCCACCGGCGGCAGGCCTTGCGACACCTTGGCGACCAAGGCATGCATGATGACGAAGCAGAGGGAAGATCCCGCCATCATCGCCATCGCTTTCAGCAGCGTCGAGGAACTGGAATCGGCGGCGGCGGGGAGGGGAATTTCTGACATTGCTCTGGAATGGCTCTAAAGCGTTAACATTTCAGGTTGCTGGACTCGCGAACATTGCAAAAATTGCAACTCACCCATGCGCTGCCCATCGAGGCCGTACTGCCGGCGATCTCTGCCGCCCTGGCGCAGTCGACCAATCTGGTGGTGCAGGCGCCGCCGGGGTCAGGCAAGACCACGCTGCTGCCTCTTGCCCTGCTGGACGAGCCATGGGCCGGGCAGGGCCGCATCATCGTGCTGGAGCCGCGCCGGCTGGCGGCAAGGCTGGCAGCGCGGCGCATGGCCAGTCTGCTTGGCGAAACCGTGGGGGAAACCGTCGGGTATCGCGTGCGGCTGGACAGCAAGGTTGGTCCTAGGACGCGCATCGAACTGAATACTGATGGCGTTTTCCTGCGCCGGCTGCAGCGCGATCCTGAGTTGAAGGGCATCACGGCTGTCCTGTTCGATGAATGCCATGAACGTGGCTTGGAATCCGATGTGGCCCTGGCTCTGTGTCTGGAGGCGCAGGGCGCGCTGCGGCCGGATCTGAAGCTGATTGCCATGTCGGCCACGCTGGATGCCGCGCCATTTGCCCGTTTGATGGGCAAATGCCCGGTTGTCACCGGGGAGGGGCAAAGCTATCCGGTTGAAACGCGCTGGCGGCCAACCCCGCCACAGGGCCGGCTGGAACCGGCCATGGCCGACGCCGTGCGTGCCGCCCTGGATGAAACCGAAGGCGATATCCTCGTCTTCCTGCCTGGCACGGCGGAGATTCGCCGGGTGGAAAACCTGCTGGCCGAGGCGCGGCTGCCGGTGCAGACCACAGTGATGCCGCTTTATGGCGATCTGGCCGGCGAACAGCAGGATGCGGCGCTGCAGCCGAGCCCGCCCGGCTGGCGCAAGGTGGTGCTGTCGACCTCGATTGCGGAAAGCTCGCTCACCATCGAAGGCGTGCGCGTGGTGATCGACAGCGGTTACATGCGCCAGCCGCGGTTTTCCCCGGCCACCGGCATGGCGAAGCTGGAAACCCTGCGCGTCAGCCAGGCCTCCGCCGACCAGCGCCGTGGCCGCGCCGGGCGCCTTGGCCCGGGCATCTGTTATCGCCTGTGGGGGGAGGCCGCCCATGGCGGCCTGGCCAAGTTCACCGCGCCGGAAATCGCGGTCACCGATCTCACGCCGCTGGCGCTCGATCTGGCGATGTGGGGCGTACGCGATGCGAAGACCCTGCCCTGGCTCGATCCGCCGCCCGATGCTGCCATGGCCTATGCGCAGGAACTACTGCGCGAGCTGGGGGCGATCGACAAATCCGGTTCGATCACCGCCCACGGCAAGGCCATGGCCGAGCTGCCACTGCATCCTCGGCTGTCTCATATGGTGATCCGCGGCAAGGACCGTGAGCTTGGTGGCCTGGCCTGCGCGCTGGCGGCTCTGCTCGGCGAGCGCGACATTGCGCGGGCAGCCAAGGGCGTGCCACGCGATGCCGATCTGCGCTGGCGCCTCGAAATCGTTGCCGGCGAGAGCGAGAGAGACGCGGCCCCGCACGGCCTGCGCGTCGACATGAATGCCGTGCGGCAGATCCGACGCCTGGCTTCCGACTGGCGCCGGCAGATTGGTGTCCCGCCGCATAAAGGATCGGTCGAGGATGCCGGCCAGCTTGTGGCGCTGGCCTATCCTGACCGCGTGGCCAAGAAACGCGGCGGCGCGGCGGGCAGTTTCCTGCTCAGCGGCGGCCGCGGCGCGAGACTGGATCCGCTCGACCCGCTTAGTGGTGGAACCTATCTCGCCATTGCCGAGGTGGATGGCGCCCAGGCCGATGCGCGCGTTTTCCTGGCCGCTCCGATTGCTGAAAATGAGATCGAGGGTGTGTTCGGCGATCTGATCGAGACGACAGACACGGTGGAATGGGACGAGCGCAGCCAGACAGTGGCCGCCCGACGGCAGAAACGTCTGGGGGCGCTGGTGCTGCGCGAACAGCCGCTGAAGGATCCGCCACAGGATGCGATCCGGGATGCGCTCATCCGCGCGATCCGTAAAACCGGTCTGGATGTGCTGCCATGGACGCCGGCCCTGCGGCAATGGCAGGCCCGTATTGCCCTGCTGCGCCGGCACCTGCCGACAGCGGCCGACTGGCCTGATATGAACGACGCTGCATTGCTGGAGCGCTTTGAGCAATGGTTGGCTCCCTATCTCGATGGCGTGACCAAATTTTCACAATTGGCCGGGATCGATCTGCATGCGGCCCTGACGCATCAGCTCGACTATGCGCAGCAGAAGGTGCTCGAAACCGAAGCTCCCACCCATTGGCGGGTCCCCACGGGTTCGAACATCCCGCTCGATTACACCCAGGGTGACGTGCCGGTCTTAGCCGTCCGGCTGCAAGAGATGTTCGGGCATGCCGATACTCCCGCGATCGCCGGTGGGCGGGTGAAACTTGTGTTGCATCTGCTGTCACCCGCGCGGCGTCCGTTGCAGGTGACCAGCGATCTCGCGGGATTCTGGCAGACGAGTTATCGCGCTGTGCGGGCAGAAATGCGCGGGCAGTACCCCAAGCATGACTGGCCGGAGAATCCCCTGGCGGCGCAGCCGACCAGCAGGGCCAAGCCACGCCCGAAACCCTAAGCTGACTCTTGTTGCAACCGCGAAGGCTCCGTAGGATCGCGGCATGATATCTGAACGGCGCGCGGATGTGCGGATACTATATGGCGACCCCGCATTGGGCACCCGGCGGCTGTACCGTCAGGCCCTGGTGGGGTCTGGTTATAACCACCTGCGCGAATTCGAGAGCCTGGAAGGCTTCGCCGACCTGCTCCATGTGGCCCAGCCCGACCTGGTTTTCATGGCTGTCGAGATGCCGGGCGGCGACCCCATCGCGCTGACCAGCGATCTGCGGCATGGCAGGCTTGGGATCAATCCCTATCTGCCGGTGATCCTTACCACTTGGGAGCCGCAGCAATCCACGGTTCGCCGGATCATCGATTCCGGCGCTGACGACCTGCTGGTCAAACCGCTTTCGACCCGGTCCCTGCTGGAGCGGGTGGAGGCCGTTGGTCTGAACCGCAAGCCGTTTGTCGTTACCTCGGACTATATCGGCCCAGATCGTCGGCGCAGCGATGCGCGCGGCAACAGCACGGTACAACTGATCCATGTACCGAATCCGATGCGAGCCAAACTGGCAGGCGAGCAGATCGATCCGCATGGACTGCAGCATGAGATCATGGTGGCGAATGAGGAGATCAATCGCCAGCGTTTGCGCGCATCGGCTTTTCGCATCGCCTTCGTTGCCGAACAGATCGTGCCGATCTATCGCTCTGGCTTGTCGCCGGATGAGGGCAGTCTGGCCATGCTGAACGATCTGATTGCCTCCACCGAAGATATCCAGCGTCGCGTTGCCAATACCGAATTTGCCCATGTAGGCCAGATCTGTGACCGGCTGTTGCAGGCAGCGCGGCAAATCGCCGAACAGGGCGCGAGCTTTATCTATACGCCGGACTGGCAGAAGCCGCTGGATCTCATGAAGACGCTGGGCGAGGCCGTGCTGGCGTTTTTCAATCCCGATCGCGATGCCTCGGCGCTGGCTGGCGAAGTGGCCGAAGCGATCGACCGGTTTCGCGCCCGCAAGGCGGCGCAGACTGCGGGCGAAATTCCGGCCTGACTGTCAGCGCAGCATCTCGTCAGGACGCAGCACGAAACCGGCCATCAGGCGGTCGACCGGTGCGAAATCATCGGTCAATATCGGCAGGTCTGCGGCAGCAATACGCGTGTCGAGGTCGTTCTGCGGCCAGCGTAGCCAGGTGCGGCGGAATGGTTCGATCGCGCGCAGCACGGCCGCGTCGCTCGCCTCACGCAGGCCCAGCACCACGAAGGTGACCCGGCCACCGCGCCGGCGGCTTTCATCGTCGAGCCAAACCTCGACGACAGGGAAGTCGCGTTGCATTGTTTTGACCAGCGCGAAGGTGAAACGCGGATTCTCGCTCTGGTCGATCACGTTGATCGCATAAGCCCCGCGCGGCGCCAGCCGACGCAGCAGCAGCTGATGGAATTCACGCGTCACCAGATGCGGCGGGATGGCGTAATCATGGAAGGCATCGCCCAGGATCAGGTCGAAACGCCGGTCCTCAGGCAGGATGTCCAGCGTACGCCGCGCATCGGCATGGCGGATATCCAGCGCCGATGCGGTGGGATCGAGCCACATGGCCTTTGCGGCCATGGCGGTGACGACGGGGTCGATCTCGGCCACCGTCAGTTTCGCCTCGGGAAATCTTGCGGCCCAGGCCCTCGGCAAAGTGAAGGCGCCGCCGCCGATGAAATAGGCCTGCGGTGCGCGGCCCTGCAGCAGGCGTTCGGTGCGCAGGGCGACGAAATGCAGATAGGGGCTGTAGAGCAGGCCGGGATCGTCGCGGTCGTTGATGCTGTGCGCCAGGTGGTCCAGCACCATGGCGGCCGATGGCCGGCCGCTCTGGGGCGCAAAATCGACGATGCGGATGCAGTAATAATCGCTTTCCCGCTCGCATGGCGCAGCAAAGCCCGGCAACTGCGCCAGTCCGAAACTGCCGAGCAGCACCAGGGTGGCCAGCGGCAGGGTGATCTTCACCTTGCCGGCGCCAGTCCAGAACAGGATGGCAAACAACAGATACAATGCGGTCACCGCCAGCAAGGTGCCGGTCGAGCCGATCCAGGAGATGAACACATAGCCGGCGCTGAGCGTGCCGAGGATGCTGCCGGCGGCGCCCAGCGCGAACATGCGGCCGATGATGGGGCCCTGGTGATGTGGCGCGTCGTCGATCGCCAGCTTGGTCAGCACCGGCGAGACGATGCCGACGAACAGGCTGGGCAGCAGGAAGACGCCGGCGGCCAGCAGAGTGATCAACAGCAGCGGGGGCGTGTCACTGCCGCCGAGCAGGGCGGCCAGCCCCTTCAGCAATGGCGCGGCACCGCCGGCCGTCAGGCCGGCCAGCAGCAGGGCGATGGCGATGCCGCGCAGGGCGGTCTGATGCGCGACCTGTGGCGCCGCCAGCCGGCCGCCGATCCAGTGGCCGACCGAAAGTCCGGCCAGCACCACGGCGATGATGGCTGTCCAGGTGTAGAGCGACATGCCGACATAGGGCGCCAGCATGCGCCCGGCGACGATCTCGACGATCAGCGCGGCGGCCGAAGTGAGGAAAAGGGTGAGGCCGTAACCGGCCTGTCGCGTCAGGGTCACGCCGCCAGTCTAGTTGATCGGCGTGCCGGCGGCGATGGCCTTGGCCAACTCGGCTTCATGCTGTCGGGCATAGGCGGGGAACTCGCCCTTCTCGTAGGCGCGCTCGGCCACATAGCGGAACATGGCCAGGAAGGTCGGCGGCGGCAGCAGGCCACGCATGCGGGCCGAAGCAGCGTCTTTCACCGAGACAGCCCCGGCTGCCGGCGGCAGGAAGAACAGCGTCGGCGTGGTGGTCACCGCCCATTTGCGGGCCATGTCCTTCTCGGGCAGGACCTTGCCGTCCAGGTCGGTGATCTCGCGACCGCCGAACAGGTTGACCTGGATCATCTCGAAATGCTTGCGGATATAGCCACTGATCACCGGGCTGGCGAGATGCTTCTCATGCATCTCGGCGCAGTAGATGCAGCCGCGTTGTTCGAAGCTCAGCACGACGCGCTTGCCCTTGGCGGCGGCGTCCTCAATGTCCTGCTTGAGGTCGAGGAAGCTCTCCAGCCACCAGTCCTCCACATGCAGGCCGTCGTCGTTCAGTTTGGTGGCGCGGGCCGGGCCAGGCAGCAGCGCCGGAGCGATGCCGGCGGCGAGAGCAGAGCGGAGCAGGGTGCGACGGGTCAGCATGACGGGCCTCCGGATCACGGATGCAGGTAAATCCAGCCACGCAGGCCGCGCTCGACGATCTCGGGCAGGCCATTGGGCACCACGGCGATATCGGGCAGCAGGTCGGCTTGGGTTTTCTTCAGGGTTTCCAGTGTAGCGCCGCAGGCCACGAATTCGACCTCCAGGTCCTGCAGGGCGGCAATGCGCTGCGCCACCGGGCTCTGGCCTTTCAGCACCGCGACGATGCCCGGACCATAGGCCACCACCGCCAGCTTTACCTGGGTGGCATCGTAATACTTCTGGATATTGACGATGTTGCTGATCACCGCGTTGATCCGTTTCGGATCATCTTCCGACAGGCTGAGCACGATCTTGCGCGGATTGTCGATGCTGGGCTGCGGGTCGGCGAATTTCTGCGCCACCGCCATGCCCGGCATCGCGGATAAGCCTGCCGCCGGCAGAGCGGCCAGCAGCAGGCTGCGTCGGCTCCACATGCTCAGTCGCCGGTTTTCTGGGTCGGCGTCACGCCCAGCCGGGCGGCCAGATCGCTGGTGATTTTCGGCGGAGCCTTGCGGCAATTGGTCATGCATGTGTCGGGCTTCACATCGGGTCGGGGATCGCCGCCGGCGATGAAACCGTCGCGGTTCGGCAGCTTGATCTGACGCAGGCCGGCGGCATCGAGGTCCTTGTCAGCGGGCCACAGGTCGGCCTGGTTCAGCAGCCAGGCCACGATGGAATAGACTTCATCCGGAGACAAGCTCTGTGGCGCGCCAAACGGCATGGCGCGGCGGATATAATCGAACACGCCGGGGCCGTGCGGCCAGTAGCTGTCGACGGTCTTGCGCGGGTCTTCCGATTTCAGCGTGCCCCGGCCGCCGACCAGTTCTGGATAGCGCCCGGCACCCTCGGCGAATTCGCCATGGCAGGCGGCGCATTGCGCCATATACAGCTCCTCGCCGGCGGCGACCGTCCCCTTGCCGGGCGGCAGGCCGGCGCCGTCGGGGCCACGCACATCGATATCCCAGCCGGCGACCTGCTCCTTGGTGGCAGGCTTGCCGAAGCCGAAAGGCTTGGGTGGCGCCTTGTCCTGCGCCAGGACGGGCAGGGCAATGCTGCAGACGAAAACGAGAGAGAGCAGCTTAAGCGACTTGGACATTCTGCACCTCGCCGGTCGGCAGCACACGCCAGGTATGGACCGAATTCTTGTGGTAGATCGAATTGAGGCCGCGCGCCTTGCGCAGCGCCTCGATGGTGGGCTGCACATAACCGCTTTCGTCCATTGCGCGGCTCTGCAGCAGCATCGGTCGCCCGTCCCATTGCAGCGGCAGGCGGAAACGCGTCAGGCTCTTGGAGAAGACCGGCGACTGCAGTTCGGCGGTTTTCCAGTTCATGCCGCCATCGATACTGACATCCACCTTTTTGATCTTGCCATAGCCTGACCAGGCGATGCCGCGAATCTCGTAGAAACCCTTGCCGAATTTCATCGGCTTTTCTGGGCAGGGTGAGGTGATCACCGAATTGGCTTCCTGCACGAAGGTGAACTGCCGTGCTTTGCCGTCCGGCATCAGGTCGGTGTATTTCGAGGTCTCTTCGCGGTGATGCCAGGGCTGGTCACCGACCTTGATGCGGCGCAGCCATTTGACATTCACGTTGCCTTCCCAGCCCGGTACCAGCAGGCGCAGCGGATAGCCGTTCTCCGGCCGGATGCGCTCGCCGTTCTGCGAATAGGCGACGATAATGTCGTCCATCGCCTTGTCCAGCGGGATGCTGCGCGTCATCGCGGCGGCATCGGCGCCTTCAGCCAGCAGCCATTTCGCTGCCTTCTGGACGCCCACTTCGGCCAGCAGGGTAGACAGCTTGACGCCGGTCCATTCGCAGCAATGCACCATGCCATGGCTGAACTGCACGCCGGCCATCTGCGCGCCTTTCCATTCCATGCCGCCATTGGCCGGGCATTCCAGGAAGTGGATGCGGCTGACCGAGGGGAAGCGCATCAGTTCATCCATAGTGAAGATCAGCGGCCGGTCGACCAGGCCGTGGATCATCAGGCGATGCTGCTCAGGGTCGATCTCGGGCACGCCACCGTGATGGCGCTCGAAGCACAGGCCGCTCGGCGTGATGATGCCGTCCAGCTCGTGGATCGGGGTGAAATTGATCGACGATTCTTCCGTGGCGGTGAGCCAGCCGACATTGCGGCGGATCACGTTCTTCTCATAGGACGATGGCGAGCCATAGGGATTGGCGGTGACGCCGGAGCCCAGCGTCTTCATCCATTCCGGCACATTCGGCGGCAGGTTGTCCTCGCCAGCCGCCATCGCCTCGCCTACGCCAGCGCCGGCCAGTAGGGTAAAACCGCCAGCGGCTACGGATTTCTTCAGGAAGCTGCGCCGTGAAGGCTTGTCTTTCGTCTCGGTCATTGTCGTTTCCTCCTCCGGGGTCCGTTCAGCCGGCAATACCGCGCTGATCGGCGCCGACAACTTTCACGCTGCGGTTTTCAGGAATCTTCACCGTCTTTTGCGTGGCGATGTATTTGCCGACCAGATCGTAGATCGGCGGTCCTTCGGTCCCCTCGTTGATCGAGGCCCAGCCGGCCACGGCATAGGATTTGGCCGGATCGATCGGCTGGCCGGTCCGCAGCAGCGTCATGTTCGAGATGCGCTGGCCGATCGGCTTGGCGATATCGATGGTGTAGGCCAGCCCGCCAACCCGCACCATGTCGCCGCCCTGCTGGTAATAGGGATCCGGGTTAAACAGGTTGTCCGCGACGTCCTCCAGTACGGTCTTGAGGAATTCGCCGGTCATCTGGTTGCGATAGACATTCGGATAGGTAATCGCGGTCTGCGAATAGAGGATGTCGCCGGTGATATCCTGGCCGGGCAGCAGGGTCGCGCCCCAGCGGAAGCCGGGCGACAGCGCGATTTCCGCCTCACGCTCGGCGATCATCGCCTGGCAGATCAGGTCGTCGAAGGTGCCATTGAAATTGCCGCGACGGTATAGCAGCGAGTCGGCGCGGCCATAAACCTTGTCGAGCACCGCCCTGTGTGGCGCGCGTACCTCATCGACCAGTTTCGCCATCGCCGGGTCAGGCGCAATGGCATCGGAGAAGACCGGAATCAGACGGAAGCGGTAATCGGTGACGCGCTTGTCCTTCACCTGCAAATCGAGGCGGGCGAGGAACTTGCCATGGCTGCCCGGCGCGATCAGCAGGGTGTTGCCGACCTTCACCGGCGCGGGGATGGCGTCATGGGTGTGGCCGGTAAGGATGACGTCAATGCCCTTGACCCGGGCCGCAAGCTTGCGGTCGACATCGAAACCATTATGGCTGAGCAGCACGACGAGCTCGGCGCCTTGGGCGCGCGCCGCCTCGACATGCTCCTGCACCTTTTCCTCTTCGATGCCGAACGACCAGTCCGGGATCATATAGCGCGGGTTGGCAATCGGCGTGTAGGGGAAGGCCTGGCCGATCACGGCGATCTTGACCCCGCCGCGCTCGAACATCTTGATCGCGTCGAATACCGCGTCACCGAAGCTGTTGTCCTTCACGTTGCCGCACAGGAACGGGATTTTCATCCCTTCGGCCAGCTCTTTCACGCGCTCGGCGCCGTAGGTGAATTCCCAATGCGCCGTCATGGCATCGACGCCCAGGGCCTCCATCACCTTCACCATGTCGGCGCCCTTGGTCGCCAGCGAGGTGTAGCTGCCCTGCCAGGTATCGCCGCCATCCAGCAGCAGCGTGTTGTTCGGCCGTTCGGCGCGGATTGCCTTGATCAGCGTGGCCATATGAGCCACGCCGCCCAACCGGCCATAGTCCTTGGCCAGCTGCACGAAATCGGGATAGGCCAGCGCATGAGCTTCCGGCGTGCCGGCCTTGATGCCGTATTGATCCAGCAGGTATTTGCCGACCAGGTGCGGCGGCAGGCCAAGTGCTTCGCCAACGCCGATATTCACGCTTGGCTCACGGAAATACAGCGGAACCAGCTGGGCGTGAATATCGGTGAAATGCAGCAGCGTGACCTGGCCGACCGGCTGGAAGCGCAACAGATCGGCCTGATTGATCTTCTGCGTGGCGGCAGCGGCGCCGACGCGCATACCGCTGCCAAGCAGAACGGCAGCGGCGGCGGACGCCTGGAGGATATCGCGGCGGCTCAACATGGGGGCTCTCTGTTCCTCTTTATAGCAGCTGAATTTTTCAGCAGTTTTTTTATGTACAAAATACGCAAACGGCCACTCCGAAACCGGAGTGGCCGTGACGACTTAGCGGCGGACGCTGGGAGCTTCGGACTTCAGCCCGTTGCCGCGCCAGGCGACGTAGAGTTCAAGGTTTGTGTATTCGTCGGAACCGCGCGGATAGGGCTCGGCGCGGACTTCCTGATTGCAGCCTTCGAAGCGGCGATGCAGCGATCCGAAAGACTGCCATTTCAGGCGATAGGTCGGATACCCGTTCGACTGGCCCTGGCTCAGATTCTCGACGCCGATATTCATGCCGGGATTCTGTTCATGGCATTGCGCGCAGGCGATATCCATCTGGCCGCGTCGGGTATAGTAGAATTTCTTGCCCTCCTCGAAGAAGGGGGCTGCCGGACCATCGACCTTCACGCTGATCGGCAGGCCACGCGACTGATGCTCGACATAGGCGGTCAGGCCGAGCAGGGGCTTGGATTCCCATTTCAGCTCTGGCGCCTTCATATGCTCGGTGCGGCAAAGATTGATGCGGTGCTCGATATTGGCCAGCTTACCGCGCTTGGGCTCGAATTTCGGATAGCTGACGGCGACGCCCTTCATGCTTTTCGCCGCATCCTGGTGGCAGGAGGCACAGGACTTTCCGGCGGCGCCTTCCACCTTGCTCCATTCTTCCTCGCCATCCTGTACGGCCAGCATACCGGGATTCTCGAAGTCGTCGTCCTGCATCGCCTGGGTCTCGGGCGAGGCGAAAACATAGCCCGACATCTTCTCGCCGGCCATGAAGGCCTTGTATTTCGGGTTGGCGCGGTATTGCGCCAGCGGATCGCCGGAATCGGCCATCGCGGCCGATTTCGACTTGTCACCATCGCAGGCGGCCAGGCTGCCAAGTACAGCCAACGCCGCTGCGGCGGTGAGCAGGGGGGAGCGCAGGCGGGGCATGCGCGGCACCTCAGGCCACCGTAATGGCTTGCGTCGCCTTGTAGACGCTGCCGTCGTCATCCGTCCACGTGAAATCCAGATTGCCGCTGGCGCTGCATTTCAGAAAGAACGACAGGTACGGGTTCGCCGAGATCGAGGGCTCCAGCTTGGCCTCGAAAACCGGCTTGCCGTTGAAGGCAACCGTCATCTTGTTGATGATCTTGCGCGGGATGATTTTACCTTGCGAATCCTTGCGCTGGCCGGATTCCATCGGATGCGAGATCAGCGTCTTGATCTCGATGATCTCATCCTTCTTGGCGGTCTGCGGTACGCGGATACGCGGTTTGATGTCTGCAGCCATGGTTCGATCCTTTCCTGTGTCTCTGCCTGCCCGTTGCGCGACCGATCAGCCGCCGCAGCCGCCGATGGTGACCTTGACCTCGCGGGCCGCGGTCCAGGCGCTGCCGTCGCTCATCACCGCGACCGCAATGACATTCTGGGTTTCCGCCATGCGCATGCGGAACTGCACTTCCGCCTTGCCATTGGCCGGGGTCAGCATGAAGCTGGCGACGCCCGGCTGCGGGTTCTTGTCGGACACGACATGGATTTCCTTCACGTAGTCCTTGTCGGTCATCGGGCTTTCGACCGAGATGGTGACCGGCACGGTGTTGCCATTCTCGGCGATTTCCTGAGTCTTGATCTGCACCTTGCCGGCTTTCGGCGCGGCCTTGACCAGATCGCCAAGCATCTTCTTGGCGCTTTCCGGCGTTGCCTCGGCGCTGAGCGGGACCAGGGTGACGACGACGCTGCCAAGCCCGAGGGCGGCGACGGCCTGGCGGCGGCTGAGGCCGCGGCGGTTGAGGGATTGAGACGATGCGGTCATGTCGGGCGCTCCTGTTCCAGATCCGGGGATGTTTATTTCAGCGTCGAAAGATAGGCGACCAGGTCTTCGACCTGCTCGGCGCTCAGCATCGGCTTGCCCTGGGCTTTTTTGTCGACGCGGTTGAGGCCGGTCACGCGGTAATAGGCCGGCATGATGGTCTCTTCGTTGAGCAGCTTGGGATTAACGATCCGCATGCGGATTTCGGCCGCTGTCAGGCGTCCGCCCACCTCGGTCAGGTCGGGGCCGACATTGCCGATGCGGAAGGCGACCTCGGGGATCGGCATCTTGTGGCAGATCACGCAGTTGCCCTGACCGCTGGTGGTGGCGATCTGCCGGCCCTTGGCCGGATCGCCGGGCTTGCCGGTCAGCGATTTCTCAATGGCGTAATCCTTCACCGCATAGGGGGTGAGGTTGGCATCGCGGATTTCCTGGGCGAACGAAACGGTCGCGGCCAGCATGGCGGCGGTGCCGGCAAGGCAAGCTGTAAGTAGGCGCATCTGGCGCATCATTCCTCCCGATCGTTCTCTGCCGGTCATCCGGTCAGGCCAGCCTGCAAGGCTGAAGGTTATCGTGTCCATAACAAACTCATTCCACATTTTGCAAGTGGTGTTTTGTCGCATCGCGTTAACCGCAATTTCCCGATGTTTTTCCATTGCCCTGCGATTGCTCGAGTAGAGCCTCAACCTTGGGATAAAAGAAATCCGCACCGGGATAGCCTACGAGTCGACCGATCTCGTGCCCACACGTCATCAGAACGAAGGTCGGCGTATAGCGGATGCCCAGCCGGGGCAGGTCGGCCGGCCAGTCCCTGTCAAGGTCGACGCGCCGCAGCGGCGCCTGCCGGCCTTCTTCGGACTTGTCGTAGCCCGGGCCGACTTCGCGATGCCAGGCCTTGCACCAGGAACAATCCTGGCGCTCGAACATGACAAGCTCCCGGGGCTGGGCATGGGCCGGCAGGGCCGCCCATAATCCAATCATTATAACACATATGAATTGTGCAACTTTAAAAAATATCATAGATTGATGTTATTTTATGGTCCGCCTGCGATCAATAGCCGGGCCTGCACAGGGAGAAAAACGCATGTCGCATAACCGTCGCCGGATGTTGGGGCTGAGCCTGGTCGCTTTGTTGTCTCTGACAGGGCTGGTCCGTGCCGAGCCGATACGGCTGGTGCAGGAAGGACGTGGGCTGGACGGCGAACTGAAGCTGGCCGGCGGCAAGGCGCTGCGCGACGGCGTCATGGTGCTGGTGCATGGCACGCTGGCGCATAACCGCATGGAGATCATGCAAGCGCTGCAGGAGACGCTGGCGGAACGCGGGCTTTCCACCGTGGCGGTGACGCTGTCGCTGGGCGTTTCCGACCGCAAGGGCATGTATGATTGCGCCGTGCCGCATCGCCACGGCAATGCCCAGGCCGCGGCCGAGATCGCCGCCTGGATCGACTGGGCCGGCAAGGCGGGCGCGGCGAAGATCGGCCTGCTCGGACATTCGCGCGGCGGCGCCCAGGTTGCCTGGTACGCCGCGCAAGCGGGAGAAAAGCTGCCGACGGCATTGCAGAAGATTGTGCTGGCAGCGCCGGCAACCTTTGACCGTGCCGCCGCGCCAGCCGAATACAAGGTGCGCTTCGGCGGCGATTTCAACGCGATTGCCGCAAAGGCTGAAGCACTGGTTTCTGCCGGCAAGGGCGCTGAGCTGCTGACCGGCACGGATTTCCTGTACTGTCCGAAAACCAGCGTGGCGGCCGCGACCTTCCTCGATTACCATAGCGGCGATGGCCGCAACGATACGCCGAGCCAGTTGGCCCGTATCAATCGCCCCGTGCTGCTGGCAATCGCCGGTGCCGATGAGGTGGTGAAGGATCTGCCGCAGAAACTGCAGTCAGCAAAGCGCGCAGAAAAAATCCGCACCATCACGATCGATGGCGCGGATCATTTCTTCAAGGATCTCTACGGCGAGGATCTCGCCGACGCAATCGCCAAATTCTGGGCTGAATAGCCTCTATTTGCCGGTCAGCATGGCCTGCAGGCCGGTGGCATCCATCACCTGGAAGCCGCCCTCCCAGATCATGCGCAGCGCCACATAGCCGATGATCAGCAGGCCGATATAGGCGATCCAGTGATAGCGGTCGAGCAGGCGGGCAATGAACTTCGAGGCGATCGCCATCAGGGCGATGGAGAGCACCAGGCCGAAGGCGAGGATATAGGGATGCTCGCGGGCAGCGCCGGCGACGGCCAGCACGTTGTCCAGCGACATCGACAGGTCGGCGATGATGATCTGCATCACGGCTTCGCGCTGCGTCTTCGGCGCCGGCTTGCCGGTGTCGCCGTCTTCGCCGCCGGCTTCCCCCTTGGCCTGCGCGCGCAGTTCGCGCCACATCTTCCAGGCTACCCAGAGCAGCAGGATGCCGCCGGCCAGGGTCAGGCCGATGATCTGCAGCAACTGCACGGCGATGCCGGCAAACAGGATGCGCAGCACGGTGGCGGCCAGGATGCCGTAAACGATGATCTTGTTGCGCTGCTGCGGCGCCAGGCCGGCCACGGCCATGCCGATGACGATGGCATTGTCACCCGACAGGATGACGTCGATCATGATGACTTGCAGGAACGCGCTGATATGGGAAGCGCTGATCGTATAGCCGAGCAGGGTAAGGTCCATCGAACTGCCTTGCGTTATGCGACTGGGGAGGTCGCTGAAAAAAGCCACCGCACTCTAGGGTAAAGCCCGGTCATCCTCAAATGTCGGCCTGGGCCAGGCGACTACCACCTGTGAAATATCCATGTCGGCGGTGATCGCGGCTTGGCGCCAGCGGTCCGCTTTGTTACCTATGTCGACCCCGCTTTTCCAGCCTTCGAGCATGACCGAAAACGCACCTCTGTTCACTCTTGTTCCCGGCGCCACGCCGTTACTGATCAATGTGCCGCATGCCGGCCTGGGGCTTGGCCCCGGCCTGCCGGAGCGCCTGACCGACACGGCCCGGCGCCTGACCGACACCGACTGGCATGTCGAGAAGCTGTATGCCTTTGCCACCGAACTCGGCGCCGGCCTGATGGTGGCGACCCATTCGCGTTATGTCGTTGACCTCAACCGCGATCCGGAAGGGCGCGCATTATACCCCGGCGCGGACAATACCGAACTCTGCCCGACCCGCGATTTCGATGGCCGGCTGCTCTATCGCGATGGGGACGGGCCTGATGCTGCCGAAGTGGCGGCCCGGGCGAACCGCTATTGGCACCCCTATCACCGCCGCCTGTCGGCCGAGCTTGAGGCTGTTCGCGCCCGCCACGGCTTTGCCGTTCTGCTCGATGGCCACAGCATTGCCGCCGAAGTGCCGCGTTTCTTTGCCGGTCGGCTGCCCGACCTTAATCTCGGCACCAATGACGGCGCCAGCTGTGCGGCCGGCCTGGCGGATCGTGCCTGTGACGTACTCAGTGCTGCCAAGGGCTTCACCCATGTGTATAACGGTCGCTTCAAGGGCGGCTATATCACCCGTCACTATGGTCGCCCGGCCGACGGCATCCATGCGCTGCAACTCGAAATCGCCCGCGACTGTTATATGGATGAGGGACGGCTGGAGCATTGGGATGCCGGCCGCGCCGCGCCGTTGATGGCCATACTGCGCAAACTGGTCGAAACGCTGCTGCACTGGCAGCCGGCAGACCGGGGCTGACGGACGGCAGCGGATAAGGGGCAGGATATGACCGAGCCAGCGAAAAGCCCTCAACCCGCCGCGGGAAATACGGTGGCCCGGTTCCCTGTCACCCGCTGGTTCGCCCTGTTCGTGCTGCTCGGCCTGCCGCAGGCCGCCATCATTCTACTGGCACGCCTGGCCGGTGCGCTGAGCGATGTCTCCGCCTGGATGATTATCGGCGCGTTGCTGGCGGTGTCGGCCCTGTTCGCTGCGTGGCATACCCATGCCGCCTGGCGGGTGCTGCGCCGCACCGACGAGATTCTGGGTGGCGCGCCGCGCCAGAGCGGCGAATGGGATGCGCTCACCATGATCGGCGAACTGGGCGCCACGGTGGAACGTCTGCGCCAGACCCTGCTGGACGAGCAGGGGCAGGTTGCGCTGCACAGCACCACCGCCGACGCCATTCTCAACGCGCTGCCAGATCCGGTTTTGCTGCTGGATGACGGGCGCAATATCGCGCGGGCGAATTTCGCCGCCCGCAAATTCTTTGGTAACGACATCATCGGGAACGACCTGGCGGTGGCGATGCGCCATCCGGCCGTGCTGGATGCCGCCGATGCGGTGCTGCGCGGCGAGACCGGCATGGCCTCGGCCGACCTGACCCTGCCGGTGCCCGATGGCCGCAGTTTCAGCCTGCGCGTGGTTGCCCTGCCGGCCAGCAGCGAAGGCTCGGCGGCGGTGTTGGCGCTACATGACCTTACCGCCTTGCGCAAGGCCGAGAAGATGCGCGCCGATTTCGTCGCCAATGCCAGCCACGAACTGCGTACGCCGCTGGCCTCGCTGGTCGGTTTTATCGAAACCCTGCTGGGCCCGGCACGCGATGACGAGGCGGCGCGGATCCGCTTTCTCGGCATTATGCGCGACCAGGCGGCGCGCATGGCCCGGCTGATCCAGGATCTGCTGTCGCTGTCGCAGATCGAGATGCGCGAACATGACCGGCCGTCGGAAACCATCGCCCTGGCGCCTTTGCTGCGCGATGCCGCCGCCGCCCTGGAGCCGCAGGCCAGGGCCAAGCAGATGCCGATCCGGCTGGTCCTGGACGAGAGCCTGCCGCCGGTGCGCGGCGCCCGCGACGAACTGATGCAGGTGTTCCAGAACCTGATCGACAACGCGATCAAATACGGCCGTGCCGAAACCCCGGTCGAAATCGCCCTGCGCGCGGTCGAGGCCGACTGGCTGGAGGTTGGGGTGCGCGATCACGGCGAGGGTATTCCCCGCGAGCATTTGCCGCGCCTGACCGAGCGGTTCTACCGGGTCGATTCGGCCCGCAGCCGCGACCTCGGGGGCACCGGCCTGGGCCTGGCGATCGTCAAGCACATCATCAACCGTCATCGCGGCCGGCTTGTCATCGAATCGGAATTGGGCGAGGGCAGCAGTTTTATGGTGCGACTGCCCCTGCCAGCCCGCTCCGGACTGCCGGCCGGACCGCCTGTGTCATAATCAGGCGCTGTCATAAAAGCTGCGGCTCGATCTATAATGCATAGATCTATTTTTTAAATCATAAACGAATCATAAGAATTATTTCAGTAATTATAGTTATCAAGTAGATTTAATAAGTAAATTTCTCATGTGAATGGTGAAGCAAAAAATAATGAATTCGAAATTATCCACATTATTTATTTTGAGGTATATTTTTTATTATAGTAAAAATCCGCATAAAGAATAATTATATACTTTCGAGTATTTTATGAATCTTGCAGGGGGCGGGCAATGATTCTTGCAACTGTCATATTCCTGCAAACTATCCGTCATATGCCCTCTCTATACCTGCCGGCGCGTCAGATCACCTGACCGACGTCTATACGTTTCAAGCAGAGGGAGAGACCCGTGCTCAAGTTCAAGCCAATCCTGCTCAAGGCTGCCGTTGTCGCGTTCGCGACCACGCTCGGTCTTGGTGCCGCCCAGGCCGCCGATATTTCGGGCGCCGGCGCGACCTTCCCGTATCCGATCTACTCGAAGTGGGCGGATGCCTATAAGAAAGAGACCGGCATCGGCCTGAACTACCAGTCAATCGGGTCCGGCGGCGGCATCAAGCAGATCAAGGCCAAGACCGTCACCTTTGGCGCCTCCGACATGCCGCTGAAGCCGAAGGATCTCGACGAAGCTGGCCTGATCCAGTTCCCCATGATCATGGGCGGCGTGGTCCCGGTGGCGAACGTCAAGGGCATCAAGCCGGGTGAATTGGTGATCGATGGTCCGACCCTTGCCAAGATGTTCATGGGCGAGATCAAGACCTGGAACGATCCGGCGATCAAGAAGCTGAATCCGAGCGCCAATCTGCCGGCCACCGCCATTGCCGTGGTGCATCGTTCGGACGGGTCGGGCACCACGTTCCTGTTCACTGACTATCTGTCGAAGGTCAGTGCCGACTGGAAGTCCAAGGTTGGTGCCAGCACGGCCGTGCAGTGGCCGACCGGCATCGGCGCCAAGGGCAATGAGGGCGTCGCCAACATGTCGGGCCAGACCGACGGTGCGATCGGTTATGTCGAGTATGCCTATGCCAAACAGAACAAACTGACCCACCTGCGCATGGTCAACAAGGCGGGCAAGGCGGTTCAGCCGGAATCGGATAGCTTCAAGGCTGCCGCCGCCAATGCGGATTGGGCTGGCACGCCGGGCTTCGAGGTCATCCTGACCGAGGAGCCGGGCGACAAGAGCTGGCCGATTACCGGCGCCAGCTTCATCCTGATGTACAAGAA
>NZ_JANLJJ010000090.1 GCF_029255545.1 Ferrovibrio sp. | reverse complement strand
TTGGCGGCGAGCGTCATGGGGCGAACCACTCCGTCAGGGGTTTGAACAGGCCAAGGCCGGCGGCCTCGGCCAGTTGCAGCTCGGCATAGGTCTGGCCGAGCAGCACGCATTCCAGGCGCGGCGCGCCATGGCGGCGCAGGACGCGGCGCAGGCGCGACGCGCGCCGCGACGCGGTATCCATCAGGTCGAACGGCAGCGCCAGCAGCCCCTCGATCCGGCCGTCATGCCGCAGGTTGATCTGCCGCAGCAGGGCGCGCCGCGTCGGCGCATCCAGCGGCCCAGTCATCGCCTCGTCGAGCAGCAGGAACAGCCGGCCGCCGCAGCGTTCGATCTTCTCCGCCAGGCCGGGCGCGGCCGCGACGCGCAGGCCGCCATCGCGCACGCGCGTCACCACGAAGGCGTGATGCAGCGGCAGCAGCAGAACCGAGAGATGGCTGCCGGTATCGAGCAGCGCGGCGGTGACGTCGCGGTAGCCCAGGCCCAGCCGGGCGGCGCGGCGCAGGCGCAGCTGCACGATCTCGCGCGGCGGCGTCTGCCAGGCTCGGGCATGGGCGCGGCGCCAGGCCACGCCGATGCCCGACATGTCAAGCGGCGGGCCGCCGTTATGGCCGATGCCGGGCAGGCGCAGCGGCAGCAGCCGCGGCGGGGCCGGCGGCCGGCGCAGCAGCGTCTCGACATTGGGATGGCGGGAATGGAAAAAACGATCGCCCATGACGCCCCGTTACAATTTTGTAATGCGATCCAGTCTTCCGCATATGCCGGGGCGCGTCAATCACGGCTGCAATGCACGCAACGCGTGGCGTAACCGGATTTCAACTGCCGGCAACCGGCGCCGGGCAGCTAGCGTCGCGCTGCCTTTCCGCTCCGCTCGCGAGTCCGCGCATGACGCTGCCCACCACCCTGCCGCTGCCCCACGCCATCGTCGCCGCCACCGGCGGCTGGCCCGAGATCCGCGATCCGGGCATGCATGGCTTCCTGCGCTGCTGGGCGCAGTGGCGCCAGCCGGCGCCGCGGTTCGGGCCGGTCGACGCGCCGACCGGCAGGCTGCCGCCGCGCCGGCGCGACATCGACCCGATCGCGCTGCGCCATTGCCTGCCGCATCTGTGGATCTTCCGCATCGATCCCGACCTGGGCAACGCGCGGCTCACCCTGGCCGGCGAGGAAATCCTGTTCTACTGGGGCCGCGGCATCATCGGCAACGACGTCTTCCAGCTCTGGGGCGATGATGCGGTGGCGCAGGCCAGCCGCGACAGCATCGTGCGCTGCGCCGCCACGCCGGCGATCATTCACGGCCAGCCGAGCAACCACGCGCCGAAAGCCCATGGCCTGCGCGTCGAGCGGCTGATGCTGCCGCTGATGAACGATGACGGCGCGCCCTTCGGCGTGATCGGCTACAGCCGGTTCGAGCGCGAGAGCAGCTGGGGCGAGACGATGCGGCCGCGCCCCAGCGGGCGCATGCAGGTCTATCCGCTGAGCCAGTTGCCCGACCTGCCGCCGGACTGAAACCGGCCGCCATCCGTGCTAGACTGCGGGCCTGCCGAGACGGCTTTTCAGGGAGGACCGCGCCATCATCGACCCGCTGATCATCAAATTCGCCGCCGCCCTGGGCATCGGCCTGCTGATCGGCGCCGAACGCGAACGCCGCAAAGGCGACGGCCCGGCCCGCGCCGCGGCGGGCATCCGCACCTTCTCGATCGCCGCCCTGGCCGGCGCCACCGCGCTCACCGCCGGCGGCGCCCTGCTGCTCACCATCACCACCGCCGGCACGGCCCTGCTCGCCGCCTTCGCCTATCACCGCGAGAGCGGCGGCGAAACCGGCGACCGCGATCCCGGCCTGACCTCGGAAATCGCCCTGGTACTGACCGTGCTGCTCGGCGGCTTGTGCATGCAGCAGCCCGGCCTCGCCGCCGCCATCGGCGTCACCGTCGCCGTGCTGCTGGCGGCGCGCACGCCGATGCATGTCTTCGTACGCCAGGTGCTGACCACCGAGGAGGTGCGCGATGGCCTGATCTTCGCCGGCGCCACCCTGGTGATCCTGCCTTTGCTGCCCGACCGCGCGATGGGGCCGTTCGAGGCCTTCAATCCGGCCAAGATCTGGATCCTGGTGATCCTGGTGATGGCGATCGGCGGCATCGGCCATATCGCGGTGCGCGCGCTCGGCGCGCGCTATGGCCTGCCGCTGGCGGGCTTCGCCGGCGGCTTCGTCTCCAGCACCGCCACCATCGGCGCGATGGGCAGCCGCGCCACGAAAAAACCCGGCGACCGCACGGCCGCGGTGGCCGCCGCCGTATTGTCCACCATCGCCACCGTCCTGCAGATGGCGCTGGTGCTGGCCGCCACCAGCCTGCCGGTGCTGTACAGCCTGGCGCTGCCGCTGGGCCTGGCGGGACTTGCCGCCATCGGCTATGGCGCGATCTTCACCCTGTCGGCCCTGCGCCAGGATGGCGCGCACGAAACCGAACCGGGCCGCGCCTTCAGCCTGCGCGGCGCGCTGATCTTCGCCGCGCTGCTGACGGCGATCCTGTTCGCCGCGGCGGCGCTGCAGCATTTCCACGGCGCGGCCGGCGTGCTGGCAGCCGCGGCGCTGGCCGGCTTTGCCGACACCCATTCGGCGGCGATCTCGGTGGCGGCCCTGACCCAGGACGAGAGGCTGGAGGTGGCGGCCGCGGCGGTGCCGATCCTGGCCGCCTTCACCACCAACACGCTGAGCAAGGCGGTCTTCGCCTGGAGCACCGGCGGCAGCGGCTTTGCGCTGCGGGTGATCCCCGGCCTGCTTCTGGTCGCCGCGGCGGCTTGGGCCGGACTACTGATCGGTTAGAGCGCCGCGAGGCGTCGCTCAATCGTCCTTGTCGGCGTAGGGATTCTTGCCCTTGCGCAGATGCATGCGGATCGGCACGCCCTGCAGGTCGAATACCTCGCGCAGGCCGTTGACCAGATAGCGCAGGTAGGATTCCGGAATGAACTCGGCGCGCGGCGCGAACAGCGCGATGGTCGGCGGGCGCGCCTTCACCTGGGTGGCATAACGGATCCGCACGCTGCGCCCACCGGCCAGCGGCGGCGCGTTGCGCGCGGTGGCCTCTTCCAGCCAGCGATTGAGCTGCGCGGTCGGGATGCGGCGGTTCCAGCGCTCATACTGCGCCATCACGGCCGGCAGCAGGCGATCCAGATGGCGCCCGGTCTGCGCCGAGAAGGTGACGACCGGAATGCCGCGCGCCTGCGGCAGCGAGGTCTGCAGCCGGTCCTCGATTTCCTTCAGCGCCAGGGCGCGATCTTCCACCGCGTCCCACTTGTTCACCGCGATGACCAGCGCACGGCCTTCCTGCAGCACGTGATCGGCGATGGTGAGATCCTGCTTGTCCATGCCCAGCACGCCGTCGAGCACCAGCACCACGACCTGGGCCATGCGCACGGTGCGCAGGGTGTCGGCGACCGACAGCTTCTCAAGCTTGTGCTCGACCCGCGACTTGCGCCGCATGCCGGCAGTATCAACCAGCTTGATGCGGCGGCCCTGGTATTCCCACTCGATGGCGATGGCGTCGCGGGTCAGGCCGGGCTCGGGCCCGGTCAGCAGGCGGTCACTGCCGATCAGCTTGTTGATCAGGGTCGACTTGCCGGCGTTAGGCCGACCGACCACCGCCAGCTGGATCGGGCGGTTGGGATCATCCGCCGGCGCCTCGGCATCGGGATCGATGTCGATATCGGCCTGCACCATGTCGATCTCGTCGGCTTCGTCGCCCGGCGCGGCGTCGACATTGCCGGCGATGTGCTGCATCAGCGCCAGCGAGAGATCATACAGTCCCTCGCCATGCTCGGCCGAAACCGGCAGCGGGTCGCCGAAGCCCAAACCATGCGCCTCGGCCACGCCGAAGCCGCCGGCGCCGCCTTCGCATTTATTGGCCAGCAGCAGCACCGGACGTTTCTGCTTGCGCAGCCAGTTGGCAAAATGCCGATCCATCGGCGTGACACCGGCACGGCCGTCGATCACGAACAGCACCGCGGCCGCCTCGCGCACCGCCGCCTCGGTCTGCTGCCGCATGCGGCCGGCCATGCTTTCGTCGTCAGCCTCTTCCAGCCCGGCCGTATCGACGGCGGTGAATTCCAGATCGCCGAGATGCGCGGCGCCCTCGCGGCGGTCGCGCGTCACGCCCGGCGTGTCGTCGACAATGGCGAGGCGTTTGCCGACCAGGCGATTGAACAGCGTCGATTTGCCGACATTGGGACGGCCGACAATAGCAACTTTGGCTGGCATGATGGCTGTCTTAGCGATACGCGATCAGCCGCGCATCGTCGGTCACCACATACAGGGTGCCATCGGCAACGACCGGCGCGACCGCGGCCTTGTCGGGCAGCGAGACCTGGCCGATCAGATCGCCAGTATAGGGCGACACGGCGAACAGCCGTTCGTCGGTGGACGCGAGCAGCAGGCGGTCACCCGCCAGCACTGGACCATACCAGGTGATGATGCCCTTATGGGTTTTCGCCTTCGGGTCCTCGTAGCGGCGCAGCTGACGGATCCATTTCACCTTGCCGTCACGGCGCGACAGGCAGAGCAGTTCGGCGTCCACAGTGACGGCATAGATGAAGTCGCCGGCGGCCCAGGGCGTCTGGATGCTGGGAATCACGCGCTCCCAGATGCGTTCGCCAGTCCGCATGTCGAGGGCGACGAAACGGCCCGACTGGCTGACGGCATAGACGCGGTCACGATCAATCACCGGCCGGCCGTTGATGTCGTTCAGCGCGCCGGCCTGGCTGATGCGGCTCGAAGCGCGCACGAGCTGTTCGCTCCAGGCCACCACGCCGGTATCGGCGCGCAGGGCCAGCAGCTCGCCCGAGGAATACGGCGCAACGACGATATTGCCCTCGATGGCCGGATTGGCGGCGCCGAGGAAACCGGCGGTTTCGGCCACGCCGGCGTGAGTCCACAATTCAGCGCCACGCTCAAGATCGAGCGCATGCAACTGATTGTCGTAGGTGACAACGAAAACGCGGTTGCCATCGGCCGCCGGCGCGCCGCGGATCGGCTGCTTGAGCGAGGCAACCCAGAAAGCCAGGCCGGTCGAAGCCTGCAGCGCGACGACATCGCCATAGCCGGTCGTCACGATCACCCTGCCGGCATGGTAAGCCAGACCACCGCCGATGGCGCCGCTTTCCTCCTTGCGCGGAGTCAGTTCGATGCGCCACAGGCGCCGGCCGCTGGCCGCATCATAGGCGCTGACCCGGGATTCGGAATCCATGGCAAAGACCCGGCCTTCCGCCACCACGGGCTGGGCCAGGATCTTCTGCTCGTCATCCGCCGAACTGCCCAGATCGGCGCGCCAGGCTTCGCGCAGCGTATCGCCCAGCGCCAGATGATACATGGCATGCGCGGGATACCCGCCGCCCTGCGGCCATTCCGGATTCCGCCATGGCTTGGGCAGGGTGACCGGGGTTTCGGCCAGTTGCGGATCGGGATCGAGCTGACTGTCGAATGCCAGCACGGAGATACGCTCGCCGGTCGCAACCGGCTTGGGATCCTCGGCGAACCAGTCCTTCATCGCATCGCAGCCGGCCAGCGCGACCGCCGCGACGAACATGAGGGAGAGACGGTGCATCGTGCGACGCATCTGCATGGCAGCCTGCCTGATTTTACTGGACCGGGCCGCCGAGAGCGGCAAGCAATTCGGCGGCGCGGCCACGCAGGCCCGCCGGCACCAGCGGATCGTCGGCCAGCGCGGTCAGCTGCTGGCGCGCGCCATCGCGATTGCCGGCCTTGAGCTCGGCCAGGGCCAGCAGCTCACGGGCATTGGCATACCACGGGCTGTCGGCGCCGATCGCGGCCAGATGCCTGCGCATGCCATCGGCGTCCAGCGTGTCGAAGCCGTGGAAAGCGGCAAGGTAATTGGCAAGATCGCGGAAACGCTGCGCGATGCCGCTGTCGGCGGCGATGGCATCATAGGCGGCAATGGCGGCCGGGACGTCCTTGGCCTCGATCAGCATGGCGCCCTGCTGGAACCGGGCGAGCAGCGCATAACCATCCTTGCCGGTGGCCATGGAGGCAAAAGCCTGCGCCGCATCGGCCGGCTTGCCGGCCTGGGCCTGGTTCAGCGCCGCGGTGAAGGCGGCGCCGGCGGCCGCGGCTTTCTCGGTCTGCCAGTTCTTCCAGACCTGATGGCCGGCCACGCCGGCCAGCAGCAGGACAACGAGGCCGATGGCATAGGGGCTCCAGCGCTTCCAGGCTTTTTCCAGCCGGTCGCGGCGGACTTCCTCGTCGACTTCCTCGATGAAATTGGCCACAGACGACTCCCTGAACTGACCGCCGGTCTGGCGACCGGTTACAAAGCGGCGCGTACCTTACCCGGATCGCCGCACGATGGCAAAGCCCGGAAGACTCCCATTTTTTCGGGTAACCATTTGATAATACATCGAGTCTTGGCAAGACTCGCAAAATCGACTAACCTGCCCCCCGCCTTGAAGCCAGGGATCGCGGGACCGGCCTGTCGCCGGCAGCCCGCTCAGAGGGGGAAGCCTCATGTTTGGAATCCGGAAAGCGACGATCGCCCTCGCGATTTGTGCCGCTGCCGCCAGTCTTGCCGCTGCCGGCATGGCCCAGGCCCAGTCGAAAAAAGGCGCCAAGCCCACCGCCCTGATCCCCTTCGAAGCCGAACGCGCCAAGGACCGCGGCGACCGCAACCTGATCCGGCTGAACGACGACATCACCCGTATGTCGTCTGCCCGCGTGGTCGAACTGCCGGTGGTCGATGGCCGGATGGGCGACCATGCCCGCCTCGAGGATGTCGAAATCTTCTTCCCCTTCGGCAGCATCGTGCTCGCCACCGCCGAATTCCATAAATACCGCCCGGCCCTGATGGCCAGCGCCGCCGCCACATCCATGCCGGAAGTCAGCACCGATCCGCGCTATGACCGGGTGAAAAGCTTTGACCGCCAGCTTGGCAAGGTCTGCGCCAGCGAAAAGCTGAGTGACAGCCAGAAGATCGAGATGCGCATCAGCCCGGAGCGCGTGCTGTCGCTGGTGCATGTGACGCCAGCCAAGTTCGAGGGCCCGACGGCCGCCGATCATCCCTCCTACAAGGTGGTCAGCGCGCTGGAAATGCGATTCCTGTCGTTCAAGGAGCCGGACGCCGAGCGGCTGTACCGCCAATGCCAGCGTTCGGCCGCGACGTCTGGCGGCACCAAGGTTTCCCAGAAAGACTGATCGCCGGCCGCCGGTAACCGGCGATGACGCAGAATGACTGGCTGCGCCTTTCCGCGCTGGTGCTGGCCCTGCTGCTGATCCTGCCTGCCGCCCTGCGGCTGCCCTGGGCCAACAAGCGCATCCTGCTGTTCATCGCTGCCTGGCTCGGCATCTTCCTGCTGGTCAGCCTGGCCTACGACCTCTTCGCCGGCTGAAGCCGGCGAAACATTCCCGAGACATTTTTGCCGACCGCTCTGGTCACGCTGCCGCCGCGCCCCAGATGAATAGCCGGTTTCCGGGGGTTTTCATCACGCGGAATTTATCACCGCGCGACGCGACGCCGGCCCACAATCCGCCGCCCTGTCTGCCCCGCCACAGGATCGATCGTCTCAACCGGAGGAAAACATGAACGCCGACCTGCTCAGCCTCGTTCCCAAAGTCGATTTCAACCGTCGTGGCTTCATGGCCACCAGCCTGATCACCGGCTTCACCGTGGCCGCCGGCCCGGTGATGGGCCAGACCGCGATCACCACCGATGCCAGCGGCCTGACCGCCGGCGAGGTCGATATCCCGGTGGCCGGCGGCACCATGAAGGCCTACCGCGCCCAGCCGGCCGGCGCCGGCCCCTTCCCCACCGTGCTGGTGGTGCAGGAAATCTTCGGCGTGCATGAATACATCAAGGATACCTGCCGTCGCTTTGCCAAGCAGGGCTTCCAGGCGATTGCTGGCGACCTCTATGCCCGCCAGGGCGACATGAGCAAGGTGACCGATGTGCAGGCTGCCATCGCCGTGGCCGGCAAGGTGCCGGACGCGCAGGTGATGGCCGACCTGGACGCCACCGCCGCCTGGGCGGCCAAGAATGGCGGCAACCCCTCGAAGCTCGGCATCACCGGCTTCTGCTGGGGCGGCCGCATCACCTGGCTCTATGCGGCGCATAACCCGAACGTGAAAGCCGGCGTGGCCTGGTATGGCCGCCTGATCGGCAATGCCTCGGAGCTGACGCCGAAGCATCCGGTCGATATCGCCAAGGACATGAAGGCGCCGGTGCTCGGCCTGTATGGCAGCGCCGACCAGGGCATTCCGCTGGATACCGTCGAGCAGATGAAAAAAGCCCTGGCCGCCGCCGGCAAGAAGGCGGAATTCCATGTCTATGAAGGCGCCCCGCACGCCTTCCACGCCGATTACCGCCCGAGCTATCGCAAGGAGGCGGCCGAAGACGGCTTCAAGCGCGCGCTGGCCTGGTTCAAGGCCAATGGCGTGGGCTGACGCCTGACCACAATGGGAAGCATGCCGGCCGGGCCCCGCAACCGGGACGGCCGGCATGTATTTCAGCGACCTGCTATTTCAGCGCCCTGCGTCGCGCGGCGTGCGGAAGATCGCGCCGAGGATCATGCCGATGGCGTCAGGCGCTTCGGGCCGGGCAAGCGGCAGCAGCAGGCGTTCATGCATGAACCAGCGGCCGTCGATGATATCGTCGAATTTGTGCAGTTGCGCCGCGTTGGCCGTAAGCGTTGCGAGATACTGCTGCTGCACGCGGGCGCCGAAGGCCGGCGGCTGCAGCTGGTCGACATAGCGGCCGGTCATCTCCTGGCCGTAATCGGTGGTCAGGTTGACGCCCCACAGGCGATAGCGAAAACGGATGGCCGGCTCGCGCTCGACATCGACCAGCAGCACGTTGCCCAGGGCATAGGGCATGTCGAGCGGATCGATGTCCTCACGCAACGGAAAGACGTGGCCACGGCGCTGGGCGTTCCAGTAGGCATATAGCCGCTCCAGCTGCGGATGCAGAAAGTCCACCAATGCCCCCGTTTCCCCGTGCCGGCAGTATGCCGGGCAGCGCGGGGCGGCGGCAATCAATAAAAAAGGCCCGCCCCGCGCGGGGCGGGCCCTATCCCCACGCGGGCAGAGCTGCGTCTGCCCGGCAGTTCAGAGCCCGGCAGCTCAGAGAATGTCCTTGAGCTGTTTGGACGCCTTGAAGCGCACCGACTTCGAGGCGGCGATCTTGATCGTCTCGCCGGTCTGCGGATTGCGGCCCTTGCGGGCGGCGCGCTTGGACACCTTGAAGGTGCCGAAGCCGACGATGGTGAAGCCGCCTTCCTTCTTCAGCGACTTTGCCATCGCCGCGAACACCGCATCCACCGCGTCGCCGGCCGCGGCTTTGGTGGTGCCTGCGGTCTCGCGCACGATTTCGATCAGATCAGCCTTGTTCATCACACCCTCCAGAATTCTGCGGATCGGCCCGCCATACAGAATCGGACGATCCGCAGCGGGTGACAGCAGTTACCACATCCACCATTCCAGACAAGACCAACAAAGGCCGTCAAACCCCTTGCAATCCGGGGGCTTTGCGCGGGTCGCGAGTCGCGCCGGCGCGACAGGAGCGAGTCGCTATCCAGCGTCGCATCGAGCCGATTTGATCAAGATCAAAGCCGCGCCCGAGCGTGGCTGGCTAGCCTGCCGCCGAACCAAAAACGTCAACTCACGAGTCTGGGGAAAACCATGCCGTTCACCGAGCAGCTCTATCTCGTCGGCGCCTGCGCCGCCTTCGCGATTTTCGCGGTCGCGCTGGCCTATTGCCGCATCACCTCGGCCGACCTGCCGAAGTAATCACTCCAGCAGAGACTTGTGCAGGACGGCGCGCAAGGCGCCGTCCTGCACAAGCTGCTTGGCCGCCGCCAGATCCGGCGCCAGCCAGCGATCCTCGGCCATGAACGGCACGGCATCGCGCAACAGCATTTGCGCCTGCTGCAGCCGTGCGCTGGTGCGCAACGGCGCGCGCAGATCCACGCCCTGCGCGGCGCAGAGCCATTCCACCGCCACGATACCCGCCGCATTTTCGGCCATGGCCAGCAGGCGATAGCCGGCATGGGCGGCCATGGAGACATGGTCTTCCTGGTTGGCCGAGGTGGGAATGGTGTCGATGCTGGCCGGATGGGCGCGCTGCTTGTTCTCGGAGGCCAGGGCGGCGGCCGTGACCTGGGCGATCATGAAGCCCGAGTTGATGCCGGGATTGGGCGCCAGGAAAGCCGGCAGACCACTTAAGACCGGATCGACCAGCAGCGAGATGCGCCGCTCCGACAGGTTGCCGATCTCGGCCAGCGCGATGGCGATGATGTCGGCGGCAAACGCCACCGGCTCGGCATGGAAATTGCCGCCCGAAAGAATCTCCCCTTCCCCAAAGACTAATGGATTGTCGGAAACGCCATTGGCCTCGCGCTCCAGCGTGGCGGCGGCCTGGCGCAGCAGGTCGAGCGCCGCCCCCATCACCTGCGGCTGGCAGCGCAGGCAGTATGGGTCCTGCACGCGCGGATCGTCGCGGCGATGCGAGGCACGGATATCGGACCCATCGAGCAGCTCTAGCAGCAAAGCCGCCACCCTGATCTGCCCCGGCTGGCGCCGCGCGGCATGGATGCGCGGATCGAAGGGCGTGTCGGAACCGGCGGCGGCATCGACGGAAAGCGCGCCGGCGACCAGCGCCGCGGCGGTCACGTCTTCGGCCGCGAACAGGCCGGCCAAAGCCAGCGCCGTGGAAACCTGCGTGCCGTTGAGCAGCGCGAGCCCTTCTTTCGCACCGAGTTTCAGCGGCTGCAGCCCGGCCCTTGCCAGCCCTTCAGCGGCCGGGCATTCGCGGCCGCCGATACGCACATTGCCGACACCCAACAACGGCAGCACCAGATGCGCCAGCGGCGCGAGATCGCCCGAGGCGCCGACCGAGCCCTGCGCCGGTACGCAGGGCAGCACATCGGCATTGAGCAAACCCTGCAGGGCCTCGATGGTGTTCCAGTGCACGCCGGACAGACCCTGGGCCAGCGAATTGAGCTTCAGCAGCAGGATCAGCCGCACGATGGCATCGGGCAGCAGGGGCCCGGTGCCAACCGCATGGCTGAGCACCAGGCGCCGCTGCAGCTCGGCCACCTGATCAGGCGCAATACGCACGCGGGCGAGCCTGCCGAAGCCGGTATTGACGCCATAGACCGCCGCATCGCCGGCGGCGGCGCGCGCCACGGCATCGGCGGCGGCCTCGACCGGCGCGCGGGCGGAAGCATCGATTTCGATGGCGAAGGCGCCGGCGCGATAGAGCCGGGCCAGATCGGCAAGTGTGAGCGTTCCGGGCGTCAGTCGATAGGCCACGCGCATCCCCATTCTGCGGCTTGAACAAGTATAGGCTAAGACCCGGCTGGTCAGGTTGTCTATACATGATTATTTGACTTGCCGTCTTTCGCGCCACGGTCTTTAATTAGGCATTCGCGCCGGGGCCAATGGCGGCCGCGGCCGCAGCCTTCCGGGGGATTAAGCACATGAAAAAGATGTCGATTTTGGGCGCCGCCGCCGCCCTGGCCCTGCTCGCCGGCGCGCCCGCCATGGCGCAGGACATGCCGAAGGTGGTGCTGGGCATGAGCGGCTGGACCGGCTTCGCGCCGCTCACCCTGGCCGCCGATGCCGGCCTGTTCAAGAAGCGCGGCGTCGATGTCGAGATCAAGTTCATCCCGCAGAAGGAACGCCACCTGACGGTCGCCGCCGGCGCCGTCCAGGCGGTCGCCACCACGGTCGATACCTATGTGGCCTGGACCTCGGCCGGCGTGCCGCTGGCCCAGGTCCTGCTGCTCGACAAGTCGAAGGGCGGCGACGGCCTGGCGGTGCGCAACAATATCAGCTCGGTGAAGGACCTGAAGGGCAAGACCATTGCCGTCGACGGTGCCGGCACCACGCCGTATTTCGTGCTGATGGTGATGCTGAAGCGCAACGGCATGGGCCCGAAGGACGTGCAGTTTGCCACGCTGGCGCCGAACCCGGCCGCGCAGGCCTTCGTCAATGGCCAGTATGATGCCGCCTCGACCTACGAGCCGTATCTGTCGTCGATCCGCAACGCGCCGGACAAGGGCAAGATCCTGCACACCACGATCGAGTATCCGGTGGTGGTCGACATGCTGGCCTTCCAGCCCGACTACATCAAGAAGAACCCCAAGACCGTGCAGGCGGTGGTGAACGGCTTCTTCGACGCGCTGGACATGATCAAGAAGGAACCCGACAAGTCCTACGAGATCATGGGCGCCAAGGTGAAGCAGAGCGGCCCGGATTTCGCCAAGTCGGCCGCCTTCATCGCCTGGCAGGACAAGGCCGCCAACCAGGCCTATTTCAAGGGCGACCTGCAGGCCTTCATGAAGGAAGCCGCCGACATCCAGCTGGAATCCGGCGTGATCAAGAAGATCCCCGACCTCAAGGCGCTGGTCGACGACAGCTTCATCAAGTAAGCCGCATTTCAGGGATTATCAGTGTTCGAACCGCTTAAACCCGTTCCCCCAGGGCGCCGCACCGCCCTGGGGATTCTCTTTTTCGTGCTCTTTCTCGGCCTCTGGGCCGCGGTGACCTATGGCGGCATCGTGCCGCCGCTGTTTCTGGCCGACCCGCTGAAAGCGGCGCAGGCCGGCATCTCGCTGTTCACCGAATACGGCTTTGCCGGTGATGTGGGCGTCACGATCTGGCGCGTGGTCGGCGGCTTCGTGATCGCCGCCGTCTTTGCCGTGCCGCTGGGCATCCTGATGGGCGCCTTCAAGGGCGTGGAAGCCTTCTTCGAGCCCTTCATCTCGTTTGCGCGCTACCTGCCGGCTTCAGCCTTCATTCCCCTGCTGATCCTGTGGGCCGGCGTCGGCGAGGCGCAGAAGCTGGCCGTGATCCTGATCGGCTCGTTTTTCCAGATCGTGCTGATGGTGGCGGTGATCGTCGGCGGCAGCCGCATGGACCTGGTGGAAGCCTCCAAGACGTTAGGAGCAAAGCGCTCTGGCATCGTGCTGCGCGTACTGCTGCCCGGCGCATCGCCGCAGATCGCCGAGACATTGCGGCTGGTGCTGGGCTGGGCCTGGACCTATGTGATCGTCGCCGAGCTGATCGGCGCGCAGAGCGGCATCGGCCACATGATCATGGACAGCCAGCGCCTGCTCGATACCGGGCAGATGATCTTCGGCATCGTGGTGATCGGCCTGATCGGCCTGGTCTCCGACTTCCTGTTCAAGCAGGCCAACGCCCGCCTCTATCCCTGGTATTTCCTCAAGTGAGCAAACTCAAGATCGACACTGTCAGCCGCGTCTTCCCCGGCGTTCGCGGCGGCGCACCGACCCGCGCGCTGGAACCCACCAGCATCGCCGTGGAAGACAACGACTTCATCACCATCCTGGGCCCCTCGGGCTGCGGCAAGAGCACGCTGCTGCGCATCGTCGCCGGGCTGGACCAGCCGACCACCGGCAATGTGCTGCTGGACGGCCAGCCGGTACGCGAGCCCGGGCCGGACCGTGGCATGGTGTTCCAGTCCTACACCCTGTTTCCCTGGCTGACGGTGCGGGAGAATATCTGCTTTGGCCTGCGCGAAAAGGGCGTAGCCGAGAAGCAGCAGGCCGAGACCGCCGCCCGCTTCATCGAGCAGGTGGGCCTGAAGGGTTTCGAGAACCACTACCCCAAGCAGCTCTCCGGCGGCATGCAGCAGCGCACGGCGCTGGCCCGCGCGCTGGCCAACGATCCAAAGATCCTGCTGCTGGACGAGCCCTTCGGCGCGCTGGACAACCAGACCCGCGCACTCATGCAGGAGCTGCTTCTTGGCATCTGGGAGAAGGCGCGGAAGACCGTGCTGTTCGTCACCCACGATATCGACGAGGCCATCTTCATGGCCAACCGCGTGCTGGTGATGACCGCCCGCCCCGGCCGGGTGAAATGCGACATTGCCATCGACCTGCCGCATCCGCGCCATTACACGGTGAAGACCACGCCGGAATTCGCCGCATACAAGGCGCGGCTGACCGAGGAAATCCGCGTGGAGTCGATCCGCGCCGCCCAGGACGAGCATTAGCCCGGCCGTTATTCCGCTTCCGCCGCCCCACCATCGGGACTAGGCTGGCATGGCCCCCGCAGAAGCGGGCCAGACCGGTGCGCATCGCCGCCCGTCGCCGCGATGGCCGCATCCCAACCACAGCCGCGGGAGAACGTCCATGGTCGATAGCGTCTACAAAGTCATTGAAATCGTCGGCACCAGCAAGGATTCCTGGGAGAAGGCGGCCAAAGTCGCCGTCGATCGCGCCGCCAAATCGCTGCGTGATCTGCGCGTGGCCGAGGTGGTGCAGCTTGATATGCAGATGAATAAAGGCAAGATCGAAGCTTACCGGGCGAAACTGAAGGTTTCGTTCAAATACGAGGGGTGATCGGCCGCACGGCGTTGCGGCCGGACAGATTTCGCATGATGGATATCCGCGCCTACCGTACGTCCGACCGCGACGCCGTGATTGCCCTCTGGCAGGCCTGCGACCTGACACGGCCCTGGAACGACCCCGACAGCGACATCGCCTTCTGCATGGCGAAGCCGGAATCGACCATCCTGGTGGGCGAGAGCGATGGCAAGATCGTGGCCAGCGTGATGACCGGCCATGACGGCCATCGCGGCTGGCTCTATTACCTCGCCGTCGAGCCTTCGGTGCAGAAATCCGGCCATGGCCGGGCCATGGTGGCGGCGGCCGAGGACTGGCTGCGGGCGCGCGGCGTGCCAAAAGTCATGCTGATGGTGCGGCCGGAAAACGAAAAGGTGCGCGCCTTCTACGACACGCTGGGTTACACGGAAGAGCCGCGCGTGATCTTCAGCCGCCGGCTGGACGAAGCGTAGCCGCCACCATATCCCGCCTTGTCTTCCGTCCGCCACCCGGCATAGGATTCGATAGATCGGGAGGACGGACAATGACCGGTACGATCGCCATTCTCGGCGGCAATGGCGTCTATGCCAGGCACCTGATTCCCTGTCTCACCGCGGCCGGCTATCCGGTTCGCGCCGTTGTCCGGCGGCCCGAAGCGGCCGGCATGGCACGGGCCTGCGGCGCGCAGATCCGGACTGCCGACATCTTCGACACGGCGGCGATGACCGCCGCCTTCGAGGGCTGCGCGGTTGCCATCAATCTCGCCACCACCCTGCCCGGTCCAAGCGGACGCGGCGACTTCGCCGCCAATGACAGGCTGCGCGTCGAGGGTGCGCCGAATTTCATCGCCGCCTGCCACGCCGCCGGCGTGACACGGATCATCCAGCAGAGCATCGGCTTCGTGAATGCGTCCGGCAGCGATGCCTGGTCCAGCGAGGAGACGGTCTTCAACGCCGATCCAGACACGATAGCCGGCCGGGCGATCATCGCCGCTCTGGCGATGGAAGAGACGATCCGCGCCTCCGGCCTCGACTGGCTGATCCTGCGCGGCGGCCTGTTCTATGGCCCCGGCAGCGGTTTCGACGAGCGCTGGTTCGCCAGCGCCGGCGCCGGCAAGCTGCGCATGCCCGGCGATGGCTCGGACTATGTCTCGCTCGTCCATATTGCCGACATGGCGGCAGCAACGGTCGCCGCCGTTGCCCGATGGCCATCCCGGCAGGCGCTGATCGTCTGCGACGACGAGCCGGTCCGGTGGCATGAGCTTTTCGGCTTCATTGCCGCCTGTCAGGGCCAGCCTGCGCCGGAGCCGGGCGGCGCGGCCGGCTTCCCCTCCTTCCGCCTGCGCAACACGCGGGCCGTTGCCGCGCTGGACTGGGAGCCGTTCTTCACATCCTATCGCGTGGGCTTGGCGCGCTGAACGCCGCCGGCCTCATTTCCGCAAGGCCGCCGCATACTGATCCGGCTTGAAGCCGACCAGCAGTTTGCCGCCGCCCAGCTCCAGCACCGGGCGTTTGATCATCGAGGGCTGCGCCAGCATCAGCGCGATGGCCCTCTTCTCGGTGATCCCTTCCCGCTCGACCTCGGGCAGCTTGCGGAAGGTGGTGCCGGCACGGTTGAGCAGTAGCTCCCAGCCCACGACCTTGCACCAGTCTTCCAGCTTTGCCTTCCCGATGCCGCTGGCCTTGTAGTCGTGGAAATCATGCGCCACGCCGTGGTCCTTCAGCCAGGTGAAGGCCTTTTTCATCGTGTCGCAGTTCTTGATGCCGTAGATGGTGATGGGCATGGAATACTCCCGGAAACGGATGCACGAGTTTGTGCCGGATTCCGGCCGGCTGGCGCAAGGGCCCGCTCTGCCATAGTATGCCCCAAGAGCTCCCAGCGATCATGAGGCTGTTGTGTCCACGCCAGCAATGCCGGCCGAGAACCGCTTCCGCCAATACCTGCAGGACCTGTATTTCGGCGATGATCGGGGCGCGCGGCGCTTCCGTTACGGGCTGGTGGTTTTCGATGTGCTGACCATCGCCTTTTTCATCCTGGCCGCCACCGTGCAGGACCAGTGGTGGGTGATTCCGCTGGATTTTTTGCTGGGCGGTCTGCTGAGCATCGAACTGCTGGCACGGCTCTACGCTGAAACCGACCGGCGCGGGCATATCCTCAGCTTCTCGATGGCGGCCGACATCGCCGTGATCGCCTCACTGTTCCTGCCGGTGCTGCTGGAGAACCTGGCCTTCCTGCGCATCTTCCGTGCCCTGCGGCTGCTGCGCTCGTATCACCTGCTGAAGGACCTGCGCTCAAGCTCGCTGTGGTTCCGTCTGCATGAGGACGTGATCCAGCGCAGCCTGAACCTGGCCGTGTTCATCTTCATCGTGACATCCTTCGTCTATGTCACGCAGCACAACCTCAATAGCGGGATCCGGACCTATGTCGACGCGCTGTATTTCACTATCACCACGCTGACCACAACCGGCTTCGGCGATATCACGCTGATCGGGCCCGGTGGGCGGCTGCTGTCGGTGGTGATCATGATCGTCGGCGTCAGCCTGTTTCTGCGGCTGCTGCAGGCGATCTTCCGGCCACACAAGGTGCGCTTCGAATGCCCGGATTGCGCCCTGCGCATCCATGACGTGGACGCCGTGCATTGCAAGCATTGTGGCCGGGTGCTGCCGATCCCCACTGACGGCGCGGTATAGGCGCCGGAAACTCAGTCCAGCCCAGTCTTAGTCAAGCATGGCGATGGCCTCGACCTCCAGCAGCAGGTCCGGGTTCACGAGAGCCGTGACGCCCACCAGCGTGCTGGCCGGATAGGGGCCGTCGCCGAAACATTTCGCCCGCGCCGCGCGGATCGGCGGCAGCATCCCGGGCGTCAGGTTCACCACATAGGTGACCAGCTTGAACACCTTGCTGAAATCCGCGCCGCCGGCGGCCAGCGCGATTTTCAGGTTGGCAAAGACCTGTTCGGCCTGGGCGCCGACATCGCCCTTGCCCACCACCTGGCCGGCGGCATCCAGCGCCACCTGGCCGGAAATATGCAACTGCCGACCCGCCGGCACGATGGCGATATGCGAATAACCGGTGGGCTGCGAGAGGCCCGGCGGATTTTTCCGTTCGATGGTCATTGGTCCTGCCTCACGCCTTGTAGACGATCTTCACTTTTGCGGCGGCAGCCTTTGCTGCCGCGCGGGCCTGATCGACATCGCCATCCTTCGCCAGCGCCAGCGCCACGCCCATGCGGCGATAAGGGCGCGTGGTGGGCTTGTTGAAAATGCGCAGGTCGAGGTCGATGCCCTTTGCCGATGGCGTGAGCGCTTCGGCCAGGCCTTCGACGGTGAAATCCGTGGCGTCGCGGTCGGCCAGGATCACCGCCGAGGCGCTGGGGCCATGTTGGGTGATGCCGGGGATCGGCAGGCCAAGGATGGCGCGGACATGCAGGTCGAATTCGGTGAGACTCTGCGAGATCAGCGTCACCATGCCGGTATCGTGCGGGCGCGGCGACAGTTCGGAGAAGATCACTTCATCGTTCTTCACAAAGAATTCCACGCCGAACAGGCCGTAGCCGCCGAGATTGTCGACCACGGCTTTGGCCTGGCGCTGGGCTTCCGCGACGGCGCGATCCGACATCGGCGTGGGCTGCCAGCTTTCCTGGTAATCGCCGCGTTCCTGCCGATGCCCGATGGGCGGACAGAAGATCACGCCCTGCCGCGTGCGGATGGTGAGCAGGGTGATTTCGTAATCGAAATCGATGAAGGCCTCGACGATCACGCGTTTGCGGTCGCCGCGCATGCCGGCCACGGCATAGTCCCAGGCCTTGTCCACGTCGCCCGGCGCCTTCACCGTGCTCTGGCCCTTGCCGGATGAGGACATCACCGGCTTGACCACGCAAGGGATGCCCACTTTCGCCACGGCATCGCGCATCTCCTGCAGGCTTTCGGCATAAAGGTATTTCGAGGTCGGCAGGCCCAGCTCGGTGGCGGCCACCTCGCGGATGCGGTCGCGGTTCATGGTCATCAACGTGGCGCGCGCCGAGGGCACCACGTTGAAGCCGCGATCCTCGAAATCCTTCAAGACCTCGGTACGGATGGCTTCGACCTCGGGCACGATGAAATCGGGCTTATGCTTTTCGATGGCAGCCCCCAGGGCGGCGCCATCCAGCATTGAAAAGACCTCGAACTCATCGGCCACCTGCATGGCCGGCGCGCCGGCATAAGCGTCGCAGGCCACCACATGGGCGCCGAGCCGCTTGGCCGAGATGACAAATTCGCGGCCCAGCTCGCCCGAGCCGAGCAGGAGGATTTTTCTGAAAGCGGTCATTGGCCTTATCGTCTCGCCCGTCGTTGCATCCAGGCAAGGCTTATAGCAGTGCCGCACCCGCTAAGGCAAAGCCCCGCACGGCTTTATCCCGGCGGCATGGTCTCGAATTGAGGCAGCGCCGGATCGAGCCGGTCCCAGGCATGGCCGCGCGATGCATAGGTCACGACCTGCGGCGTGAATCGCGCCGGCTCGTCCAGGCTGGCAGCGTGGATGGTGAACAGATCCGGCATCGCAGCGAAGGTCAGGTAAACCGGGGAACCGCAGCCGGGGCAGAAGCCATGCCGCTTCACATTGCCGCTATCGGCCACGATGTCCCTCTCCTTTGCCGTTCCGGTGAGCGTCACGTCGGCGCGGCCCGCGAAGGTCAGGTAGGAGCCATGGCCGGTGCCGCTGGCCTGCTGGCAGTCGCGACACTGGCAGTGGTTGGAAAATACCGGCTCCGCCGATATCTCGTAACGGATCGCGCCGCAGGCGCAGCCGCCGGCATAAGGCCTGTTCATCGCATCAGCCTCCATGTTCAGGCGCCGCAGCAGGACGCGACCATGCTGCGCGCCGGTTGGGCATATTCGTCGTGGCGGCGCCACCAGACGCCGGTTTCGTTGCGACCCTTCGGCGCGCGGTCGAGCCACGGATACATGCCCCATATCCCATCCACGCCGCGCGAATAGGCCGAATAGGTGTGATAGACGACGCCGTTCTCCAGCACGAAGGCGCTCATGCCCGGCCGTTCGCGCATGTAGCTGGCCGGATCCGTGCCGCTGGTGGCTGCCATCTCGATCACCGGCGGCGCGGTCACGCCCAGCATCGGCTGACCCGGACGGTAGTTATACGCCGCCCCCTCGCGCTGCTGCCGCTCGGTGAAGGAGGCGGCATAATCGAAGTTGAACTCGCTGCCGCCGGACGAGGCCCAGGGGAAGGCCCAGCCCATGCGGCGCCGGTAGGCCAGCAGTTTGGCGAGCGGCGCGCGCGAGACCGCCGTGAAGGCGACATCGTGGTTTTCCAGATGCACCGCGATGCCGTTGAAGCCATCGGCAATCGCCGAGCAGGACGGACAGCCGGCCGTGAAATCCGGGCCGAACATGAAGTGATACACGATCAGCTGCGACCGGCCGCGAAATAGCCCGGCCAGCGGGACAACGCCCTGCTCGGTATCGAAACTGTAGGCCTTGTCGACCCGCACCCATGGCAGGGCCTGGCGCCGCCGCGCCAGTTCGTCGCCCTGTCGGGTGTGTTCCTTCTCCGCCTTCAGCAGGTCCAGCCGCGCCTTCAGCCATTCCTCGCGGGTTCCGGTTGCATGCATCGTCATCGCTCTCGCCTCCGTTAAGGGTTTCGTTGGGTACAGTTGTCCCGTCCGCCGGAGTAGCATTCTCCGGCGGCGCTTTATTCAGGTGATGCGGTCGGTGGTTCGGCTCAGTCCTGTTCGTCGGCGACGGCACCCAGGTTCTGGACGCATTTGATCCAGCCCTTGCCCATATTCTGATAGGCCGTGTCGTTCTTCGGCAGCACGAAGCCGGAATGCTCCATGCGAAGCCGCGTGCCGGTCTGCACACGCGTGAGCGTGAAGCTGACCACAGTGTCGAGCTTCGAGCCGTAGCCGACATTGCCTTCGTCGCCGCCGCGCCAGGCATAGGCGAAACGCTGCAGCGGCACGACCTCCAGCACCTCGCAGCGGATCGTGCCGTCCCAGGCGCCGGCCGGCGTGGTCTGGAAGGTGAAGCGGTTGCCCCGCACGGGCTCAAAACCATTGGGCTTCATCATCCAGCGCGACATCAGGTCGCCGTTGGTGATCGCCTTCCACAGCACCTCGGGCGCATGGGGAAACACCTCGTCGAGCACGATGGACTGAGTGGTGGCCTGAGTAGTGGATTTCACGGAGAGGTCGTTCATGGGTCGATGTCCTTCAGCAGGTCACGCAGGGCGTCGAGGCGCTCGCGCCAGAACACGGCGTAATCGTTGATCCAGTCGGCCAGCGGCGCGAGGCCTTCGGGCTGGGCGCGGTAATAGACTTTGCGACCCTCCGGCCGTTCGGCCACCAGCCCGGCCTGTTTGAGCGATTTCAGGTGCTGCGAGATGGCGCCCTGGGTCACGCCGCTGCCCTGGGTCAGTTCGGCGACGGTGATCTCGTTGGCGCGCACGACCCGCTCGAACACGGCGCGCCGCGTGGGGTCGGCCAGCGCGCGCATGACGGTATCGATGGAGGTGGTTTCGATCATGGGGGTATAATTAGCACATACTAATCAATTAGTCAATACTAATTATTCAGCGCTTTTTCCGGGTCCTGTTTTTTTCGGGCCCTGTCGGAACGGGTTCTGCGGCTGCGTCCTTGGATCACAGGACCATGCAAGGAAGGACTCCATGATGAAGGTTACCCAGCATCTCTGGTTTGAAAAGGACATGGAAACCGCGATCCGCGCCTACACGTCGCTGATCCCCGGCTCGTCGGTCGGCTGGGTCTCGGTCCTCCCCGCCGAAACCCCGAGCGGGCCGCCGGGCAGCGTGAAGATCGCCGGCTTCACCCTGGGCGACCAGCGCTACATGGCGATCGAGGCCGGGCCACTCGATCCGTTCAACCACAGCTTCTCGATCATGGTGGAATGCGACAGCCAGGCCGAGATCGACCGCCTGTGGGACGCCCTGAAGGATGGCGGCGCGACGGAGCAATGCGGCTGGCTGCGCGACCGCTGGGGCCTGAGCTGGCAGATCGCGCCAAAACGGCTGGGCGAACTGATGGCCGACCCGGACCCGGCCAAAGCGAAGCGCGTCACCGAGGCGATGCTGAAGATGGTGAAATTCGACATCGCCGCGCTGGAGGCTGCGGCGAAGGGCTGAACCAAAACGGAAGGCCTAGCGCCGCCCTGTTTCCCGCACCACATCCAGGAAGGCGCGCAGGGCCGGCGGCACGGCCCGGTGGCCGGGATAATAGACGGCCACGTCTTCCGCCGGCGCCATCCAGGCCGACAGCACCGGTCGCAGCCGCCCCGCCTTCAGAGCTGCGGCGGCGGCGATGTCCACCACATAGGCGATGCCCAGACCTTTGATGGCGGCATCCACCATCAGTTCCTCGTCGTCGAGGATCAGGGACGCGGGGGCGTCGATGGTCATCCCCTGCCCCGCGCGCTCGAATTCCCAGCGGTAGAGTTTGCCGCCCGGCAGGCGATGGCCGATGCAGCGATGGCGCACCAGCTCGTCGGGCGTTTTCGGCGTGCCGGCACGTTTGAGATAGGCCGGCGACGCGACGCAGACGAAGCGCACCGGCTGGCCGAATGGCACCGCGATCATGTCGCGTGGAATCGAGCCAACCAAACGCACGCCGGCATCGAAGCCGCCCGAGACGATATCCACCAACCGGCCTTCCACCACGATATCCACGACGACATCGGGGAAGCGCTGCGCCATCACGGGCAGCACGTCGCGCACCAGCAGGGCCGCCGGCAGGCGCGGCGTGTTGATACGCACTGTGCCAGCTATAGCGCCGCTGCCGCGAAAGGTCGCGACGCCGTCCAGCGCATCGTCCAGTGCGCTGAGCGCGGATTGCAGGCGGCCGAGCAGCGCCAGGCCGGCCTCGGTGGGCGCGACGCTGCGCGTGGTGCGGTTCA
>NZ_JANLJJ010000089.1 GCF_029255545.1 Ferrovibrio sp. | reverse complement strand
TGGTATTACGTTTACGACCGCTGGATCCAGCGCGATCATGCGATCCGCCGCAATTTCCCGATCTACGGCCGCTTTCGCTACATCATGGAGAATCTGGGCGAGTATTTCCGCCAGTACTGGTTCACCGCCGACTGGGAGGAACGCCCGTTCAATCGTCTGACCCGCGCCTGGGTCTATCGCTCGGCCAAGGGCGTCTCGAACTATGTTGCCTTTGGCTCCGAGGTCGACGCGCAGCAGCCCGGCCATATCTACTTCCTGCATTCGGCCTTTCCGATCAATGACGAGGAAACCGAGCCCTTCACCGGCAAATGGATCGGCAAGGGCATCGTGGGCAATCCCTACAAGCCGAAAAGCTTTTTCAACATCTCGGGCATGAGCTACGGCGCGCTTTCTTCGGCGGCGGTCACGGCCCTGTCGGAAGGCGCGGCCATGGCCGGCATCTGGATGGATACCGGCGAGGGCGGCCTGTCGCCCTATCACCTGCACGGCAAATGCGACATCTGCTTCCAGATCGGCACCGCGAAATACGGCGTGCGCGACGCCGATGGCAATCTCGACGAGGCCAAGCTGCGCAAGATCGCCGGGATCGAGCAGATCCGCATGTTCTGCGTCAAGCTGAGCCAGGGCGCCAAGCCTGGCCGCGGCGGCATCCTGCCCGGCTCGAAGGTGACCGAGGAGATTGCCGCCATCCGCGGCATCGAGGCCGGCAAATCCTCGATCTCGCCCAGCCGGCATCGCGACATCACCGACATCCCGTCGCTGGTCGGCTTCATCAACCGGGTGCGCCGGGTGGTCGACAAGCCGGTCGGCATCAAGATGGCGGTCGGCAATTACGAGTTCATCGACGAATTCTTCGCATACCTGCAGGATCGGCCCGACGAGGCGCCGGATTTCATCCAGATCGATGGCGCCGAGGGCGGCACCGGCGCCGCGCCTGCGCCGCTGGCCGATTATGTCGGTCAGTCGATCGTGCAGTCGCTGCCGCTGGTGGCCCAGCGCCTGCGCGAATATGGTCTGCGTGACCGCATCCGCCTGGTCGCCTCGGGCAAGCTGCTGACGCCGGACAAGGTTGCCTGGGCGATCTGCATGGGCGCCGATTACGTGGTATCGGCGCGTGGCTTCATGTTCTCGCTGGGCTGCATCCAGGCAATGAAATGCAACACCGGCCATTGCCCGACCGGCGTGACCTCGAACGACCCGCGTTTCATGCGCGGGCTTGATCCAGCCCGCAAGGCGGTGCGCGTCGCCAATTACGCCAAGGCGGTGCAGCATGACGTGGAAGCCATTGCTCATGCCTGCGGCTGCAAGTCGGTGCGCGATTTGAAGTCGCAGCATGTCCGCGTCAATGGCGGCGATATTATTATGTAATGGGCGGCAGCATGGCGGCGACGGCCGCCGGGTTGAGTTTCAGGCCGATGCCGCTTAAGCGCCGAAGCCGCGCCTCGCGCAGAAGCCAGAGCAAAGTGGCGGCGGCCTGCTCATGGCTCATGCCATCGGCATGGATGTTGGAAATGCAGTTGCGCTCGGAATCGGCGCGGCCGATCTTCGGTTCCCAAGTGAGGTAAACGCCCAGGCTGTCGGCCACGCTCAAACCGGGGCGTTCGCCGATCAGCACCGCCACGGCCTTTGCGTTCAGGCGCGTGGCGATGTCATCGCCCAGAGCCACGCGCGCCTGCGCCGCCAGCACAATGGGTGCGATGCGCCAGTCTGCCAGCCCTGCCATGCAATCCCGCAGCACCGGCACGGCATGGGCCATCACGGCGCGCGACGACAGCCCGTCGGCGATCACGAAGGCGATGTCCCAGCTGCCGGCCGCGGCTTCCAGTGTCTGGCCTGAAGCTTCATCCAACCGCCGGCCGAGATCGGGGCGGCGCAGATAGGTGGCGCGGTCCATGGCCTTGCTGTGCACGGTCAGGCAGGGCAGGGGCTTGAGCTGTTCGGCCAGGGCGGTGAAATCGGCGGCGCCATGCACGGCATCGCGGGCACGGCCATGGGCGGCCTGGAAGTCCAGCAAAGCGGAAGTCGGCAGCGCGTCGCCGCTGCGGCCCAGGCCGATGCGCGCCCGCGTCGTGGCGCGCCAGCGTGCCCAGATATCCCTGGTCACAGCGTTCATGATGCCGTCAATCCACTCAGCCGGCGCAAGACGGCCTGATCCGGCGGCGGCAGGCGGCC
>NZ_JANLJJ010000088.1:6517-23830 GCF_029255545.1 Ferrovibrio sp. | reverse complement strand
TCGTCCAGCGTATCGATGCGGCACAGCACCTCCACGGTCTGGGTCGAGCCGTCGGCCCGGGTGATGGTCACCGGGGTCTTCATGCGCGGCTTCAAACCGGTGGCGATGCCCGAGATGTCGAACTTCTCCGAACCGTCCAGCTTCAGGTCGAAGCGGGTCATGCCGTTCAGGAACTGCAGCGGCAGGATGCCCATGCCGACCAGGTTCGAACGGTGGATGCGCTCGTAGCTCTCGGCGATCACGGCCTTCACGCCCAGCAGGATGGTGCCCTTGGCCGCCCAGTCGCGCGACGAGCCGTTGCCATATTCCTTGCCGGCCACGATCACCAGCGGGGTGCTGCTGGCCTTGTACTTCATCGCGGCGTCATAGATCGACATCACCTCGCCGTCGGGCATGTGCTTGGTAATGCCGCCCTCGGTGCCCGGCACCATCTCGTTCTTGAGGCGGATATTGGCAAAGGTGCCACGCATCATCACCTCGTGGTTGCCGCGACGGGCGCCATAGGAGTTGAAGTCGGCATAGGAGACGCGATGGTCGGTCAGGTACTTGCCGGCCGGGCCGTCCTTCTTGATCGAGCCAGCGGGCGAGATGTGGTCAGTGGTGATCTTGTCGCCCAGGATCGCCAGTACGCGCGCGCCCTTCACATCGGTGATCGGCGCCGGCGTGGTGCTCATGCCCTCGAAATAGGGCGGATGCTGCACGTAGGTCGACTTCTTGTCCCAGCTATAGGTCTGGCCGGCGCCGACCTTGATCTTGCGCCATAGCGGATCGCCCTTGAACACGTCGGCATAGCGCTTCTTGAACATCGCCGGCGTCACATACTTGCGCACCATGGCCGCGATCTCCTTGTTGGAGGGCCAGATGTCCTTCAGGTAGACCGGCTTGCCCTTGGCGTCATGGCCGAGCGGCTGGGTGGCAACGTCGATGTTGAGGTTGCCGGCCAGCGCATAAGCCACCACCAGCATTGGCGAGGCGAGGTAATTCGCCTTGGTCAACGGATGGACGCGGCCTTCGAAGTTGCGGTTACCCGAGAGCACCGCGCCGACCACGAAGTCATTGTCGGCGATCGCCTTCGAGATGTTGTCTGGCAGCGGACCGGAATTGCCGATGCAGGTGGTGCAGCCATAACCAACGACCTGAAAGCCCAGGGCATCGAGCGGTTTCTGCAGGCCCGATTTCGCAAGATAGTCGGTCACTACCTGGCTGCCCGGCGCCAGCGAGGTCTTCACCCACGGCTTGGTCTTGAGGCCCTTCTTCAGGGCATTGCGGGCCAGCAGGCCGGCCCCCAGCAGCACGCTCGGGTTCGAGGTGTTGGTGCAGGAGGTGATGGCGGCGATCACCACGTCGCCATGGCCAAGGTCGAAATTGGCCTTTTCCACTTTGGCGCGGAAGTCCACGGCGGTCTTTTTCCCGTAGAAATTGGCCATCGCGTCCTTGAACTCGGCAGCGGCACGGCTCAGCGGCACGCGGCCTTCCGGGCGGGTTGGGCCGGCCAGCGAGGGCTCGACAGTCGAGAGATCGAGTTCCAGCGTGTCGGTAAAGACCGGCTCGGGCGCCTTCGGCGTGCGCCAGAAGCCCTGCGCCTTGGCATAGGCTTCCACCAGCTTGACGCGCTGCGGATCGCGGCCGCTGGCCTTCAGATAGGCGATGGTCTCGGCATCGACCGGGAAGAAGCCGCAGGTGGCGCCATATTCCGGCGCCATGTTGGCGATGGTGCAGCGGTCGGCAATGGACAGTTCATCGAGGCCGGGGCCGTAGAATTCGACGAACTTGTTGACCACGCCCTTCTTGCGCAGCATCTGGGTGACAGTCAGCACCAGATCGGTGGCGGTGGTGCCTTCCTTCGGCTTGCCCGACAGGCGGAAGCCGACCACTTCAGGCAGCAGCATGGAGATCGGCTGGCCAAGCATGGCGGCCTCGGCCTCGATGCCGCCGACGCCCCAGCCCAGCACAGCCAGGCCATTCACCATGGTGGTGTGGCTGTCGGTGCCGACCAGGGTGTCCGGATAGGCCACTTCCGTCTTGCCGTCCATGCCGGTCCACACGGTCTGGGCGAGGTATTCGACGTTCACCTGGTGGCAGATGCCGGTGCCGGGCGGCACGACGCGGAAATTGTCGAACGCGGTCTGGCCCCAGCGCAGGAAGGCGTAGCGCTCGCCGTTGCGCTCGTATTCCAGGTCCACGTTTTTCTGGAAAGCGGTCTTGGCGGCCGAATAATCCACCATCACCGAATGGTCGATGACGAGGTCGACCGGCGAGAGCGGGTTGATCTTCTTGGTGTCGCCGCCCAGCTTGGTCATGGCATCGCGCATGGCGGCCAGGTCGACTACTGCGGGCACGCCGGTGAAGTCCTGCATCAGCACGCGAGCCGGTCGATAGGCGATCTCGCGGTCCGAGCGCTTGTCCTTCAGCCACTGGGCAACCGCCTTGAGGTCGTCGACAGTCACGCTGCGGCCGTCCTCATAGCGCAGCAGGTTTTCCAGCAGCACCTTCAGCGAATAAGGCAGGCGGCTCAGGTCACCCAGGCCGGCCTTCTCGGCGGCCTTGATGCTGTAATAGGCGTAGGTTTTGTTGCCGACTTTCAGGGTACGGCGGGTTTTCAGGGTGTCATGGCCGATGGCGATGGCCACCGCGCGGGCGGCCCCGGCGGCTTTGGTCACGGTTCTGGCTGGCGCTTTCTTGGCCGCGGCCGGCTTGCGGGCGGCAACCGCCTTCTTTGCAACCTTCTTCTTTACAGCCTTCTTCGCTGCCTTGCGCGCCACGGCCTTCTTGGCGGCCTTCACCGCCTTGCGGGCGGATTTTGCGGCTTTCACGGCCTTTTTGGCGACCTTTTTGCCCTTGGTTTTCGCGGGGCTCTTGCGCGCCTTGGCGGCCTTGCGCTGGGTCTTCTTCGCGGCTTTCACGGGGCGATCCTTTCGTGACGGAACGTAAAGATGGGGAAAGGCTGGGTCAGGCGGGCAGGCACCCGCATCGAATGCCGCAAATAGGTGCCGCAAAACCATGGGTTTGCCAAGCTCTTTCGGCTGGAGGAAAGTTCAACCGGGGTCGAAATTTAGGCAATGAGAGGCATGCTCAGGCCCGGTCCCTGCCGGGCCTTGACGGGCTACTGTCCGTACGCTTATCAACGAGCCAACAACGACGGCGCGGCCATGGGCCGCGCCGCGTATCAGGAGGCGACATAATGTCCGAGACGTCGGTAATGCCCGACGGGCGCGACCCGTTGGGACGCGATACTATCCCGAAATTCATCGCCTACAACGCGCAGCATCGCCGCGACCGTCCGGCCATGCGCGAAAAGGACCTCGGCATCTGGCAGAGCTGGACCTGGGGCGAGGCCGCCAACAAGGTGCGTCAGCTCGCCTGTGGCCTGGCGGCGCTGGGTTTCAAGCGTGGCGATAAACTGGCAATCGTGGGCGACAACCGGCCGGAACTCTACTGGTCGGTCGCCGCGTCCCAGGCCCTGGGCGGCGTACCTGTACCGATCTACCAGGACAGCGTTGCCGACGAGGTGCAGTACGTTATCGATCATGCCGAGGTCCGGTTCGCCCTGGCGGAAAACCAGGAGCAGGTCGACAAACTGATCTCGATCAAGGATCGCCTGCCGAAACTGGAGATGATCATCTTCAGCGACCCGCGTGGCATGCGCCATTATGACCAGCCCTATCTGCATGCCCTGGAGAAGGTTCTGGCCGAGGGCGAGGCCTATGGCCAAGCTCATCCCGGTTTTTATGACGAAGAAATGGCCAGGGGCAAAGGCAGCGATATTTCGCTGATCTGCTACACCTCCGGCACCACCGGCCGGCCCAAGGGTGTCATGCTCAGCCATGACAACGTGGTTCGTTCGGCCACGCTCGCCATCAATTTCGACAAGATCAACGAAACTGATGAGATTCTGGCCTACCTGCCGATTGCCTGGGTGGGCGACAATTTCATCTCATATGCCGAGGCAGCCATCGCCGGCTTCTGCGTGAATTGTCCGGAATCGGCCGATACCGTGCTGCAGGACTTGCGCGAGGTGGGGCCGACCTATTTCTTCGCGCCGCCACGCATTTTCGAGAACCTGCTCACCACCGTGATGATCCGCATGGAGGATGCCAGCGCCATCAAGCGCGGCATGTTCCATTACTTCATCGGTGTGGCAAAGAGGGTGGGCTGCGCGATCTTGGAACGCAAGCCGGTTTCGCTGACCGACCGGCTGCTTTATGCCCTGGGTGACCTGCTGGTCTATGGCCCGCTCAAGAACGTGCTGGGCATGTCGCGGCTGCGGCTGGCCTATACCGCCGGCGAGGCGATCGGCCCGGATATTTTCGATTTCTTCCGCGCGCTGGGTATCAACCTGAAGCAGCTTTATGGCCAGACCGAATGCACGGTCTATCTGTGCATGCATACCGACACGGATGTGAATCCGGATACGGTCGGGCCGCCGGCGCCGGGCGTCGAATTGAAAATCGACCCGACCAGCGGCGAGGTGCTCTATCGCAGCCCGGGCGTTTTCGTCGGCTATTACAAGAACGACGAGGCCACGGCGGAAACCAAAACACCGGAAGGCTGGGTGCATACCGGTGATGCCGGCGTGTTCACCGATAATGGCCATCTGCGCATTATCGACCGCGCCAAGGATGTCGGCCGTCTCAATGACGGCTCGCTGCTGGCGCCGAAATACCTTGAAAACAAGCTGAAATTCTTCCCCTACATCAAGGAGGCGGTGGCCTTCGGCGACAAGCGGGACTATGCTGCGGCGTTCATCAACATCGATCTTGCGGCGGTCGGTTCCTGGGCCGAACGGAACGGCATCGCCTATACGTCCTATTCCGATCTGGCCGGCCGGCTCGAGGTCTATAACCTGATCAAGGGCTGCATCGAGAAGGTCAACCGCGACCTCTCGTCGGACAGCAGCATGGCCGCCAGCCAGATCAGGCGCTTCCTGATCCTGCACAAGGAGCTGGATGCCGATGATGGCGAGCTGACTCGCACCCGCAAGGTGCGCCGCCGCATCATCGCCGACCGCTATGGAGAACTGATCGAGGCGCTGTATTCCGATCGCGATTCGATCGCGGTGGAAGCAAAGATCACCTTCGAAGATGGCCGCACCGGCACCTTCAAGGCGAATCTGAAGGTCGCCAATGCAGAGACTTATGCCGCAATGAGTAAGGCGGGCTGAGATCACATGACGATTGCACAGAAGAAAATCGGCCCGACCCTGCTGAAGGTCGACAATATCAGCCTATCCTTTGGCGGCGTTAAGGCGCTGACCGATATCAGCTTCGAGATTCGTGAGCACGAGATCCTCGCCATCATTGGTCCCAACGGCGCCGGCAAATCGTCGATGTTGAACTGCATCAACGGTTTCTATCACCCGCAGCAGGGCACCATCACCTTCCGCGGCGAGGCGCGCAAACAGATGCGGCCACATGAGGCGGCCAGTCACGGCATTGCCCGCACCTTCCAGAATATCGCCCTGTTCAAGGGCATGTCGACGCTGGACAACATCATGACCGGTCGCCTGCTCAAGATGAAAGCCGGCCTGCTGTCTTCGGCCATCTATAAGGGGCCGGCCGAGCGTGAGCAGATTCAGCATCGCGAGTATTGCGAAAAGATCATCGATTTCCTGGAAATCCAGGCGATCCGCAAGGTGCCGGTCGGACGGTTGCCCTACGGCCTGCAGAAGCGTGTCGAGTTGGCGCGTGCGCTGGCTGCCGAGCCGACCCTGTTGCTGCTCGACGAGCCGATGGCCGGCATGAACTTGGAGGAGAAGCAGGACATGTGTCGCTTCATCCTCGATGTCAATGACGAATTCGGCACCACGATCTGCCTGATCGAGCACGATATGGGCGTGGTGATGGATATTTCCGACCGTGTGGTGGTGCTCGATTACGGCCGCAAGATCGGCGATGGCGCGCCCGAGGACGTGAAGAACAATCAGGCGGTGATCGACGCCTATCTCGGCGTACAGCATTAAGGGGGCGTGCGGGATGGCGTTTTTCTTCGAAGTCCTGATCGGCGGCCTGATGGCCGGCGTGATGTATTCCCTGGTCGCGCTTGGTTTCGTGCTGATCTTCAAGGCGTCGGGCGTGTTCAATTTCGCCCAGGGAGCCATGGTGCTGTTTGCCGGGTTGTTTTTCGTCGGCTTCATGGAGCTCGGCATGCCGATGGTGGTTTCCCTCCTGCTCACCATCGCCGTGATGGTGCTGCTGGCTGGTGTGATCGAACGGCTGGTGCTGCGGCATCTGGTCAACCAGGAAGGCATCATCCTGTTCATGGCCACGATCGGCGTGTCGTTTTTTCTGGACGGATTCGGCCAGACCATCTGGGGCAGCAATGTGCGCCAGCTCGATATCGGCATCCCGACCGATCCGATCTTCCTGCTTGATGGCGATATTCTGATCCAGTCCTTCGACCTTTGGGCTGCTTTGGTTGCCGGCACTCTGCTGGCCATCCTGGTGGTGTTCCAGAAGACGCGGATCGGCCGGGCTTTGCGCGCCGTGGCCGATGACCATCAGGCCGCGCAGTCGGTCGGCATCCCGCTCAACGTAATCTGGATTATCGTCTGGGCGATTGCCGGGTTGGTCGCGCTGGTTGCCGGCGTGATGTGGGGGTCCAAGCTCGGCGTGCAGCCGGCCATCGTGTCGCTGGCGCTGAAGGCCCTGCCGGTGCTGATCCTCGGCGGCTTCACCTCGATCCCGGGTGCCATTCTCGGTGGCCTGATCATCGGCGCCGGCGAGAAGCTGGCCGAGGTATATATCGGCCCGTTATTCGGCGGCGGCATCGAAAACTGGTTCGCCTATGTGCTCGCCCTGGGCTTCCTGCTGATCCGGCCGCAGGGCCTGTTCGGCGAAAAGATTATCGAGCGCGTGTAGGGGCGAGGGGAAACAGGTCATGTTCTATCGCGAATCCGGCCAGTACAAGACCAGCTACCGCGCTGATCAGGCCATCTTCACCATTCCGCAAGACCGGGTTTTCTTCGCCCTGCTGATGCTGGCGGCGTTCGTCGGCATCCCGCTGGTGGCGACCAACTACATTTACACGGCACTGCTGATCCCCTTCCTCTGCCTGGCGCTGGCGGCCCTGGGGCTGAATATCCTGACCGGCTATTGTGGCCAATTGTCGCTGGGTACCAGCGCCTTCATGGGCGTTGGCGCGGTCGCGGCCTGGAATCTGGCCACCCGCGTTCCCGATCTGAACATCCTGGTTGTCTTTGCGCTGGCCGGCTTGGTGACGGCTGCAGTCGGCATGTTCTTCGGCCTGCCATCACTGCGTATCAAGGGTTTCTATCTTGCGGTCGCCACGCTGGCCGCGCAGTTCTTCCTGCCCTGGCTGTTCGTCAAGATCAGCTGGTTCACCAACCATGCCGCTTCCGGCGTGATTACCGCGCCGCAGCTCACCCTGTTCGGCTGGTCGATTGATACTCCGATGGAGAAATACCTGTTCGCGCTGGGCGTTGTGACGTTGCTGGCGCTGGCGGCGAAGAACTTAGTGCGCAGCAATCCTGGCCGTCAGTGGATGGCGATCCGCGACATGGATATCGCGGCCGAAATCATCGGCATCCGCCCGGTGGTGGCCAAGCTGACTGCCTTTGCGGTGTCGTCATTTTTCATCGGTATCGCCGGAGCATTGTACCTGTTCGTCTATCTCGGCTCGGCTGAGCCTGATGGGTTCACCATCACCATGTCGTTCCAGGTGCTGTTCATGATTATCATCGGCGGTCTGGGCTCCATCCTGGGCAGTTTCCTGGGTGCCTTCTTCATCCTGCTGGTGCCGATTTTCCTGACCCGGGTGCCGCCGATGCTGGGCTTCGACCTGTCGACGGCGCTGGTGTCGCATCTGGAATTCATGGTGTTCGGCGCCCTGATCGTGATCTTCCTGATCGTCGAGCCGCATGGCCTGGCCCGGCTCTGGCAGATCACCAAGGAAAAGCTCCGGATCTGGCCGTTCCCCTATTAACGGGAACGGAAAGGCGCCTGGCGCGCCGAAACCGTGTTGTGCCGCGTTTTCAGCATGCTAGGTTAATACCAACGCCCGTCGGAAGAGGCGGGTCAAAACCGGGAGGACAAAAGAGATGAAGGCAACCAAATGGATTGCGTCCCTTGTTCTGGGCGCGTCCCTGGCCGGCGGCGCCGCTGTCGCCGTGGCCCAGGAGCAGGTGATTCCGTCGATGGTCTATCGTACCGGCCCGTACGCGCCGAGCGGTATTCCTGTCGCGGACGGCTTTGTTGATTACGTCAACCTGATGAACGAGCGCGACGGCGGCCTGAATGGCGTCAAGCTCCGCGTCGAGGAATGCGAGACGCAGTACAACACCGAGCGCGGCGTTGAATGCTACGAGCGTCTCAAGGCGCTGGGCGGCACCATCTTCAGCCCGTATTCCACCGGCATCACCTACGCCCTGATCGACCGCGCGCCGACCGACAAGTCGGTGATCTTCTCGATGGGCTATGGCCGCGCGTCGGCCACCGTCGGCAACATCTTCCCCTGGGTGTTCACCGCGCCCGCCACCTACTGGGGCGGTGCCTCGGCCGGCATCCAGTACATTGCTAAGGAACTGGGTGGCAAGGACAAGATGAAGGGCAAGAAGGTTGCCTATGTCTATATCGACATCGCCTACGGCAAGGAGCCGATCCCGGTCTTCCAGAACTATGCCGAGGAGCTCGGCTTCAAGCTGGAACTGGTGCCGGTGCCGGCACCGGGTCTGGAGCAGAAGTCGATTTGGCTGCAGATCCGCCAGATGCGTCCCGACTATGTTTATCTGCAGGGCTGGGGCGCGATGAATGCCGTGTCGTTGAAGGAAGCGGCGGCGGTCGGTTTCCCGCGCGAGAAGATGCTCGGCATCTGGTGGTCGAGCCAGGACAGCGATGTCCAGGCGGCCGGTCCGGCGGCGAAGGGTTACAAGGGCCTAAGCTTCCACGGCGCCTCCAAGGACCTTCAGGTCCTCAAGGATATGAAGAAGTTCCTGGTCGACAAGGGCAAGGCCTCGCAGAACGGCAAGCATTTCGGCGAAATCGGCTATCTGCGTGGCGCCGCCAATGCGATGTTCACTATCGAGGCCCTGCGTGCCGCTCAGGAAAAGCATGGCAAGGGCAAGGTGATGAACGGCGAGCAGTCGCGTGACGGCTTTGAGGCGATCAACCTGACTGACGCCAGCATCGACAAGCTCGGCCTGAAGGGCTTCCTGCAGCCGCTCAAGCTGGCCTGCGACAACCATCTGGGTGACGGCAAGATCCTCGTCGTGCAGTGGCAGGGCGATCAGTGGAAGCCGGTCAGCGACTGGATTCTGCCGGAAAACCAGAAGCTGTGGCCGCTGTACCTGCGCGATGCGGAAACCTATGCCCGCGAGAAGAACATCGCGTCCCGCACTTGCGTTAAGTCGTAATCACGACGCCATCCCCTGCCGGTTCGCCGGCAGGGGATTTCTTCTTTTCCGCTTCCGCTGAACGGATCCGTCCATGACTGCCCAGACCGCCGCCCAGCCGACCGCTGCCGCCCAGCCGCTGCTTTCCGTCAACAACATCGAGGTGATCTACAATCACGTGATCCTCGTGCTGAAGGGCGTGTCGCTGCAATTGCCCAAGGGCGGTATCGTGGCCCTGCTGGGCGCCAACGGCGCCGGCAAGACCACCACGCTGAAGGCGATTTCCAATCTGCTACGCGCCGAGCGTGGCGACATCACCAAGGGCCATATCGACTATCACGGCGAGCGGGTTGACCAGCTCAACCCCTCCGCCCTGGTCAAGAAGGGCCTGATCCAGGTGATGGAGGGGCGTCATTGCTTCGCCCACCTCACGGTCGAGGAAAACCTGATGACCGGTGCCTTCACCCGCGCCGATGGCGGCAAGGCAATCGCGCAGGATCTTGAGAAGGTCTACACGTATTTCCCGCGCCTGAAGGTGCGCCGCAAATCGGTTGCCGGCTATACCTCAGGCGGTGAACAGCAGATGACGGCGATCGGCCGCGCGCTGATGAGCAAACCCGATACCATCCTGCTGGACGAACCCTCGATGGGCTTGGCGCCGCAGCTGGTCGAGGAAATCTTTGAGATCGTGCACAAACTGAACAAGGAAACCGGGGTCAGCTTCCTGGTTGCCGAGCAGAATACCAATATGGCGCTGCGCTATGCCGATTACGGTTATATCCTTGAGAATGGCCGCATCGTAATGGATGGCGAGGCCTCGGCCCTGCGCGAGAATGCCGATGTGAAGGAATTCTATCTTGGCCTTGGCGCTGGCGGTCGCCGCAGCTTCCGCGATGTGAAACATTACCGCCGGCGCAAGCGCTGGCTGGCCTGATCGTACCGAAACCCCAGGAGACTGTTGTGGCGCGAGCGAGCAAACCAAAGGCCGGGGCGAAGGCGGCAAAGACACCCAAACTTAAAGTGCGGGCCGACGAATACTTCGACAAGCGCGAAACTCGTTCCCAGGCGGCGCGGTTGAAAAGCCAGGTCGCCGCCCTGCAGGCGCTGATCGCTCATGCCAAGAAGGCCAGCCCGTATTACCGCGAGATTTTGAAGGATGTAAAGCCGGCGAAGGTCACCTCGCTGGCCGCCTTGGCGAAACTTCCGGTCACGCGCAAATCCGATCTCGCCCCGCGCCAGAAGGCCGTGCCGCCGCTGGGCGGACTGCTCGTCGGCAAGCCATCAGACATCGCCAATGTCTTCCAGTCGCCCGGCCCGCTCTATGAAGCCTATGGTCGCGCGACGCCGAAGGTGAAGGACCCCTGGCGCTTCGCTCGCGCCATGTGGGCGGCCGGCTGCCGCCCCGGCGATCTGGTGCACAATACCTTTTCCTATCACCTCACGCCGGCAGGGCGCATGACTGAAGGCTCGGCCCATGCGATTGGTTGCCCGGTCTTTCCGGCCGGCGTTGGCAATACCGAACTGCAGCTTGATGCCATCATGCAGTTGCAGCCGCGTGTCTATTGCGGCACGCCGTCCTTCCTCAAGATTCTGCTTGAGAAGGCGAAGGAAGCCGGCAAGCCGGCCACCTCCCTCAAGAAGGGCCTGGTCGGCGGCGAGGCGCTGCCGCCATCCCTGCGCGCCGAGTTGAAACAGCTTGGCACCGATGTGCTACAATCTTACGGTACTGCCGAACTCGGCCTGATCGCCTATGAGTCGCGCGCCATGGACGGCATGATCCTCGACGAGGATGTGATCGTCGAGATCGTGCGGCCGGGCACCGGCGATCCGGTGGCGCCGGGCGAAGTGGGTGAGGTGGTGGTTACCGTGTTGGGCAACCCGGTCTATCCGATGATCCGCTTCGCCACTGGCGACCTGTCGGCGATCCTGCCCGGCATCAGTCCCTGCGGTCGCACCAATACCCGTATCAGGGGCTGGATGGGCCGGGCCGACCAGACGACCAAGGTAAAGGGCATGTTCGTCACCCCGGGTCAGATCGGCCAGGTGGTGGCGCGGCATCCGGAAATCGCCCGCGCCCGGCTGGAGGTCAGCTCTGAGAACAACCTCGATGCCATGGTGCTGAAGATCGAGGCCAGGGGCCATGTCTCGACCGTTGAGGCCGAAAAGCTGGCCAAGGCGGCGGCGGAAAGCTTCCAGGCCGTGTGCAAGCTGCGTGGCCATGTCGAGGTGGTAGCGGCCGGCAGTCTGCCAAATGACGGCAAGGTCATCGCCGATCTCCGCACTTATCAGTGAGACTCTGGCCAGTAAGCCACTGAAACGGTTACACTCCGCCGCATCATGGCGTTGGCGGTCGAAGGGCTCGTCTGCATTCGCGGCGAGCGTCAGCTCTTTTCCGATGTGAATTTCCGTCTCGCGGCTGGCGAGGCGTTGTTGCTGCGCGGCCCGAATGGCAGCGGCAAATCCAGCCTGCTGCGCCTGCTGGCCGGCTTCCTTCCGGCTGCCAGCGGGCGGGTGCTCCGGGACGAAGAAGCACGGCTGTTCTATGTTGGCCACCAGGATGCCGTGAAGCCGCAGCTCAGCACCGAAGACAATCTGGTCTTCTGGGCCCGCCTGCTGGGCCTCGACGATGCGGAGGCGCAGCGGCAATCCGTCGCCGCGCTGGAGGCCGCCGGCCTGTCGCGCCAGCGCCGCCTGCCGGGCCGCTATCTCTCGGCCGGGCAGAAACGCCGCCTGGCGCTGGCGCGGCTGCTGGTCGCACCGGCCGATCTGTGGCTGCTGGATGAACCCACCAACGCATTGGACACCGCAGCCGTCGCCTGGCTGGGCGGGGTGCTGGCTACGCATCGCACCAGCGGCGGCATGGTGATCCTGGCCAGCCATGTTGATGTGCCGCTGCCCGATGCGCGCCGGCTCGACCTGCCGGAAGGCCGCCTGTCATGATGAAGGTTTTCCTGGCCATCGTCGGCCGCGACCTGCGGTTGGGTTTCGGCGCCCAGGGCGCCATGATGACGACGCTGCTGTTCTTCGTGCTGGCGGTCAGCCTGTTTCCCCTCGGCGTTGGCCCCGAGCCGCAGATTCTCGCCCGTATCGCCGCCGGTGTGATCTGGGTGGCGGCTTTGCTGGCGGCGATGCTTTCGCTCGACCGCCTGTTCCAGACCGACCAGGAAGACGGCACGCTCGACCTGTTGGCCCAGGCGCCGTTGCCGCTTGGCCTTGTTGCGCTGGCCAAGACCCTGGCGCATTGGCTCACCACCGGCCTGCCGCTTACCATGATCGCGCCGCTGCTGGCAGTGATGATGCAGATGGATCTGGCGGTCATGCCGGTGCTGCTGCTGGCTCTGCTGCTCGGCACGCCGAGCCTCAGCCTGATTGGCGCCATCGGTGCGGCGCTCACCCTGGGCGCGCGGCGTGGCGCCGTGCTGGTGCCGCTGATCACATTGCCGTTAGTGATCCCCGTGCTGATTTTCGGTGTCGGCGCGGTCGAGGCCGCCAGTTATGGCCTGACGGCATCGCCGCATCTGCTGTTGCTGGGGGCCTTCCTGGCCGGCACCCTGACGCTCAGCCCCTTTGCCATTGCCGGGGCGATCAAGCTGGCCTTGGAATGAGCCCGGCCCTATAAACGCCCCATGCTGCATGCGCTTGCCAATCCCGCCCGCTTTCTGCGCCTGATGGGTGCCATCCGCCCTTATGCGGCAGCGGTTGCCGTGATCGGGCTTGTTGTTGGCCTGGGTTGGGGCCTGCTGTATTCGCCGCCGGATTACCAGCAGGGCGAGACGGTGCGGATCATGTATATCCATGTGCCGGCCGCCTGGATGGCGATGTTCATCTATGCCGCCATGGCCGTGGCCTCGGCCACGGCGCTGATCTGGCGCCACCCGGTGGCCGAACTGGCGGCCAAGGCCTCGGCGCCGGTGGGGGCTGCCTTCACCCTGATCTGCCTGATCACTGGCTCGCTCTGGGGCAAGCCGATGTGGGGCACCTGGTGGGTCTGGGATGCCCGACTCACCTCGATGCTGATCCTGTTTTTCCTGTATCTCGGCTATATCGCGCTGTGGGAGGCCTTCGACGACCCCAGCCGCGCCGGCCGCGCCGCCGCCATCCTGGCCCTAGTCGGCGCCGTCAACCTGCCGATCATCAAGTTTTCAGTCGACTGGTGGAACACCCTGCACCAGCCGGCCAGCGTAATGACCTTGGCGGGGCCGAAAATCCACCCGGATATCCTCTGGCCGCTGCTGATCACCGCTATTGGCGCCAAGGGCTACTACGTCTGGGTGCTTAGCCTGCGCGTTAGGGCGGAAATCCTGCAGCGCCAGGCCCGCATCCTGCGCTTTTCAGCCGCGACCGATCGCCGCGCGGGCTAGCCGTCCGGCGGCGAAGACTATATTTTCACCCGGCTATTGGCCGCAGGGGTCAAGGGAACCAAAGGGTTAACTCGTGTATTGGTCATCGCTCGGCGATTTTCTGGCCATGGGCGGCCATGCCGCCTTCGTCTGGCTGTCCTTTGCCGTGGCCGTGGCCCTGTTGCTCGGCCTTGCCCTGCAGAGCCGTCTGGGCATGAAAGCGGCCGAGCGTGAGCATGCCGAAGCCCGGCAGGAGGCTGGTCGTGACAACGAAGGGCGCCGCGGTGCGTAAGGGCATGTCGCGCAAGCGCAAGCGCCTGCTGGCCGTATTGGGGCTGGTCGCAGGTCTCGGCATTGCCGTTACTCTGGTGCTATCTGCTTTTAACGAGAACTTGGTCTTTTTCCACAGCCCGTCCGACGTGGTGGAAAAACAGTTGCCGCCTGACAAGCGCTTCCGCATCGGCGGCCTGGTGCTGCAGGACAGCGTGAAGCGGGATGGCCTCGTTACCGAATTCACTGTCACCGACCTGCGCCATGAAGTCCGCGTCAGCTATACCGGCATCCTGCCAGACCTGTTCCGCGAGGGGCAGGGCGTGGTGGCCAATGGCAAGCTGGATAGGCAGGGGCGTTTCATTGCCGCCGAAGTGCTGGCCAAGCATGACGAGAATTATATGCCACCGGAAGTGGCCGATGCGCTGAAGAAATCCGGCCAGTGGCACGAGAATAACGGCGACCATCTCAAACTGGTGAAACCCGGCTCATGATCGCCGAATTTGGCCATATTGCCCTGATCCTCGCGCTCTGTCTGGCGCTCGTGCAGGGCATCCTGCCGCTGATTGGAGCCGCCCGCGGCATCGACAACTGGATCGCGCTGGCGCCGCAGGCGGCGCTCGGTCAGGCCGTGCTGGTCGCCTTCGCTTTCGGTTGCCTCACCTATGCTTACGTGACCTCGGATTTCTCGGTGCTCAATGTGGCCGAGAATTCCCATACCCTTAAACCGATGCTTTACAAGATCAGCGGCGTCTGGGGCAATCACGAGGGTTCGCTGCTGCTCTGGATCCTGATCCTGGTAATCTTCGGCGCCGCAGTGGCTGTGTTCGGCGGCAACTTGCCGGCCACGCTGAAGGCCCGCGTGCTCAGCGTGCAGGGCCTGATTGGCGTCGGTTTTCTCGCCTTCATTCTGTTTACCTCCAATCCGTTCAGCCGGCTGTTGCCGCCGCCGCTGGAGGGCCGTGGTCTCAATCCGCTGCTGCAGGATCCGGGCCTCGCCTTCCATCCGCCGTTTCTCTATCTCGGCTATGTCGGTTTCTCGGTGGCGTTTTCGTTTGCCGTTGCCGCGCTGATCGAAGGCCGCGTCGATCCGGCATGGGCGCGCTGGGTGCGGCCATGGACGTTGGCGGCTTGGTGCTTCCTCACGCTCGGCATCGCGCTTGGTTCCTGGTGGGCCTATTACGAACTGGGCTGGGGCGGCTGGTGGTTCTGGGATCCGGTGGAGAACGCCTCTTTCATGCCCTGGCTGGCCGGTACGGCCTTGCTGCATTCCGCCATCGTGGTGGAAAAGCGCGACACGCTGAAAAGCTGGACCATCCTGCTCGCCATCCTGACTTTTTCACTCAGCCTGCTCGGCACCTTCCTGGTGCGTTCGGGCGTGATCAATTCGGTGCATGCCTTCGCCACCGATCCGACCCGCGGCGTCTTCATCCTGGTTTTCCTTGGCATCGTGGTCGGCGGCAGCCTCGCGCTGTATGCCTTCCGTGCGCCGGCTCTGCAGGCGGTTGGTGTCTTCGCGCCCCTGAGCCGCGAGGGTGCGCTGGTGCTCAACAATCTGCTGCTGGCTGTTGCATGCGCCGCCGTGCTGCTCGGCACGCTCTATCCGCTGGCGCTCGATGCGATCAGTGGTGCGAAGGTGTCGGTCGGCCCGCAATATTTCAATGCCGTGTTCGTGCCACTGATGGTGCCACTGGTCGCCGCCGTCGCGATTGGACCGATGCTGGCCTGGAAACGCGGCGATCTGGCGGCTGCGTTGCAGCGTCTTGTGCCGGCGGCGATTGCCGTGCTGGTCGCGCTTGGCCTTGGCCTGTGGCTGATGGATGCCAGAAATTTCTATAGCCTGCTGGGCCTCGGTCTGGGCGCCTGGCTCGGCATTGGCGCGCTTTGCGAAGTGGCCTTGCGCGTGAAGCTGTTTTCGGCGCCGGTCTCCGAGACGATGAACCGCGCCCGTTTCCTGCCACGTGCCGCCTGGGGCATGACGGTAGCACATCTGGGCGTCGCCATGCTGGTGCTTGGCATCACCGTATCCGAGACCTGGCAGGTCGAGGTACAGCAGGTGATGAAGCCGGGTGAGATCGCGAAAGTCGGCCCCGTGGAATACCGCTTTCTTGGCGTCACGCCGATCAAGGGGCCGAACTACACCGCCCAGCAGGGCCGTTTTGAGGTGCTGGAAGCGGGCCGCGTGGTGCGCGAGATGCGCCCGGCCCAGCGCCGCTACCAGCAGCCGCCGATGGAAACCACCGAGGCCGCCATCCGGCCGTCGCCGGTGGCTGATCTCTATGCCGTGGTGGGCGAGGGCGATGCCCAGCGCGGATGGGCCGTGCGGCTGTATTGGAAGCCGCTGGTGTCCTGGATATGGCTTGGTGCTCTGGTGATGGCCTTCGGTGGTGTGCTGTCGCTGTCTGATCGCCGGCATCGCGTCGGCGCGCCGGTGCGCCGGCGTCAGGCCGCGCCATCCGCGGCCGAATAGGACTGCTTCATGCGTCTCGCTTATCTGGTTCCGCTTGTCCTGTTCCTGCTGGTTGGCCTTGGTCTTGCCATCGGCCTCACGCTCAATCCGCGCGAGATTCCCTCGGCCCTGATCGGCAAGCCGGTGCCGGAATTCTCGTTGCCGCCGGTGCAGGGCCGCACGCTGGGGCTGGCCACGGCCGACCTGAAAACCGGTGAGCCCAGCGTGGTGAACGTGTTCGCCTCCTGGTGCGTACCCTGCCGGGTCGAGCATCCGTTGCTGCTGGCGCTCAAGCGCGACGGCATCGCCCCGGTGCATGGCCTCAACTACAAGGACGATCCGGCCGACGTGGCGAAATGGCTCGACCAGCTCGGCGACCCCTTTACCCGCACCGGCGCCGACCGCAATGGTCGGGTCGGCATCGACTGGGGTGTCTACGGCGTGCCGGAAACCTTTGTGGTCGATGGCGGCGGCAATATCGTGTGCAAGCATGTCGGCCCGCTGACTGACTGGGACCTCGACAATAAAATCCGCCCGTTGCTGCGCGATCTGAAAGCCGGACAGCCAAGCAAGGTAAAATGCTGAATCGCATCGTCTTTCTGCTCGCTCTTTTGGCTGTGATGCCGGCCATGGCCCAGCATCTGGACGATCGCCTTGCCGATCCGGCGCTGGAACTGCGCGCGCGCGAGGTCTCCCGCGAATTGCGCTGCCTGGTCTGCCAGAACCAGTCGATCGAGGATTCCAACGCGCCGCTGGCGCGCGACCTGCGGCGCATCGTGCGCGAGCGCATCCTCGCCGGCGACAGCGACCAGGCTGTCCTCGATTACCTGGTGGCTCGCTACGGTGAATGGGTTCTGCTGAAACCGCGCTTCAACCTGCAGAACCTGCTGCTCTGGCTCGGCCCGGCA
>NZ_JANLJJ010000088.1:0-6417 GCF_029255545.1 Ferrovibrio sp. | reverse complement strand
TTGCAGCCCAGCGAGGCCGAGGCCTATGCCCTGCGCGCCGAGGCGCTGACCCTGGCGGCTGATGGCTCAGTCACCGATGCTGCCCAGCGCGATTTCCGCGCCGTGCTGGAGCGTGACCCGCAGCATCCAGGCGCGCGTTACTATCTCGGTCTGGCTCGGTTGCAGCAGGGTGATACGCGCGGGGCGTATGACGACTGGTATGCATTGGCAGCCGACAGTCCGGCCGACGCGCCCTGGCTGGAAACCGTGCATGGCCGTTTGCGCGAACTGGCGCCGCGCTTAGGCGTCGCGCTTGCCCAGGCCATACCTCAGCCCAAACCGGCCGAAGCGCTGGGGCCGGACCGTTCGCAGATGGAAGCCGCGCAGCAGATGTCGGAATCCGATCGCGCCGAAATGATCCGCGGCATGGTCGACCGCTTGGCCGAACGGCTGAAGGAAAATCCGAATGACGCCGATGGCTGGCTGCGGCTGGCCCGCGCCCGCGAGGTGCTGGGCGAGACGGAGGCCGCCCGTGAGGCCCTGCGCCGCGCCGTAGCGCTGCAGCCCGAGCGGGTGGATAGCCGCGTGGCACTCGCCTTTAATCTGGCCGGGGCCGCTGTCAAAAGCCGCGATCCGCTGCCGACGGAAGCCGTGGCCGAATTCCGCGTCGTGCTGCAGCAGGCGCCGAATCATGCCCAGGCGCTCTGGTTCGTCGGTCGTGGCGCCTATGAGGCCGGGGACAAGGCCGGCGCGGCCGAGTATTGGAAGCGCCTGCTGGCCCTGCTGCCGCCCGACTCGCCCGAGGCCCGGGAACTCTCCGAACGGCTCAGCAGCCTGACCCGCTGAATCCGGTTTCCGACTTGGCCCTGTTAACCTTCGTTTAAGGGAGTCCTGCGCGTAATCGGGCCGAGTTGAGGGGCCATTTCGGCCTCCGGGCTGGGTGAGTATGGCTATCGGACCAAGCAATAATCTTCTGTCGGCGCTGTCGCAGTTGCAGGGCGCTACCCGGCCGGCTGCGGCGCAATCCCGTCCGGCCCAGGCTTCCACCGGCAATGCCGGCCAGACCCAGAACAGCTTCGCCGCCCAGTTGGGCGGCGTGAACCCGATCCGCGCCATAGCTGGTGCCGAGCAGCGTCCCGCTGCCGCCACGCAGGCCTCGGCCCAGCCGCAGAATCTGGCGCCGACCCAGTCGCGCCCCATCGCCACGCGTGGCGGCTATCTGGGGCAATACGTCAATATCCTGGTCTGAACGGTTGGCAAAAGGCTGGTTTTATTGACGCCGCCGGACCCGGCGGCTAGCTTGCCCCATTCCGTTATATAAACGATTTGGGGAAACGCCATGCTCTCGCGCCGTCTGCTGCTTGCTGCCTTCGCCGCTCTTCTGCTTTCGCCGTTCGCTGCGCCATTTGCAGCCAGTGCGCAGCCGAAGGACAAGGTCGCCATCTCGGCCCTGCCGTTCATCTCCACCGCGCCGGTCTTCATCGCCAAGGAGCGCGGTTATTTCGATGCCGAAGGTATCGACCTCGATATCAAGATATTCAACGCTGCCCAGGCGGTGGCCGTCGCGGTCGCCTCCAACGATGCCGATTTCGGCATCACGGCTTTCACCGGCGGTTTCTTCAACCTGGCTGGCAAGGGCGCGCTGAAGGTGGTTGCGGCCCAGAGCCGCGAGGAGCCAGGCTATAATTTCGTCGCCTATGTGGCCTCGAAAAAGGCCTACGATGCCGGCTTCCGTTCGCCCAAGGATTTTGCCGGGAAAAGCGTGGCGATCACCACGGTGGGTTCCAGCTTCCACTACAATCTCGGCATGTTGGCCGACAAATACGGATTCAAGCTCGACGCCGTGCAGATGAAGCCGGTGCAATCGATCCCGAACATGATGGCGGCGCTGTCTGGTGGTCAGGTCGACGCCACCATTCTGCCGGCGAACAATGCCCTGAAGCTGGAAGCCGATGGTGCCGGCAAGATCATCGGCTGGGTGCACGAGCATACGCCCTGGCAGCTCGGCGTGCTGTTCGCCTCCAGTAAGATCGTCAAGGAGAAGCGTCCGCTGGTCGAACGCTTCGTATGGGCCTACCAGAAGGGCCTGGCCGATTATGCCGCCGCCTTCCTGGCCAAGGATTCCCAGGGCAACCGCATGATCGGCGAGAAGGCGCTGGCCCTGATGCCAGTGCTGGAGAAATGGGTGCAGCCCAAGCCCAGTATCGACACGGTGAAAATCGCGGCCAATTACATGGACCCGCAGGGCCGCCTGCTGGTGAAGAATATCTACGATCAGCTTGCCTGGTATCAGGCCCAGGGACTGGTCGACAAATCGGTCAAGGCCGGGGATTTTCTCGACCTGAGTTTTGTCAAAGGCCATCTCGACCTGCCGAAAAAGTAAAAACAGCCAGCGAGTCACGTTCATGCAGGTGGTTCTGGACGGGGTCGGCTACGCCTATGGCGATCTGCCGGTCCTCGACGGGGTAAGTTTTTCCGTCGCCGAGGGCGAAACGGCGGCCCTGATCGGGCCGTCGGGCTGCGGCAAGTCCACTTTGCTCAATCTGGTTGGTGGCCTGCTGCAGCAGCAGGTCGGCCGGGTCTCGACGCCGGGCGCGCCGCCGGCGGGCTGCCTCAATCCGCTCACTTTCGTGTTTCAGGATTTCGCCCTGCTGCCCTGGCGCAGCGTGGCCGGCAATGTCGCGCTGGCGCTGGAGCATCATGGGCTAGGCCGCAAAGAGCGCGAGGGCCGTATCAATGAAGTTCTGACGCTCTGCGGCCTGGCTGATTTCGCCGATGCGCTGCCGAGGCAGCTTTCTGGCGGTATGCGCCAGCGCGTTGGCATCGCCCGCGCCATTGCCGTCAAGCCCGCCGTGCTGCTGATGGATGAACCGCTCTCGGCGCTGGATGCCCAGACGCGTGAACTTCTGATGGAAGATCTGGTGGCGATCTGGGCACGTGAACGCACCACCACGCTGTACGTGACGCATAACCTGTCGGAAGCCGTGCGCCTGGCCGACAAGGTGGTGGTGCTCTCCCGCCGGCCGGGCCGCATCAAGCGCGTCGTCGAAGTGCCGGTGCCGGTATTTGAACGGCACAAGCTTGATCATGCCGCCGCTTTGCAGGCTCTGCAGGACGAACTCTGGGGCCTGATCAAGACCGAGGCGCAGGTGGCCGATCGCGAGGTGCAGGATGTCTGAAACCCAGCCAACCGTAACCTTCCGTGGTCGCGGCTTCGTGCCTGCCACAAAACGCTGGGCCCCCTGGCTCGCCTTCGTCCTGATCATCGCCGCCTGGGAGTTCGCCTCCGATACTGGACTGCTGCCCTCGCTGTTCATGCCGTCGCCGCATGAGGTACTGCTGGCGCTGTACAGTCTGCTGGTCGACGGCAAATTGTTCGTGCATATAGGCGCTTCGCTGCAGCGCATTGTCGGCGGCTGGCTGCTAGGCAGCTTCGCCGGCCTGTGTTTCGGCTTCGCCATGGGCATTTTCGTGCTGGCGCGTTCGGTCGGCTTGCCGGTGGTGGCGGCCCTGTTTCCGATTCCGAAAATCGCGCTGCTGCCGCTGTTCATCCTGTGGTTCGGCATTGGCGAGCCGTCCAAGATCGCCACGATTGCGCTCGGCGTATTCTTTCCTACCGTGGTCAGCACATATTCCGCAGTCGACAACGTGCCGCGCAACCTGATCCGCATGGCGCAGAGCTTTGGTCTTTCCACCCCGGCCATCGTGTGGAAGGTGATCCTGCCCGGGGCCATGCCCGGCATCCTCTCGGGCTTCCGCATCTCATCTTCGATTGCCCTGATCCTGGTGGTGGCGGCCGAGATGATTGGCACCCAGGTCGGCATCGGGGCTTTCGTGCTGGCCGCCGGTAATCTGATGCAGACTGACCAGCTGGTGGCCGGCGTGGTATTGCTCTCGCTGCTTGGCCTCACCATTAGCTGGCTGCTCGGTATCGCCGAGAAAACATTGCTGCGCTGGCGCTGAACCAGAAGAGTTTGCAATGACGGATCATCCCATCCCCGCCACCCGCATCGTGCAGCAGGCTGGCTCGACGCCATCCCGCGTGCTGGAGGCCGATATCGTTGTGCTGGGCGCTGGCATCAGTGGCATCTCGGCGGCGCTGGAGGCGGCGCAACTCGGCCGTCGCGTTGTGCTGATCGATGCCGGCCAGCAGCTTGGCGGGCAATCCACCGGCAGCCTGCTGGGCACCTTATGCGGCTTCTATTCCAACGGCCCTGATCCCTATCGGGTGGTCTACGGCATCGTCGACCAGATGTTCGCGCACCTGAAAAAGGCCGATGCCTTTCATCTGCGCCGTGGCCGCAACAGCTACATCCCGCTCTATCAGGAACAGGCGTTGGTGCGCTGGATCGAGCAGGCTGTGCATGGCGCCGGGATCGACGTGCTGCTCGGTGCTATTCTGCTGGAGGCAAAACGAGAAGGGGGGCGCATCGTGGCGCTGTCGCTGGCGACCCGGTTCGGCCCGGTCGAACTGCGCGGCCAGGGTTTTGTCGATGCCTCGGGCGATGCGGCGCTGAGTTATGCCGCCGGCTTCGCCTGTCGCGAACCGGTCAGTCCGATCATGGGCACGCTGATGTTCACGCTGGAGGGCTTCGACGAGGCGGCGGCCTTGAAGCTGGATCGCTGGACGGTACAGAAGCATCTGGCGGAGCAGGGCGGCCGCTATGGCCTGGTGCGGCGCGACGGCTTCGTTTTCGCCTTTCCCGGCAAGGGGCAGGCGACGGTGAACATGACCCATGTGGAAACGCCGCTGGAGCCGCTGGGCCTTGGGGCTGCGCAGGCCGAGGGGCGCGCCCAGGCTGACCGCGTGGTGGCCTTCCTGCGCGGCGAATACCCGCAGGTTTTCGGTTCTGCCCGCGTGCGGCAATACGGCATGCTGGGCATCCGCCAGACGCGCTGGATCGTCGGCGGCCACAGTATCACGGTGGACGAGGTGCGCCGGGGCGTGAAACCGGCGGATGCGATCCTGCGCTGCTCCTGGCCGGTGGAACTGCACGACCGGGCCGAAGATGTGCATTGGGAGGAATTCGGCGACGACCACCTGCATTACGTGCCTCTGCGCGCCATGCAGCCGGCCGGCGCTGACAATGTCGTGGCGGCCGGCCGCTGTATCGACGGCGATCCGGCCGCGCTCAGTTCGGTGCGCGTGATGGGTCCCTGCGTTGCCATGGGGGCGGCAGCGGCCCATGCGATCGACCTGGCCGGCTCCGGCTCGGTGCAGCAGATCGACATCGCTGCCCTGCAGGGGCGGCTGGCCGATAACCTGACGCGTTGCGACCGCGACTAGCTCTTCAGCTGCGCTGTTCCAGGCTTTCCACCAGCTGACGCAGCAGGGCGATGAATTCCGCCCGCTGCGGGCCGGGCAGGGGATCGAGGATGCGATCCTGCGCCCGCGCCACGCCGGGCTGGGCCGCCCGCAGCTGCTTTTCGCCTTCGGCCGTCACCGCCAGCGCATTGGTGCGCCGGTCGGCTTCAGTACGCTGGCGGACCAGCAGGCCGCGCTTGATCAGCCGCGCTACCATTTCAGCCACGGTCGAGCGGTCGATGCCGGTCTGGCGCACCAGATCGACTTGGCTGATGCCGCTGTTCTGATAGATCGCCAGCAGCAGCGCGAATTGCCGTGGCGTCAGGCCATTGCTGCCGACTTCTGCTGTATACAGATCGACGGCCAGCTGCTGGCACCGCCGCAACAGATGCCCGGGTGCATCCTGCAGGTTAAAGCCACCAAGCGTATCGCCGGCAGCCGGATGGGTGGTCTTGTCCCCCGACATGGGACCTCCCTATTTTATGGTTTTAGTTGTTACGCCTTCCTGTTACTGGGCGGTCTTTGAGTACCGCTTCTCAGTCCACTGATAAAACGCCATTCGGAGGTGACTCGTCCAGTGGGAGGCGTAACAAATTCAGGGATTGAGAACGACACGCGTCAGCAGCAATACTTGATATTTCAAACATCACAGCGGCCATGCAGAACCCGAAAAACTACCGTTTCTCCGCAAAAGTGCCCGAGGGCGATAACCGCGACCGGCTGATCTGCGACGATTGTGGCTGGATCCACTACGTCAACCCCAAGGTGGTGGTCGGCGCAGTGGTCGGGCACGGGGACAAGCTGCTGCTGTGCCGGCGGGCCATCGAGCCGCGCAAGGGTTTCTGGACCATCCCGGCTGGCTATATGGAGGAACGCGAGACCTCAGAGGCCGGCGCCATGCGCGAGGCGCGGGAAGAGGCCTGTGCTAGCATCGCCATTGATGCCCTGCTGGCGGTCTACAGCATCCCGCGTATCAGCCAGGTGCAACTGATTTACCGAGCCACCTTAGCGGCGCCGGACTTTGCCGCCGGGCCGGAATCCCTTGAGGTGCGGCTGTTCGACTGGGGCGAGATTCCTTGGAGCGATCTTGCTTTTCCGTCGGTGCACTGGGCGCTCAATCATTACCGAGCGGT
>NZ_JANLJJ010000087.1 GCF_029255545.1 Ferrovibrio sp. | reverse complement strand
GTCCTGCGGATCGAGATCGCCGGCGCCGAGATCGGGCTGGTTTTCCAGCGCCGCGTAAAGCGGCGTGAAATCGGGCCGCGTGGCTTCGAACAGCTGCTCGAAGCTGCGGATGGTGAAATAGGTTTTCTGGAAGGTGTCGATGCGGTAGCGAGTGCGCATCAGCCGCAGCAGGTCGAAGCGCACGCGGTTGGGCGCCGCTGAATCGAGGCAGAACACGCTTTCGCTTTTCGACGACAGAATCCCCGCGCCGTAGATGCGCAGGCCGTCCGCCGTTTCGATCAGGCCGAATTCCACCGTATACCAGTAGAGCCGCGCCAGCCGGTGCAGCGCGTTCAGGCCCGCCGCCTTCAGCCCGCCCTCGCCATAGGCCTGCATGTAATCGGCGAAGACCGGATTCATCAAAAGCGGCACATGGCCATAGATGTCGTGGAAGGCGTCGGGTTCCTGGATGTAGTCGAGCTGGCTGCTACGGCGGATCCACCAGGTGACCGGAAAGCGGCGCGCCGCCAGATGGCCAAAGAAGATGTCGTCGGGCACCAGCCCGGGCACGCAGACGATGCGCCAGCCGGTGGCCTTTTCCAGCACATCGGACAGGCGCTCGAAATCGGGCACGCCGCCGCCATTTTCATAACTGGCCGCCACGCCCAGCCCCTTCAGGCCAGCAAGGAATTCCGGGCAGGCCCGGCCGGGCAGCAGGGCCGCCTGGCGCGCAAACAGGGTTCGCCACACGGCATGGTCCTCGGCCGTGTAGCGCTCCAACGGCTGGGCATGGGTATAGTCGGCGGCGATCTCCAGATCGGCCAGATGCTCTTGTGCCACCATGGCAGCCTCCCGTTTGCCGTCTTTTCCTGTGGCAAGGATATCGCAAATGCTGCGCAAAAACTCCGCAACATGACGCGAATTCCGGTCGCCATGTGCATGAAAATGGCATATTGATTGGAAAACCGGAGGAATCGTGCATGACGCCCGACCTGGATGTCTTTGACCTGCGCCTGCTCACCGCCCTGCAGCAGGATGGCCGCGCGCCCAACGCCGCCCTGGCCGATGCGGTGGGCCTGAGCGCCAGCCAGATCAGCCGGCGGCTCGCCCGCCTGGAGCAGGAGGGCGTGATCGAGCGTTATGCCGCCCTGCTGCGGCCCGAGGCGGTGGGCCTGAGCGTGCTGGCCTTCACGGCGGTATCGCTGGAGCGCCATGCCGAAGGCATCGTGCAGGGGTTCGAGCAGGTGGTGGTGGCCTGTCCGGAAATCCTGGAATGCTGGTCGGTGACCGGGGAAGCCGATTTCGTGCTGCGCATCGTGGCGCCCGACCTGAAAGCCTTCGCCGATTTCCTCTCGACCCGCCTGCTGCGCGTGCCGGGCATGCGCAGCGTGCGATCGAGCATCGTGCTGCACCGGATCAAGCAGACCACGGCCCTGCCGCTGGAGCAGGCGGCGCAGGCATAACAGTAGCAACCGTCATGCCCGGCCTAGTGCCGGGCATCCACGCGGTTCTGCGAAAAGAAAGACGTGGATGCGCGGCCAAGAAGAGCCTCTTGGGTCCGCGCATGACGATCATTTTGTGGGTTTCAATCCCGGCTGAGCTGGCGCAGCCAGGCGATGATGTCCTCGGTCTGCTGGCGCGACAGCTCGATGCCGCGCATCGGCGGGTGCGGCGCGGCGAGCCAGGAGCGCAGCCGCGCCTCGTCATTCGGCCGGCCGCGCATCAGGCGCGGCAGGGAGGGCGCCGCGTCGTTGCCGCGCGAGGCGGTGCCGTGGCAGGCGACGCACCAGCGGTCGGCCAGCATGCGGCCCTGGCCGGCATCACCCACTTCGGCGGCCTCGGCGGCCTTGGCCGTATCGCTGGCGCGCGCCGTATCCACCGGGATGGTCTGGCTGCAGGTGGCGAACAGCGCGAAGGCCAGCAGGTAACCGAGGCGTCGCGCGGTCATGGCGTCACTCTTTCAGGAAATCGGGATTGGCCGAGGCGATCAGCAATTCGACCAGGCCGCTCATGGCGCTCTGCACGCGATTGAAGCCGCCGGCCTTTTCGATGCGCGTCTCGTCCATGTAGAGGTCGCGGTTGATCTCGAGCTGCAGGCTGTGCAGGCCCTGGTCGCGGCGGCTGTAATACTGGGTGATGTAGCCGCCGGCATAGGGCTTGTTGCGCGTGGTGCTGAAGCCGCAGGATTTCAGGTAATCCTCGAC
>NZ_JANLJJ010000086.1:17077-24118 GCF_029255545.1 Ferrovibrio sp. | reverse complement strand
TCGAAGACCAGTTCGTCATGCACCTGCAGCAGCATGCGGGTCTTGAGGCCGGCTTTCTCAAGGGCTGCCGGCAGCTTCACCATGGCATGCTTGATGATGTCGGCGGCCGAGCCCTGGATCGGCGCGTTGATCGAGGCGCGTTCCAGGAAGGCGCGTTCGGCTGGATTTTTCGTGTTGATGTTGGGGAAATGCACGCGCCGGCCGAACAGGGTTGAAACGTAACCCTGCTCCTTCACCTGGCGTTTCGTGCGGTCCATATAGTCGCGGATGCCGGGATACCGCTGGAAATAGGCCTCGATGTAGCTCTGCGCCTCGCGCTGTGGGATGCCGAGCTGGGCCGCCAGGCCAAAGGCGCTCATGCCGTAGATGATCCCGAAATTAATCGCCTTGGCGGCGCGGCGCACCATCGGGTCCATGCCTTCCACCGGCGTGTTGAACACCTGGGATGCGGTCAGCGCGTGGATGTCGACGCCGTCGCGGAAGGCCTGCTTCAGCGCGCCGATATCGGCGATATGGGCCAGGATGCGCAGCTCGATCTGCGAATAATCGGCCGAAATCAGCACATGACCCGGCTCGGCCACGAAGGCGCGGCGGATCTTGCGGCCTTCCTCGCTGCGGATCGGGATATTCTGCAGGTTCGGATCGTTGGAAGCGAAACGCCCGGTATTGGTGGACGAGATCGAATACGAGGTATGCACCCGCCCGGTGCGCGGATTGATCGAGGCCACCAGCGCGTCGGTATAGGTGCTTTTCAGCTTCTGCAGCTGGCGCCAGTCCAGCACCACGCGCGGCAGCTCATGTCCCTGCGCGGCCAGTTCCTCCAGCACGTCGGCCCCGGTGGAATAGGCGCCGGTCTTGCCCTTCTTGCCGCCGGGCAACGACATCTTGTCGAACAGGATTTCGCCCAGCTGCTTGGGCGAACCGATATTGAAGTTTTCCTCGGCCAGGTCATGCGCCTTCTTTTCGAAGGCCTCCATGCGCTGCGCGAAATCGGCAGAGAGACGATTGAGCTCGGCGGGATCGACCTTGATGCCGGCGCATTCCATGGCAGCCACCACGGTCGGCAGGCCACGTTCCACCGTCTCGTACAAAGTCACCTGTTTTTCGGCCAGCAGGCGGGGCTTCAGCACATGATAAAGCCGCAGGGTGATATCGGCATCCTCGGCGGCATAGTCGCGCGCCTTGTCCAGCGCCACCTCGGCAAAGGAAATGCGGCTGCGCCCGGTGCCAGTCACCTCGTCATAGCTGATCGGCTTGTGGCCCAGATGCAGCTCGGAAAGTTCGTCCATGCCGTGGCCGTGTTTGCCGGCATCCAATACATAGGAGATCAGCATGGTGTCGTCGTAGGACACGATCTCCAGGCCGTATTTGGCCAGCACCGCCATGTCGTATTTGATGTTCTGGCCGATTTTCAGCACGCTCGGATCGCCCAGCAAGGGTTTGAGTTCAGCTAGCGCATCGTCCAGCGTTATCTGCTTCGGCGTGCCCTCGCCGCTCAAATCCAGCCCGCCGCCGCCGGGCGGTATATGCCCCACCGGCACATAGCAGGCCTCATGGGGCTCGATGCTGAGGCTGAATCCCACCAGTTCGGCATGGGTGGGCGAGAGATTGGTGGTTTCGGTATCAAACGCGACGATGCCGGCTTCGGTGGCGCGTGCGATCCAGCCGCGCAGGCTGTCGATATCCTGCACCAGCGTATAGCTGGCCGGCTTGTCCGTTGACGGCGGCGTTTCCGGCCCGCCTTCGCCTTCGAAAGCGACCGGCGCCGGCGCCTTGCGTGGACCATTGCCATCCATGTCTGCCGTGCCGCGCAGTTTCAGCCGGCTTTCGATGCGGCTGGTCAGGCTGCGGAATTCCATCTCGTCGAGGAAGGTTTTCAGCTTCGGCCATTCCACGGGGCCGAGCGTGAGGGCATCGAGGCCCAGATCGAGCGGCACGTCGTCTTTCAGCCGCACCAGCTCGCGCGAGACGCGCGCCTTGTCGGCATTGGTCAGCAGGGTTTCGCGCCGCTTGGGCTGTTTGATCTCGGCGGCGCGGGCCAGCAGCGTATCGAGGTCGCCGAACGTGTTGATCAGCTCGGCCGCCGTCTTGATGCCGATGCCGGGCACGCCGGGCACGTTGTCGGTACTGTCGCCGGCCAGCGACTGCACGTCCACCACCTTGTCGGGCGCAACGCCGAATTTCTCCATTACCTCGTCAGGGCCGATGGCGCGGTCCTTCATCGGGTCGAGCATGCCGACGCCGTCGCGCACAAGCTGCATCAGGTCCTTGTCGGAGGAAACGACCACCACCTCCATGTCCGCCGCGCGCGCCAGCTTGGCATAGGTGGCGATCAGGTCGTCGGCCTCGAAGCCGTCCTTCTCGATGGCGGCCAGGCCAAAGGCGCGGGTGGCGCGGCGGATCGGCTCGAATTGTGGAATCAGGTCTTCCGGCGTCTCGGCGCGGTTGGCCTTGTATTCGGGATAGATCTCGTTGCGGAAATTCGCCCGCGCGGCGTCGAAGATCACCGCCATGTGGCTGACGGCCTCGTCATGCTCGGCCTTGTCGCGCAGGCTTGAGAGCATGTTGCAGAAGCCCGACACGGCGCCCACCGGCATGCCGTCGGACTTGCGCGTCAGCGGCGGCAACGCGTGATAGGCCCGGAAGATATAGCCCGAGCCGTCGACCAGATAGAGGCGGTGTTTGGATGCCATGCCCTGAAACGCGGGCCCGGTCAGTGGCCGTGGGCGTGTGCGCCCTCTTTCAGCACATAGAGGCGGCCGCAATAGGGGCAGTCGATCTCGTGCTTCTCGCCCATGTTCAGGTAGACGCGCGGATGGCCCAGAGCCCCCCCCACACTACTGGCACCGCCGTCGCAGGCCACCACGGGGCTATCCACTTCGATGGTTTCAACAGGGGCACGTGCCGGGGATTGCATCGTTACACTCCGCAGAAAAGGGCGAAATCCGGTCTGGAGGGCAGGGGTCGGTTTGACCCGTTCCCCGCCCGGTGGTACCTACCGCGATACCTACCCCAGCAGGCCCCGTTCCGCCAGTCTTTCAGGCCCATAAGGCTCCAGACCATGTCCGAATCCGCCGCCGTTTCCGGCTCTGCCTCGCCGGCCATTTCCGTCCGCGACCTGGTGAAGGTCTACGGGGCCGGAACGCGCAGCGAAAAGCGCGCGCTGAATGGCATCGCGCTGGATATCCCGCGCGGCTCTTTCTTTGGCCTGCTCGGGCCGAACGGCGCCGGCAAGTCCACGCTGATCAATATCCTGGCCGGCCTGGTGCGCAAGACCTCAGGGTCCGCCGCGATCTGGGGCTTTGATATCGACGCCGATCCGCGCCGGGCACGGGCCGCCATCGGCGTGGTGCCGCAGGAGCTCAACCTCGATCCGTTTTTCACGCCGCGCGAGGCGATGGAATTCCAGGCCGGCCTGTATGGCGTGCCGAAAGCCGAGCGCCGCACCGATGAAATCCTCGCCGCCGTGGGCCTCTCCGACAAGGCCAATGCCTATGCCCGTACGCTGTCGGGCGGCATGCGCCGCCGCCTGCTGGTGGCCAAGGCGCTGGTGCATAATCCCCCCGTACTGGTACTGGATGAACCCACCGCCGGCGTGGATATCGAGCTGCGCCAGCAGCTCTGGGCCTATGTGCGCGAGCTCAACCGCGCCGGCACCACGGTGGTGCTCACTACCCATTACCTGGAAGAGGCCGAGGCGCTCTGCGACCATATCGCCATCATCAACCATGGCAGCGTGGTGGCCCATGACGCGACGCCGAAGCTGCTCTCGCGGCTCGACCGCAAGGATGTGATCGTCACCCTGGATGCCGATCTGGCCGCCGTGCCGCCTTCGCTTGCGGAACTCAATGCCGAACTGCTCGGTCCCCGCCGCCTGCGCCTGCATTACCGCCCCAGCCAGCAGCCGTTTTCCACGGTGCTGGCCCGCATCCAGCAGGCCGGGCTCGCCATCCACGATCTCTCCACCCAGGAAGCCGACCTGGAAGACCTGTTCCTGGAGCTGACGCGCAGCCGGGCGGCGTAACAGTCGCCATTGCGGCAGCCATTTTCGGTGCCTTGAGCGGATCGGCACAGAAATCGAGCGGCGCGGCACAACGGCCTGGCCGAAACTGTCTATCTGTGGACGGGTCCTCAACGGAAAGGCCCGCCCCATGCTCATTGTCCATCACCTCGGCATCTCGCAATCCGACCGCGTCGTCTGGCTCTGCGAGGAACTGGGCATCCCCTACCAGCTCAGGCGCTACGACCGCGACCCGCAGACCCGGCTGGCCCCGGCCGCCTATCGCGCGCTGACGCAGTTTGGCACCGCGCCGGTGATCGATGATGGCGGCCTCGTGCTGGGCGAATCCGGCGCCATCGTCGAATACATCGCGCAGACCTACGGCAATGGCCGGCTGATCCTGCGACATGGCGCGCCCGGCTATGCCGATTTCCTGTTCTGGTTCCACTTCGCCAATGGCTCGTTCATGCCGGCCGCGCTGATCGATTCGATGGTCAGCCGCATGGATGGTAACCCGGATGGCGTGACGACGGCTCTGCGCGCGCGCTTTGACCGCGCCTACGACCTGATCGAGGAACGGCTCGGGAGCGTGCCCTATCTGGGCGGCGATGATTTCACTGCCGCCGACATCATGATCCTGTTTCCGCTCACCACCATGCGATTCTTCTCGCGCCGCGATATCGGCCCCTATCCCCATATCCGCGCCTATCTCCAGCGCATCGGGGCGCGCCCCGCTTTCCAGCGCGCCATGCAGAAGGCCGAGCCCGGGCTTGATCTGGAAACCGTGCTGGCCTGACGGTCATGAACACTTCCCGGGGCCTGCGTCTGGGTTATGCTCGTGGCATGACGGATGCGCGCGATGCCCAGGATGGAACTGACCCGCACGGCCAGGGCATTCTGGCGCGCCCCGGCGTCGGGCTCACCGCGCGCGTCGTCCAGCGCGGCGATCTGCGCTTCAGCCGCATCGTCAACGACCGTCCGGCGCTGATTCTGCTGCGCCACGGTGCCAAGACGCTGCAATCCGCCGGCGGGTTATGGTCGATCCGGGGCGGCGAGGCCATCGCCATTGCCGGCGGCCAGACGTTTGATGTCACCAATCGCCTGTCCGACCGGGGCCTCTATGAAGCGTGCTGGCTGATCTGGGGCCCGGCGGTGATCGAAGGTTTTGAGCGGAACGCGACGGCATTGGCCCCTCCGCTGGCCGGGGCGGCCGTGCTGGATCGGCTCGACGCGGATTTCACCGCCGCCTTCGATCGTGCCATCGCGGCCATAACGAATACACGGCATATCCCTGAGGATGTGGCCGCACACCGGGTGGCCGAGATGCTGCTCTGGCTGGCCCATCGCGGCATCCGTTTTTCACCAACCGAAGACGTCACCCTGGCGATGAAACTGCGCCGGCTGTTCGTGACCGACCTTGCCGCGTCCTGGACGGCCGCCATTGTGGCGAAACGCCTGGCGATGAGCGAAGCCACGCTGCGCCGGCGCCTGGCCGCCGAAGGCACCACGCTCGGCGACCTGCTCACAGACGTACGCATGTCAACCGCGATGGTGCTGCTGCAATCGACGGATTTCGCCGTCAACCGCATCGCGCTTGAAGTGGGCTATGAATCGGCCTCGCGCTTCGCCATCCGCTTCCGCGACCGCTTCGGCTTTCCGCCGACGGCGATACGCGGGCATGCGCGCGATCTGCGCTCTGGTGAAGAGATGGCGACACGGAATGAGGTTGATCAGGCACAAGGCATGCGCGGATTGCCGCCGGATTTCACTACCCGGTCTTAACCTCCTCTTAACCCCAACCGATTCTGATCGACGTGATGTTCCACCGGTCGCCGCGAGTCGCGGCGGCGCAACGAGGAGGACAGCGTCATGGATGGCACTGTTGTTCAATCGCTTCCCAGCCGCCAGTCGGGCCAGTACTGGGATGCCGCCGCCACCAACTGGGAAGAGGAAATCTTTTCCTCCTTCCACAACGACCGCAAAGGCGTGATCCTCTCGGCGCTGAAAGACGCGGCCGATGCCAAGGCATCAATCGCCGATTTCGGCTGCGGCGTCGGCATCTATCTGCCGGCGCTGGGCCGCCTGTTCGGGCAGGTGCATGGTTTCGAGCAGTCGGCCGCCTGCGTCGATGTCGCACGCCAAAAGACGCGCGGGCAGGGCAATATCGCGGTGCATGTCGCCAGCACCGCGCTGCAATCCTGGCGCGGCCGCTTCGATGCCGTGCTCTGCGCCAATGCCGCCATCCATCCGCGCCGCGCCATCTGGCAGGGCGTGCTGGATTCCGCCCGCGCCCTGCTGCGCGAAAAGGGCAGGCTCATCCTGGTGGTGCCGGCTCTGGGGTCGGCCAGACTGCTGGCCAGGGCCGAGCGTAACGCCGCCGCGCCGCGCATCATCGTCAAACCCGACGCGCCCGATGGCAGCAGCGGCGTGTCCATCGACGGGGTTTCGACCAAACATTTTACGGCCGCCGAGCTCAAGCGCGAACTTGGTGCGCTCGGCTTCCGCGCCATTCGCGCGCGCAAGGTGGAATATTCCTGGGCCTGCCACAGCATCCGCCCGCCCAGGGAGCTGAGTGCCGAGAAACCCTGGGACTGGCTGGTGACGGCCAGGCTTTAGCGGCAGGCTGTAAAGGCCACCGGCCCTGCCTTGTAATGTTCGCTTTATGTACTATGTGATCCGGGCCGGCAACGCGCGCAGGCGGCGGCCGCGCGTACCCGTTCCAATGAAATCAAGAGGATAGCATAGCAAAACCATCGCAAAACGACGCAAAACACGCGCCCCGCGACGCAAAGCCGGTGTTGTAAGAGTCCAAATCTCCGGCCGGCGTGGCTGTCGGCTGCGGGATGCGGAATCTGCCTGTCTTTCCGGGCCTCTGGCGCCGTGGCCCATGAGGCGGCCCGCCTTGCTTTCCGGCTCGGCTCTCGGCTATGGTCCGGCCGCCGGCCCCGCCGGCCCGATATCCAGGCACCCGTAGCTCAGCTGGATAGAGCGCTGCCCTCCGAAGGCAGAGGCCACAAGTTCGAATCTTGTCGGGTGCACCA
>NZ_JANLJJ010000086.1:4201-16977 GCF_029255545.1 Ferrovibrio sp. | reverse complement strand
CCATCCTTGAGCTGAACATAGATCTTGACCTCTTCGCCGCGCTTGACGTCTGGCACTGGCACGGCGGCGCAATCTTCAACCTGCGGCAGTTCGCGGATCACCGCCTCGACCTCGCGGGCGGCGATGTTTTCCGAGGAGCGCCGGATCATGTCCTTCAGGCGGCCAACCAGCCACAGGAAGCCATGCGCATCAGCCTCGAACAGGTCGCCGGTCCGAAACCAGGGCGGGCCGCCATCCCCGGCGTCGCGGAAGGCGTCCGCGTTGGCATCGGGCCTGTTCCAGTAGCCCTGGAACAGGCCGCGGCCGCGCACCCACAATTCCCCGCGCTGCCCAATCGGAACGGGGGCGCCGGATTCATCGCGCAGGGTGGTCTGGCGGAAGGGCGCGTCCAGGCCGACCGATCCGGAATCGAACATCGGCTCCAGGGCAGGTGTCATGTAGGTTCCCAGCCCGATTTCCGTCATCCCGAAACCCTCGCGTGCCATCACGCCGAAGCGGCGTCTGAATGCGCGACAGGTTTTGCCATCCCAGCCAAATGTCGCAACCTGCCTGAGGGCGGTTGTCGAATCGTCGGCCGCTTCGGGCTGACGGGTCATGAGGATGGGGAATTGGCACCATTCGATGCGGTGCTGCTTGACCCAGTCGATGAAGCGACTGGACGAGAGTTGCGGAGCCATGAACAAGGTGCCGCCGACCAGCATTGTCTTCAGCAGATGCCATTGCGGGTCCATGTAGAAAAAAGGCTGCGCCGTCAGCAGTCGCGCCGGCGGCGCCGCATCCCACGATGCTGCTGCCTGGGCGAGGACCATCCAGTAGTCATGGCTGAGCATGCAGCCCTTGGGGAAGCCGGTCGTTCCCGAGGTATATTGGATGTTCATGAGATCGTCGGGCTGGATGCCATGTACGACGGGTGCATGCATCGGCTGGCGCGCGACCAGCCCGTCAAGGTCGACCATGTCGGCCGGCGCGGCGCGATCCGGCACCAGTATCCGGCCGGCCGGCGGAATGGCCGCCTTATCCTCGATGGCGGCCAGCGTGTCGAGAAACGTCGGGTCTATCACCAGTGCCGTGGCGCCGGAATCGCCGGTCACATAAGCGATCTCGCGCGGCGTATAGCGCGTGTTGACCGGCACGTGCACGGCGCCGATCTTGGCGAGCGCCAGGAAGACCAACGGATAAAGGATACGGTTGGGTAGCATCACGGCAACCCGGTCGCCTTTGCCGATCCCCAGCGAAAGCAGGGCCTGGGCAAGGGCATTGGCGCGGCGGTCGGCCTCGGCGTAACTGGCGGTCTCGCCGCGCTCGAATACATGCAGAAAGGGCTGGTCGGCCAACTCGCCGCAGCGGCGGGCGCAGAAGGCACCGATCGTGGTGGTGATGAAAGACGTCTCAGAGGCCCGGATGCGGCTCTTCTCGGCCGCGACGAGCGCTGCGATAGTCAAGGATGCCGCCATCACCGGCCCCCGGTTCCGTTCCCGCCGTCAAAAAACCCAGTCGCGGCGGGTGGCACGTCATAAGCGACGCGCTGGAAGCGAAACAGCGTGCCAGCATAATCGATGCCCTGCTCACGCGGCATGTCCATCGCGCGATTGTAGGCGTCAAGTTCCACCTGCACCGCAACCGCTGGATGGGCGGCGATTTTCCCGGCTATGGTCCGTGCCTCGGCGAATAGCTGGTCGGCGGGCACGACGCGGTTGACCAGGTGGGCCGACAGAGCCTTCTCGGCATCGATCCGTTCGCCGAGCAGCAGCATCTCCATCGCTATGGCCTGCGGGATATGGCGGCCCAGGCGCGTGATCGCGCCGGCGCCGCCCATGCCATAGGCGATTTCCGGGAAGCCGAACTGCGTCCGCGGCGTCGCGATGCGGATCTCGGTGAGCAGCAAAAGGTAGATCATCCCCTGGCCGAGGCAGTAATGATCCACCGCGCCGATTATCGGCTTGACCCGCCGCAGGCGCATCACATCCTGTTCCCAGCCCGGCCGCGTCAGGCCGATGCGTGCTTCATGGGTATGCGGCGAGAGATGCGCCTCGAGCGCCTCACGAGGCGTCAGGCCGGGAAGCGGAGCGCGGATATCGTCGCCGGCGCAGAAGCTTTTGCCCGCGCTGCCGGCCAGAATGCCGACGCGAATGTCCGGATCGCGGCCGAAGTCGACGAGCGCCTCATAGAGCTCCCTGTGCATGGCCGGCGTGAAGACATTGACCTTGCCATTGTCGATGGTGAAGGTCGCAATCGCGCCGTCCTTGGAATAGGTGATGGGCATGGTGCTTTCTCTCAGACGGAAGATCTCAGGCGGGCGGCGAGCAGGACGACGGCGCTCATGATCGCCAGAACCAGGGTGGAGGCCGCTGCCAGCAGGGGTGAGAATTGCAGGGTTGCCTCGTCCCACATCATCTTGGGCAGGGTCGATTGCAGGCCGCCGGCGGCGAATAACGCAATATTGAGTTCATCAAGCGAGATGATGAAGGCAAACAGCGCGGCCGAGATGATGCCCGCTGATATGACCGGTAGCGTGACGTGGCGCGCGGTCCGCAGCGGCGAGGCGCCGAGCGAGGCAGCGGCCTGATCGAGGCGGCGGTCATAGGTCTTGAGCACCGCGATGACGGCGATGAAGACATAGGGCAGTGCAATGATGGCATGACCGATTACTAGGCCGGTCGCCGTCCCGACCAAGCCGAGCTGGGCGAAAACGTAGAACAACGACACGGCGATTACCATGCGCGGAACCAGCAGCGGCGAGATCAGCAGCGCGAAGGCCGCGCTGGCAGAACGTCCCGACAGCCGCAGGAAGGCGAAAGCGGCCGGCACGGCGATGGCGACCGTCACGGCGGCAGTTGCGAGTGCGACGATGAAGGAGCGGGCCGCCGCGGACAGCCAGGCCGGCGACGTGAGGACCTGGCTGTACCAGCGCAGGCCGGGATTGACCGGTGGCCATGACAGGTAGGTGTTTCCGGTAAAAGAAACCGGCACCAGCAGCAGGAGCGGCGCGACGAGGAACAGCACCACGAACATAGCCCATATCCTGGTGCGCAGGGCCAGGCCAGCGGTGCGGGGCGGGGAAAGTCCGAGCATTTCCGCCACTGCGGCGAGGGCGTCGCCGATGGCGGCCGAGATCGCATAGGCGGCATGGTTCGCGCCCGAGCGCGCCTGCCGCCCTGTTTCCAAGCTGGCGGTGCCCGACAGGGCCGACACGCCGACCAGTCGATCAAAGACCGCGAACAGGATCAGGGAGGCGGCGAGGAGCAGAAGGCACAGGATCGCCGCGAAGTGCCAGTTCACCAGGTCGGATACCTGCTGGATGATCAACTGCGTGATCATGGTTTCCCGCGCGCTGCCCAGCAGCGCCGGCGCCATGAAGAATCCGAGCGCCGTAATGAAGACGAGCAGGGCCGCGGCGGTCACGCCAGGCATCGACAGCGGCAGATAGATGCGGAAAAAAGCCTGGACCGGCCGGGCGCCGAGTGTGCCGGCGGCAGTCATCAGGGTCTTGTCGATACGCTCCATTACGCCAACCATGGTGAGGATGGCGAATGGCACCAGCACGTTCGTCATTCCGATGATGACGGCGCCCCAGGAATAGAGCAGTTCCTGCGGTCGGTCCGAAATGCCGGCAGCCAGCAGGGCCGCGTTAACCGGCCCCTGCCTGCCGAGGATCACAATCCAAGCGAAGGTGCGCACAAGGAAGCTGGACCAGAAGGGCAGCAGGATGAAAAGCGCCCAGAAGCCTTTGCCGCGCCGGTCGGCATTGGCCAGCACATAAGCGGCCGGATAACCGGACAGAATGCTGAATACGGTCACCCAGAAGGATATCGTCAGCGATGTCCACATGACATCGGCATAGGTGCCGGCCTCCCGGAGGCGAAGGGCGTGGGAGAGCGTGAAGCCGCCTTCGCGATCAAGGAAACCCTGCTGCAGGAATTGGCCGATCGGCGCAATGAAGAAAGCGGCCAGCAACAGACCGGCCGGTGTGAGCAGCAAGACGGAAGACCACGCGCGGGGCTTCATTTCAGGGTTTCCCGGACGCCAGGGGAACGATGTCCTCGGCCGCCACGGTGAGCGATACGGTTTCCCCGGCGGCGACCGGTTTGTCGCCGCTGAAGGTCAGAACGGTAAGTTCGATCGCGTCGTTGACCCGGACGACCAGGCGCCGGGTGCCGCCCAGGCCGATAACCTCGGTGACGATGCCGGTCATTGCCAGCCCGCGCTCTCCGGTGGCTCCCAGCGCAATGCGCTCGGGCCGGATCAGGACGGAAGCTTCGGCGCCGGGACCGGGCAGGAGCGACAGATGGGCTGTGGGCAGGTGCAGGCCTCCGGCAACGATGCCCGCAGGCTCAACGCGGCCGGTGAGGATGTTACTTTCGCCGACGAACTCGGCGGCAAAACGGGTCTTCGGCCGCTCGTAGAGTGCGGTAGGCAGGTCCAGCTGCTCTATCCTGGCATTGTTCATCAGGCAGATGCGATCGGAGAGCAGCATCGCCTCTTCCTGATCATGCGTGACGTAGACGATGGTGGTGCCGAGGTCTCGGTGCAGCCTGCGAATTTCCAGTTTCAGTTCGTCGCGCAGCCGTTTGTCGAGGGCGCCGAGCGGCTCATCCATGAGGACGATTTCAGGTTCGAAGACGATGGCACGGGCGAAAGCAACTCGCTGCTGCTGGCCACCGGAAAGCTCCCTGGGCAGTCGCGCCGCAAGATGCGGCAAGCGGACAAGGTCAAGCGCCCGGGCGACCGCGCTGCGGATGGCGTCATCGCTCTGGCGGCGCATGCGCAGGGGAAAAGCGACATTCTCGGCAACGGTGAGATGGGGGAAGAGCGCGTAGTTCTGGAACACCACCCCGATATTGCGCCGATAAGCGGGTAGCGCGGTGATATCACTGCCATCGAGCCGGATCACGCCGCCCGAGGGTTCGGTCAGTCCCGCTATCATCATCAGCAGCGTGGTCTTGCCCGAGCCTGATGGACCGAGCAGGGTCATGAACTCGCCAGCCTCGACGGCCAGACTGGTTGGTTCCAGCGCCGTGGCATGGCCATAGCGCTTCGTGATGCCGATGATGTCTAGCTTGGGCTGGGACAAGGGATTGCCGTCGCTGCTGGAGGGCCGCCGGAACGGCGGCCCGTCATGTCAAAGGGTGGCTGGGGTTACCGCTGCCGGTCAACCAACAACCCAGCGGTTGAACCGTTCCGTGGCCACTTCCCGTGTTTGTGTCCAGAAATCGACATCGACGAGAATGGCGCCAGCGCGATTGTCGGGGTGCGTCGGCAGCGTTTTGGCGACCGCCGGGTCCATTTTGCTGACGGCGTCCGGAATGGTTGGCCCATAGCCGGTGGCGGCCGCGAAAACCGCCTGTCGCTCAGGCGCCAGCGCGAACTTGATAAATTCGCGGCAGAGGTCGGCGTTGGGACCGCCTTTCAGGATCACCCAGCCTTCGGACTGCCACAGGGACTGGTTCCACATGATGGCGACCGGGGCGCCGGACTTGATCGCGGCCTGAGCGCGTCCGTTCCAGGTCGGGCACATGTCGACTTCGCCGGATTGCAGCAACTGGGTGGACTGTGCGCCGGAGGTCCACCACACGCCGATGTCTTTTCTGACCGCGTCGAGTTTCCTGAAGCCGCGATCGAAGTCGAGCGGGAAGAGTTTGTCGCCGCTGACGCCATCGGCCAGCAGCGCCTGCTCGAGCGTGTCGACCGGCGAACGGCGCATCGCCCGGCGGCCGGGAATCTTTTTCGTGTCGAAGAAATCCGCCCAGCTTTTGGGGGGCGTTTTCACTGTGTCGGTCCGGTAGCCGAGTACCGTGGCGACCACGTCGTTGCCGGCATAGACGGGTGAGCGAAACATGTCCGGCAGTGCTTTCCAGCCGGGCGCCGCATCAATGTTCAGCGGTTCAAGATACCCCGCGCCATCGGCCGCGAGCTGGTTGGCAATCTGTCGGGAAACGATCGACATGTCCCAGGTATAAGTCCTGGTCTGGACCATCTGCTTGATCTGGCCGAAGGGGTCATTGGCGCCGGTGACAGGCTGCACCTCGATGCCGGTGGCCTCGGTGAAGGGGCGGCCATAGGCATCCATGAAGGAACTGCCGATGCCGAGATCACGCACCACGATTTTCCGCTTCGTTTGCGCCCGGATGATGGCCGGCATGGCCAGCGCCGAAAGGCCGGCCGAGCCCGCAACCAGCAGCGAGCGACGCGTGAGCTTCCCCTTGGTTTTCATCTCGAACTCCTCCCCGGCAGTCAAATATATGACATTAGTGTCAGTTTTGATAAGCTGACACGAGCGTCAGTTTCTGTCAACGTGCTTTTCCAGACCCGCGACAAAGGAGCCTGAAAGACATGGCGGGAAACACCGCATCCCGGGCAGATAGTCATTCGGAAGAGCCGGTTTCTGCGTTGATTGCCGGTACAGACATCCCCGCAGCGCCACGGTTCACCGACTCTCTCGACACCGCCGCCCGGGAACCCGGACTGCGCAAGGGAGAGCGCACCCGCCGCAGGGTTCTGTGGGCAACGGCCATGGGGCTGACGCAGGCAAGTTATGCGGCGCTGTCGATGGACCACATTGCCGAGATCGCCGAAATTTCCCGGGCCGCCCTCTATCAATATGTCGGATCAAAGGACGATGCCGTGCGGGTGGTTCTGACGGCTTTCCAGAGCCAGACGCTTGTTCTGGTGGATCGCCCGGGCCGGCAGATGCAGCCATATGATCGCATCCTGCGCACGAATCGCTATTACATCGACTACTTCGCCAAGAACGCAGTGTTCATGGAGCGGGTACGCGAGTTGCACAATATTATGCCGGAGATCATAAGGGAAAAGCAGCGGGTTAACCGGCTCTGGGCCGAGCGCGTCATGGCGCATGCCATTCGCCACCGCGGAACGCGCCTGGATAGGATCTCCTTGAAGCTCCGGGTTCTGGCGCTGGAATGCATGATCGACGATGTTCTGCGCGAGTTGTACGTCATCAGGAACCCCGATTTTGACGAGGCCGCAAAAGACCCTGCCCGTCTTGCCGAGGAACTCACCGTGATTTGGTTCAACGCTCTGTATCAAGGGGAAGGGAAGCCGCGTGCCGTCTAAAGTCGCAGCAGTCGCGAACTGGGCGACGCGAAACGCGCGGCTGGCGTTTTCGCCAATTACAAACCATTCTTCGGTTCGATCAAAAGGCGCAGGGACAATTCAGCCTGTCGCTCGGCAACCTCATTGATCGTGAGGGTCCTGCCCGGCCTGAACCAGACCACGGGGTACTGGGCGATGGCGAGAAGATCAAAGATGACCAGCGTCAGGTCGTTGACCGAGAATACCCCCTGCGCCATGCCCTGCTGCAGAACAGAGCGATAGAGGTTGTAGATATCGCGTTGATGATTTTTCAGTTTGGCCTGCTGCGCGGGCGAAAGCATGTCGACGAGGTAACGCGGCCCATACAGGTGGGTGTTCACCAGCGGACCGACGGTCGGATCTTCCAGTTCGAAAGTGACATGGGCCGCGACGAGTGCCCGCAGCTGGGTTTGCGGAGTGCTTACAGCGGCTTCCACGGCCAGAACCAGGGCTTCGACAAGGTCGACCAGAACGCTGTCCAGCGCCGCGAACAGAAGGTCGTCTTTTGTCTTGAAATAATAATACAGGGCCGCGCTCGTCATATCGAGCGTCGTTGCGATATCCTGCATCGTCGCGCGCTCATAGCCACGCGCGGCAAATTCACCGATCGCAGCTCGAAGAATCCGGTCGCGCTGTACGGCACGCTTGCGGCCAACTCGCTGACTGGTCGATTTCGAGGAATCCATGGCGGCCATGTCATTGCTCCCGCATCGGCAATGGCAAGTCATCGCTGAAGCGACGGATCACATTGAGCGTGATCCTTGCCGCCGCGCCGTCGCTTGATGGGTCGGCCAGAGATCCTATCCAGGCAATCGAGCCGACGGAAAAGACCGCCCCGCCTGCTTTGTTCACGCTGAGGATCATGTCGGACCTAGCCTTTGAATCCCGAAATGGGGGGACGTAGGACAAAAGCTCCTCTTTCGTCCGGAGTATGTCTTCTGCATGATTTTCTGAAGAAGCGAGCCACCAGGACTTTGGGTCAGAACCAAGGCCGATATCATACCGATCAATTTCATATCCGGAAGCGCCGCCGCCCATCAGGCCGCCTTTTCCGAACCGATCTTCGTTAACGCCATCGAAAACGAAGGCCACTGCCGGGTCGGCGGCGTCTCTGCCTTTGCGGTAATGAGTTGAACGGCTGAAGCCCTGTGCGGCCATGCCCACGCCCGCCAGGCTCTGGGGTGGCCGGCCAAGCCTGCGCCAAAGGCCGCCGACTTCGTCCGAGAAGGAGTGGACATACTCGGCAGGCTCACCGATGAAGGGGCGGGTGCCATCCTCGGCGCGCCGCACTTCGATCGCCCCATCAGGCGCAATCGATGTCCGCCAATAGAATCCGTTGCCGCCGAGATAAAGCAGCCGCCCGCCGCCGGCAAGCCAGGCGGACAGCGTATCCCACATCGGAGTCGTCCAGTATTCCGGATGCGCCCCGGTGATCAGGACCCGGATGCCCTGCAGTGCGGCGGCCCCCAGGTGATGCAGATCGTGATCGGTGATCAGGTCGTGACTGACATTGCTCCGTTCCAGCCAATCGGTCAGCAGCGTGTCGGCGGGCAATCCCCAGAGCCGGAAATCAGGCCCGATTCCGGGCATCGGCTTGCGTTCACCCGTAATGACAACGCCGCTGCCATCACGGAACCGTTCGTAAAGCGAGCGGCCGAAGGCGCCATCGGCCTTGTCCAGCAAGGTTTCCGCCGACAAAAGGCCGCGCGCCGAAGGCGGGCCCCGCATGGCTTCGGGGGCATTGGCATAGGCCATGTACGTAAAGGTAGGGGCCAGAAATGCCACGCTGCTCCGCGCAGCTCCCGCCGCGCTGACGAAGAATGTCGCAAACGCGCGCTCATTGCGCTCGTCGATCATCTCGAGCGCGTAGGCGCCGCTTGCCGCGTCATCGGGCAGGTCGAGACTAAGTGACGGGCGCCATTGCGCGTCGGTCATCGCGTCGCTGTTGCAATGCACGGCCGAATAATGTGCCGGTTTGAGGCGCCGGTCGTGGGTCTCGCCGGTCCAGCGCGCACCTTTCACGCCTGTAAGGGGGTGATGAGTTGTATTTGCCAAAATCCGTGACGGCGACAGATCGGTCTGGCACGCTTCCGGCGAAGCCCTGAAGCTCCAGGCGCAGATAAGGTCGCTATGATGCGCAAGTCGTATCTCCGCCTCGTCATCGGCCAGCAGGGGTAGCAGGTCATGGTTGCCCTGCATGAGAATAGGGAGGTCGATCCGGCCGTCAAAGGCTGCGCGATCAGGAGGCAGTCCGGCCGCGATGCGAATATGTGTCACGGGAATGCCGCCGGCGATGGCCGGGAAGGCAATCAGGCATTCTCCGGCCGAGGCCTGGCGATGTTGCGGCATGCCTGGCTGGACATGGCGATAACCGATCTTTGCCCAGCCTTCGGCGCAGTCGGCCGTCACTGAAAGCAGCACCCACTGATGGATCGGAAGAAGAATCCCTGTCTCCAGTTTCGTCGGGCCGAGCTGCAGAACCAGGAAGCCGTCCAAATCCCGAAGCAGGGCAACGGAATCATCCACCTGACTGCCAAGCACGCACAATTTCTGCTCGACGCCCGTCAATGTCGGCATTACGCCCAGCCCGAACGTAAAGCAGGACAGATTCCGCGGACTGGGCAGAGCCGCTTCCAGCCGCGCGCCCGGGTCCGATCTCTGATCGTCAACGAACAAGGTGGTTTGCGGGCCAAAGCCGGCTGCTTCGATCCGTTCGGGAGGGCCGGCCGGCTCGAGGTTGAGGCAGGCCAGACGAACGACCCGGGCGCGGACGGAGCTGGGCACGCCGGCGCTCAGATGAAAAGCGACCCGCTGGCCGGGCCGCGCGACCAGCGGGGTTGCATAGCCGGCGAGGTAACGGTCAAACCGCATGGCTCAGTCCTCCTGCCGCAGCCGTCGCGCATAGGCCGGGGCGCCCTGCCAGGTCGTAAGCGAGCCATACAGCTTACCTTCGGGCAAGTATTCGGCCTGATACTGGGTTATCCAGGCGGCTTCCGCCCCGGCTTCATGGGCGACAAGGGCCAGGGTCATGTCGATACCGGCCGAAACGCCGCCTGAGCTCCAGATGCGGCCATCCCGGACATAGCGTTCCTCGATCACCGTCACGCCCGCCTCGCGCAGCTTGTCGATCACTTTCCAGTTTGTCGTGGCTTCGACGCCTTCAAGCAGGCCGGCGGCCAGCAGAATGAAAGTGCCCGAGCAGACGCTGAGCACCGCCTTCGCCTCGGTCGCGCAGGCCCTGATGAAGGCGATGGTCTGCTCGTTCTTCATTTCCTCGAAAGCGGCAAAACCGCCGGGAACCAGAAGGTAGTCGAGCTTTCCGGCATCCTCATAGGTATAGTCGGCAGCGGTGAGCAGGCCTTTTGCGCAACGCATCGGGTCGCGGCTCTGTGCGACGGTGACGCATTCCGGCCCGGCCGCGTAGGTTTTCCACATGGTGGCGATTTCCCACGGGCCGATCATGTCGAGTTCTTCGTATCCGGGATACATCAAGAATCCGAAACGCATGGTCACCTCCTGCGACGGCTTACTCCGCGGCGTCGGTCATGTCGATTGAAGCGCGCGGCCGCGATGTGTCTGTCACCACAAGCCAATCGGCGATCAATGCCGGTTTTGACTGTCCTTCGGCTTCAACGGTCACGGCATAGATGGCCTGATAGCGTCCCGGGCGGCGCGCGGTCAGGGATTTCAGGGCAAAATGCCCGCGCACCTGGTGGTCGACGGGAACGGGGGAGATCAGGCGCAGGCGGTCAAAGCCATAGTTCAGTGTGGCAACCTCGTCGGTCGGGCGCGCCAGCACTTCGTTCAGCATGGCCGTCAGCAACGAGACGGTCAGGAAGCCGAATGATATGGTCGTGCCAAACGGGCTGTTGGTTTTGCACCAGCCTGGATCGACATGCATCTTGTCCCAGTCTTTCGTGGTGCGGCCAAATGCATCGATCATAGGCTGTGTCACACGGATCCAGCTTGATGTTCCGATCTCCCGACCGATCCAGCGGGCCGGATCCGGGTCGTCCAAAACGTTGATCGGCGTCTGGGTCATCAATCTGCACTCCTTGGCAATATCGGCAGGATCAGGAAATGATTGGCAGGGAAGGCGCCATTGCTTTCACGCTTCGGCGGTCGATCTTGCCGTTTGGCAAGCGCGGCAGGTCGTCCAGGCGGCGGAAACTGCGTGGCGTCTTGTAGTTGGCCAGCGATCCGGCGCACCAGGTTTTGGCTTCCTGGTGCGATACCGTCATGCCGGGTTTCAGGCTGAGCACGGCATGGGCCGATTCGCCGAAAGTGGGATCATTCAGGCCAACGACAACAACGGCTTCGATGGCGGGATGGGCCTCAAGCGCGAATTCAATCTCCCGGGGATAGAGGTTGTAGCCCCCGGATTTGATCATCTCGTTGAGGCGGCCCCGGAGTTCAACAAGTCCATCCGGCCTCAAGGCGGCGAGATCGCCCGTTTTCAGCCAGCCATCGGTGGTGAACGCGGCTTTAGTGGCGCCTTCGTCATTCCAGTACCCTTTCATGACGCAGTCGCCGGTGGCCTGTATCTCTCCAACTTCGCCAGCAGCGCAGACGAGGTTGGAGGGATCGGCGATCCTGATATTGAAGCGCGGGTCAAAACGCCCGACCGTCGTGGCTAGATCCGCGTCGCTGGTGCCATGATCGGAAAAGGCGCAGGTACTCATTAGCTCGGTCTGGCCGTATTCCACATAAATCCGGGCCCCCGTCTTGCGCAGTCGTGCCAGCGTTTGCGCGGGCAGCGCCCCACCTCCGGCGCAAATGGCCTGCAGAGATGAGAGAGTACGCGTTGCAAAATTTGGATGCGATGTCGCCATCTGGAACATGGCCGGGACCTGCAGCCAGACCGAGATGCGCTCGGCCTCGATCAGGCGCAGGGTTTCGGCCGGGTCGAACTTCTCCTGGAAAACAAGCGTGCCGCCGCCGACCAGAGATCCGAAAGTCAGGTTCAGGATGCAGCCGACATGGTTGATCGGCAGGTTGCTGAGCATGCGATGATCCCGTTCGACCAGCAGATGCTCCCATTGCGAGATCGCGGCGTTCACGAGGCCCGAGTGATGCAGGGTCGCGCCTTTGGGGCGCCCAGTGGTTCCCGAAGTGAAGACGATCACCGCCGGGTCATCACGCTGGCGCGTGCTTGTGGAGATGCCCACCTCCTGCCCGTTCGGCAGATCGTCCACTGAGGCAAAGGGAGTGATGATTGGGCAGGCCTGCAGGGATCCGACCGCTTCGCGGAGGGTGTCGACCAGTGCTGCGCCGGCCTCGCCCCGAAGCACAAAAACGCGGCGTGGCGCCGTCAGTCCGATGGCATGGGCCATTTCTGGCGCCGTATGACGAGGATTCAGGCCCACATAGATCCCGCCGGCGCGCAGGATTGCATTGAGCAGGATGAGATATTCGGGCCGCGGCGTCGACAATACGCCGACGCGGTCCCCAGGCTGCAGGCCATCGGCCGCCAGCTTCGCGGCGAGCGTCGCAATTCGCTGCTCCAGCATCCTGTATGTCAGCCGGAGGTTGCCGAACACGGCGGCCTCCTGGTCAGGCTGCGATGCGGCGTAGTGGGCGATGTAGGCGTCGAGGGTCTGTAATGTCGGCAGTGGCATGGGGCTGAATTCTAGTAGCCAAAAAATTTTATTCAATAGTCAAATTTTAATTGATCAGAAGAAAAA
>NZ_JANLJJ010000086.1:1598-4101 GCF_029255545.1 Ferrovibrio sp. | reverse complement strand
CTAGTAGCCAAAAAATTTTATTCAATAGTCAAATTTTAATTGATCAGAAGAAAAATTCCTACTAGCTTTTGTCTTGCCGACGCTGGCCGGCTTATAAAGCAAGGAGGAAGAAAATGTGTTTTCGTCCGAATCGTCGTCAGATTGTGTCTGGCTTGGCCGCAGGCGTCGCCGCCGCAACTTTTCCGCTGCCGCTTCTAGCGCAAACGGCGCGTTTGAAGATCGCTCAGCTGGAAATTCTCTCCGGTGGACTTGCCGTTCTTGGCGAAACCAATGCGCGCTCTGTGGAAATCGGCGCGGAGGAATTCAACGCCCGTCCCGGGCAAACCCTGAAACTGGATATCCAACTGTTCGATTCAAAGGGCTCCGCGCAGGAGGCTCAGGCGATTTTCAGCCAGATCGCGGATGACGGTATACGGTATGTCACCGGCGGCGGCACGTCGGCCGTGGTGGTGTCGCTGATCGACGCGATCAGCCGCCATAACGAACGCAATCCTGGCAAGGAGATACTCTATCTCAATCACCAGGCCATCGATCCGGATTTCACCAACGGGCGCTGCAATTTCTGGCATTTCCGCTTTGATCCGCATGTTTTCATGCGCATGGAAGCGTTGACCCGTTTCCTCGCCGCTGACAAGACGGTCAAGCAGGTATTCCTGATCAACCAGGATTATACGTTCGGTCACCAGGTGCAGAACAGCGCCAAGCAGCAGCTCGCGGAAAAGCGTCCAGACGTGAAGATCGTCGGCGAGGAGCTGCATCCGATTGGACGCGTGCGCGATTTCTCGCCATATATCGCCAAGATCAAGGCCGCCGGGGCAGACACCATCATCACCGGCAATTTTGGTTCCGACCTTGTCCTGCTGATTCGCGCCGCCAACGATGCCGGGCTGAATGTCAAATTCTACACCTATTATGGCAATGCCCTTGGCGCGCCCACGGCCCTCGGCGAGGCGGGAGTCGGCCGGATGCGTCTTGTGACCGGAATGGATCTCAATGCGCTGAATCCGCGCATGCAGGCGATCCACAAGAGATTCAAGGAAAAGTATCCGACGCTGGAGCTGTTCCATGCCGCCTATTTCGACATGATCGACATGCTTGGCGCTGCGGTGAAAAAAAGCGGCTCAACCGAGCCTCTCGCCGTCGCGCGCGCCATGGAGGGCATGACCATCGAAGGGGTCTTTGGTCCGGTCGCCATGCGGGCCGACGACCACCAGATGATGGCGCCGCTATTCGTGCAGACATTCTCACCAGCCGATGGGAAGGCCGTGAAAATGGGAATTGAGGGCACGAAGTTCGGCTACAAGACCGAAGCGAAATATGCCAGCGCGGATACCAGGTTGCCACATAGCTGCGTGATGAAGAAACCTGCCTGATTGGGAGGCAATAACCGACCATGGATCTTGCTTTCGTCACGCTGCTCAACGCGTTGTCGTACGGCCTGCTGCTGTTCATGCTGGCCGCGGGACTGACGCTGGTCTTCAGCCTGATGGGGATCATGAATTTCGCCCATGCCTCGCTCTACATGCTGGGGGCCTACATGGCCTACAGCGTGTCGAGCCAGGTGGGCTTCTGGGGCGGTCTCGTGGTGGCTCCGGTTATAGTCGCCGGCATCGGGATGGTGATCGAGAGGTATATTCTGCGCCACCTCCATGCCCGGGGGCATATTCCGGAGCTGCTTTTTACCTTCGGCCTAGTGCTGCTGATCGAAGAAAGCGTGAAGCTGGTCTGGGGGCTTGGGGCGGTGGATTACCGGGTTCCGGTTGAGCTGCGCGGCACATTATTCGAACTGTTTGGCGCGCGTTTCCCGATGCATAAAGGTTTTGTAATCGTCGTCGCGCTACTGTCGCTTTCCGCGATCTGGTGGCTGGTTGTGCGTACGCGCACGGGCCTCGTGGTTCGTGCCGCGCTTGCCAATCCGGGAATGGTGGAAAGCCTGGGCCATGATGTCGGCCGCGTCTTCACACTGGTCTTTGGTCTTGGCGTCGGGCTGGCCGGGCTGGCCGGAGCCGTAGGCGGCGCGGTCCTGGTGACGGAACCGGCGATGGCCGCGCATCTTGGCACAATCATTTTTGTGGTCGTGGTGGTTGGCGGCCTTGGCTCCATCAAGGGTGCCCTGATCGCTTCAGTCCTGATCGGCACGCTTGAGACATTCCTCATTGCGCTCGACGTGAGATTATCCGATGTGCTCGCACCGCTGACCGGGCTTGCGTCAGGCCTAGATGCGGTGCTGGCGCTCAAGGCATCGCAGGTGGCGCCGATCATGCCCTACCTGCTGATGGTAGCGATGCTGATCTTCAGGCCGCGTGGCCTGTTCGGGGAGCGCGAGATATGAGCTGGGTTCGCCCGGCGTCGCCCGGAACCTCTCCGCGGCAGGTCTCCCTGAAGCGGAATCATGTTGTCCTGCTGGTGGTCGTCGCCGCCTTTGCTTTCGTTCCCGCCGTGATCGGAACGCGCTACTGGCTCACCCTGTGCATGCAGGTCTGGGTTCTGGCGGCCTATGCCT
>NZ_JANLJJ010000086.1:0-1498 GCF_029255545.1 Ferrovibrio sp. | reverse complement strand
ACGCGCTACTGGCTCACCCTGTGCATGCAGGTCTGGGTTCTGGCGGCCTATGCCTATTCCTATCAGTTGCTGTACGGCCGCGCCGGGATGCTGTCATTCGGTCACGCGGTCTATTTCGGCATTGGCGCTTTTGCCGCGGCGCATGCGCTGAACAGCAAGGCCTTGGCGACGGCCGGCTTTCCCGCGGAAGCCGTTCCCTTGGTGGGCATGGCAGCCGGCTTCACGGCGGCCATCGTCTTTGGCTATCCGTCGACACGGCGCGCTGGCATCCCGTTCGCGATGGTGACGCTTGGCATCGGTGAGCTCGTCGCCGCCTGTTTCCTGATGTTTCCTGGCTTTTTCGGCGGCGAGGCTGGGATCTCGACCAATCGGGCCGGTCTTGCCGGCTGGCTGGTGCAATCTTATGGTCGCCTGCCGACGCTGTATCCGCTGCTGCTCGCCTGGTCGTGCCTGTTGATTCTCGCGGCGCTCTGGGTCGCGCAGACCCCACTTGGACTGCTTGCGCGGGGCGTCCGCGATAACGCCGAGCGCATCGGCTTTTTTGGATTTGAGGCCGCAGAGGTGCGCTTCAAGGTTATGCTGATCGCAGGCCCAATTGCGGGCGGGGCGGGTGCGCTGGCGGCGATGCTCTACGAGATCGTCTCCGTGGAAAGCGTCAGCCTTGCCACATCGGCGAATGTGCTCCTGATGACTGTGGTCGGGGGGCCTGCCAGCGCGGTTGGCCCGCTGGTTGGCGCTCTGGCCCTGACGCTGATGCAGACTGCGCTGGCCAAGATCACCCATGCCTGGGTGTTCTATTACGGGCTGCTCTTCATTCTCATCGTCCTGTTTGCGCCTCAGGGCATTACCGGTGTGGTTGCCTCAGGCGTTCGCACGTTCGGGCGGCTTGGACCAGTCGGCTTTACCCGGGGATATGGACTTGCCATCGCAGCATCGGCTGTTGCGTTTGCCGGCGGGATAACCGTGATTGAAACCTTGTTCTTCCGGACCACGGGTCAGGCGGATGAAGGGCGCCTTCCGCTATTGGCAGCCCTGGCGGCCGCAGGGGTGACGGTCGCGGCTGGACTGTGGCTTGCCCGGCTTGTACGGGGGCGGCCATGAGCAAGCCGATCCTGACATTGGAAGACGTGCGCAAGAATTTCGGGCGAACGGAGATCATTCGCGGCGCCACGCTGGACGTGATCGACGGCGAGATTCATGCGCTGATCGGCCCGAACGGAGCGGGTAAATCGACGCTCTTTCACCTGATATCCGGCCGGATCGCGCCCAGTAGCGGTCGTATCTGCTTCCGGGATCGCGACGTGACCGGCTGGAGGCCCGCAGCCATCGCCAGGCTAGGTCTGTCCCGCTCGTTCCAGCAGACCAGTGCCTTTAAGGATATGACGGTAGCCGAAAACGTGGCGCTGGCCGCCATGTCCGTCAATGGCGAGAGGGGGTCGATTTTCAAGGCGATCACGGGCATGCGCTCTGTCTGGCGGCGGGTCGACGAGGTGCTCGA
>NZ_JANLJJ010000085.1 GCF_029255545.1 Ferrovibrio sp. | reverse complement strand
CTGTATGGCGCCAGGCATCCGCGACTGGTATCAGCAGAAATTCCGACGACGATCCAGCCATTCGCTGCGGCACGGTCCTGTGCAGCAGAGATGGCACGCTGTGCATCGAACCCTGCATTGCAGAACCAGTGTCGCGTGACCCATAAAATAAGCAGTTGCGTAACATAAGGTGTTGTTTTTATTATACAATAAGGCTTATTTGGCGCCTGTTATGTGCATCAAATCGTGAGCTTTTAAATGCACGCTGAGCCAAAAATTGAGCTTTTACGCGCCCGCAAAAGGGCCTTTAGGTCATAGAAGTATGATCGTTTTCACGGCCGAGCGGGTCGCGATACGCTAACTTAGTCCAAGATTTCGGGCGATGATGCTAAGTCTGCCCAAAATTCCTAGACTCAGAGGCACAGCACATAAAATAGAGCCAAGCGGAAGCCGCCTGCCTCATTTTCAGGGAGTCCCGCGCCTCCCGCTTCCTAACACAAGCACCCCAGAAGATACTAAACTATCATGCCGAGATCGGAGGCGATCTCCGAAATGAACTTGCCGGCGCGTTCAACGATGAAGTCCTTATCATTATCCAGCGTCGCAACGTGATAGGAATCTGCCAGCCATAGCAATCGAACATCGCGCGATCCGACAGTCTGAGCGATGAGGGGGCCGTTGGAAGGTGGAACAACGTGGTCGTCGCGGGACTGGATGACCAGTGTCGGGCATACAACCTTGTGAAGGATGTTTCCCGTTGCTCCCATTAACGTGCTCGCTTCGCACAGACAGTTTACCGGGACCTCTGTGTAGGCAAGTTCAAATACGTTTTCGGCCTTGATATCCGACCCTATGCCCGGAATGCGGTCTGGAGCGTTTCCGGCCAAAACCAGTTCCGACATGTCTGCCCCAGCTTGCCGCCGCAACCGTTGATCGGCACGATGCCGGCAACCAATTCCGGAAACCGGGCGGCGAGATTGAGGCAAAGCGTGCCGCCCATCGACAGGCCGGTGATGAAAACCTTGCGCGAGCCGCCGCCCAGCTCGCGCAGGGCGGCTTCGGCAGATCCGATCCAATCCCGATAACCCGTCAGAGCCATGTCGTCAGGTGAGGTGCCGTGTCCTTTCAGACGTGGCCCCAATATGTCGAAGCCAAATCGGCGGTGCAATTTCTCACCCAGGTAACGCATGCTCTGCATTGTCCCGGTGAATCCATGCAGCACCAGGACCGCAGGCTTGCCTGCGCTTTCAAAGCGAAATGGTTCTGCACCGGCCAGGATGTCTGTCATTGTCTTTCTCTCTTCTAGTCGTGGAAATCGATCAGGAGTGGCGCTGGATGGAATAGGCAGCAGCGGCGACGCCAATAATGAGGCCCTGCAGCATCAGCTTCGCCGGTTCACCCAGACCCAGGCTGGTCAGCAGGTTGAAGCTGAATGTCTGCATCAGTGCCGCGACGGTCGGCCCCAGCACGCCCTCCTTGCCCGAGTCAAATGTGACACCGCCCAGGATGACGGCTGCCAGCGAGCTGAGGGCGAGATCACGCCCGATATCCATGCTGTCGACGCCGACGAAGCCGATCAGCAAAAAGCCGGAGATCTGGCAGCCCCGTCCGGATGCGGCGTGGATGTCGGAGCGAGCCCGGGAACCCGTCCGATGGAGATCGGCAAACTTCCGCCAAGCGCTGCCATGGCCAAGAATTAATTCTGGGTATTCTGATACGACTGGTCACGGAGACTTGCGTCGCAATTTGCGGGATGATTACCATAGTGTTGTCCGGCATTTGATCTCTGGCTTCACGATATCTGAGCGCCTGGCGATGGTTCGCCAAACAACGACAAGAAGAGCACGGTTGCGCATGCTTCTGATGAACCGCATACATTGTGATGCGATGAAACTCGGCTGGTGGAGAACAGCGTTATCATGGCGACTGAAGAAGTATCGGGACGGCAGAGTCAGATTTTAAATCTGGCCAAGACGATCGGACGAGTAAGCGTTGAAGATCTTGCTACGCGCTTCGATGTCTCCGCGCAGACCATACGCAAAGACCTCAATGATCTTTGCGATCGACGTTTTCTCAACCGCATCCATGGCGGCGCCATCCTCGCTTCAGGTGTCGAGAATGTGGGCTACGAAGCCCGCCGCTTTATTTCGCAAGAGGAAAAGCGGCGGATTGGTCAAGCCGCCGCCCAGTTGATCGCCAATGCCACGTCGCTCTTCATCAATATCGGCACCACCACCGAAGAGGTCGCCAAAGCACTGCATGGTCATGACAGCCTACTGGTAATCACCAACAACCTGCATGTCGCTTCCGAACTCTATGAACATCCCCGCATTGAAGTCATCCTCGCCGGTGGCACGGTACGGCGGAGCGATGGCGGCATCATGGGGGCCGCGACTGTCGAGTTCATCAAGCAATTCAAGGTCGACACCGCTGTGATCGGCACATCCGCCATCGATGTCGATGGCACCCTGCTGGATTTCGACTACCGCGAGGTGAGGGTGTCGCGTGCCATCATCGAAAACGCACGCCGCGTCATTGTCGTCGCCGACCGACTGAAATTCGAACGCTCGGCACCCGTGCGCATCGCCAATCTCGACGATATCGATGTCTTCGTCACCGACCGCATGCCCAGCGAAGAGATGCGCACGCTGTTCGATGCCCACGGAGTTGACGTGAAGGAAACAGACGCACAACTAGTAAAGGTAGAGGGAAGTTTCGATTAGAGGTTTCGACTATTTCGTTTGTAGTATCTTTACTTTCGTTTTTTCCCCTAATGTGAAATCCGAACCAATGGGACCATTGGACCTGCCGGGCAAAAGCCGGCGAAGGGAGGATTTGTGGGGGCAGTGTTTGACCTCGCGATCTGCGGCGGCGGCATCAACGGCTGCGGCATAGCCCGGGACGCCGCCGGCCGCGGCCTGTCGGTGGTGCTCTGCGAGCAGCACGATCTGGCCGGCGCCACCTCCTCCGCTTCAACCAAGCTGATTCACGGCGGCCTGCGCTATCTCGAGCATTACGAATTCCGCCTGGTGCGAGAGGCCCTGCGCGAGCGCGAGGTGCTCCTGCACATGGCACCGCATATCATCTGGCCGTTGCGCTTCATCCTGCCGCACCATCGCGGACTGCGGCCGGCCTGGCTTCTGCGGCTCGGCCTGTTCCTCTACGACCACCTCGGCACGCGCAAGATTCTGCCGCCGACGCGCAGCCTGCGGCTCGACCGCGATCCTGCCGGCGCGCCGTTGAAGGCCGGTTATCGCCTGGCGTTCGAATATTCCGACTGCTGGGTGGACGACGCGCGCCTGGTCGTGCTGAACGCGCGCGATGCGGCCAAGCGCGGCGCCAGCATCCGGCCTCGCACGCGGCTGGTGACGGCGAAACGCGACGGTTCGATCTGGCGGCTGGTGCTGGAAGCGCCGGACGGCCAGCGCGAGATCGTCGCCGCCCGCATGCTGATCAACGCCGCCGGTCCCTGGGTCGCCAGCCTGCTGAAAAACGTGCTGGAGAAACCACTGAGTTCGAGGGTACGGCTGGTGCAGGGCAGCCATATCGTCGTGCGCCGGGTGTTCGAGCACGACCGCGCCTATATCTTCCAGAATGCCGACGGACGGATCGTCTTCGCCATTCCCTATCTCGACGATTTCACCCTGATCGGCACCACCGACCAAGACTACACCGGCGATCCCGCCCAGGTGCGGGCGACGCCAGCGGAGATTGCCTATCTCTGCCGGGCCGCCAATGAATACTTCCGCCAGGAGATCAGCCCAGCCGACGTGGTCTGGAACTATTCCGGGGTCCGACCGCTATACGATGATGGGGCCTCAACCGCGCAAGAAGCCACACGGGACTATGTGCTCGAACTGGACGCACCGCGGCGACAGGCGCCACTCCTCTCCGTTTTCGGCGGCAAGATCACGACCTATCGCCGCCTGGCCGAAGCCGTGCTCGATCACGTTGCCGACCATATGACCGTAGCCCCCGCCTGGACGGCCGCCGCGCCGCTGCCAGGCGGCGACATGCCCCATGACGGCGCCAACGCACTCGCCGCTGACCTACGGCAGACTTACGGCTTCCTGACCGATGCCTGGGCGATGCGGCTGGTGCGCGCCTATGGCACCGATGCGCGCGTGATGCTGGAGGCCGCGAGTGGCGATCCCGGCCGCAATTTCGGCCATGACCTGACCGAGATGGAGGTCGACCACCTGATCGAACGGGAATGGGCGAGCAGCGCCGACGATGTGCTGTGGCGGCGCAGCAAGCTCGGCCTGCGCCTGAGCGCCGACGAAGCCGCCATCCTCGATCGCTGGATCGCCGAACGCCGGGATACCGTCCGGCTGGCGCGGCGGGCCTGAGGAGGCGCAGCGATGGAACTGGTGCTGCAGGATGTGACGCGGATCGTCGACGGCGAGATCTATCTCGCCCAGACGTCGCTGGTCCTTACACCCGGCGTCGTCAATGTGCTGCTCGGTCCAACACTGGCGGGCAAGACGTCGTTGCTGCGGCTGATGGCCGGCCTCGACCAGCCGAGCACCGGCAAGATCCTGGTGGATGGTCGTGACGTCACCGGCCAACCGGTGCAGAAGCGCAATGTCGCCATGGTCTATCAGCAGTTCATCAATTATCCGACACTCTCGGTCTATGAGAATATTGCCTCGCCGCTGCGCGTCGCCAGGCTGGAGAGAACCGAGATCGATGGCCGCGTGCGTGACGCCGCCCGGCTTCTGAAGCTGGAGCCAATGCTGCAGCGCCTGCCGGCCGAGCTTTCGGGTGGCCAGCAGCAGCGCACCGCGATTGCCCGCGCCCTGGTCAAACGCGCCGAGCTGGTGCTGATGGACGAGCCACTGGCCAACCTGGACTACAAGTTGCGCGAGGAGCTGCGCGACGAACTGCCGCGCATCTTCACCGCCAGCGGATCGATCTTCGTCTATGCCACCACAGAGCCGGCCGAAGCCCTGCTGCTCGGCGGCAGGACCATCGCGATGTACCAGGGCCAGGTGGCGCAGCATGGGCCGACGGCCGAGCTGTATCATCGCCCGGCCAACCTGACCGCCGCCCGCGTCTTCTCAGATCCGCCGCTCAATCGCGCGAAGGCGACGCGCAGCGGCAACGAATTGATACTGGAAACCGGTGCCAGGCTGCCGCTCACGCCGGCATTACGCAGCCTGCCGGAAGGCGACTACACTATCGGCTTCCGCGCCCAGCATCTGCTGCTGGACCGGCCACGCGGCGACTGCCTGGCGCTGACCGCCATCGTCGCGGTGTCGGAGATCACCGGTTCGGAAAGCTATGTTCATGTCGATATTGGTGAACAGCGCTGGGTGGCGCTGGCCAGCGGCGTGCGACGGTACGAACCCGGTCAGAAGATCGACATCTTTCTCGATCCTCGTCGGCTGTTCGCTTTCGCGGCCGACGGTCGCATAGCGGCGACCGCTGATCAGGCCTTGGCGGCATAGGGAGGCGACCGGATGGCGCGCATCATTCTCGACAATGTCGCCCATGCCTACCGGCCCGACCCGCAGGATGCCGCCGACTGGGCGCTGCAGCCATCCGACCATGTCTGGGAACATGGCGGTGCCTATGCGCTGCTTGGGCCGTCGGGCTGTGGCAAGACAACGTTGCTCAACATCATTTCCGGCCTGGTGACGCCGAGCCGTGGCCGCATCCTGTTCGACGAACACGATGTCACGGCCCTGCCGACCGAGCAGCGCAATATCGCACAGGTATTCCAGTTCCCGGTGATCTACGACACCATGACGGTGGCGGAGAATCTCGCCTTCCCCTTGCGCAACCGCGGCGTAGCGCCGGCCGAGATCGATGCGCGGGTGAAGGAGATCGCCCGGTTGCTCGACCTGACCCGCGACCTGCCGCGCAAGGCGCGTGGGCTCACAGCCGACGCCAAGCAGAAGATTTCGCTCGGCCGCGGCCTGGTGCGCGCCGATGTCGCCGCCATCCTGTTCGACGAGCCGCTGACCGTGATCGACCCGCATCTGAAATGGGAACTGAGGTCGGTGCTGAAGGAAATCCACCGCAAGCTGGACGTGACGATGATCTACGTCACTCACGACCAGACCGAGGCGCTGACTTTCGCCGACAAGGTGGTGGTGATGCAGAACGGCCAGGTGATCCAGGTCGGCTCGCCCAACGAGCTGTTCGACCGTCCGGCGCATACCTTCGTCGGCCACTTCATCGGCTCGCCCGGCATGAACCTGCTGCCCTGCCAGATCGATGGTGCCACCGCACGGATCGGCGCCCATGTTGTGCCGCTCGGCCGCGCCTATGACATCCCCGTCGGGCAGAAGACTGAACTCGGTATCCGGCCGGAATTCACCCGTCTCGGCGCCGGCGGCCTGCCGGTGCACATCCGCCGCATCGACGATCTCGGCCGCATGCGCCTCGCCCGCGTCGATCTCGACGGCCATCCCCTGGTCGCCACCATACCGGCCGACGAGGCCGTGTCCGGCGATCAGTCCGGCCTCCATTTCGATCCGGCACGGCTGTTCGTTTATGCCGACGGCCGGCTGGCGGGGTGATGGCCATGCAGAAGGTGATCAACAACAAGGCGTGGTTTCTGGTACCGCCGGTGCTGTTGACCGTCGCCTTCAGCGCGGTGATTCCGCTGATGACGGTGGTGAATTACTCGGTGCAGGACACCTTCGGCAACAACCAGTTCTTCTGGAACGGTGTGGGCTGGTACGAGGAACTGCTGTCGCCTTCAACCGAGCTCGGTGGCCGTTTCTTCGATGCGCTGTGGCGCAACCTGCTGTTCTCTGCGATCATCCTGGCCGTCGAGATTCCGCTCGGGATCGCTGTCGCGCTGTCGATGCCACGCCACGGCTGGCCGGTCGCCACCTGCCTTGTCATCATGGCCATGCCGCTGCTGATTCCATGGAATGTGGTCGGCACCATCTGGCAGGTCTTCTCCCGCGGCGACATCGGCCTGCTCGGCTGGATGATCAATCATATCGGCATCGATTACAACTACACGCAGGGTCCAACCTCGGCCTGGTTCACCATCATCGTGATGGATGTCTGGCATTGGACCTCGCTGGTTGCGCTGCTGTGCTATGCCGGTCTGAAATCCATCCCGGAAGCCTATTATCAGGCGGCACGGATCGACGGCGCCTCGCGCTGGGCGGTGTTCCGCATGATTCAGCTTCCCAAGATGCGGCGCGTTCTGATCATCGCCGTGCTGCTGCGCTTCATGGATTCCTTCATGATCTATACCGAGCCCTTCGTGGTCACCGGCGGCGGGCCCGGCAACTCCACCACCTTCCTGTCCATCGACCTGGTCAAGCTGGCCCTGGGCCAGTTCGACCTCGGCAAGGCGGCGGCGATGTCGATCGTCTACAACCTGATGATCCTGGCCGTCTGCTGGGTGTTCTACACGGTGATGCTCAACCTCGACACGGACCGGAGGGCTTGATCATGCGGCGCAGCACCGTTGTCATCCTGCTCTATCTGCTCTTCCTGCTGCTGCCGATCTACTGGCTGGTCAACATGAGCCTGAAGACCAACGGCGAGATCATCTCCGGTCTGACGCTGTGGCCCAAGCAGGTCACCTTCGAGAACTATATTCGCATCTTCACGGATGAGTCCTGGTACTCCGGCTATATCAACTCGCTGCAGTATGTGGCGATCAACACGGTTCTGGCCATCGCACTGGCTCTGCCGGCGGCATATGCCTTCTCGCGCTACCGCTTCCTGGGCGACAAGCACCTGTTCTTCTGGCTGCTCAGCAACCGCATGGCGCCGCCGGCGGTGTTTGCCTTGCCCTTCTTCAACCTCTATTCCGCCATCGGACTTTTCGATACGCCCTGGGCCGTGGCGCTGGCCCATACATTGTTCAACGTGCCGCTGGCGGTGTGGATTCTGGAGGGCTTCATGTCCGGCGTGCCGCGCGAGATCGACGAGACCGCCTATATCGACGGCTATTCCTTCCCGCGCTTCTTCGTGAAAATCTTCATGCCCCTGATCGCCAGCGGAATCGGCGTCACTGCTTTTTTCTGTTTCATGTTCTCCTGGGTCGAGCTGCTGCTGGCGCGCACGTTAACCACCATCGATGCCAAGCCGATCGCCGCCACCATGACCCGCACCGTCTCGGCGGCTGGCATGGACTGGGGCCTGCTGGCTGCCGCGGGCGTACTCACGCTGATTCCCGGAATGCTTGTGATCTGGTTCGTGCGCAACTACATCGCCAAGGGCTTCGCCCTCGGTCGCGTGTGAGGAGGCAGCCATGGACCATATCGCATGGATGGCCTGGACCTGGCAGACCGGCATCTTCTTCGCTGTCCTCGTCGCCGGCCTCACCGCCATGACCCTGCTGGCCCTGCGTCGGCCGGAGCCGGAGAAGCGCGGCGCGCTCGGCATCCTGACCAGGCGCGGTGACCGGCTGTTCATCTCGCTGCTTGGCGGCGCCTTCCTGCATCTGCTCTGGCTCGGCCTTTTCGGTGCCGACCTTCTGCTGATCGCCTCGGCATTATCGCTTTTTGTGGCCACCGCCATATTCCGGTGGGTTTGACGACAGGTGCGTAAACGAAACTGAAAACCAACCAGGAGGAAACCATGGGAAAGGTATCGCAATTGGTCGGCGCCTCGGCGCTGGCATTGATGATCAGTTCGCCCGCCTTCGCAGATATGGAGGCGGCGCGGCGCTGGGTCGACAGCGAGTTCCAGCCATCGACCCTGTCGAAGGAAGAACAGCTCAAGGAACTGGAATGGTTCATCAAGGCGGCCGAACCGTTCAAGGGCATGGAGATCAACGTGGTGTCTGAAACGATCACCACGCATGAATACGAGGCCCGCACACTGGCCAGGGCCTTCAGCGAGATCACCGGGATCAAGCTGCGTCATGACCTGATCCAGGAGGGTGACGTTGTCGAGAAGATTCAGACCCAGATGCAGTCGGGCAAGAACATCTACGATGCCTGGGTCAACGATTCGGATCTGATCGGTACGCATTTCCGCTACCAGCAGGCGGTTCCGTTGAGTGACTGGATGACCGGCGAAGGCAAGGATGTCACTTTACCGACACTCGATATCAAGGATTTCATCGGCATTTCTTTCACGACGGCGCCTGACGGAAAGATCTATCAGCTGCCGGATCAGCAGTTCGCAAACCTCTACTGGTTCCGCTACGATTGGTTCCAGCGGCCAGACCTGAAGCAGAAGTTCAAGGCCAAATACGGCTACGAACTCGGCGTTCCGGTGAACTGGTCGGCCTATGAGGACATTGCCGAATTCTTCACCAATGACGTGAAGGAAATCGACGGCGTCCGCGTCTACGGCCATATGGACTACGGCAAGAAGGATCCGTCGCTGGGCTGGCGGTTCACCGATGCCTGGTTGTCCATGGCCGGCAACGGCGATCCCGGCATCCCGAATGGCAAGCCGGTCGACGAGTGGGGCATCCGCATGGAAGGCTGCCGCCCGGTTGGTTCTTCCGTCGAACGCGGCGGCGACACCAACGGCCCAGCCAGCGTCTATGCGGTGGCAAAATACGTCGAGTGGCTGAAAAAATTCGCGCCGCCGAATGCGGCCGGCATGACCTTCTCGGAATCGGGTCCGATTCCGGCGCAGGGCAATGTTGCGCAGCAGATGTTCTGGTACACAGCCTTTACCGCCGACATGGTGAAGTCTGGTCTGCCGGTGGTGAATGCCGACGGCTCGCCGAAATGGCGTATGGCGCCCTCGCCCAAGGGCTCGTACTGGAAGGACGGCATGAAGCTCGGCTACCAGGATGCCGGTTCATGGACCCTGCTGAAATCCACCCCGGTGGATCGCCGCAAGGCGGCCTGGCTTTACGCCCAGTTCACGGTGTCAAAGACGGTGTCGCTAAAGAAGAGCCATGTCGGCCTTACCTTCATTCGTGAGAGCGACATCTGGGACAAGTCGTTCAGCGAACGGGCGCCGAAACTCGGTGGCCTGATCGAGTTCTACCGCTCGCCCGCGCGCGTGCAGTGGACACCGACAGGTGTCAACGTGCCGGACTATCCGAAGTTGGCCCAGCTCTGGTGGCAGAATATCGGAGACGCCTCTTCGGGCGCCAAGACTCCTCAGCAGGCGATGAACGCGCTGGCAGCAGCGCAGGATTCGGTATTGGAACGCCTGGAAAAGTCCAAGGTGCAGGGCGATTGCGGGCCGAAACTGAACAAGAAGGAGTCGGCTGACTTCTGGTATGACAAGAGCAAGAAGGACGGCAACGTGGCGCCGCAGCGCAAGCTCACCAACGAAAAGCCAAAGGGTGAGACCATCGACTATGACGCGCTGATCAAGAGCTGGCCGGCCCAGCCACCGAAGCGCTCATAAAGTTTTCTTCCCTGCAACTAATACCGGGGCCTAGTGCCCCGGTTTTTTTATACTTGCGGGTATTGTATTTCTGCTTACAGCCTGCGGCGGCCCTGTCCCGGACCAGCAACAAAAGCCTCTGCAAAAAACTAGCTTCCTAGCCCTGCTACCGGCCGCTTCGCCTTATTCCGGCCAAAGCTCCGGCCTGCCCTATGTCCAAGTTGAAGCCGCACAGCGGATCACCGCTGACTGCACGGTGTTCATTTTATGCTTCGCGCGACAACCAGCTCTGAAGTGTTTCTTTGCCTGCACAAATGTGCAAAGTAAGTCGTTGAAATCATTCAAAGTGTTATAATATCCGAAAGTCGCGACGTGACAGAAACTTTGCCCAAATTTTCCGGGCATGACGCTTTCGCTGCCCATATTCACCGGAAGCCGACTACCCTGCCGCAGCCCGATCGGCACGATCTCGCCAAGTCGGCGATTCTTATGCGAGGCATTCCTGCTTAAACGCATATCATGGCTGCGCTGCTTGTTTGTAAGTTAGGAACCTTCACCCGGAACCACGCGGCATAGAGCGCAGGCAGGAACAGCAGGATTAACACCGTGCCGACCGCCGTACCACCGATCAACGTATAGGCCATCGAGCCCCAGAAGACGGAGTGCGTCAGGGGCACGAAGGCCAGCACGGCGGCGAGCGCGGTCAGGATTACTGGCCGGGTTCGCTGAACGGTGGCTTCGATGACGGCGTGATAGTCGTCGAGGCCGGCCGCGCGGTTCTCCTTGATCTGTTCGGTGAGGATCAGCGTGTTGCGCATCAGGATGCCTGCCAGCCCGATCAAGCCCAGAATGGCGTTGAACCCGAATGGCTGGTTGAACGTCAGCAGCATGGGCACCACACCGACAAGGCCCAAGGGCGCCGTCAGCATCACCATGGTCATGGTCGAGAAAGACCGCACCTGCAGCATGATCACGATGAGCGTGGCTGCGATCATGGCCGGGAAGATCTTGGCCAATGCGTCATTGGCCTTGGCTGCCTCCTCGATTGATCCGGCCATTTCGATCCGGTAACCAGCCGGAAGCGAGGAGATCAACAATTGAAGGGCCTGCAGCACCTGCTTCGAGACTTCAGGCGGTTGCGTCGCCTCGTTGATATCGGAGCGAACCGTAATCACGGGGACACGATCGCGGCGCTTCAAGATCGGCTCTTCCATCCGGATTTCCGAATGGCCGATCTGGTCGAGCGGAAGCTGACGACCGGCGCGACCCATTAGCGAGAAATCCGCCAGCCGGGCCGGATCCAGCCGCTGCTGCCCGCCACTCCGCGCCATGATCGGCACATTGCGGATATCCTCGCGAACCTGCGTGACAGCAATACCACTCAGCAGGAACTGCAGCTGTTGGCTCACTTCGGCCGGAGAAAGACCGATGAGACTCAGGCGATCCTGATCGGGGGTGAAGCGAAGAACCGGGGTGCGATTGCCCCAGTCGCGATTCGCCTGCCGCACATCGGATACACCGCGCATAATCTCGAGAGCCTGTTCCGAGATCGCCGATACTTTCGCCGGATCCGGCCCCATGATCCGAAATTCAACCGGAAACGGCGAAGGGGGACCGAATACAAGCTGGGTCACGCGCAGATGAGCCTCCGGCACAAGGCCCTGAAATACCGCCTCGCGAAGCCTGTGTTTCAGATCCTCGCGCGCCTCGGCATCGGGCGTCAGCACGACGATCTTGGCGAAGGCAGGATCGGGAAGCTCGGGGGCCATCGCCAGGAAGAAGCGGGGCGCACCCTGCCCGACATAACTGGTGACGATTCTGGCCTCGGGCTGGCGCAACAGCCAGTTTTCGACCTTCTCCACTGCGCCCGTCGTCATTTCGATGCTGCTGCCTGGAGGCAGACGCACTTCCACCAGTACTTCGGGGCGATCAGACGTCGGAAAGAATTGCTGCTTGACGGCGCCCATGCCGAGACCGGACAGCAGGAAGGCAAAGCCGACGATTCCGCAGGTCAGAAACTTGTGGCGGACCGAGAAGCTGATGAGCTGTCGCAGCCGCTGATACATCGGCGTGGCGTAAATGGCATGATGGCCGCCTTCGACAGGCTCGATTGCCGGCAACATCGTAACGCCGAGATAGGGCGTGAATACCACCGCCACGATCCACGAGACGATGAGGGCAAACCCCACCACCCAGAAGATGTTGCCGGCATATTCTCCGGCCGTCGACGGCGCGAAACCCACCGGCAGGAAGCCGGCCACGGTCACCAGCGTTCCGGAGAGCATCGGCGCGGCCGTGTGACTCCAGGCATACGCAGCGGCCCTGATGCGATCCATCCCCTCTTCCATTTTCACCACCATCACTTCGATGGCGATGATGGCATCGTCGACCAGAAGGCCGAGCGCCAGGATGAGAGCCCCGAGCGTGATGCGGTCGAAGAACCGGCCGGTTTCCAGCATGATCAGGAAGACGACGGCCAGCGTCAGTGGCACTGCCGCAGCCACAACGATGCCGACGCGCCAACCCAGGCTGATCAGGCAGACCAGCAATACCACACCGAGCGCCATCGCAAACTTGATCATAAACTCGTCGACGGCCGAGGTGATGTTGTCTGCCTGATCGCTTACCTTGTCGAGCGTCATGCCGAGCGGCAGTGTGGGCGCGATGGCTGCCGCCTTGTCCTTCAGTGCTTTGCCGAGCGCGAGGCCATCCCAACCCTCCTGCATCACCACGGCGAGCATGATGGTCGGCTCACCCTGATGCCGGATGATAAAGCTGGGAGGATCCTCATAGCCGCGGCGCACTTCGGCCACATCGGAGAGCTTCAGGGTGCGGCCACCAGCGACGATGGGGGTATCGGCGATGGCCTGGATCGTGTCATAGGCGCCGTCGATCCGGATGAAGACCTGCGGTCCCTTGGTGTCGATAGACCCTGCCGGCGTCACGGTATTCTGGCGTTGCAATGCAGCCACAATGTCCTGAGCCGCCACGCCGAGAGTCGCCAGCTTGGCGAAGGAGAAGTCGACGAAGATCCGTTCAGGGCGTTCGCCGAGAATGTTGATCTTCTTTACGCCCGGCACATGCAGGACGTCCTGGCGGATAACCTCGGCCTGCCTGACGAGCTCGCGCATCGGCATGCCCTTGGCCTTCAGCGCGTAGAGCGCGAAGCTCACATCCGCATATTCGTCATTGACGAAGGGCCCGAGTACGCCGGTGGGCAGCTTCCGGGCTTCGTCGCCGAGCTTCTTCCGGGCTTGATAGAATTCCTCCTGGACAGCGGACGGCGGCGTGCTGTCCTTCAGGGTGAGGATCATATACGCAAAGCCGGGCTGCGTGGTCGTCTCCACCCGGTCATACCAGGCCAGCTCCTGTAGCCGCTTTTCCAACGGTTCGGCGACGAGATCCTGCATCTCGCGCGCTGTGGCGCCTGGCCAGGCTGTCGTGACCGTCAGGTTCTTGATGGTGAAACTGGGATCTTCCGCGCGCCCGAGCTTGAAGAAAGCATAGGCGCCGCCGGCGGCGAGCAGCAGAATGAAGAACAGAGTAACGGCCCGTTCGCGGACGGCGATCGCGGAGAGATTGAGAGTCATCAGTTGCTCCGGCTTTCGGAGACCGTCCGGACCTGAGCGCCCTCGTGCAGGAGGTGCGCGCCGAGGGCAATAACGGCTTCGCCGGAATCGACACCGGAGACCACGGCGATCTCGCTGGCGACACGGTCGAGTTTCACCGGCCGGAAATGCACGGTCGAGGCGCTACGATCCAGAATCCACACGCCGGTCTTGCGGCCATCATCGAGCAGTGCACCCAGCGGAACCTGGACCTCCGGCCGCTCTGACTGGCTCCTGAGCCAGATGCTGATCGTTGCACCGAGCGATGCCGCTGCAGCATCGCCCTCCAGCACGTATCGGGCCTCATAGGTACGGGTCTGAGGATCGGCTGCATCCGACAACTGCCGCAAACGCGCGGCATAACGGCGCCCGTTGCCCCCATATACACTGGCTTCGGCATTCGAGCCGACCGCTGGACGGATCGTTTCGGGGAGCGCCACCACGGCTTCACGAGGGCCTGCCTGCGCGACCCGAACCACAATCTGTCCCGCAGAAACAACCTGGCCCGGCTCGCTCAGCGTCTCAACGACCGTTCCATCAGCGTCGGCAAAAAGAACGGAATAGGTTGCCTCGTTCTCGGCGACCCGCGCTTCTGCTTCAGCGGCTGCCAACTGAGCCTTCGCCGTGTCCGATGCAGCCTTGGCCTGCTCGTATCGCTGACTTGAGGCCCAGCCTTTGTCGAGCAGGCTGGCGTACCGGCGTTCATCCGCTGCCAGTTGCACGACAGCTGCGCGCGCGGCGGAAGCAGCATTGCGTTTGGCCGTGAGAGCAAGGCGCAGATCAGTCTCGTCTATCCGCATCAGAGGCTGACCAGCCTTGACCTGTTGTCCAACGTCCACAAACCGCTTTTCGATTTTGCCCGGCACGCGGAAGCCGAGATTACTCTGCACCCTGGCGCCAACGATGCCTGTGAAACCGCGCTCGGAGATGCCGACTGGGACTGCGTTTGCCAGCCGGACCAGCGGTGGCTCCTGCCTCGGATCGCTGACGGCAGAAGCCTCATGCGAGCGAATCGCGACTGTAACCAGAGCCGCTGCACCTGCTAGCGCGATCAGAGCGCTCCCTAACAACAGGATGGGTTTGAGTTTCATGGGCCGCCTCGGTCATTTAGATTGCGTTCGACCTCTATATGGCCTATAGATTACGGACGCAATCTAAAAAGGAGACGGAAATGCGGGTCAGTCGAGTTCAGGCGGCCGAAAATCGGGAAACTGTGATCGACGTCGCAAGCCGCCTCTTCCGGGAGCACGGCTTCAACGGGATCGGGCTGAAGGATCTCATGAAGGGCGCGGGCCTCACTCAGGGGGCCTTTTACAAGCAGTTCGCGTCCAAGGAAGACCTGGCGATACAGGCAACTAAGCGCGCCTTGGAGAGCGCCTCCGCGCGCTGGACCGACGCGGTGCAGGCCAAGCCTGAAGAGCCGCTCGGCGCGGTCATGGACTTCTATCTCAGCTCCGGCCATCGCGAGGAAAGGATGGACGGCTGCCCGATCGTCGCGCTCGGCTCAGATGCTGCCAGGCAGAGCAGCGACATCAAGGCGGCCTTCGAAGCCGGAATCAAATCGCATCTCGATGTCCTCAATCACATGATTGGCGAGACAACTGAGGAGCGTCCCAACAGTAAGGCCATGGCGATCCTGGCCACGATGATCGGCGCCATGACGTTGTCGCGCGTGGTGAACGACCCAGAACTTGCCCAGGGTTTCCTGGATTCCGCTGCCGAACAGGTTCGCGCGATACAGGCGCGGGCCTCGGCTTAGGCATATCGCAACTCGTCTACCGCCCTCAACTTCATGAGACATGAGCCTATGAGCAATCGTAATCGTGGTGTCGCCCTGGTGACTGGAGCTTCCACCGGTATTGGTTATGCAACAGCCCATGCCTTGCAGGCTGCGGGCTTTCGCGTGTTCGGCACCAGTCGCCGCCCTGATACTGCAAGGGTGGACGGCATCACAATGCTCACCTGCGAGGTAACAGACGATGCGTCGGTAACCAAGCTCGTTGATGAGGTGAAAACCAAAGCTGGGCGTATAGATCTGTTGGTCAACAATGCCGGCGCCGGTTTACTAGGCGGTGCCGAGGAATTCTCAATCACCGCCGCGAAAACGCTTTTCGATATCAATGTATTCGGCGTCCTTCGCGTGACAAACGCTGTGTTACCGATCATGCGGCGCCAAGGGAGCGGGCGCATCATCAACATGAGTTCTCTGCTCGGCCTTATCCCAGCTCCCTACTCAGCGCTCTATTCGTCTACCAAGCATGCCATTGAGGGCTACTCTGAATCGCTCGACCACGAGCTGCGCGCCTTCGGCATTCGTGTGGTTCTGATTGAGCCTGCCCATACCCGCACGGCATTTGGCGAGAATCAGGCCAAGCCAGATCGGCCGCTCGACGCCTATAATCAGGCCCGCACAGATATGATCGAACATATGCGCAAATCCATCGAAGCGGGCGATGCACCTGAGGTGGTCGCGGAGACTGTAGTTAAGGCAGCCACTGACGCCAGCCCGAAGCGCCGCTATGCCGCCGGAAAGATGGCGCGGAAAGTCAGTCTCCTGCGCCGACTGGTACCTGAAGTCCCGTTCGACAAAAGCCTGCGCAAACAGATGGGATTGCCAGTCTAACCGGTGGCCCTATCCGAAACGTCGGACGGGCATTAACGCAGTAAAAAAGGATTCGTCATGCAGACAGATCAGGGCAATAAAGTCGGCATTCTGAAGCGGCTCTATGCGGCGCTTAATGAATTCGACAAGGCGCTGGATTACGATCCGCTTGACGAGGTGCGAATGAGGGTGCAGCGCCTTGAAAATGAAATGTCTGCAATTAAGCAGTCTCTCCCAAATAAATAGGATATTGGGCTACTAGGTTCGGCGTCACGCGCCGACGACACCATGTGGCTGGTTCGATCTTTGCTACCAGCATCGGCCCACACTGCGTAAGCCCGCGATCTGTGTCTGGGCACTACTGTCCAGGCGCCCCAATTCAGCCATTACTGGACCTTAAGGTTCCTGGTCTCGCATTTGCACTTATTGTGTCAGCGAGTTGCAGGATATGGGTGCCTTGTTGCGGGATATGGGTATCCCGACAGCGCGACAACCAGCCCGGTGTTACGCCGAAAGCCCTTGGACCCGCTGTCATATGGGTGTAATGATTCTGTAACAATCATCCCCCTGTCCGACTGGATTTAGAATAAATGGCTGTTTTCCGCGATCCCGATCCTGACCCTGACGGCGCCCGCAGCGAGGGGCTGCCCCCCGCTTTGATGTCGCGCCACGGGTGGGGGGCAACGCGATGATGATGGGTTCCAGTCCCGGCGCGACCGAACTTCTGCTCAACCTGGCCGCCGGCATCGCCCTGCTGCTGTGGGGCGTGCGCATGGTGCGCACCGGCATGACGCGTGCCTTCGGCGCCCAGCTGCGGCGCTACATGAGCGGCGCGCTGCGCAACCGTTTCTCCGCCTTCCTCGCCGGCATCGGCGTCACGGCGCTGCTCCAATCCAGCACGGCGACGGCGATGATCGTGTCGTCGTTTGCCGGCCGCGGCCTGATCGTTGGCGGCGCCGCCATTGCCGTGCTGCTGGGCGCCGGCATCGGCACCTCGATCACCGCGCAGTATCTTTCGCTCGACCTGCACTGGCTCGCGCCGCTGAGCATCATCCTCGGCGTGATCGGCTTTTTCGCCTCCGAAAGCGGCATGCCGCGCCATGTCGGCCGGCTGCTGATCGGCCTTGGCCTCATGCTGCTGTCGCTGGAGATGATCATCGCCGCCTCGACGCCGATGCGCGACGCGCCGGGCCTGGCTGTCGTGCTGCAGCCGCTGGAGCGTGAACCGCTGCTCGGCGTGCTGGTCTTCGCTTTGCTCACATGGCTGTCGCATGCCAGCCTCGCCACCGTGCTGCTGGCGGCATCGCTCGCCAAGGCCGGCACGGTGGATGCCACGCTGGCCATCGCGCTGGTGGTGGGCGCCAATCTGGGCACCGCGATCTCGCCGCTGGTGGCCAGCGCCGGCCAGCCGCCGGCGGCGCGCCGCGCGCAACTGGCCAACCTGATCGCGCGCGTGATCGCCACGCTGGCCGTGCTGCCCTTCCTGGCGCAGCTGCCGCACTGGCTGGGCTATTTAAGCGCCGATGCCGCGCGGCTGGCGGTGAATGCGCATACCGCCTTCAACCTCGCGCTGGCGCTGGTTTTCCTGCCCCTCGTCACGCCGCTGGAACGGCTGGCACGCCGGCTGCTGCCCGATCCGCCGGCCGCCGAGAATGCCGCCAGGCCGCGCTATCTGGATAAATCGGCATTGGAAACGCCGAGCGTGGCGCTGGCGGCGGCTGCGCGCGAGACGCTGCGCCTGAGCGATTCCGTATCCCGCATGCTGGACGACACCATGACGGTGTTCAGCCGCGACGATGCCAAGCTGGCCAAGGCCGTGGAGCAGGCCGACGACACCGTCGATGGCCTGCATGAGGCGATCAAGCTGTATCTCACCGAGATCAGCAAGCACGGTCTGGATGAAGCCGAGAGCCGCCGCTATGTCGACGTGCTGACCTTCACCACCAACCTGGAGCATATCGGCGACATCATCGACAAGAACCTGATGGAGCTGGCGCAGAAGAAGATCAGGAACAAGCTGGCCTTCAGCAGGGAAGGCCTGGCCGAGCTGACCGGCTTCCACCATCGCGTCGCCGCCAACCTGCAGATGGCCTGCAACCTGTTCATGTCGGGCGACGTGAAGCTGGCGCGGCAGCTGCTGCAGGAAAAAGCCGACCTGCGCGCCGCCGAGCAGCTGGCCGCCGAAAGCCATTACCAGCGCATCCGCGAGGGCCGCGCCGAGAGTATCGAGACCAGCTCGATCCATCTCGACATCATCCGCGACCTGAAACGGATCAACAGCCACCTGACCGCCGTGGCTTATCCGATCCTGGAGCAGGCTGGCGAGCTGACCGCGACCCGCCTGCGCGCGGATGAGCGCCCGGATACCACGTCGCAGCGCATGCCGGGCAACGGCAAAACCGGCCGGGCCGGCTTGGCGTGAGGATATGGCCTGAAAACCCCGGAATCCTGGCTTAGCGCCCGGCCGGGTTGGCCTGTCCGGACGCAGAGCTTATCGTTTCTTAACTTATAAAATTACAACCCTGCAATCTATTATCGGGTCAGTTGTATCGTCCTGACCCCATGGTTGCGATGTCGAACTTGCCCACCCTGCCCGATCCGCTGCTCCAGAGCCTGTATGGCTACTGGTGCAGCCGCCGTCATGGCCGCCCGGTGCCCGAGCGCCAGGACATCGACCCGCTCGACATGCCGCGGACGCTGCTGCCGCATCTGCTGCTGGTGGAACTGGAAGGGGAGCTGCCGCGCATCCGCTACCGCCTGATCGGCACCGGAATCCGCGAACGGTATGGCGAGGATTTCACCGGCCGTTATCTCGACGAGGTTTGTGGGCCGCATTACCGCGACCTGCTGCAGGATATTTATGGCCGCATGCGCGACCATGCCAGGCCGATCTATCTCGAAAGCCTGTTCCGCTTCGCGCCCGACATGATCGCCAAATCCTGCCGGCTCTATCTGCCGCTGGCGCAGAACGGCCGGATCACCATGGCACTGGCCGGCCAGACCTTCCCGACCTATCCGTTCAGCCAGCCCGATTTCTTCGACATGATCCGCCCGGCCATCAGCGGCGGGCACGCCAGCCATAACGAATGGCTGCTCGACCCGCCGGCGGAACACGTCCTGCGGAGCACGGCGGCCTGATCGGTCAGGCCGCCACCCGCGCCGGTTCGCCCTGCCGCAGCATGCGGCGCAGCAGCAGCGCGGCAATCGTCACATTCAGGATGTTCCAGGCGATGCCGTTCATCAGCGCCGCCTTGTACGACCCCGTGAGATCGAAGATCGCGCCCGACAGCCAGCCGCCCAGAGCCATGCCGGCCATGGTGGCCGAGATGGTGAGGCTGACGCGGAAGCCCGCCTGGCTGGCCGGAAACAGCTCACGGATGATGAAAGCGTAACTGGGCACGATGCCGCCCTGCACCAGGCCGAACATCGCCGAGATAACATAGAGCGAGGCAAGGCCATCGAAGGGCAGGTAGAAGGCCAGCGCGATGCCCTGCAACGTCGAGCCGAGCAGCAATGTCGCCAGCCCGCCGATGCGATCGAGAATCCAGCCCGAGGCCAGCCGGCTGACGATGCCGAAACCCAGCATCAACGACAGCATCTCGGCGCCGCGCGCCGGCCCATAACCCAGGTCGACGCAGTAGGCCACGATATGCACCTGCGGCATCGACATGGCGACGCAGCAGCCCATGCCAGCCACCACCAGAAGGCCCTGCACCAGATTGGGCGGCAGGCCCAGCGGCCGCGTGCCGAAGGCTGCCGCGCCATTCACGGCTTCAGCCGGCGCGGCCTGGGCCGGCGGCCGGCGGCGCAGCACCAGAGCCAGCGGCAGCATGGTGACCAGGCAGAAGACGCCGATCCACACATGCGTCTCGCGCCAGCCGATCTCGGCAATGAAATGCTCGATCACCGGCGGCCAGAGCGTGCCGGCGAAATAATTGCCGCTGGCGCACAGGCCTATGGCGAGGCCACGCCGGCGGTCGAACCACAACGAGGTATCGGCCAGCAAAGGCGCGAACATCGCCGAGCCGCCGAGCAGGCCGATCAGCAGGCCGTAGAGAATGGCAAAGGTGATGATGCCATCGGCAAAGGACGTGACCACGTAGCCCGTCGACAGCATGACGGTGCCGAGCAGCATCGGCACCATGATGCCGAAGCGATCCGCCAGCCGGCCCATCAGCACCGTGCCGGTCATGAAGCCGACCATGGCCATGGTATAGGGCAGCGACGCCGTGCCGCGCGCCACGCCGAATTCGGCCTGCACCGCGGGAAGCGCCACGACGATCGACCACATGCCGACGCCGCCGATGGTGCTCAAAGCCACGGCCGCACCCAGCCGCAGCCAGGCATAGGGCGATTCGATCACGCTGGCCTTGGTCATCCGCGGCTCAGTCGACGATGAACAGCTTGGCGCCGGCCGCGCCCGTGCGCGAGCGGTGCGGCTCGGCATTATCGGCCACCTGATAGGACTGCCCGGCTTTCAGCGTGAAGACGCGGCCGTCTTCCAGCTCGGTCTCCAGCTCGCCTTCCAGCACGAACAGGATATGCCCCTTCACGCACCAGTGGTCGGCCAGGTAGTTGGGCGTGTAATCGACGCGGCGCACGCGGATGCCGCCAAAGGTGCGCGTGCGCCAGGTGGCGCTGCCCGTCTCGCCCTTATGCTGCGTCGGCTCGACGGCCGACCAGTCGGTGGTGCCGAAGGGAATGTCTGACATCTGCATGGGCGGGACTCCGGGCGGGGCTTTGCCCATTTTCTAGGCCGCGCGGGGATTTAAGGCCAGCGCGGAATTGTCGGGGGACAATTATTGAAAGATCGGAAGCTTTAACAGCTCGGGAAACTCTTCCGCGCAGAGGCACACATTGAAGAGAATTGCCCAGTCCGCGTCTACTCGCCGATCCAGCAGTAATCTCTTTTTCTCTTTCGGAAGCTTATGTGTTGCTAAAGTTAAGTAATACTTCACTCCGTCAATATCCGCAAAGACGATCCATTCCCCAGTAAGCGTCTTTTCTTCAAGCCTTGATAAAAAGCCGTGAGCTATCATCCCCAATGCGTAATCGTCCGCTACTTCAGAGACGTCTTGCCCGATACGCTTAGACCAGAAGCTCTCGTGAAACTCATCCCCTTTCCGACTACTGGAAAAATTGATCAAATTCTTCGGCACAAAGTTATCGTCATAGAAATGTTTTTTGCTTAACCCTTTAAGTGTCGCGCCAGAAAAATCCTTCGCGGCGCCGGTCTTCCCTCTGTCTTTCTTGCCTTCAGTTGCAGCAATGGCGTCGTATATATAATGCACTTCAAGAATTCGCCACCTTAACAACTCGGCCAGTTGACACTTCAAGAGCGTGCTTACTTGACCGTTAGATAAAACACACTCCACAAGCCAACTACTCACATCCTTATATGCTTCTTCAAAACTCACCGCTGCCGATTCGGAAAAATATTTCCAATTTGCCCGCACGAATCTTGAAGGCATCTTCTTTGTGATTCGACGCAGATCAAAACAAACTTCCATAATTAATCTTCACCACCCCATCTGGCGGCTGGCGAGATCCTTCATGATCTCTTCCGTGCCGCCGCCGATGGCATTCACCTTCACCTCGCGGTAGATGCGCTCGGATTTGGCGCCGCGCATGAAGCCGGCGCCGCCCAGGATCTGCACGGCTTCCGAGGCGCAGAACGCCATGGTCTGGGTGGCCTGGTTCTTCAGCATGCATAATTCGGGGATCGGATGTTCGCCCTGGTCCAGCGCCCAGGCGATGCGTTCCAGCATCGCCTGGCTGGCCTCGATGCGCTGGGCCATGTCGACCAGCTTGTGGCGGATCACTTGGTGTTTGATGATCGGCTTGCCGAAGGTCTCGCGCAGCTTGGCGTAATCCAGCGCCTCCTCATAGGCCGTGCGGGCGAAGCCGATGGACGAGGCCGCCAGGCCCAGCCGCTCGTCGTTGAAATTGAGCATGATGCCCATGAAGCCGTGGTTTTCCGGTCCGACCAGGTTTTCCGCCGGCACGCGGCAATCGTCGAAATGCAGCGTCGCGGTATCCGAGGCCCACCAGCCCATCTTGCGCAAGGGCGTGCGGGTGAAGCCGGGCGTGTCGCGCTCGATCAGCAAGAGCGAGATGCCGCCCATGCCCGGCCCGCCGGTGCGCACCGCCACGGTATAGAAATCGGCGCGCATGCCAGATGTGATGAACGTCTTCTCGCCGCGCACCACGTAATGGTCGCCGTCCTTCTTCGCCACCGTCTTCAGGTTGGCGACATCCGAGCCGCCGCCCGGCTCGGTGATGGCCAGGGCGGAAATCTTTTCGCCGGCCAGCACGGGGCGCAGCATTTTTTCCTTCAGGGCCTCGGAGCCCAGTTTGGCAATCGGCGGCGCGCCGATGGTGTGGCTCATCAGCGAAGCGGCCACGCCGCCCGAGCCGGCGCGCGCCAGTTCCTGGCCGGCGATGATGGCATAGAAGCGATCGGCCGCCACGCCGCCGTAGTCTTCCGGGAAATTCAGTCCCAGCAGGCCGATGCCGGCGGCCTTTTTATACAGCTCGCGCGGAAACTCGCCGGCCTCGTCCCAGGCATCCGCGAAGGGTTCGATCTCTTTCGCCACGAAACGCCGCACCTGATCGCGAAAGGCCTCGTGGTCCGGCGTGTAATAGGGTGATTTCGTGAGCATGCCGTCGGTTCCTTATCGAGATCGCGTCATGCCGGGCGAGCGCCATCGTTCATGGCGCGAGAGCCGGGGTGACAGCTTATGCAAACACGCTTTACTCTCACCCGGCCGACGGCGGCCGCAGCCGCGCCATCAGCACGATGTCGTCGTAATGATTGTCCAGCTTGCGGGCGCGGATGCGCGTGCCTTCGGTGACGAAGCCGAACTTGCGATACAGCGCGATGGCGCCCGTGTTGCTGGCATAGACCTGCAAATCAATGCGCTCCAGCCCGATGCGGCCGGCCCAGTCGAAACAGGCCTGCATCATCTGGGTACCCAGGCCCTTGCCGCGATAGGGTTCGTCCAGCCCCATGCCCAGCGTGCCGACATGCTGGAAACCCGGCCGCAGCGGATTGTTCGGTGCGACATGGATGTTGCACCAGCCCACCACCTTGTTCTGCGCATCCACCGACACCACGAAAGGCAGGTTCCGCTGCAGCATCGCCTTCACGTAGAAACGCGCCTCGGCCGCCGAGGGCGCCTCGGTGAAGGCGATATAGAGCCGTTCGCGCGCCACGCGGTCGAGGCAGTCGCGATAGGAATCTGCATCCCTCTCGGTGATCGGGCGCACCAGCGCGGGCAACGCGTCGGTCATGGGCTATTCCGCCGCGGGATTGAGCGCGGCGAGCAGCTGCCGCGTGGCCACCTGGTCGCCGACTTTCACCGGCAGCTTCTCGACCACGGCATCCACGCGCGCCACCATCTCGTGCTGCATCTTCATGGCTTCCATGATCACCAGACGCTGGCCTTTACTGACCCGCTCGCCTTCGGCGGCCAGCACGGCGACGATCTTGCCGTTCATCGGCGCACGCAGCTCGCGTTCGGCCGCGCCTTCGGCCTCGGCCGGCGGCAGATAGGTGATGTCGCGGCAGGCGAAATCCAGCGCCCCCAGCGCCAGATGCAGGCTGTCGGTCGTGAAGGCGAAAACGACATCGCGCTCCTGACCGTCCACCTGCAGGCGCAGGCGATGGCCGTCGCGACGCAGCACCGCGATTTCCTGCCCGTCGACACGATAACGGTCGCCGCCCAGCGGCGCGACAACCCGCTTTGCTTTCGCTTCGCCATG
>NZ_JANLJJ010000084.1 GCF_029255545.1 Ferrovibrio sp. | reverse complement strand
ATCCAGGCGCTGTCGATCGCCAACCAGCAGCCGAACACCCTGCTCAGCCTGTTCCGTTAATCGGCAGTCTGATCACCCAATCAGGAAAGGGGGCCGCAAGGCCCCCTTTTTCTTTTCGATTCAATACAAAGCCGCAGGATTCCTTGACGCGGGGTCGTAACAGGGCTAGCCCTGTTCCAGTCCGAAGCAATCAGGGAGGAAGGGGCCAGAATCCCCTTCCGCGCGCGTGCCGCTCATCATCACTCTTAAAGCCGGCGAGAAATTCATCCTCAATCGCGCCGTGTTGAGTCTGTCCAAGTCGGCCAGCATTATTATTGAAAACAAGGCTTCGTTTCTCCGTGAGAAACACATCATGAAGCCGGAGGATATCGATACGGTCGCGAAGGAAATCTATTATTTCTGCCAGCTGGCCTATCTCTGGGATGATAAATTCGACGAATATTATAAGCAGATTACAAAGCTCTGTTTGGAATTCGTTAAGGCTGCACCGAGTACCAATGCTCTAATTGCCAGTATTGGCGCGGCCTTGGCCCAGCGAGAGTATTTCCGCTTGCTCAAATTGGCGCGGCGCCTGATTGAAGTTGAGAGGAGACTGCTCGATGGCGGGAAAGAATCCGTACCTGACGGCGCAAAACACCCTTGAGTCGCCGCGGCAGCTTGAATATCGGCTGTTCTCCTCGGTAACCCGGGCTCTGATTGATGTCCGCCCGATCATGAACAGCGGCAACCCGGTCGATGTGGCCAAGGTTGCGGCGGCAATCGGCTGGAACAGGGACGTCTGGAATCACCTGATGCCGGAAGTGCTGGACGAGGCCAACACCCTCAACCGGGACACCAAGGTGTCCTTGATCAACATCTGTCTTTTCGTCAACAAACAGACCGACAAGATCACGCAGGGCCAGTCGAAAGACGTCGACTCGCTTATCCAGATCAACCGCAATATCATGGACGGCCTCCGGTAAGCTGTCCGGCGCAGCAAGCCACGCAGAGTGGTCTCCGGTATGGACTGGCGTAAAGCCCTGCATCTCGCCGTTGAACTGCATCAGGCCGGCAGGCTCGACAACGCAATACAGCTTTATCGCGTCGTGCTGCAGCAGCAGCCTGACAACGATGATGCGCTGCACCTGCTTGGCATGGCGCTTGAGCAGGCCGGACAGCCGCAGCAGGGCAAGGCTTTCGTCGAGCGGGCGATCATGCTCAATCCCGGCGCATCCACCTTTCGCAACAGCCTTGGAAACATCTTCAAGGCATTGCAGCAGCCGGATGCGGCGGCAGATGCGTATCGGCAGGCCCTGCAGATCGATCCCCGGAATGCCGAGGCCCATAACAACCTGGGCCTGATCGCTCAGGGACAGGAAGATTGGGAAGCCGCGCGGGCTCATTTCGGCGCGGCCTTGAATGCCGAGCCTGGTCTGGATGAGGCCGCGTTCAATCTGGCCGTTACCGACTGGCGGGCAGACCGGAGGGAGGCGGCACTTCCGGCTGTTGCGGATCTGCTGGGGCGTCGGCCTGATTACATCGCAAAGCTGTTCCACCTGGCGCGGGAAGAACTGGAACGGAAGGATCTTGCCGCCGCGGAAACGCTGATTCCGTTTCTGGAAAACAGAAGCTTGTCCGCGCTGGAGTGGCAGTATCTGCAGGGCGGGCTGGCGGAATTGCAGGGCGATCTTGAAGCCGCCGAGCGGAAATACCGCGCCGTCCTGGCCATCAATCCGGATTACCTCGATGGCCTGCGCCAGCTTGGCCGGGTTCTGATCGACCGGAAGGATCATAAATCGGCGATACCGGTGCTGGAACATGCACTGGCATTGCAGGCCGGAGAGAATCCGGCAACCGCCGTGCTGCTGGCCTGGGCCTATAACGGTGCCGGCAAGACCCAGCGGTCAGCCGACCTGTTTGAAAAGCTTCTTGCCAAACACCCGGACAATATTTCGCTGTGGACCGAATACGGCCAGACGTTATCGAAGCTCGAACGTCCGGCGGATGCGGGCGAGGCCTATCGCCGTGCGCTTGCGCTGTCGCCGGATGACGGAACCGCGGCCCAGATCCATGCCAATCTCGCCGGCACGGAAATTCGGCGCGACCGGCTGGATGCCGCGGAAGCCGCGTGTCGTCAGGCCCTGGCTCTCGATCCCGAAAGCCTGACCGGAACTGGCAATCTGGCGAATGTCCGCGAATTGCAGAAACGCTTCAATGAAGCCGAACAGCTGTATCGCGGCCTGTTGCAGAAGCATCCCGAAGACGCCAATACCCACAACAATCTGGGCATCATGCTGCTGCATCTCGGCCGCTATGCCGAAGCCTGGCCGCATTTCGCCTGGCGCGTTGGCAGCAGCGGCTGGACCACGCCGGATTCAAGCCGCGGCCTGCCGCTGTGGGATGGCAAATTTCCGCCGCCCGGACGGCTGCTGGTCTGGCGCGAGCAGGGCGTCGGCGATGAGATTCTGTTCTCCAGCCTGCTGCCGGAACTGCTGGCCGGCGGCGCAGACGTGGTTGTCGCCACCGAACGACGGCTGGTGCCATTGTTCAGTCGCTCCTTTCCCGGCATCACGGTTGTGCCGAATGAGGATCCGCTCGATATAGAAACGCTGCGGCTGGTCTGCCAGAGGCCTTTTGGTGACCTGGGTGCCATCCTGCGGCCGGACATAAACAGCTTCGGCCGGCATCCGGCCGCCTATCTGAAGGTCGACCACGCCCGCCGGGATGCGTTCCGTCAACGCTATGCCGCCTCGGGGCAGGTGCGGGTCGGCATATCCTGGAACAGCAACAACCGGCGTACCGGCAGCAGCAAATCCGTGGCGCTTGCCGACCTGGCGCCGTTCATGCGCGAATCCGATGCCGGGTTCATTTCGCTGCAATATGGCGATGCGGCGGCCGAGGCCGCGGGTTTCGCCCAGCAAAGCGGGCTGCCGCTGCTGCACGATGCGGAAGTCGACCCACTCAAGGACATCGATGCCCAGGCGGCCCAGATTGCCGCGCTGGACATAGTGGTGACGGTCAGCACGGCGGCTGCCCATCTGGCGGCGGCAATCGGCGTGCCGACCCTGCTGCTGCTGCCGGGCCCGCGGGGGCAATTGTGGTATTGGGGCGCCGATGGCGAACGGACGCCATGGTATCCTTGCGTCCGGATCTGCCGCGCCAATGCGGGGGAGACTGTGGCAGCGCTGGTCAATCGTGCCCTGGTCGTTTTCCGGGGCATGCGGAACAGCCTGGCGGAGCGATAGACCAAGTCTCTGCGGCTCTATGGCTGGCTTTCCGACTGGAATAATCAGATTATAATTCCATCTGTCCGCGCTGTTTACGTTCGTTAAACCATAATATGCGAAGAGAATGGCGGATATATAAAACCGATTCGCAACACGAAGGGGGCTAGCCCATGGCGATGACGGAAGAAGAGCAGAGCAAGGTTACCCGTGAGTCGTTCGTTGCGACCTGGGAGGCCCTGGTGAATGGCGGCATCAGCCGTGAAGTCGTGGCTGCCATCGCCATGAGCATGGCGCTTGCAGAACTGACCTCGCTGTTCGGCAAGGCGGTTACGGCCCACGGCCTGGAAAAGCTTCCGGATACGATCCGCTCCGGCGCCTTCGACAAGTAAGCCCCATCAATCGGGCATGAAAAAAGCCGGCCTTATGGCCGGCTTTTTTTGTGCCGATGCGGCAATGATGCCAAACCGGGCATCAGACCTTGATGTCGACCTGCTTGCCGGTGCTGGCCGAGGTGGGCGAAGACGCGACCGGGGCCGGGGCGGTGATCTGCTTGATATTCTCAAGACCGGCCGCCACGGCACTGAGCACGGCAAGCTGCTGATCGCGCGCGACCTTCAGTCCGACGAAATACAGTTGCTGCTTAACGCCCGATACGGCTTCCACGCCATGCCCCTGAAATATTGTAAACAAAAATTTAGCCTATCCGGCGGGCTGGACCAAGGGGATTGAGCGGAAAAAACGCCGCGAAAACCTTGGCGGAAGGCGGTCGGGCGGTTAAATTGGTTTCATATGTAACCAAAAGAACCTCCAGGGAGGGGACGGATGGCTGCTTCCTTCGCCTATCCGCAATTCGGCTACAAGCCACCCCGGGTGCCGGCCGACGGCACCGAACGGTGCCGCGTGGCAATTGTCGGTGGCGGCCCCGTGGGGCTGAGTGCAGCCCTTGACCTGGCTGCTCATGGCATCGGCTGCGTCCTGCTGGATGAGGAAGACAGCGTCTCGGTCGGCAGCCGCGCCATCTGCTATGCCAAACGCACGCTGGAAATCTGGGACCGCCTCGGCGTCGGCCAGCGCATGCTCGACAAGGGCGTGACCTGGCAGATCGGCAAGGTGTTCCATGGTCCGCACCAGCGCTACAGCTTCGACCTGCTGCCCGAAAGCGGGCATCAATTCCCAGCCTTCATCAACCTGCAGCAATATTATGCCGAACTCTATCTGGTGGAGGCCGCGCGCGAGCAGCCGCTGATCGACCTGCGCTGGAAGCATCGCGTGTCCGATGCCGTGCCAGGGAATGATCCCGGCAACGGTGGCGTGCGTCTCAGTGTCGAGACGCCCGATGGCGGCTATACCCTGGTGGCCGATTACGTGCTGGCAGCCGATGGCGCGCGGTCCACCATGCGGCGCAAGCTGGGGCTGGATTTCCGCGGCCAGGTATTCGAGGACCGCTTCCTGATTGCCGACGTGCACATGAAGGCCAATTTTCCGTCGGAACGCTGGTTCTGGTTCGATCCGCCATTCCATGCCGGCGGCTCGGCCCTGCTGCACAAGCAGCCCGACGATGTCTGGCGCATCGACCTGCAGCTCGGCTGGCAGGCCGATCCGGAAGCCGAACGCCAGCCGGAGAAGGTGATTCCGCGTCTCAAGGCCATGCTGGGCGATGATGTGCAATTCGACCTCGACTGGGTCAGCGTCTACACCTTCCAGTGCCGCCGTCTCGACCGCTTCCGCCATGGCCGTGTGATCTTCATCGGCGATGCCGCGCATCAGGTCTCGCCCTTCGGCGCGCGCGGCGCCAATTCCGGCGTACAGGATGCTGACAACCTGGTGTGGAAGCTGGCGCATGTGCTGAACGGCGAGGCGCCGGACATTTTGCTGGACACCTATGACAGCGAGCGCGTCGCGGCCGCTGACGAGAATATCCTCAACTCCACCCGCAGCACCGATTTCATCGTGCCGAAATCGGCTACCGCGAAAGCGTTGCGCGATGCCGTGCTGGATCTCGCCGCCGATCACGCCTTCGCGCGGCGGCTGGTCAATTCCGGCCGCCTGTCATTACCCACGGCCTATTGCGACACGCCGCTGTCCACCCCGGATCGCGATGCCTTTGCCGGCGGGCCTGCGCCGGGTGCGCCGGCGCTGGACGCGCCGCTGAACGGGCAGGAATGGCTGCTCCACCGCTGCGCCGGCGGCGGATTCACCCTGCTGGTTTTTGGCGCGGAAAACCCGGCATTGCCAGATGAGTTACGGAGCAAGCTGACTGTCGTGAACCTGCCGGCCGAAGGCGTGGCGGCACAGCGTTATGCCGCGAGGCCGGGAACGGCTTATCTGCTACGCCCGGACCAGCATATCGCGGCGCGCTGGCGGCAACCGACAACTGACGGCATATCAAAGGCTTATCGTAAAGCCCTGGCCCTGGCGGCCTGACTCCGACGCTTGACAGGGCGGGGCCGGCGCTTATGACTGGCGCGGCATTTCCGCCGCGTTCCGGCATTACCGCTATCGGGAGTCAGATTATGAGCCGTGCGTTCCTGTTTCCGGGTCAGGGCAGTCAGGCCGTTGGCATGGGCAAGGAGCTGGCCGAGGCCTTCGCCACCGCCCGGCATCTGTTCCAGGAAGTTGATGACGCGCTGTCGCAGAAACTCTCGGGACTGATGTTCGAGGGGCCTGAGGCCGATCTGACCCTGACCGAGAATGCGCAGCCGGCCCTGATGGCCGTCAGCCTGGCGGTGGTGCGGGTGGCGGAAAAGGATTTCGGCGTCGATCTGGCTGCCAAGGGCGCCTTCGCCGCCGGTCATTCGCTGGGCGAATACTCCGCGCTCTGTGCCATGGGGGCGCTGTCGGTGCCCGACACCGCCCGTCTGCTGAAGCTGCGCGGCCAGTCGATGCAGAAGGCCGTGCCGGTGGGCGAGGGCGCCATGGCCGCCCTGCTGGGTGCCGAGCTTGATCTGGCGCAGCAGGTGGTGACCGAGGCCGCGCAAGGCGAGATAGTTGGTTGCGCCAACGACAATGGCGGCGGCCAGGTGGTGATCTCGGGCAAGAAAAGCGCGGTCGAGCGTGCCATCGAAGTCGCCAAGGGCAAGGGCGTGAAGCGCGCCATGCTGCTGCCGGTCAGCGCGCCGTTCCATTGCGCCATGATGCAGCCGGCGGCCGATGCCATGGCCGACGCCCTGGGCAAGGTTACGCTCAACGCGCCGCGACTGCCTATCGTCTCGAACGTTACCGCCAAGGGCGAGTCCAACCCGGACGACATCAAGAAACTGCTGGTACAGCAGGTAACCGGCCTGGTGCGCTGGCGCGAAAGCGTGTTGTGGCTGAAGGAGCAGGGCGTCGGCCGGGTGGTCGAACTCGGCTCCGGCAAGGTGCTGGCTGGCCTCGTGAAACGGATCGACAAGGAAATCGAGCCGCTCAGTGTCGGTCTGCCGGCCGAACTGGAAGCCTGGGCCAAAAGCCTCTGATACTGACGAATTCCTCTTGGGAGACTGACCGATGTTTGACCTGACCGGCAAATTCGCCCTCGTCACCGGTGCCACCGGCGGCATCGGCGGCGCCATTGCCGCCGCCCTGCATGCCCAGGGTGCCACGGTCGGCTTGTCTGGCACGCGCGAAGCCGTGCTGCAGGAGGTCGCCGCCAGGCTGGGCAGCCGCGTCCATGTGCTGCCGTGCAATCTGGGTGAGCCAGAGGCCGTCAATGCGCTGGTCGGCCAGGCCGAGGCGGCGATGGGGCAGGTGGATATCTTGGTCAACAATGCCGGTATCACCCGCGACGGACTGGCCATGCGCATGAAGGACGAGGACTGGCAGGCCGTGCTGGACGTCAACCTGACGGCGGCCTTCCGTCTCGCCCGGGCCAGCCTCAAGGGCATGATGAAGCGCCGCTGGGGCCGCATCATCAGCATCACCTCGGTGGTGGGGGCGACCGGCAATCCGGGCCAGCTCAATTATGCCGCCGCCAAGGCCGGCCTGACCGGCATGACCAAGTCGCTGGCCCAGGAAGTGGCTTCCCGCAACATCACCGCGAACTGCGTCGCCCCAGGATTCATCCAGACCGCGATGACCGATGTGCTGACCGATCAGCAGAAGGAAATGATTTCCCAGAAGATTCCGGCCGGCCGACTCGGCCAGAGCCCGGAAATCGCCGCCGCAGTGGTTTATCTGGCCTCGGAGGAAGCTGCCTACGTGACCGGACAGACCTTGCATGTTAACGGCGGTATGGCCATGATTTCCTAAGGAAATCCAGCGCCGAATCACCCTGTTCCGGGGCTCCGGAACAGCTTGGAAGCGCGGGGTTTCTATGCTAAGGGAGGCCCCCATCTGCCGGCTGCTGCCGCTTCAGGCGCGGTGCAGGCAGCCACAACCACAAGGATTTAGGAAATGAGCGACATTGCTGAGCGCGTGAAGAAGATCGTCGTCGAGCACCTGGGCGTCGAAGAAGAGAAGGTCACCGAGAGCGCGAGCTTCATCGATGATCTGGGCGCCGACAGCTTGGACACGGTTGAGCTGGTGATGGCGTTCGAAGAAGAATTCGGCGTTGAGATCCCCGACGATGCCGCCGAGAAGATCCTGACCGTCAAGGACGCGATCGACTTCATCAAGGAGCGCTCGGCGTCGTAAGCCCCGGCTGACGCCGCCGCCGCGTTCCCCATTTCCGTTTATTCGTTTCGAAAGGTTCAGCCATGCGTCGTGTCGTCGTCACCGGCCTCGGCCTGGTAACGCCGCTCGCTTGCGGCGTTGAAGCGACTTGGACCCGGTTGATCAACGGTGAGTCCGGCCTCGGCAAGATCACCCGTTTCGACGCCTCCGATTTGCCGGCCCGTATTGCCGGCCAGGTGCCGTTGAAAGCGGATTTCCCTGATCGTGCCGATGCCTTCGATCCCGACGAATGGATGGAAGCCAAGGATCGCAAGCGCGTTGACGATTTCATCGTCTTCGGCATGGCGGCGGCGAAGCAGGCCGTCAAGGATTCCGGCTGGGTGCCAGCCGATGAGGAACAGCGCTGCCGCACCGGCGTGCTGATCGGCTCCGGCATTGGTGGCCTGAACGGTATTGAGGAAGCCGCCATTCTCCTCAAGGAGAAGGGGCCGCGCCGCATCAGCCCGTTCTTCGTGCCGGGCCGGCTGATTAACCTGGTGTCGGGCCACGTCTCCATCGAATATGGCTTCAAAGGCCCGAACCATGCGGTGGTGACCGCCTGCTCGACCGGCGCGCATGCCATCGGTGATGCCGCACGGCTGATCATGTGGGACGATGCCGACGTGATGGTGGCCGGCGGTGCCGAAGCGACCATCGGCCCGCTCGGGATGGCCGGTTTCTGTGCCTCTCGCGCGCTTTCCACCGGCTTCAACGACAATCCGACCGCCGGTTCGCGCCCCTGGGACAAGGGCCGCGATGGTTTCGTGATGGGCGAGGGCGCTGGCATCGTCGTGCTCGAGGAACTCGAGCATGCCAAGCGTCGTGGCGCCAAGATTTATGCCGAAGTGGTCGGTTATGGCCTGTCGGGCGATGCCTACCACATCACCGCGCCGCATGAGAGCGGCGATGGCGCCTTCCGTTGCATGCAGATGGCGCTGAAGCGGGCCGGCATGCAGCCCTCCGAGATCGATTACGTCAACGCGCATGGCACCTCGACGCCGCTGGGCGACGAGATCGAACTCGGCGCGGTGAAGCGTGTGTTCGGCAATGCCATGGGCAGCCTGTCGATGTCGTCGACCAAGTCGTCGATCGGCCACCTGCTCGGCGCGGCCGGCGCGGTGGAAGCGATCTTCTCGACCCTGGCGATCAAGACCGGCATCGTGCCACCGACGCTGAACCTGGACGATCCCAGCGATGTCGCCGTCGGCCTCGATCTGGTGCCGCACAAGGCGAAGCAGCGCGAGGTGCGTGCGGCGTTGTCGAATTCCTTCGGGTTCGGCGGCACCAATGCCTCGCTGGTGCTGAAGCGCTACGACGCTTAATTCCAAACGATGAAGCGGCTCATGCGCACGCTGTTGGCGGTCCTGCTGGCGGCGGCGCTGGTCTGCGCCGGTGGCTATGTCTGGTTCCAGTCCTGGCTCGATGCCCCGGGTCCGGCGCAGCGCGAAACCGTTGTGCTTATCCAGCGCGGCAGCAGCGTTGCCGGTATTGCCCAGCGCCTGGCCGAGGCCGGTGTGGTCGATCGCGCCCGCCTGCTGGAGCTGGCGGCCTGGCAGACCGGCCTGTCGGCTGTGCTGAAGGCGGGCGAATATCAGTTTGCTCCGGCTGAGAGCCCGCGCGCCGTGCTGGAGCAGATTGCTACCGGCCGGGTGCTGGTGCGCCGCCTGACCATCCCGGAAGGCCAGACCAGCGCCGAAATCCGGCGGATGGTCGAGGCGGCCGAGGCCATGAGCGGCAACTGGCCGGCCGGGCCGGTTCCGGAGGGCAGCCTGCTGCCCGAGACCTATCACTATGTGTATGGCGACAGCCGGGCCGATCTGGTGGCGCGCATGCGCAAGGCCCGGGACGAACTGCTGGCGGAGTTGTGGGGCAGGCGGGCGTCGGGCCTGTTGCTGGCAGAACCCGCCCAGGCCGTGATCCTGGCCTCCATCGTGGAGGCGGAAACCCCACTGGCGGCCGAGCGGCCTCGGGTCGCCGGGGTTTATCTGAACCGCCTGAAACGTGGCATGCGGCTGCAGGCCGATCCCACAGTGGCCTACGGCATCACCCGTGGCGAAGCAGGGCTGGACCGGCCACTCAGCCGCGACGACCTTGCCCGCCCGAGCCCCTGGAACACCTATACCAGCGACGGCCTGCCACCCACGCCGATCAACCATCCCGGCCGCGCCAGCCTCGCCGCTGCGCTGCAGCCGGAAAGCCATGACTTCCTGTTCTTTGTGGCCGACGGGAAGGGTGGCCATGTCTTTGCCCAGACGTACGAGCAGCATCTGCGCAACGTCGCCGCCTATCGCGCCAGCCAGCGGCGCTGAGCCGCCTTTCCAATAATACGATTTTCTTCAAAATATCGTTGACTCCAGTGGAGCGCAGTTTATACTTCGACATTATTCGTAATGTCGGAGCGTGGACATGGAAACCAAACCCGCCATTGCCGCCCTCGGCGCGCTGGCTCATGAAAACCGGCTGGCGGCTTATCGCCTGCTGGTGCAGCAGGGTCCGGCCGGTCTGCCGGCCGGCATGCTGGCCGAGCGGCTCGGGATCGTGCCCTCGTCGCTTACCTTCCACCTGCAGCAGTTGCTGCATGCCGGCCTGATCACCCAGCGCCGCGTCGGGCGTCAGCTGTTTTACGCCGCCGATTTCGCGGCGGTGAACGACCTCGTCGCCTTCCTCACCGAAAACTGCTGCGGCGGGGCGACGACTTGCGCGCCGGTCTGCCAGCCATCCGTTTCCCTTGCCAAGGAGCCATCCGATGAAGCGCCTGCACGTCAACGTCGCGGTTGAGAACCTGGACGAATCGATCCGGTTCTATTCGGCCCTGTTCGCCGTTGAGCCGACGGTGCGCAAACCCGATTACGCCAAATGGATGCTGGACGATCCGCGGGTGAATTTCGCCATCGCGGCGCGTGGCACCAAGATCGGCATCGACCATCTGGGAATCCAGGTGGAGGACGAAGCCGAATTGCAGGAGGTCTATGCCCGCCTGAAGCAGGCCGATGCCCCGGTGCTGGAGCAGGGGCGCGTCACCTGCTGCTATGCCGAGTCCGAAAAAAGCTGGATCAGCGATCCCCAGGGCATCGCCTGGGAAACGTTCCTGACACATGGCGAGAGTACTGTTTATGGCGGCGACGACACTGCGGCAAAAGCGGGTAGCGAAGGCGCCTGCTGCGCCGCGCGACCGTCGAAGCCAGTTGTCAAAGCTGCGGCATCCTGTTGCGCCTGAAGGAGCGATCCATGTCTGACCGTGTTTACAACGTTCTGTTCCTGTGCACCGGTAATTCGGCGCGCAGCATCCTGGCCGAAGCGATCATGAACGAGATGGGCAAGGGCCGCTTCCGCGCCTTCAGTGCCGGCAGCATGCCGAAGGGCCAGGTGCATCCGGCGGCGCTCGACCTGCTAAAGCAGTCCGGCCACCCCATCGACGGCTTGCGCTCAAAATCCTGGGACGAATTCGCTGAAGCGGGGGCGCCGAAAATGGATTTCGTGTTTACCGTCTGCGACAATGCGGCCAATGAAGTCTGCCCGATCTGGCCGGGCCAGCCGATGACGGCCCATTGGGGCCTGCCCGATCCGGCCGCTGTTGAAAGCAGCGAGACCGAGCAGCGTCTGGCCTTTGCCGACACCTATCGCATGCTGCGCAACCGCATCGGCATCTTCGTCAGCCTGCCGATCAAGGCGCTGGACGAGATGACCCTGCAGAAGCGGGTCGACGATATCGGCCGCTCGATGGCCGAAGCGTCGTAAGCCATCATGTCGGCAGCATCGGAGGCGGCCGGAACTCCGGCAAAACCCGCCATGACCAGCTTTGAGCGCTACCTCACGCTCTGGGTGGCCCTGTGCATCGTCGTCGGCATCGCCATAGGCCATTGGCTGCCCGGTCCGGTGCAGGCCATCGGCGTCATGGAAATCGCGCAGGTCAACCTGCCGGTGGCCGTGCTGATCTGGCTGATGGTCATTCCGATGCTGCTGAAAATCGATTTCGCAGCATTAGGCCAGGTGAAACAGCATTGGCGCGGCATCGGCGTCACGCTGTTCATCAACTGGGCGGTGAAGCCGTTTTCCATGGCGTTGCTGGGCTGGCTGTTCATCGGCTGGCTGTTCCGTTCCTGGCTGCCGGCCGGGCAGATCGAGTCCTACATCGCCGGCCTGATCCTGCTGGCCGCCGCGCCCTGTACGGCGATGGTGTTCGTATGGAGCAACCTGACCCGCGGCGAGCCGCATTTCACCCTGAGCCAAGTGGCCCTGAACGACGCGATCATGGTGGTGGCCTTCGCGCCGATCGTCGGGCTGCTGCTCGGGCTGTCTTCCATCGTGGTGCCGTGGCAGACCCTGCTGCTGTCGGTGGTGCTCTATATCGTCGTGCCGGTAGCGCTGGCGCAGATCTGGCGCGGCAGGATCCTGGCCACAGGCGGCGAGGCGGCATTGCAGGCTATGCTGCGCCGCCTGGGGCCGCTGTCGCTCATCGCGCTGCTCAGCACGCTGGTGCTGTTATTCGCCTTCCAGGGCGGCCAGATCCTGGCGCAGCCGCTGGTGATCGCGCTGCTGGCCGTGCCGATCCTGATCCAGGTCTATTTCAATGCCGGCCTGGCCTACTGGCTCAACCGCCGCTTTGGCGTGGCCCATTGCGTGGCCGGCCCTTCTGCCCTGATCGGCGCCAGCAATTTCTTCGAGCTGGCGGTGGCGGCCGCGATCAGCTTGTTCGGCTTCCAGTCGGGTGCCGCGCTGGCCACTGTGGTCGGCGTGCTGATCGAGGTGCCGGTCATGCTGTCGGTCGTGCATATCGTCAACGCCAGCAAGGACTGGTACGAACGCCGTGCCTGATCAGTCCTTGGCTGGCGCGCGGCGCAGCAGCCAATCCAGCCCGCGATAGGGCAGCAGGCCCAACACCCGCATGATGGCCAGCATCGGCCAGGGGAAAGCGATCCTGCCGCGATTCCGGATCAGTCCGGCGCGGATAATGCGGGCGGCCCTGTCGGCATCCATCAGGAAGGGCATCGGGAATCTGTTGCGCGCCGTCATCCGCGAGGTAACGAAGCCCGGGCAGATCGCGGAAACCTTCACGCCTTCCGGCGCCAGCCGGCCACGCAGTTCCTCGGCATAGGCGCGGGCAAAATGCTTGGATGAGGAATAGGGCACCGCGCCGGGCATGGCGAGGAAGCCGGCCAGCGATGCGACGATCGCGATTTGGCCCGAACGCTGGCGCACCATGATCGGTATGGCGGGATTCACGGTGTTCAGCACGCCATCAATATTCACGCTGGTGATGCTGCGGACATAGCCGTCGAAATCGTCCCAGCTTTTGAAGCCGCCGGAAACCCCGGCATTGGCGATCACCAGATCCAGGCGCGCGGCCTTGGCAACGCGCTGGATGAAATCCTGCATGGCAACCGCGTCGGTAACGGGGACGGTTTCGGCAATCACCGTCGCGCCACGGCTGCGGCAATGGCCGGCCACGATGGCCAGCCGGTCGGCATCCCGGCCGGTCAGGGCCAGCAGGATGCCGGGCGCGGCATAGAGTTCGGCCAGGGCCGCTCCGATCCCGCTGGACGCCCCGGTGATGATGATCCCGGAAAGCGGTGTTTCGTCCATGGCTTAGCCTCGACCCTCTGGCGGTTTCCCACTATAGTGCCGCGCACCGTAGCACCTCCGGGGGAATCGTGTCGCTTGTCAGCATGACCGGTTTCGCGCGCGTCGACGGACGCGCCGCGAACAAGAGCTGGATCTGGGAACTCAAGTCGGTGAATGGCCGCGGGCTGGAGCTGCGGTTTCGCCTGCCGCCCGGATTCGACGGCATGGAGGCCGAGCTGCGCAGCCAGGCCCAGGCAAAGCTGGTGCGCGGCAACGTGACCCTGAACCTGCAATTCGCCGAAAACGCCGATGCGCCAGCGCCGGCCTATCGCCTGAACGAGGCGCTGCTGGACCAGCTGCTGGCGCTGGGCACGAAACTCGAGTCGCGCGGCATCGGCGCGCCGCGACTGGATGGCCTGCTGGCGGTGCGTGGTGTGGTCGAGCCTCTGGGCAGCATCGAGACCGAGGAAAGCCGGGCCATCCTGGAAAAGGCCCTGAAGGAAAGTTTTGCGTCCGCCCTGGAGCGCCTGGTGCAGAGCCGTACCGCCGAGGGCGGCAAGCTGGCGGTCGTGCTGGGCGGCCTGCTGGACGAGATTGTCAGCCTGACGGGCCGCGCCGCCGATGTGGAAGCCGTGCGCCCCGAGGCGCTGCGTCGCCGTTTGCGCCAGCAGCTGGACGATCTGCTGGCCCAGCAGCCGCCGGTCAGCGAAGAGCGTCTGGCCCAGGAACTCGCCCTGCAGATCACCCGACTGGATATCCGCGAGGAACTGGATCGCCTCAAAGCCCATATCGAGACGACGCGTGGCCTGATCCGGGCCGGCGACGGGCGCGGCGTGGGCCGCAAACTCGATTTCCTGGCGCAGGAATTCAACCGCGAAGCCAACACGCTCTGCTCCAAGGCCTTCGACGCCGGGCTCACCGCTATCGGCCTCGACCTCAAGCTGGTGATCGACCGGCTGCGCGAGCAGGCCCAGAATGTCGAGTGACACCACCATGACCGGCGCAGCCCCTTCGATCACCATTGCCCGTCGCGGCCTGATGCTGGTGCTGTCCTCGCCGTCCGGCGCGGGCAAGACGACGATCTCGCGCCGCCTGCTGGAAACCGACCCCGAGCTGCATCTTTCGGTTTCGGTCACCACCCGCACCCGTCGGCCGGGGGAGGTGGATGGCGTGCATTACCAGTTCATCGACAGTGAGAGCTTCGGCCTGATGGTGAACCGTCAGGAGCTGCTCGAGCATGCCAAGGTGTTCGATTATTACTACGGCACGCCGAAGGAGCAGGTCGAAAAACGGCTGGCTTCCGGGCAGGACATCCTGTTCGACATCGACTGGCAGGGCACCCAGCAGCTGCGCCAGCGCGCCCGCGACGATCTCGTCAGCGTTTTCATCCTGCCGCCATCGACGCGCGACCTGGAGAAACGCCTCAAAACGCGGGCGCAGGATTCGGCGGACGTTGTCGCCAAGCGCATGTCCAAGGCCGCCGACGAAATCAGCCACTGGGCAGAATACGACTACATCGTGATCAACGATGATGTGGAACGCTGCCTGGCGCAGGTGCATGCCATTCTGCGCGCCGAGCGGCTGAAGCGGCACCGTGGCGTGGGACTGGTGGATTTCGTCAAGCAGCTGCGCGAAGGGCGCTGATCGGGCGGCTGCTTAAAGCAGCCTCGCCAATGCGCAGAATTCCTCGATGGAAAGCGTTTCGGCGCGGCGGGTCGGATCGATCCCGGCCATATGCAATTTCGCATCGGCATCAGGCCAGAGCGGCTTCAGCGCGGCGCGCAGCATCTTGCGGCGCTGGTTGAAGGCGGCCGCGGTCACGCGCTCCAGCTTGGCTGGTTCAGCCTCGGCCAGCGGCTTGGCGCGCGGCTGCAGTTCCACCAGCGTGGAGGTCACCTTGGGTGGCGGCACAAAGGCTTTTGGCCCGATGTCAAACAGCATCCGCACCTCGCAGCGCCATTGCGCGGCGACGGCCAGGCGGCCATAGGTTTTGCCGCCGGGCTTTGCCGCCAGTCGCTCGGCCACTTCCTTCTGCACCAGCACGGTGATGCGGGCGAAATGATCGGCCTGCGCCACCCAGCTCAAAATCAGCGGCGTGGCGATGTTGTAAGGCAGGTTGGCGACCACCTGCCAGGGTGGCGGCGCCAGGGTGGCGAAATCCGTTTCCAGTGCGTCGCCGGAATGCAGCTGCAACCTCCCGTCCGCAGCAGCCGCCAGATCCTGCAGGGCAGCCAGGCAGCGCTCGTCGCGCTCAACCGCGAACACGCGGGGCGCGCCTTCCAGCAGCAGCGCGCGCGTCAGGCCGCCGGGGCCCGGGCCGATCTCGATGACCGCGCCGGCTGCCCATGGCATGGCAGCGCGGGCAATCTTGCGCGTCAGATTCAGATCGAGCAGAAAATTCTGCCCAAGTGCTTTCCGCGCGGCCAGATCATGCCGCGCGATCACCTCGCGCAGCGGCGGCAACGCCTCGATCGGGTCAGACATGGCGACGATTGGCGGCCATGGCGGCGGCCATGCGCAGCGCAGCAATCAGGCTGTCCGGCCGTGCGATTCCCTTGCCGGCGATGTCGAAGGCGGTGCCATGGTCGGGTGACGTGCGGATGATTGGCAGGCCGAGCGTGACATTGACGGCGCGGTCGAAATCCAGCGTCTTGATGGGGATCAGGGCCTGATCGTGATACATGCAGATCGCAGCGTCGTAGCCGGCGCGCGCTTCGGCATGAAACATGGTGTCGGGCGGCAGCGGTCCGCGTGCGTCGATGCCCTCGGCCTGTAATTGCGCAACGGCGGGGGCAACAATGGCGGCATCCTCGCTGCCCATGCTGCCGGATTCTCCGGCGTGAGGATTGAGCCCGGCCACCGCCAGTCGGGGGCGCGCGATGCCGAACTTCTCGCGCAGGTCAGTCGCGGTAATCCGTCCCGTCTCGATGATCAGGTCCGGCGTCAGCTGATCGATTGCCAGGCGCAGGGAGACATGGATCGTGACGGGCACGACGCGCAGCCGGTCTGAAGCCAGCATCATGACAGGTCGCGGCGTTTCGCATAATGCGGCCAGGAACTCGGTATGCCCCGGGTGGGGGAAGCCGGCATCGTAAAGCGCGGCCTTGTGAATCGGGTTGGTCACGACGGCACCGGCTTCACCCCTGCGGCAGAGGGCTGTCGCCAGCTCGATGGCATGCAAAACGGCCGGGGCGTTGCGGCGGTCCGGAATCCCGGGTTGAGGCAGAGCCGGCAAGGGCACCGGCAGAACCGGCAAAGCCCGGCCGAATATGGAGACGGCTTCGGCCGGCATCTCGATAATATGTAACGGTATGGTCCAGCCATGCCGAACAGCGAGCGCCCGGAGACGCGCCGGATCGTCAAGCAGCAGGAAGGGCGGCAAGGCCTCTTCATGGCGGCGCAGCCATGCCAACAGGGCGATTTCCCCGCCGATGCCGGCGGGTTCTCCCATGGTCAGGGCAAGGGGGAGGACAGGATGACCTGCGTCAGCGGAATTCGATTGTGGCATCGCGGCGCAATTCGCGAATATAGCGCTGCGCCAACAATTCGGCGCGGCGCACCATGATACTCTGGCGAACCTGATTACGATTGATGCCGGTTGCCTCTTCACGTGCGCACAAGGTGAAAACATGAACCGAACGCGGGGTAGAGACCGGCTGTGAGCTTTCGTTCACTTTCAGGGGCTCAATCGCCTGACGGAACGCCTCCGGCATATCCCCCAGGCGCAAGGTACCCAGGCTGCCAGAGCCCGGCGCCTTAATTTGCTCGGCGGCGGTTTCGACATCCTCGCAGCTGCGGATCGCGGCACGGGCCTGTTGGGCTCGGGCCATGGCATCCTGCATATCGGCATTGCTGGCGTTTTGCGGCAGGGGCACCAGAAGCTGCTTGAGGGTCACCTTGGTATCTTCTATCCCCGGCATGGAAATCCGGCGCCGGTCGCGCAGCAGGATGATCTGGTAGCCACCGACTGTGCGGATCGGCTCGGAGATATCGCCCTTGTTCATTCTGGCGATAACGGTCTCGACCTCATCTGACAATGTGCCGCGCTGGATCCAGCCGACCTCACCGCCATTGGCGGCAGTCGTGCCACGGCTGAATTGCCTGGCCAGGGCAGGGAAGGGGGCGCCATTGCGCAGCTGTTCGATGATCCGCTGTGCGGTCTGGCGCTGCGGTTCTTCCTGATCCGGGCTGTCAACCGGCACAAGAATTTCGGCGATCAGGTCTTCGGTTTGGCCGGCGCTGCTTTTGAGTTTGGCGATCGCCTCGTCGATTTCCTGGTCTGTGACCGTCGTTGTCGCATTCAGGCGTCCGCGGATCATGCGTGACCATGTCAGCTCGGTGCGGATCTGATTGATGATGGCAGCCGGATCGATGCCGGAGCGTTCTGCAAATTCCTCGAAGCGGCCGGCCGGGATATTCATCTGCCGTTCCACCATGGCGACGGCGCTGTCGACGTCCTGTTGATTGACGGTGATGCCGCGACGTTTCGCTTCCTGCATCTGCAGCCGTTCATCAACCAGGGATCGCAGGGCCTGATCACGCACGGCGCGACGAATTTCCGGATTATCCGGCATGCGGGTGGTCGCCATGATGATGCGCGCGCGTTCGTTGATGTCACGCAGGGAGATCACCTCGTCATTGACCAGGGCGACAATGCGCTGCAGATCCTGAGCCTGCAGCGCGGTGCCGCTCAGTCCGACGAGAAGTGCGATGATGGCGATCAGGCGATGCATGGGCAGCTCAGTTGAAAGTCGCGATCCGGAAGCGGACGCCGATCGTTGTTGTCGGCTGGATATCGCGGTTTACGGTAAAGGTCCGCTCCGCGAACAGAATGATATCGAAGCATTCGTCAGTATAGCGCAGGCCGCCAAAATTGAGCAAAGCACCGCCGCCTTCGCCGAGATCACGTGTGTGACGGAACTCGGCGGCCCAGTATTTGGTCAGCTGCGCGCGCAGCGTCCCGCTGACCGCCTCCTGCTCGCCAGTATCCTTCAGGAAATTAGAATCAGCAAGTTTGGCATACGAAAGGGAGACGTAATTCGTGCTGGTCCCGAGTGTTGTGCCGATTTCGTGACGCTGAACCGTGAGGTCGCTGTTCTGGGCAAGTCGGACGCGGTCAACGATGCTGATGTAACGGCCGGGGGAGACTGTCAGGCGGGCCACATAATCGGAGAGTTGATCGTCAAGCCCTGATGAGGCGGCGAAGGTGTCATCGGTCTTGGCGCGCAGGGACTGGCCGGCAAGCAGCTCGATATAACCACCGTTGTTACCATACAGCGCTGTACGGACTCCGTAGTTCAGCTTGGGCCCGCCATCCCACCGGTCATAACCCGGAAAACGGTTCAGGCTGAAAAGATTGGTCTCATCGAACTCGAAGCTGAGCGAATCCTCGTTGGGTATGCTGCTGCGGTTGCCGCCATAGGGCGTGATCACGCCCATAACGATGGGCTCGATAAGCTGGCGCGTCGTCTGGGTATCCCGGACCAGGGGGTAGCGCCAGTCAAGCGCAACTGCGGGAATGACGCGGCCGGTTACGTTCGATCCGTCGCTGTCGATTGTGGCGCCAAGCGCCTCATTGGCGTTGTTGGCCCAGTATCCATCGCCCCTCAGCATGGCGGTGGCCGTGAAAACCTCGCCACTCGGCGCGAAGTAAGGCTGGGACCACGACACTGTTGTCGACAGGCGCCGCGTATCATTGCCTTCGTTACGCTGCAAAGACACCATGTTGGCATCGACAGCCCAGCGTCCTCCGCGGTCGCCGGGCTCGAAAATGGCAGAGTAATCCATCAATGGGGCGACGATGGGGACCGAGCCGTTGCGCACGGTCGAGCGCAGGTTCTGGAACGAGAAGCCGTTTATCGAGGCGAAATGGCGGTTGTTGATCGCTTCGGCATACACCCTGCTGGTCAGGGTATTGCTTGAGGGCTGGTTCGCAACGCTGTAGCGGCTGAGATAGGTATCGTCGGATGACCGCAGGATATTGGCGCCCCAGGTCACGTCGTCACTGGCGCGGAAGGCCATATTGGAGCGGAAGTGTCCGCGGATATCGCCGGAACTGTCTTCGTCAGTGATGCTGCCGTCGAAGTTCATTTCGCCCGTGGCAGTACGTTTGCGGTATTCGCCGGTCAGGTGCCCCCCCTGCTTGGTGGCATACTGGGGGGTTATCGTCATATCGCTGGTGTCATCAATGACGAAATAATATGGCAGTTGAATGCGCTGCCCGAAAAATCCGTTACTGCTGTAGCTTGGCGGCAATATGCCGCTGCGACGGTTTACCGTCGGATCCGGATGGCTGAAATACGGCGTATAGAGGACCGGGATGCCGAACATTTCGAGGACGGCATTGCGATATGTGATCTCCTGCGCGGTCTCGTCATGTTCAATACGCTCACCCTTCATCTGCCATAGCGGCGCGCGGGTGCGGTCCTGCTCGCAAAGGCTGCAGGTGGTATAAACGGCTTTGCGCAGGATCGTGCGGTTGCCGTCCCGGCGCTCTCCTGAAACGGCCGCGCCGCGCGAATTATCGGACAGAAGCATGGCCGCATCGCGAATGAAGCCATTCCGCATGCCGGCGAACAATTCCATGTAATCGGCAAACAGAACGGTGCCGTTTGCCTCCATAAGGGAGACATTGCCGCTGGCTGTTACCTTGTCATCCCGTTCGCTGTAGCTGACCATGTCGGCAAGCAGCGTGCGGCCGCCCTGCACCAGTTCGACTTTTCCCTCTGCCGTGACGATGCCAAGGGATTGGTCGTATTTCAGGGTGTCTGCGGTCACCAGTACTGGCGGATCGGCCTGCGCGCGGGCCGAAGCCGAGGCGAGCAGCAGCAGTCCGGCCAGAATCGCGCGGGACAGATGGCTGTATATTCCAGTCATCCGTCCTCCAGATGGAAAAGCAAAGAAACGCCCAGCAGGACGAACACAACAGCAGGAGCCCAGGCGGCCAGAAGAACAGGCAGGGTGCCGTTCAGGCCGAATGGCTGCATCAGCTCGACGCTTAAGTACAGGAGGAAGCCGGCGCCGACGCCACCGGCAAGCATGATGCCGATGCCGCCGCGCCGCGTCAGGCGCAGGCTGAAGCTCGCTGCAATGAGCAGCATCGCGCAAAGCAGAGCGGGCGAGGCGAGCAGGCTGTAGTAATGCAGGCGGTGTTTGACCGCTGAGAAGCCGGCGCCTTCAAGCGTGGCGATGAAGGACGGCAATTCCCAGAATGATACGGTATTCGGAGAGGCGAAGCTTTCCTGAATGCGGTCAAATGTAAGGGTTGTGGGAACCCGAAGCCGGGCGTGTCGTTCCGCGGCCTTGTCGGGGTAACTCACGACGGCATCCTGCAGAAGCCATGAGTTATCCTGAAGCAAAGCCACGGAAGCATCGATCCGTTTTATGAATATATCCTTGCCTTCATAATAAAACAGAATTGCATCGCGTAATTCGATGCCTTGCTGCGCCACCCGCAGGGCATGGACGACGATCTGGCCGGATGCGTCCGCCTCCCGCAACCACAAGCCGCCGGAGGATACCGCCAGCATGCTGCTGCGGCCGCGCATGACCTTGGCCTCGACCGACTCATAGCGGGCCAGCATGGCAGCGCTCAAGGGATTGTAGACCGTGACCAGAAAAGTGCCGAGCAGCAGGGCCAGCGCAATGCCGGGAAACAGGAACTGCCAGACTGAAACCCCGGCGGCCCGGCTGACGGTGAGCTCCTGCGATCGCGTCAGGCGGCTGAGCGCCAGCATACTGCCGAACAAGACGGCGAAAGGAAACAGCTTGGTCATCAATGTCGGCAATTTGAGCAGCGACATCTGCAGGACCAGGTCCAGCGTGGCATCGACCCTGCCGCTGGCACGCCGCAGCAATTCGACGGTATCAAAACTGTAGGCCAGAACCGCCAGCACGATCAGCACGGTCAATATGCCGAGCAGGAACTGCCGGCCGAAATACAGCGAGAGCGTGACGGATGATCGCATTATGCCGCTCGCAGTCCGGTGCGGAGACTCGGTTCGCGCAGCATGAAAATGGCGGTCACCAGGAATAGAAGCGGGGTGATATAGAGCAGTGGGATCAGGATGGATGATTTCGTTGCCAGGTGGGCAACGCCAAGGCTCAGAATCTGTAGAACAATGGCGATCCCCCCGCCTATGATCAGCCGCTGTCCCTGGCCACGACGACTGAATTCGCCGCCGATCACGCTGGCAATCGCAATCAGGATCAGGGCCGGCGCATATAACGGCGTGACCAGCCGGCGGTGACCTTCAACGATCAGCTTGTTGTAGTTGTTCACATCGTCCGGATCTCGCATGTTCGGCTGGAACAACTCATGCAGGTAGCGCTCAGACGGTTCGCGCCAGCTCTGGCCTTCCTTCTGCGAATAGGAATTCAGGTCCAGGCTGTAATTGTCGAAATACAGCAGTGACAGCGATTTCCGTTCCGGGTCGATCTGCTGACGGTTGCCGTTCACCATGTAAAGCCGCGGGCCCTGCGGGGTGCGCAGCAGCGTGGCTTTTTCGGCCATCATGGTGATCGGCTGCTCACCATTGCGGATGTCGTGCACCAGCACGCCAAGCATGTCGCCGTTGGGGTCGCGTTCGCGCACATAGACGGTCAGCTTGTCGGTCGGCGTGTTGAATACCCCTTCCAGGATCGCCATGCCGGCCAGGTCGTTGCGGAATTCATATTGCGTGGCGCGCAGGGTGCGTGAGCCCAGCGGCATCAGGTAGAGCGTGATGGCATACATGAGGACCATCGCGATCAGCGAGATGTAGATGGCCGGCCGCGCCAGGGCGAGCCGGCTGAATCCGGTCGAGGACAGCACCACAACCTCGGAATCGCTGGCCAGCCGGTGAAAGGCGTAGAGGGTGGCGCAGAAGGCCGCGATCGGCAGGATGATCGCGACGATGCTCGGCAGGACCAGCAGGGTCAGGTACAAGAAATCGAGAAAAGCCAGGTTGTTGTTGACGATGCGGTCGATGAATCGCAGCGCCTGGGTTAGCCAGATCACCCCGGTCAGGGTGAGGGTGGCGAAAACCAGCGGCCAGGCGATCTGGCGCATGATGTAAAGGGTAACCCCGCGCATGGCGGGCAGTATACCCATTCCGCCCCCGCTCGCCACAGCCGCGAAATGAAAAGAAGGACTTGGTTCGTAACGAAGAATCGGCGATTCGCCGGGCTGGCGCCAATTGATCCGCAGTCGGCCCGGCCGCTATAGTGCCGGGTCGGATTACCCGCTTTTCCAGCCGGATCGGAGCGTCATGAAAATCGATATTGTTGAAGCCAAATCCCCGAAGCGCGGCAGCCTGGTTGTGGTGGTTGGCGAGGGGGGGCATCTGGGCGGCTTCGGCCTGCGCGCCGACAAGGCGCTGGGTGGCGCCCTGACCCGGGCCATGAAGGCCGCGCCGCGGTTTACCGGCGCCAAGGGGCAGTGGCTGGAAGTCGTCAGCCCCGGCGGTGGCCTGTCGCGGGTTCTGCTGGCGGGGTTGGGCAAGGCCCCCGAGATCAAGGCCGCGGCCTATGAGGCGCTAGGCGGCGAGGCGGTGCGCCGGCTGGCTGTGTCGGGCGAAACCGAGCTGTCGATTGCCGCCGAGGTGCTGAAAGCCACGGTGCTGCCGGGCGCGGAAGCCGCCGCCCGCGCCGCCCTGGGAGCCCGGCTGGGCGGGTACCGGTTCGATAAATACCGTACCAAGCTGAAGGACAGGGAAAAACCATCCCTTAAGGTTGTGTCCGTGCTCAGCGAAGCGGTGCCGGCAGCCAGGAAGCTCTATCAGCCGCTCGACAGGCTGGCCGATGGCGTGACGCTCACCCGCAACCTGGTGACCGAGCCGGCCAATGTGATCTATCCGGCCAGCCTGGCCGCCGAATGCCGCAAGCTGGCCAAGCTCGGTGTCAGGGTCGAGGTGCTGGGCGAACGCGAGATGAAGAAGCTCGGCATGGGCGCGCTGCTGGGCGTCGGCCAGGGCTCCGACCGTGAATCGCACCTGGTCGTCATGCAGTGGAATGGCGGCAAGAAGGGCGCCAAGCCGGTGTCCTTCGTCGGCAAGGGCGTGTGCTTCGATACCGGCGGCATCTCGATCAAGCCGGCCGCCGGCATGGAAGAGATGAAATGGGACATGGGCGGCGCCGGCGCGGTGATCGGCGCCATGGCCGCCATTGCCGGCCGGAAAGCCAAGGCCAATGTCGTCGGCGTGGTGGCGCTGGTGGAGAACATGCCGTCCGGCACGGCGCAGCGGCCGGGCGACATCGTCACGTCCATGTCGGGGCAGACCATCGAGGTGCTGAACACCGACGCGGAAGGCCGCCTGATCCTGTGCGACGCCATGTGGTACACCCAGCAGCGTTTCAAGCCGCAGCTGATGGTCGATCTCGCCACCCTGACCGGCGCGATCATCATCTCGCTCGGCCATGAGCATGCCGGCCTGTTCTCGAACAACGACAGGCTGGCCGAGCAGCTCAGCAATGCCGGCAAGGCCGAGGACGAGCTGCTGTGGCGCCTGCCGCTTTCTGAGGCCTATGACGAGGGCCTGAAGTCGCCCATCGCCGACATGCAGAACATCGCAGGTCCCGGCTTCGGCGCCGGCTCGATCACCGCGGCGCAGTTCCTGCAGCGTTTCGTGGTCGAGAAAACCCCCTGGGCGCATCTCGACATCGCCGGCACCGCCTGGAGCAAAAAGGACAAGCCGACCGTGCCCAAGGGCGCGACCGGCTTTGGCGTGCGCGTGCTGAACCGCCTGGTGGCGGATTACTACGAAGACAAGTAATCCAAGCCAGATGGCCGAGCTGCTGTTCTACCATCTGACCCGGCGGCGCCTGGAACAGGTGCTGCCGGAGCTGCTGGAGAAAACGCTGCAGCGCGGCTGGCGCGCCGTGGTGAAGGGCGGCTCGGAGGAGCGCATCCAGCAGCTCAACGGCGACCTGTGGACCTATGGCCGGGGCAGCTTCCTGCCCCATGGTGTGAAGGCCGACGGCTTTCCCGACAAGCAGCCGGTCTATCTGACCACCGAGGACGAACGCCCCAACAACGCCGACGTGCTGTTCCTGGTCGACGG
>NZ_JANLJJ010000083.1:2072-25163 GCF_029255545.1 Ferrovibrio sp. | reverse complement strand
AAATCCTTCAGCGAAATCCTTTAGCGGTTGCCGCGGCTTTCGCGCCACAGGCCCAAAGCCTTCTGCACCGGCCGGTCGGAATAGCTGAACAGCACGGCGTCAGAGTCGGGCGCGTGATGGCGATGCGGCACCCAGCTCGGGATCACGAAGGTATCGCGTTTGCCCCAGTCGAAACGCTGCTGACTTTCACCTTCACCCACCAATGTATAACCCCCGCCTTCCACCACGCTGAACACCGTGGCATCCGAGCTGCGATAGCTGGCGCCGCTGAAACCCTTCGGCAGCAGCTGCATGAAGGTGCCGATGGTGGGCATGGCGCTCTGGCCGGTGGCCGGATTGATGTATTGCAGTTTCAGCCCGTGGCAGGCATCCCATTCCGCGGCGCGGCGCATGGTTTCCAGCGCTTCGCGCGTACGGCTGTAGGGATAGTTGAAAACCGGTGAGGTTGGCGTCTTCACTTCGAAATCGACGGGCAGCAGGCCCGAGCCGTAGCGCGCCAGGGCATCGCCGGCGGGGCGCGAGAGCGGCTGGCTGTCTTCGGGCAGGCGTTCCATGAACGAGCAGTCCAGCGCCTGGATCAGCGGAATGTCCAGGCCGTCCATCCACACCATCGGTTTGTCGCTGTCATTGCCGTGGTCGTGCCAGGTCCAGCTCGGCGTGATGACGAAGTCGCCCTCATGCATGATGGTCTTCTCGCCATCCACCGCCGTATAAGCTCCGTCGCCCTCGACGATGAAACGCAGCGCCGACTGGGTGTGGCGATGCGCCGGCGCCACTTCGCCGGGCAGAATCAGCTGCAGCCCGGCATAGAGCGAGGTGGTGATGCGCGACTGGCCGGGCATGCCGGGATTTTCCAGGATCAGCACGCGGCGTTCGGCTTCCTTCGCCGTGATCAGCCGGCCGGCCTCCATGACGTCGTCGCGGATATCGGCATAATGCCAGATCGCGGGCATGCAGGCGCTTTTCGGCTGCGGGATCACCAGGGCATGCAGCACCTCCCACAGCGGCGTCATCTTGCGCGTGCCGATTTTGTCGTAATAGGCCCGGCGTTCCTGCATCACGGCCGGGTCAATCTGCGGGTGCTGGCTCATGGCGTCATCCTCGTCTCCCGGCTTGTCGATATCCGCCGCAGGATTGCCGCCTACAATATCAGACTACGGACGAAACCCAATCCCGCAGGAATTTCTTTGGCGGGGATTTAATCCGGCCGGCAAAAAGCAAACGCCCGCCAAAAAGCAAATGCCCGCCAAAAAAGAAAACGCCCGGTCGGGGGGCGAACCGGGCGTTTTGCGCAATGCTTACTCTGCGCCAGAAAGGCACCGAAAGGGGGGGATCTCCCGGTGCCGGCAACAGCAAGGCGCCGTCGCCATGGTCGCGATATGGGTTGGTGACGGCCGCTTGCCAAGTACCCCCGGCCATATTCTGTCGGGCACATTTCCGTGAAAGCCGCGTGGTCGCCACAAAGGGCTGAATGCAAAGCCAGATTCAGCGTGTTGCAGGTTTTGCAGGGCTGCTCTGAAGGCTGCTCCGGCCTGCCGCGTGATCAGCCGGCCGCGTAATCCGGGTCAATCAGGCGATAGCCCAGACGCGGTTCGGTCAGCAGGAAACGCGGCTCGTCGGGGTCTTTCTCAATCTTGCAGCGCACCTTGCGCGCCAGCACGCGAAGGGCCTGGCGCATCTCGGCGGAATCATTGCCCCATAGCGTGACGGTGAGCTGCTTGGTAGCGACCGGCTGGCCGGTCTTCTGCGCCAGCATCTTCACGAAGCGCGCCTCCATCGGCGACAGCCGCACCGGCCGGTCGTCGCGGCGCGTGTCGCCGGTCAGCGGATCGATCTGGAACGGGCCAATGCTGACCGGGCCGTTCGGCGCGGCCGGCTCGCCACGGCGGCGCAGGGCGGCACGCACGCGGGCCAGCAATTCGCCGGCATCAAAGGGTTTGGTGACGTAATCATCGGCGCCCAGGTCAAGCGCGCGGATCTTGGCTTCGACCTCTTCCTGGCCAGACAGCACCACGACCGGGGTGGTGGCGCTCCTGCGCAGTTCTTCCAGCACTTCGAAACCGCTGATATCGGGCAGGCCAAGATCCAGCATCAGCAGGTCGGCGGCATCGGCCTTGGCCAGACCATCGCGGCCGGTCGGCGCCTCCTCGACCAGATAGGCAGCAGCCTCCAGCGCCACCCGCAAAGCGGCACGTACGGGCACCGAATCCTCGACCAGCAAGATACGCTGCCGTTCAGGCTTGTTATCCGACGCCAGGATGGCCTCCCCGCAACATGGCCGGCCATTGTAACAACCAGCCGTTCTTCTCAAAAAAAGAGCTTAACGAAAAAAACCAGGTTTGCCACCGGTTTGGTTGATTTGGTACGGCCACGGCGCAGGGACCAAAAGTAGCATTACAAATAAGTAATTGAGAAATAATGGGTAACGTTACTGGTTTATAACTTAACCGTGTATGTGACAGGTACGCAAATACCGTCAGGCGCGTGAGCTGCCCTGGCAATCCCGGAAGGCCCTCCGCACCTCCCTGCAATGAGGTGACAAACATGCCCATCCCATCCAATTCCGCCCTCCGGCTCACCACCATTCGATCCAAAATCGTTCTGGCGCTGCTTGCCTTCGCCATCCTGCCTTTGATGCTGGTCGCCGTCGCCCTGTGGATTGAAGCGGATGAAATCCGGTACGAGGAAGGCACGCGGGTCGCCACCGCCGCCATCACCATCAACGAAGTCGTCGACCGCAACCTGTTCGAACGCTACGGCGATGTGCAGGCCTTCGGCTACAACGCGGCGGCCATAGATCCCGATCATTGGGCCAGGCCAGGCGAAGACAACCATCTGGTTCGGGCGATGGATCGCTACATGGCCAATTACGGCATCTACAAGCTGATGCTTCTGGTCAGCCCCGAGGGCAAGCTGCTGGCGGTGAATTCCAGGGATGCCGCCGGCAAGCCGCTTGCCACCACCGTGCTGTACCAGAAGAATTATGCCCAGGCCTCCTGGTTGCGCGCCGCGCTCGACGGCAGGTTCCTCAAGGGCAGAAACGGCTTTAGCGGCAGCGTGGTGGAGCAGCCGGCCCGTCATCCCGATCTGGCGCAGCTTTATAATGGCGATGATTACGCCATGATCTTCGCCGCGCCGGTTGTCGACGAAACGGGCAAGACCATCGGCGTCTGGGCGAATTTCACCGATTTCGGCCTGGTCGAGCAGATTGTGCAGCAGACCGCGGACTCGCTTGCCAAAGGCGGCCTGACGAATGCCGAGATCACCCTGCTCGATGGGCAGGGCAAGGTGATTGTCGATTACGATTCCGACAAGCTGGCCGGCAAAGCCTATACGCGCGACTGGAATGTGATTGGCAAGCTCAACCTGGCGGAAGCCGGCGTCGAAGCGGCCAGGCTCGCGGTGGCCGGCAAATCGGGCGGCATTGAATCGCTGCATGCCCGCAAGAAGATCATGCAGGTGGCCGGCTATCACCACAGCACGGGGGCTTATGATTATCCCGGCCTTGGCTGGTCGGCGCTGGTGCGGGTGCCGACCGACGTGGCCTATGCGACGATCAACAAGGTCGCGCTGATCCTGGCTGCCCTGTTCCTGGCTGCCCTGGCGGGCTCAGTCGTGATTGGCCTGCTGTTCGGCTCGGCGCTGGCCCGGCCAATCCAGCGGGTCACCACCGCGCTCACCGATCTGACCGCCGGCAAGGTCGACATCAATACCACCGGCATCGACCGCGGCGATGAACTGGGCGCCGCCCTGCGCGCGGCCCTCGAAATCCGCGACCGCATCGTCACCGGACTGCAAACCAAGCAGACGCTGGACTCGATCACGGCAGCCGTGACGCTGGCCGACAACGATGGCCGGATCGTGTTCGTCAACCGCGCCGCCGAACGGGTCTTCGAGACGGCGACGCCCGCTCTGCGGTCGCTGCTGCCGAACTTCGATCACAAGTCGCTGCTGGGGCAGAATATCGACATCTTCCATCAGAATCCGCAGCATCAGCGCCAGCTGCTGACCGCGCTCGCCGGCGAAAAGACCTTCCATGTCAGCGTCGGCGGCCGGCGCATCGATATCACGGCGATTCCGGTGCTCGACACCACCGGCAAACGCATTGGCACGGCCGTGGAATGGCGAGACCTCACCGAGGAACTGGCGGTGCAGGGCGAAGTGGCCGCCCTGGTCAAGGCGGCTGGCGAAGGCGATTTCAGCCGTCGCGTTGGCCTCGAAGGCAAGGCCGGGTTCATCAGGGACGTGGCGACGGGTGTCAATGGCCTGGTCGATACCATGGCCGGCGCGGTCGACCAGCTTGACGGCGTGCTGGGTGAGCTGGCGCAGGGCGGCCTGACCCGCCGCATGACCGGCAGCTATCAGGGCCAGTTGCAGCGCCTGCAGCAGAACTGCAACGCCACCATCGACAAGCTGAAGGAGATCACCGGCAAGATCGGCGACACGGCTGGCGTGGTGCGGATCGCCTCGGACGAAATCTCCGATGGTGCCCGCGATCTGGCCCAGCGGACCGAAAGCCAGGCTGCCACCCTGGAGCAGACGGCCGCCGCCATGCATGAAGTCACCGAAACAGTCCAACGCAACGCCGAGAATGCCCAGGCCGCCGCGCAGCGTGCTGCTGCGGCGCGGGGCGCGGCGGAAAAGGGTGGCGCAGTCGTCGGGAATGCCGTTGCCGCCGTCACCCAGATCGAGCAGAGCGCACAGAAGATTTCCGACATCATCGGCCTGATCGACGAGATCGCCTTCCAGACCAACCTGCTGGCGCTGAATGCCTCGGTGGAGGCGGCGCGGGCCGGCGAGGCCGGCAAGGGCTTCGCCGTGGTGGCGCAGGAAGTACGCGCCCTGGCGCAACGTTCGGCCAATGCCTCGAAAGACATCAAGGCGCTGATTCAGGACTCCAACGCCCAGGTCAAGACCGGCGTGCAGCTGGTCAATCAGACCGGCCAGTCATTGCAGGATATCCTGACGGCGGTGAAGCAGGTCAACGACATCGTCGCCGAGATTTCTACCGCCAGCAGCGAGCAGTCGCGCGCCATGCAGGAGATCAACACTGCCGTCGCCAATATGGATGAAATGACCCAGCGCAACGGTGCCCTGGTGGAAGAGACATCGGCGGCAACGCAGAATCTCGCCATACAGGCAAATGCGCTGGTCAGCCTGGTCGGGTTCTTCCGCTAACTGCCCAGCTGCGGCAGGCCCGCGCCGATATCGATGAGATGCAGCCGGGTGGCGCTGGGGTCGAAGGCGGAACCCGCTTCGCCCCAGCCCAGGCGGCGCAGATTGCTGACCACCGCCAGCCATTGGATCGGCGCGTCGGGCTCATCCGCCAGGATCGGCGCGCCGCAGATCTGGATCTGCCGCTGCTCTCCGTTGGGTTCGGTGATGCGATAGGTATTCATCGCCGCGCAGGGCTGGTTCACGATCCGCCACATCAGCATGGCGCGGCGCGGCTGACGGTCCGGTGCCACCATGGCAAGATAATCATGGCCCTGCAGTCGCCGGCCGAGATGCTGTTCGATCTCGGTGCCGGCCAGCCGGAATACCATGCGGTCCGGCCCGGATATCTCCAGCAGCAGAATGCGCGGCATCAGCCTCGCGATCGACGTGATATCCATGTCCGCGCGCCGTGGCAGCAGCCTGGTCCCGCGCCAGCGGTTCCAGCAGGCGAGAAAGACGCGGCTGTCATCGCTCAGCCGGTTATCGGCCTGGCCGGGCAGCTGGGCCATGGCCGGCGGTTCCGACAACAGGGACTTGAGATCGGGAACGCTGTACATCACTGGATACTGTGTCCAAACATCGCCATATCGGCGCCCACCGGCGGAATGCCGGCGCCGATATCGATGAAACGCAGGCCCTCGCCTTCAGTGTAAGACGCCGCCTGCATCACATCGCCGCCCTTGCCCGGCACCAGCGGCGTGGCGCAGGCCAGCACCAGCGAGGGCTGGTCGGTGTCATCGTTGCAGAGCGGCGCCGAGACCAGTTCGACCGGCAGAGTGCGGCCGCGTGCGCTTTGCAGCCAGTAATAGATCACGGCGGCACAGGGCTGGGCGATCTCGGCGAACAGCAGGGCGGCGCGCCGGCTGCGATTTTCCGGCTCGGTCAGGTCGAGATAATTGCGCCCGGCCAGGTCGGTTCCCAGCAGCTCAACCACCATGTTGCCGGCAAAGCAGATCGGGATGGAGTCGCGGCCGCGAATGTCCAGCAGCAGGCAATAGCCGCGCAGGTCGCCCAGGCCATTGGCATCCATGGCGCTGCGCCGGGGCAGCAGCCGGTCGCCACGCCAGCGATGCCACTGGGCGAAAAAGCTGCGGCTCGGCGCGGTGAGCGGCGCGGGCAGGCTGGCGAGGAAATCCATGGGCGCAGAATAAGCAAATCCGGCCGCCTCATGGCCAGAGGCATGATGGTCGCAGGTGAAAAAATCGCAATTCGCCGAAATGCCGGATTTCCGACAAATCCTGTTTCGGCGCAGGCTAGGCTCTACTTCCGCTTGACCTTCCCATCATGGGAAGCCTTATTTGGAGGGGCAGTTGTCCACTGCCGAGAGGATTTTCGTCATGTCTGCTGCTGTTGTCGCCCTCGACCTGCCGGTCGCGGGCATGAGCTGCGCCTCCTGCGCCGGCCGGGTCGAAAAGGCGCTGACCGCCGTGCCCGGCGTGCACTCCGCCAGCGTCAACTTGGCCAGCGAAACCGCCCATGTGGAATTCGCTTCGCCGGCCGCGACCGTGCTGGCGCCGCTGGTCAGCGCGGTGGAAAAAGCCGGCTACCAGGTGCCGCAGGATCGCCTGGCCCTGAAGATTTCCGGCATGAGCTGCGCCTCCTGCGTCGGCCGGGTTGAAAAGGCGCTGGCCGCCGTGGCTGGCGTGCGGGCCGCCAGCGTCAACCTGGCCAGCGAAACCGCCGAGGTGACCGCGCCGCGCGGCGCGGTCGATCTGGCCACGCTGCTCGATGCCGTGAAGAAGGCGGGCTACGAGGCGCGCCCTTTTGATGATGCTGCCACGTCGACTTCCGCGCGCGAGGACGAGGCAGCCGAACGGATCGCGCGTGAACGCAACCTTGCCCTGCTGGCCGTGCTGCTGACCCTGCCGCTGGCCGGCGGCATGGTGTTCGAGCTGGGCGGCCGGCATGACCTGATGCTGCCGCCGCTGTGGCAGTTCATCATCGCAACCCCGGTGCAGTTCATCCTCGGCTGGCGTTTCTACAAGGCCGGCTGGGGCGCGTTGCGGGCGGGGACCGGCAACATGGATCTGCTGGTGGCGCTCGGCACCACGGCGGCCTGGGGCCTGAGCACCTGGCTGTGGTGGCGCGCCGCGCCGGATGAGATGCCGCATCTCTATTACGAAGGGGCGGCGGCGATCATCGCCTTCGTGCGGCTCGGCAAGTGGCTGGAGGCCCGCGCCAAGGGCCAGACCGTGTCGGCGTTGCGCGCGCTGATGAAACTCAAGCCCGCCACCGCGCGGCGGCGGCGCGCGGATGGCAGCGAGGAAGAGGTCGCCACCGCGCTGCTGCAGCCCGACGACAGATTGGTAGTGCGCGCCGGCGAGGCTTTCGCCGCCGACGGCCTGATCGTCGAGGGTCGCGGCAGCGTGGATGAATCGATGCTCACCGGCGAAAGCCTGCCGGTGGAAAAGACCATCGGCGATGCGGTGCATGCCGGCACGCTCAATCGCGATGGCCTGATCGTGGCGCGCGTGATGGCGGTGGGCGGCGAAACCACGCTGTCGCGTATCGTGCGGCTGGTGGAAACCGCCCAGGCCAGCAAGCCGCCGATCCAGAAACTGGTCGACCAGATCAGCGCCGTTTTCGTGCCGGTCGTGGTGCTGATCGCGCTGGTCACCTTCGCGCTTACCCTCACCCTGGGCGGCGGCGATGTCGAGATGGCGCTGGTGCATGCCATTGCCGTGCTGGTGATCGCCTGCCCCTGCGCGCTGGGCCTGGCCACGCCGGCCGCCTTGATGGTCGGCACCGGACTGGCGGCGCGGCATGGCATCCTGATCCGCGACGCCGAGGCGCTGGAAGTCGCGCGTGGCGTCACGCTTGTCGCCTTCGACAAGACCGGCACGCTCACCGAAGGCAGGCCGGTGGTCACCGACATCATTGTCGCGCCGGGCGGTGATCAGCAGGCGCTGCTGCTGCGGGCGGCCGCCTTGCAGGCGGGTTCGCAGCACCCGCTGGCCCAGGCAATCAGGGATAAGGTGGCCAGCTGCCCGCTGGGCACGATGGACGATTTCCGCGACCTGCCCGGCCGCGGCATTGCTGGCCGCATCGATGGCGTCGCCCTGCTGTTCGGCAATGCGCGGCTGATGCGGGATGAGGGCATCGACATGGCTGCCCTGGGGCCACAGGCGGCAGCCCTGGCAGAACAGGGTCGCACGGTGTCGTGGCTGGCCGATGCGGATCGCAGGCTGGCGCTTGGCCTGGTCGGCTTCGGCGACGAACCCAAGCCGCAGGCGGCGACCGCGATCGACCGGCTGAAGGCGATGGGCATCCGCACCGTGATGCTGTCGGGCGACAGCAGGGGTGCTGCGCAGGCCGTCGCGGCAAGGCTTGGCATTGACCGCGTCGAGGCCGAGGTGCTGCCGCAGGACAAGGCGGCCCTGATCACCATGCTGCGCAAGGAAAGCGGTGGCGCCATCGCCATGGTGGGCGACGGCATCAATGACGCGCCGGCTCTGGGCGCCGCCGATGTCGGCATCGCCATGGCTACCGGAACCGATGTCGCCATGCAGACCGCCGGCATCACCCTGATGCGCGGCGATCCGACCCTGGTGGCCGACGCCATCGATCTGGCGCGCGCCACCAACGCCAAGATCCGGCAGAACCTGTTCTGGGCCTTTGCCTATAACGTGATCGGCATTCCGCTGGCCGCATTCGGGCTGCTCAACCCGATGCTGGCCGGCGCCGCCATGGCGCTCAGTTCGGTGTCGGTGCTGAGCAACGCCCTGCTGCTGAAACGCTGGCGACCCACGACCAGGAAGGAGAGCATGGCATGAATATCGGCCAGGCCAGCGACGCCTCGGGCGTCAGCGCCAAGATGATCCGCTATTACGAAAGCGTTGGCCTGATGCCGGAAGCCGGCCGCAGCGCCAGCGGCTACCGCGTCTATGGCGAGGCCGATGTGCACATGCTGCGCTTCATTCGGCGTTCGCGCGATCTCGGCTTCGCGCTCGACGACATCCGCCTGCTGCTCGGCCTGTGGCGCGACCGGTCGCGGCCTTCGGCGGCGGTGAAGGACATCGCCATGAAGCATATCGACGATCTCACCGCCAAGATCGCCGAGCTGCAGGCGATGAAGCGCAGCCTGCAGCATCTGGCCGAGGCCTGCCATGGCGATGCGCGGCCCGATTGCCCGATCCTCGACGATCTCGGCGGCCCGGGCGCCACGGAAAAGGCCTGCCACTAGGCGCAAAAAACGGCGGGCTCGGCCCGCCGTTTTCCGTGCCTGCAATGGGGATCAGAACCAGCTGCGCAGGCCGATGCGCGCCACATGCATGGTGGTGTCGTCCAGGCCCTGCTCGCCATCGTTGATCCACTGGTAGCGATAGCTCGGCACCAGTTCGAGATTCTCCGATACCTGGTAGGACAGGCCGAGCTCACCGAAGGCGGTGAGATCGGTGCTGCTGCCGTCATTGCCGCCCAGCGTGGTGCCGCCGGCGGTCACCGTATTGCGGTCGAATCGCTGGTGCATCAGGCCGCCACCGCCGCCGAGATAGGGCGTGATCGGCGTGCCGGTGGCGAAATCGTAATAGGCCGCGCCGGTCAGCGAATACATGTCGGTGTCGTCGCCCACGCTGCTGTTGCCGCCATCGGCGCGGAAGCGGTCGTATTCGGCGTTGCCATAGCCCAGCTCGGCCTCCAGGCGCAGCTGGTTCGGGAAACGATAACCATACTGGCCATAGATCGCATAGCCGGTATCGCGCTGCAGCTCCGAACCGCCGGGGCCATCGGTATCCTGCGGCATCAGCGCGCCGCCGGCGATGCCGCCATAGCTGCCGGTGCGCAGAGTCATGTTGTTCTGCGGTGCATTCTCCTGCGCCATGGCGGACGCCAGCGCAGTGGCGGAAAGCAGGGCTGCCGCAAAAGCGGCGAAAACATAACGGGTCATGGTGATGCTCCTGTACAAATGGCGAGGCTTGTGCCGCCCTTGTCTGTGTCTGGCGGTCACCATCACTGAACGAAGCCTTGGTGGCGGAATCATGGCGGCGCTCCACACCGTTGCAGATCGATACAAACCGTGTCGATTGGGCAACAGCAGGGAACTGAAGCTTTCCTGCAGCGTTGCACCAGATTTTTTCATGCTGCGCGCGCTTGCCGCCATGGCGGCGGTTTCCTACCTGATGGACAGATTGTCCCGTTTTCCGCTGCGGCCGGGCTGCAGTGTTTTTTCTGCAGGTCCGCCATGTCACGCCACAATCCGAAGCCAGTCATCGAACCGGTCGAACCCGACTGGTCCACCGCCCTCGTGCTGGTCTGTTCGGAATGCGATGGCGGACGCGGCGTTGGCCTGGCCAGCGAATTGAAAGATGCCGTGAAGGCGGCGGGTCACAGGAAGGATGTGCGGGTGGCGCGCGTGCGCTGCCTGGGCATCTGCCCCAAACACGGCGTCGCGGTCGCCGTCACCGCGCCCGCCCGTCCGGCGCAGAGCTGCGTGGTTTCAGCAAAGGACAAGGCGGCGGTGCCGGCGCTCTGCGCGCTTGCCCTGCACGGCCCTAGCGACTGATTTTATACAGCCGCACGCCGTAAGGCCCGATGCGATCGCGCAGCAGCCCGCGCGCGGCATCCTGCATCGGCCGGACATCGCTATCCAGATGTTCGGCCTGGCGGAAACCGTGGCCGAAAGCGAGGCGGATATCGTGGCTTTCCGCCTGCAGGTTCACCACGATCAGCAGCCAGCCGTCTTCCCAGGGTTTCAGCAGGCTGCGCAGCACCGGCGCGCGGCCAGACGCGGCGGCATCGGCCCCAGTGGCTACGGCCTTGGTGGCTTCGGCGATGGCAAGGCGATAGCCGACATCGGCATCGGGCTGCAGCAGCGCGCCGCGCAGGCGGCTGATGCGGCGGTTGAGTTGGGCCACCGCGTCCCATAACCGCTTCGAGGCCGCCACTTCCGCGGCGCTGGCCCTGCGCGGCGCCGGACGATCGGCGCCGTTCATGGTGATGCCGTAATCCAGCCGTGGCGCGGCGCTGATGCCCAGGGCGCCGGCATTGCGCGCGGCGTAATTGTCCTCGCCCTGCCAGATCAGGCCGCTGGCGCCATGCACCAGCGCGGCAAAGGCCAGCGCGCGCGCCTGCCCCGGATCGATCAGGTTTTCGCCGCCACGCGCATAGGCCGGCAGCAGGGCCCAGACCGGCTGGCCGGCATGATCGCGCGCCGTGGCGGCGAAGCGGCCGGCCTGCATCGGGTCGCGCGGCATCTCGATCAATACCGCATTGCCCGCATCCAGCAGCGCGGCATCGGCGGTTTCGATCCTGGGCACCAGCAGCTGCACGCGCGAGCCGTTGGCGGCGCTCAGCAGGGCGGGCAAGGGCTGGCCGGGATCGGCCGACACGGCGTTGAAGTCAGCCGCGAAAGCGGCCTGGAAACCGCGGCTGGGGCCGGCGGCGTAATCGGCCAGCGCGCCGCTCAGGCCCAGCGGCAGCATGGAGCGCAGCGGATCATAGGCGGAAAGCACCACGCCCTGGCGGTCGGTATGAGGCACGGCCTGCGGGTGCGGGCGCTGCACCGCATCGGGCAGGTCGTGATAGCCAGCGAAAGGGTCGCCGGCACAGCCAGCCAGCAGCAGCAGCGCGGCGACGATCCCCGCGCGCAGCATGCCTTCAGCCGCGTGTATGGCGTGCCGGCGGCTTGCCGGCGCGGTCTTCCGTCACGTGGCCGTCGGCCACTTCGGTATCGGCCGGAATATGCGGGTCCTTGCCATGGCCCTCGGCGGATTCCGTCAGCCGGTCCATCAGGGCCAGCAGCACGCCCGACACCACGAAGGTCATGTGGATGCCGACCAGCCAGGCCAGCTCGGTCTGGCTCTTCTGGCCGATATTCATGAAGGCGCGCAGCAGCTGGATCGCCGAGATGGCGACGATGCTGGCCACCAGTTTCAGCTTCATGCCGGAATAGTCGATCTTGCCCATCCAGCCCGGCCGGTCCTTGTGGTCGCCGGTATCGATCTTGGAAACGAAATTCTCGTAGCCCGAGAAGATCACCAGCAGCAGCAGGTTGCCGGCCAGCGACAGGTCGATCAGCGCGAGGATGGAGAGCACCAGATCGCTTTCGCTCATGCTGAAGACGATCGGTACGGTGTGGAACAGCTCCTGCAGGAATTTGACCAGCAGCAGGATCAGGGCGACGGCGAGGCCAAGATAGAACGGCGCCATCACCCAGCGGCTGGCGAACAGGGTGTTTTCGAGCAGGCGTTCGATCTGGCGCATGGCGGTGATCCAGGGTTGTGCAATCCGCCGGCACGCTAGCCCAAGCGGCTGCCAGCCGCCAGAGCTGCCGCAGGAGGACGGGTCCTGGCCGGGCTGCGCATGTATATTATATATAGTGTCCCGAACCGGCCGGATGCCGCCTGTTTTCCCCGGTGGTGCGCTAATCGCAGACATCGGCGGCGCACGTGGGTTTCCCACCGCGGATTTGCCGGTTGCGACCTCAAAGCGCTTGCAAGCACCACGGCTTATCGGCATGAGTCTGCCATGCGCCAGATCCTGCTGCCTGTTTTCACTGCCTTCGCCATGCTGTTCGCCGCGGCGCAATCGGCCGATGCCGCCACGGTCACCGTGCAGGGCGAAAAGATCCTGGTCGATGGCAGGCCCTTTGCCGTGCTGGGCGCCGCCGGCCAGAGCCGGTTCGGCCTGCTGAAACAGCTTGGTGCCACCACCATCCGCACTTATGGCGACGAAACCGGTTTTGTGCTCGACGAGGCGCAGAAGGCCGGGCTGAAGGTGATTGCCGGTTTCTGGCTGGAGCATCCGCGTCGCGGCTTCAATTACCGCGACCTTGCCCAGGTCGGGCCGCAGCTGCAGCGACTCACCGAATTCGTCAACCGGCACAAGAACCACCCCGCCCTGCTGATGTGGGGCCTGGGCAACGAGGTGGAGGCCGAGCTGGCCGATGACAGCCAGGTCTGGCCCGGCATCGAGGAGGCCGCGCGGCTGGTGCGCCGGCTCGATCCGAACCATCCCACGCTCGCCGTGCTGGCCGAAGCGGGCAACGACAAGGTGGCGAAACTGCGCCGCCTCGCGCCCAGCATCCAGGTGCTTGGGGTGAATTCCTATGGCGACGCGCTGCCCTCGTTGCCCGAGCGGGTCCGTGCCCAGGGCTGGAAAGGTCCGCTGATCGTCACCGAGATGGGGCCGCTGGGCCAGTGGCAGGCGAAACGCACGCCGTGGAACGCCGCCATCGAGCCCAGCAGCGACGAGAAGGCGGCCCTGCTGTCGCGCTGGTTCTCCGCGCTGCAGCCGCATGTGCAGGGCGAGATTGTGTTCTACTGGGGCCAGAAGCAGGAAGTGACGCCCACCTGGCACAGCCTGCTGCTGCCCGGCGGCGAATACACCCGCACGGCCGAGGCGATGGCGCTGGCCTGGGGCGGTAACACGCCGCAGGGCAACCGTACGCCGCGCGTCTCGCTGTTCCGCTTCACCGGCAACGGCAGTGACTGGAACCGCGGCGATACCATCCGCGCCGAGATCGCGGTGGAAGATCCCGATGGCGACCAGATCGGCGTGGTGTGGACGGTGATGGCCGAAAGCACCGACCTGAGAACCTCGGGCGATGCCGAGGCCGCGCCGCCCAGCTTCCCGCAGGCCCTGCGCGAACCGGGTCCGAAAGGCGTCGCCATTGCCGGACTGCAGCCGGGCCACTATCGCCTGTTCGTCACCGTGCGCGACGGCCGGGGCGCCGCCGCCACCGCCAACCTGCCGTTCCGGGTGAAGTGAGGCGATGAGGCAGGGTTTTTGGCCCATCGCGCCGCGCCTATAATGCGCCACCTTCCCCAGACACATCGAAAGCTCTGATCATGTCTTCCATCCGTCTCGGTTTCATCGGCTATGGCATCATGGGTGAGCGCCTGCTGCGCGCCGCCCTCAACCATGATCCGGCAGTGTTGACCGTCGCCGGCCTGTGGGACCCCTCGGCAGCCGCGATGCAGCGCCTGGCCAATGACCTGCCGCAGGTGCCGCGGCTGGATTCCGCCGCAGCCGTGATCGCGGCCTGCGACTGCCTCTACATCGCCTCGCCGCCGGCCTCGCATCTGGGTTATGCGCGCGCCGCCTTCGCGGCCGGCAAAGCCGTGTTCTGCGAAAAGCCGCTTGCCGTCGATATTGCCGATGCCGAAGCCTTCGTGGCCGAGGCGGCGAAACAGAACGGGCGCGGCGGCATCAATTTCCCCTTCGCCTCGTCCTTCGCCGTCGACCAGCTGCGGCAATGGATGCAGCAGGGCGTGACCGGACCGGTCGAGCGCGTCACCATCGACATCGGCTTTGCCGCCTGGCCACGGCCCTGGCAGGTCGATGCCGCCGGCTGGCTTGATGCGCGTGCCCAGGGCGGCTTCGCCCGCGAGGTTGGCTCGCATTTCCTGTTCCTGGCGCGCCGCCTGTTCGGCCCGCTGCACTTGCAGACCCACAGCGTCTCGTATCCCGAGGACGGCAAATCCGAACGCGCCATCGCCGCCACGTTGCGCGCCGGCGACCTGCCGGTCAGGATGCGCGGGCGCGTCGGCAACACCGACAAGCCCGATCACAACACCTTCGAGATCACCGGGCCGCAGGGCCGCATCCGTCTGCGCGACTGGTCGATCGCCGAACGCTTGGTCGATGGCGTGTGGCAGGAGGCGCCTGATGCGCTGCCCAACGAGAAGATGCGGCCCCTGGTGCTGAAGCGCCAGCTCGACAAGGTGGCGGCGCTGGCCCGTGGCGCGGCGCACGACCTCGCCACCCTGGCTGAGGCGGCGGAGGTGCAGCGCGTGGTGGAAACCATCCTGCACGGCTGACGCCCATCTCGCCCGGTAACGGTTTGATCGCCGCGGAATCGCCACAATCCGCCACGATTGCCGCCGCATTTCCCTGACAGTTTCACGCCTGCCAGCCGGAGCCCCACCCGGAATCCCACCCGGAATCCTGGTCGGAACCAGGGCCGGCCTGGGCCGTTTTGGTCGCAGCATCGCGAGAACGGCAAAGGAGTGAATGCCATGCTGTATTGGGCGCTGATTTTCTTTGTGCTGGCGCTGGTCGCCGGCCTGTTCGGTTTCGGCGGCATCGCGGCGGCCTCGGCCAGCATCGCGCAGATTCTGTTTTTCATTTTTCTGGCCGTCTTCGTCATCAGCCTGGTGGCGCATCTGGTCACCGGCCGCCGACCGCCGATGGTCTAGGCGGTCATGGCCTAGGCGGCATGCCGCGCGCGGTTTGCAGACCGCGTCTTTCCGTTTTCCTCTGGGTCCTTCCCCCCAACTCGGCGGATGCTTCGGCATCCGCCAAATTTTTATTTCAGCCAAGAATTATGTCAGTCCGTATAGCCCAGCTGCGCCGACAGCCGCCGCGTGAAGGCCAGCAGCGCCGAAGCATGCGGGCCACCGGTCGCGACGTCGATCTTGCGCGTCGGGCCGATCACGGTGATGGCCAGCTGCAGGTGGCCGCTGTGGTTGAAGACCGGCGCGCTCAGCGCGCTGATGCCCGGCACCGGCAGGTCGGTGGTGGCGGCGATGCCGTCGCGGCGCACCTTGTCGATCTCGCGTTGCAAAGCCGCGCCGGCCAGCGCGCCCACGTCGCTCCAGCCCTTCTGCGCGGCCTGCAGTTCGGCCTCGATCACCGGCTCGACCAGCTTTGGCGGCAGCCACGCGGCGAAGATCTTGCCAGTCGCCGTGCCGGTCACGGTGAACATGCCGCCGGGCCGCACATTGGCGTGGATGTAGTTCGAGGATTCCTGCACCAGCACGATGGTCGGGCCATGGGTGCCCCAGACCGTGATCGCCACCATCAGGTTCAGCCGCTCGGCCAGGTCGGCCACCTGTTCGGCGGCCAGGCGATAGGGATCGCTGCCGCGCAGCCGCGCCAGGCCAAGCTGCAGCGCGAAAGGTCCCAGGCGATAGCGGCCCGAGGCGGCATCCTGCTCAACGAGTTCCAGCTTGCGCAGGCTGGTCATGTAGGCATGGGCCTGGCCGGGCGTGAGCTCGGCCTGTTGCGCCAGGTCGCGCAGCATCATCGGCTGGCCATGCTGCGCCAGGATGCCCAGCAGCCGGCCGCCGATCTCCACCGACTGCACGCCGCGGCCCTTCAGCGGCGCCACGTCGCTGTCTTCTCCGCCATAAAGCGGAATGGCCGAAGCCGGATCGCCTGTGTCCCCCATGCCTATTGCATAGCCGCCGGCGCGCGTCGTGTCACGCGTGCCGCTTACTTGACCTGGGCGCCGGCCGCATGGCGCGCGGCGATATAGCCAAAGGTCATGGCCGGGCCCAGCGTGATGCCGCCGCCAGGGTAATTGCCGCCCATGATGCTGGCCATGTCGTTGCCGGCCGCATACAGCCCGGGCACCGGCTGGCCGTTTTCGCCCAGCACGCGGGCCTGCGCGTCGGTCTTCAGGCCGGCAAAACTGCCCAGGTCGCCGATCACCACCTGCACGGCGTAAAACGGCCCGGTCTGCACCGGCGCCAGGCAGGGATTGGGCTTCACGGTCGGATCGCCCAGGTAACGGTTATAGGCGGTGCTGCCCTTGTGGAAGGCCGGGTCCTCGCCGCGCCGGGCGTGTGTGTTGTAGTCGGCCACGGTCTGGCTGAAGGCCGGCGCGTCGATGCCGCAGGCTTGCGCCAGTTCAGCAAGAGTGCGGCCGCGCTTGAGATAGCCGTTTTTCAGCTGATGCGCGATCGGCACCGGGAAGGGCTTCACATGGCCCAGGCCATAGCGGCGCAGCGTCGGATGGTCGCAGACCAGCCAGGCGCAGATCTCGCCATTCATACCTTTGGTCGCCTTTACCAGCGCCTGGCAGAAATCGTGATAGCTGTTGCCCTCGTTGACAAAACGCGTGCCGGCGCGGGTCACGGCGATCACGCCGGGTTTGGCGCGGTCGATGAAATGCGGGAAGGTGCCGAAGCTGCCGTCATTCCAGGGCACGCGGCTGATCGGCACCCAGGCGGCGGCATTGGGCAGCTCGTCGGCGGTGCTGGCGCCGAGTGGCCGCGCCAGCTTGATGCCGTCGCCGGTGTTGCTGCTCGGCGTCGGCGACCAGTGTTCCTGGCCGGTGGGCGCATGGGGATAAAGCTGCTTGCGGCGCTCGATGTCATGCGGGAAGCCGCCGGTGGCCAGCACCACGCCCTTGCGCGCGGTCACGCGCACCGGGCCGTCCTTGGTGCCGATTACCGCGCCGGTCACGGCTTCGCCGTCACGCAGCAAGTCCTGCGCCGGCGCTTCCAACCAGAGCGGAATGCCGAGGTCAAAAGCCGATTTCGCCAGCCGCCCGGCCAGGGCGTTGCCGTTGGTGAGCCGCATGGCGCGGCCATGCAGGGCCACGTCGCGCACATATTTCGCCAGCAGCTTCGCCACATAGGCGGCCGATACCACGCTGCGCGTCACGTTGAAGAAATGCAGCAGTTCTTTGCCCGAGCCGATCATCATGCCGACGACGGTGATTTCCTTCAGCGGCGGCCGCAGGGTCTTGATCTGCTCGCCCAGCTCGTTGCCGTCAAACGGCTCGGCACAGATCGAGCGGCCGCCGGCCAGGGCGCCCGGCGCATTGGGGTGGTAGTCGGAAAACTGCGGCCCCAGCACGAATTTCACGGCTGTTTTGCTTTCAAAGAAATCGACCATGCGTGGGCCGTTTTCCAGGAAGGCATCGACGCGTTCGGCATCGAAATGGTTGCCCGCTTCATGCTGCAGGTAGGTGCGTGCGTTGGCGCTGCTGTCGCTGATGCCTTCGCGCGCGGCCAGCGGGTTGGCCGGAATCCACAGCCAGCCGCCCGATCGCGCCGTGGTGCCGCCATAGACGGCTTCTTTCTCCACCACCAGCACGTCCAGGCCATGCAGTTTCGCCGTCACCGCGGCGGCCATGCCGCCAGCGCCCGAGCCCACCACCAGCAGGTCGCAATCATGGGTCTTCATCATCGTCACTCCACTCAAACCGTGAGATAACCGCCATCGACCGGCAGCATCGCGCCGGTGACGTAGCTCGACATGCCCGACGCCAGGAACAGCACCGGGCCGACCAGCTCTTCGGGTTTGCCGGTGCGGCCCATCGGCGTATGCGCCATGAAGCGCCCGATGGCAGCGGGATCGCCGCGCGTGGCTTCCGTCATCGGCGTGTCGATCACGCCCGGCGCGATGCCGTTCACGCGGATGCCTTCCGGCGCCAGCTCGGCGGCCAGCGCGCGGGTGAATTGCAGCACCGCGCCCTTGCTGGCGGTGTAGGTGGTGGCGCGCGCGCCGGTGGCGAAGGAATTGATTGAGCCGAGATTGACGATGCGGCCCCCACCATTTGCTGTCTTGGTTTTGCGCAGCTGCGGCAGCAGGGCGCGCGTCATGTTCTTCATGCCGGTGACGTTGACGCCCAGCGTATCGAGCCAGTGGCGGTCGTAATCGGGATCGTCGATGGCAACGCGGCGGATGATGCCGGCATTGTTCACCAGCACGCTGCAGGGCGTGCCGAGCGCGGCTTCGGCCGCATTGGCGAAGGCGGCGCAGGCGCCTGCGTCGCTCACGTCCAGCCCGGCGCCATAAGCTTTGCCGCCGATTGCTGCGATCTCGGCCGCCACGGCTAACGCGCCGGCGGCATTGATGTCGGCGGCGGCGATGGCGGCGCCGGCTTTGGCCAGGCCGAGCGCGATGGCCCGGCCGTTGCCCTGGGCGGCGCCAGTGACCACGGCAACTTCGCCGGCCAATAGACCCTGTTGCATCTGATTTCCTCCCGCAATTCGTGTATTGCGAACTTATTCGTTATTTCATATAGTCCGGCCGACGCGATTGCAAGCGGTCCGTGAATAACGGCCGCGGCGGTGGCGCTCATTGGAGGAAACGCCCCGTCCGGACTGAACAGGACGGGTCATTCGGTCGGTTCGCAAAACCCCGAGGGAGGGATTTCATGCGTCAGCTTATTCTCAAGGCGGCCACCGTCGCCGCGCTGGGCCTCGGCCTTGCCGCGCCGCAGGCGGCGTTGGCCCAGGCCCAGAGTCAGACCAAGAATTTTGATCTGCAGAGCGTGTTCGGCCTGCAGGTGCCCTCGATCGGCCCGAGCCCGGTGAAATGGGCCGAGCGCGTCGCGCTGATGACCAACAACGAGGTCAAGATCAAGGTGCATGGCGCCGGCGAATTCGTGCCGCCCTTCGAGGTGTTCGGCGCCGTGTCCAACGGCTCGATCCCGATGGGCTTCGACTGGGTCGGCTACTGGGCCGGCAAGATTCCGGTCGCCAACCTGGTTGGCTCGATGCCGTTCGGCCCGAATCCCGAGCTGTTCCTCGGCTGGATGTTCCAGGGCGGTGGTCTGGAGATCATCCAGAAGGCCTATGATCCGCATAACGTGAAGATCATCCCCTGCCATCTCGTCGTGCCCGAGGCCGGCGGCTGGTTCAACAAGGAGATCAAGACGGTCGCCGACCTGAAAGGCCTCAACATGCGCATCGCCGGCCTGGGCGCCAAGGCGATGGCCAAGCTGGGCGCCAATGTGCAGCTGGTGCCGGCCGGCGAAATCTTCGTCTCGCTGGAACGTGGCCGCATCGAGGCGGCGGAATTCTCCGCGCCGCAGCTTGATCTTGGTCTCGGCCTGCAGAAGATCGCCAAGCATTACTACTTCCCGGGCTGGCACCAGCCGGCCAGCTGGGACACCATCATCATCAACATGAATGTGTGGAAGTCGCTGCCCGAGAAGCACCAGAAGGCGATGGTGGAAGCCTGCTACGCCAACATCACCTACAACACCTTCGACCAGATCAATGCCCAGGTCGACGCGATCGAGAAGATCGAGGCGGCCGGCGTGAAGGTGCAGCGCTTCCCCGACGCGGTGCTGGCCGCCCTGCACAAGGCCTCGACCGAGGTGATGGAGGAAGAGGCGCAGAAGGACGCGCTGTTCGCCGAGGCCTACAAGTCGCTGAGCGCCTATGTGAAGCGCGTCGGCCGCTGGAACGACCTGCAGGCCATTCCGCGCAACTGAGTGTGATACGGTAAAAAGAAGAGTCCGCGCCGCCGGATGGCCTGTTGCCGCCGGCGGCGCGATCCTTCAGGGGGGATCGGTGATCGCGCTGCTGAAACGGATCGAGGAAGCCTGCGCCTGGTTCGGCCGGGCCATTGGCTGGGCCACGCCCATCCTGGTGATCAGCGTCTGCCTCAGCGTGCTGATGGCGCAGCTGCGCTTCAACACGCTGTTCGACTGGGGCTTCGCCGTGCCGCTGTTCGGCAGCAAGATCACCATGAACGGCCTGACCGACCTGCAATGGCATCTGTTCGCCGTCATGGTCATGCTGGGCGGTGTCTATGCCCTGCATACCGACAGCCATGTCAGCGTCGATTTCATCGCCAGCACTTTCACCGAGCGCACGCGGCGCCTCGTCGTCATCCTCTGTGACATCCTCTTCCTGCTGCCCTTTGCCGCCGTGATGACCTGGTTTGCCTGGAAATTCATGCTCTCGGCCTATACCTCGAACGAAGGCTCCTCCTATGGCGGCCTCAACGATACCTGGATCATCAAGGCGGTGATGCCGCTGGGCTTTGGCCTGCTCGGCCTGCTGGGTCTGGCCCGCACCCTGCGGCTGATCATCCAGCTTGTGCTCACGCGCGGCGCCGTCGCGCATAAAGACATCGGGGCGTAAGGATTATCGCCATGGAGTATTTCTGGCCCCTGCTGATGTGCGTCGCCCTGCTGCTGGGCATCTTCACCGGCTATCCGGTGGCGATCGTGCTGGCCGGTATCGGCGTGATCTTCACCTTCGCCGCCGACGTGCCGATCCTGTTCCTCTCCACCGGCGTGTCGCGCACCTTCTCAGGAATTTTGAGCAACTGGCTGCTGATTGCGGTACCGCTGTTTGTCTTCATGGGCCTGATGCTGGAAAAATCCGGCATCGCCGAGCGCCTGCTGCGCTCGCTGGCCGGCCTGCTCGGGCCGCTGCCCGGCGGCTATGCCTTCGCGGTGGCGATCATCGGCATCGTCATGGCGGCCAGCACCGGCATCATCGGGGCGTCCGTCGTGCTGATGGGCGTGCTGGCCCTGCCGGTGATGCTGGAAAGCCGCTACGACCCCAAGCTCGCCACCGGGATTATCGCCTCCACCGGCACGCTGGGCATTCTCATCCCGCCCAGCATCATGCTGGTGGTGCTGGGCGACACGATGCGGATTTCGGTCGGCGACCTGTTCGCCGGCGCCATGATCCCCGGCCTGATGCTGGGCGGCCTCTATATCGTCTATCTGGTGTTCCTGGCGATCTTCAAGCCGGAAACCATGCCGCCGCTGCCCGCCCGCGACCGCCTGCCCTTTGCCCAGGCCGTCGCCCGGCTGGCCCGCGACCTGCTGGCGCCGATGATCCTGATCCTGGTGGTGCTGGGCTCGATCATCGCCGGCATCGCCACGCCCACCGAGGCCGCGGCGCTCGGCGCTTTAGGCGCCTTCCTGCTTGCGGTGCTGTCGCGCCAGCTCAGCTGGAAGCAGTTCCTCGCCGTGCTGAACGAAACCACGCGCACCACGGCGATGATCATGTTCGTGATGATCGGCGCCACCATCTTCAGCGTGATCTTCCGCAAACTGGGCGGCGATACCATGATCGCCGATGCGCTGGGCGTGGACGAGGCCGGTACCAATCCCTACTGGGTGATGTTCATCATCATGGCCTTTGTCTTCGTGCTGGGCATGTTCCTCGACTGGGTCGAGATCACCTTCATCGTCATGCCGATCATCGCGCCGATCATGGCCGGGCTGGATTTCGGCGGGCTGGGCAAGGAGCAGATCCTGCTGTGGTTTGCCATCCTGTTCGCGGTGAACCTGCAGACCTCGTTCCTCACGCCGCCCTTCGGTTATGCCCTGTTCTACATCCGTGGCGTCGCCCCGGCCGAAATCGGCACCAAGATCATCTACAAGGGGATCATCCCTTTCGTGATCATCCAGTTGATCGCGTTGCTGTTGTGCATCATGTTTCCGCAGCTGGCCCTGTGGCTGCCGGAAACCCTGCTCGGGAAATAAGGAGTTTTTGTCATGTCGAACGCCCCCGCCAAAACCCCCGGAAAAGCTTTCGCCTCCACCGGCGACATGGAAGACAAGAAAGTCTCCTTCACCCAACTGGGCGAGGGCCTGTATGCCTTCACCGCCGAGGGCGACCCCAATACCGGCGTGATCATCGGCGACGATGGCGTGATGGTGATCGACACCCAGGCCACGCCGAACATGGCCGGCCAGGTGATCGAGCATATCCGCCGCGTCACCGATAAGCCGATCAAGTATGTGCTGCTGTCGCATTACCATGCCGTGCGTGTGCTCGGCGCATCGGCCTATAACCCGCAGCAGGTTTTTGCCTCCGAGGCCACCCGCAGCCTGATCGTGGAGCGCGGCAAGGAAGACTGGGATTCCGAATACGGCCGCTTCCCGCGCCTGTTCCGCTCGGCCGAAAGCATTCCAGGCCTGACCTGGCCGACCATGACCTTCCCGACCAAGTTCACGCTCTACATGGGCAAACGACGCGTCGAGATCATGCATCTGGGCCGTGGCCACACGGCGGGCGACACGGTGGCCTGGGTGCCCGATGCCGGCGTGATGTTCTCGGGCGACCTGGTGGAATACCACTCGGCCTGCTATTGCGGCGACGCCCATTTCAGCGACTGGCCGAAGACGCTCGACAAGATCGCCGAATTCAGCCCCAAGGCCATCGTGCCCGGCCGCGGCGATGCCCTGCGCAACCCGAAGGAAGTCAGCGACGGCCTGTCGCTCACCCGCGACTTCCTCACCACGCTTTATGGCTCGGTGTCGGAATCGGCCGCCAAGGGCCTGCCGCTGAAGGAAGCCTTTGATCGCTGCAACGACGCCATGCGGCCGCGTTTCGGCAATTTTGCCATCTTCGAGCATTGCCAGCCCTTCAACGTGGCGCGCGCCTATGACGAGGCGCTGGGCCTGGACCATCCGCGCATCTGGACGGCGGAACGCGACCAGGC
>NZ_JANLJJ010000083.1:0-1972 GCF_029255545.1 Ferrovibrio sp. | reverse complement strand
ACGAGGCGCTGGGCCTGGACCATCCGCGCATCTGGACGGCGGAACGCGACCAGGCCATGTGGGCGGCGCTCAACGGGTAATCACGGCTGATGGCGAGGCGCTTGCCGCAGGCCGGTCATGGCCCTAGATGTGGGCCATGACCGATCTCGCCCTTTCCGTCCTCGACCAGTCGATCGCCGTTTCCGGCAGCAGCGAAGACCAGGCCATCCGCGACACCATCGCGATGGCGCAGCATTGCGAGGCCCTGGGTTATTGCCGCTTCTGGGTCTCCGAGCATCACAATCATGAAAGCATCGTCGGCACCGCGCCGGAAATCCTGATCGCGGCGATGGCCGCCGTCACCTCGCGCATCCGGCTCGGCTCGGCCGGCGTGATGCTGCCGCATTATTCCGCTTTGCATGTGGCCGAGCAGTTCCGCGTGCTGGATGCCATCGCGCCGGGCCGTATCGACCTGGGCGTGGGCCGCGCGCCGGGCTCGGATGGCCGCACCGCCTATGCGCTCAATCCGCACGGAGACGGCGGCGAAAGCTTCCCGGCGCAGACGCGCGACCTGCTGCACTGGCTGCATGGCCTGCCGCTGCCCGAGGGCCATGCCTTCCGCAGCATCGCCGCGCATCCGCGCGCAGTATCGGCGCCGGAATTGTGGATGCTGGGCAGTTCAGATTACGGCGCGCAGCTGGCCGCTCATCTCGGCCTGCCCTATGCGTTTGCGCATTTCATCACCGACGGGCGCGGCGCCGAGCAGGCGCTTGCGCTCTATCGCCAGAATTTCCGCCCGTCGCAATTCTGCCCCATGCCGAAAGCCACGCTCTGTGTCTGGGCGCTGGCGGCAGAGACGGAAGCCGAGGCGCGGCATCTGTTCCGCAGCCGTGCGCGCTGGCGGCTTGATCGCAACCGTGGCCTGCTCAAGCAGATCCAGCCGCCCGATGCCGTGGATATTTCCGCCGACGAACAGCCCGAGATCGACGCGTTATGGCAACGCAGCTTCGCCGGTTCGGCGGCGCAGGTGGCCGACAAGCTGCGCGCCTATGCGCGGATGATGCAGCTCGACGAGCTGGTGATCCTGACCTGGACGTATGACCAGGGCGCGCGCCGCCGCTCTTACGAGCTGCTGGCGAAAGAATTTGCCCTGAGCTGAAATCTGTTGGGCTGCAGCCTACTGGTTGCGCAGCTGCCGCATCGCCAGCGTGAAGGCGATGCGCGCCTCGCGGGCGACGCTGTCATTGGCGGGCTGCCATGCATGTTTGGCGCGGATATGCGCGATGTCGTAGTCGCCATCGGCGAGATCGTAGAGCGACACCACATAATCCTCATTCTCGATGATGCGCGCGGCAGGATCGATCTTCCATTCGGGGATCAGCATGGTGGGAACTCCTTCGACACTGGGGACAGGGTATGCCGGATACAGGCCGGAGAAGAAGCATATAGGGCGTCGAACACGGCGGTATTGTGATGGAGGGCATAAACGAACGCCATGAAAGCGCCAGCGACATATCAACGCAGGAACCGATGTCAGGTTCCCGCGTGGTTTGATGACAGTTCGGCGGCAGCCTGCCGCGTCGCCGCTCCCGCGATGCGCTCCGGCTTCCGTTCATCCGGCTTCCGTTCATCCGGTGGGCTGGTCCGCGCCGGGCGTGACCGGGCCTTGCAATCGCACAGATTCAGGGCGCCCGGCATCGCGCGGCCGGTCCGCCGGCCTGCCCGGCTACATACAAGAAGATGCAAGTCAAAGTTTTGATAACGGCATGAATACAGCCGGAAATAGGTAATGCATATATAGAAAATAGATTAATCTGGGTTTTCCTCCCTTCTAGAGGGAGGAAGGCATGGCTTTCCCTTCAGGCGACACTCAACCGGGTAATGGCGGGGGGGCCAATCCTGGGGAACGCAGTCCGAGGGAGTTCAGTCCCGCGGAGTCCGGGCGCTGTAACCGCGAAGGGCGGCTGGAATGTGGCGAGGTGCATGTCTTCGT
>NZ_JANLJJ010000082.1:133597-139950 GCF_029255545.1 Ferrovibrio sp. | reverse complement strand
TCGTCCAGGCCTTCGGTCATTTTCACCAGCGCCGCGTAGAAGGCATCGGCATCGGTCAGGTTGGGGTCGGTGTTGAGTTTCGCCATGTCAGGCTTTCTCCAGTCCGGGAATGGTTTCGCCCTTGATCGTGCGCGCCAGGCCGCGGAACAGCGCGACCGTGTCGCCGTCTTCATCCTGCACGGCCATGTCGTAGACCGCGCTGCGGCCGGCCGTTTCGCGCAGTTCAGCCGTCGCCGTCAGCACCGCGCCGGGCAGCACCGGGCGCAGGTAGGTGATGTCGCATTGCTGCGCCACGGCGTTGCGGTTGAAGGAATTGCAGGCATAGCCGAAGGCGGAATCGGCGAATGTGAAGATCACGCCGCCATGGCAGGTGCCATGGCTGTTCACCATGTCGGGTTTTACCGTCATGCGCAGGCGGCAGCGGCCCGGGCCCATCTCCAGCAATTCGATGCCGAGCCGCTGCGCGGCGAGGTCGCGTTCAGCGGCGGCCTGGCCGATGCGCTCGGCGATCTGTTGTGGGCTCAGGGCACTCATTGGCCGGTGAACTTGGCCGGGCGCTTCTGCAGGAAGGCCGAGACGCCCTCGATGAAATCGCGGCTGCGGCCGGCCACGCGCTGGGCCGAGCGCTCGGCCTCGAGCTGGCCATCCAGCGTGGCACTCCACGATTGCTGCATCAGCTGGCGGATCAGGCCGAGGCCGACCGTCGGCCCCCTGGCGAATTTGGTGGCCACCTTGCGCGCCTCGTCCATCAGAGCGGCATCGTCGACGCATTTCCAGATCATGCCCCATTCGGCGGCAGTCTGCGCCGGCAGCGGCTCGCCCAGCATGGTGAGGCCCTGCGCGCGGGCCGCGCCGACCAGGCGGGGCAGGAAATACGTGCTGCCGGCATCGGGCACCAGGCCGATATTGGCGAAGGCCTGCAGGAAGCTGGCCGACTGGCCGGCGATCACGATGTCGCCGGTCAGCGCCAGGCTCATGCCGGCGCCGGCGGCGGGGCCGTTCACGGCGCAGACGATGGGCATGCGCAGGGCAGCCAGCTTGCGCACCACGGGGTGATAGTTGTTGTGCAAAGCCTTGCCCAGGTCGGGCAGGCCGCCGTCCTTCGTCAAGTCGCCGCTGGCAAGGTCGGCGCCGGAGCAGAAGCCGCGGCCGGCGCCGGTGATGAGCAGGCAGCGGATCGCGCTGTCGGCCTCGATCTCCTCGAGGGCTGCCAGCATCTCAACCATGATTTCGGTGTTCAGCGCGTTCAGGCGGTCGGGACGGTTCAGCGTGATCGTTGCGACGCCGTCCGCTTTGTCGACCAGCAGGGTATTATAGGCCATAACGTTTCGCTCCCTTGTATGGCGAACACGCTAGCCGATTTTTCAGGAGGGTAGAACAGTCTCGGACAGGCTTGCCGCGGCGGCTTCCGTTGCGGCAACCACGCGATTGCGGCCGTTGCGCTTGGCGCCATAGAGCGCGCCGTCGGCCCGTTGCACGAAAGCGCTGAGCGCTTCGCCGGGGCGGTATTCGGCGACCCCAGCCGAGATGGTGATGCGGCCCAGCTCGGCGCCGGAATTGCGCTTGACCAGTTTGCGTCCGGCGATCAGCGCGCGGATGTTGTCGCCCAGCTTGATTGCCTGGTCGGAACGGGTGCGCGGCAGCAGCAGGGCGAATTCCTCGCCGCCATAGCGCGCGGCCAGGTCCTGGCCTTTCACGTTGTCGCTCAGGGTGCGGGCCACCAGCTGCAGCACGGTATCGCCGGTCTGGTGGCCATGGCGGTCGTTGAACAGCTTGAAGTGGTCGATGTCGAGCAGCATCAGCGCCAGCGGCTCGTTGTTGTCGACCGCGGCCTTGGCGAACAGCGTGAGCGTCTGCTCGAAATTCTTGCGGTTGGCCAGGCCGGTCAGCGAGTCCGACAGCGCCTCGCGGCGGGCCTGCTCGAAATGCTCACGCAGCTGCTGCACTTCCGCCGTAGTCTCGGCCAGGCGGTCTTCCAGCGACTGGTTGCGCTGCTGCATGGCGCGGGTTTCCTGCAGCATGGCGCCGACCAGCGAGCCGAAGGCCGGGCCGTTGCCGTGCTGGTCGAGCTTGTCGGAGAAATGCTCCAGCTTGTCGCCATAGGTGCGGGTGTCCACCTCGGCGGCGCCGACGAAGACGCGCAGCTCGTCCATCGCTTCCTGCAGCTTCTCGGTGGTCTCGCGCGAGGCGCGCAGCATGCGGGCCGGGTTGAGGAATTCCTCGTAGAGCTGCAGCGTGGTGTCGGGCGTGAAGGGGGTCTGCGAGGCCAGCAGGCTGTCGATGGCGCGGCTGAGCGCCGGGTCGCGGCCGGCATGGTATTCGTACCAGATGGTGAAATTGATCGGGGTCGGCGGAATCGAGAACCGCGTCATACTGGCCACCGCCGCGTGGGCGAATTCGGCCGCCTGATGCAGATCGTCGTGATACATCCTGCTCCCCTGCCGGCGGGGCGATCTTCCCCGGACCGTTGCACCGCCGGTCCATACTGTGGGACCGGCTGGCGCGGCTGGCAATGGGATTCGCGGAAATTTCCGTATCAGATGCCGAGATAACGGTGCCGGATATCCGGCGCGGCGCGCAGGGCTTCGGAATCACCCTGCCAGACCACGCGCCCTTTCTCGATCACGTAATGGCGGTTGGCCAGGCGGGTCAGCGCCTCGACATTCTTGTCCACCACCAGGATCGACTGGCCGGTTTGTTTCAACCGTTCCAGACAGTTCCAGATTTCCAGCCGGATCAGCGGGGCCAGGCCCTCGGTGGCCTCGTCGAGGATCAGCAGGTGCGGGTTGGTCATCAGGGCGCGGCCGACGGCCAGCATCTGCTGCTCTCCGCCCGATAATTGGTTGCCCATGTTATTCGCGCGCTCGGCGAGCCGGGGAAACAGCTCGACGACGCGCTCGTAAGTCCAGGGCTGACTGGCGCCGTTGCGGTTGGCGGCTGTGGCGATCAGGTTTTCTTTCACCGACAGGTTGGGGAAAATCTGCCGCCCCTCCGGCACCAGGCCAAGGCCGACCTTGGCGACCCGATAGGATGGCAGGCTGCGGATATCCTCGCCGCGAAAGCGGATTTTGCCGCGCGCGGCCGGGGTCAGGCCCATGATCGAGCGGATCGTGGTGGTCTTGCCCATGCCGTTGCGGCCCATCAGGGTGACCACCTCGCCGGCGGCGATGGCGAGATTCATGCCGAACAGCACCTGGCTGCGGCCATAGAAGGTGTCGATGGCTTCGACTTCCAGCAGGCTCATCTCATGCCTCCAGTTCGTCGCCGAGATAGGCTTGGCGCACCTGCTCGTTGCGCCGGATGTCGTCCGGCGTGCCGGTGGCGATGCCATGGCCGTAGACCAGCACGGTGATGCGGTCGGCCAGCGCGAAAACGGCGTCCATGTCGTGTTCGATCAGCAGCATGGTGACGCTGCCCTTGATGCTCTGCAGCATGGCGACCATGCGGGCGGAATCCTCCGGCCCCATGCCGGCCATCGGCTCGTCGAGCAGCAGCAGCTTGGGCCTGGTGGCCAGGGCCATGGCGATCTCGAGCTGGCGATGCTCGCCATGGCTGAGCGCGCTGGCCACCACGTCGGCGCGGTGCGCCAGGCCAACCTGCTTCAGGGCTTCCATGGCGGGTTCGCGCAGGCCGGCATCGCGCCGGGCATCGCCCCAGAAACGGAAGGAATGGCCGTCATGGGCCTGCACCGCCAGCGCGACATTGTCGAGCGCGGTGAAGTTCAGGAAGATCGAGGTGATCTGGAACGAGCGCGCGATGCCCAGATGCGAGCGCTTGTGCACCGGCAGGTGGGTGATGTCCTGGCCCAGGAAGCGGATGCTGCCGGCATCGGGGCGCAGCTCGCCGATCAGCTGGCCGATCATCGTGGTCTTGCCGGCGCCGTTCGGGCCGATCACGGCATGGATCTCGCCCTCGCGGATGTCGAGCGAGAGGTCGTCGGTGGCGGTCAGGCCGCCGAAGCGCTTGACCAGGTTGGAGGCCTGCAGAACCGGTTCAAGCATGGTCGCCTCCCGCCGTTTCAGTCGATGCCACGCGCTTGCGCCGGTAATGCCACCAGACCAGTCCGGACAGGGTGAAGGCCGCGGCGAGGATCAGGGTGGGGATGATCCAGGCATCCTCGTAGACCAGATGCACGCCATAGACCAGGAAGAAGGCGGCGATGCCGGTCATCAGCGCGCCGGCCTGGCCACGGCTGAGCGCGCCGTCGATGCCGCCGCGCGCGAAGATCACCACCAGCACCAGGATCGGGCCGAACACGATTTTCCAGTATTCGGTCCAGCCGGACAGGATTTCCTCCAGCAGCAGGAAGCTGACGGCGCCGAATAGCGGGCCGAACAGGCTGCCCATACCGCCAAGCACCACCATGACGATCAGGTCGCCCGAACGGCTCCAGTGCATCATCGCCGGGCTGACGAAATCGGTGAAGGTGGCGCTGAGCACGCCGGCCAGGCCGCAGACCATGCCGGCGATCACGAAGGCGGTCAGGCGATAGCGAAAGATCGGGAAGCCGATGGTGGCCATGCGGCGGTCGTTCGACTTGGCGCCCTGCAGCACCATGCCGAAGCGCGAGTTGACCGTGCGGTGGCAGAAATACAGGGCGGCAACCAGGATGGCCCAGCACAGATAATAGAGCGTGGGGCGGTGGTTGAGGTCGATCAGGCCGCCGAAATCGCTGCGCTTGAGGATGGTCAGGCCATCGTCGCCGCCATAGGCATAGGCGCCGTTGCCGAGATAATAGACCAGCTGGGCCAGCGCCAGCGTGATCATGATGAAGAAGATGCCCCTGGTGCGCAGCGACAGCAGGCCGATCAGCAGGGCGAAGATGCCCGACATGGCCAGGGCCAGCGGCCACTGGATCCAGGCCGCATGCACGCCGTGATGGGCGAGGATGCCGACCGAGTAGCCGCCGATGCCGATATAGGCGGCGTGGCCGAAGCTGACCATGCCGCCATAGCCCAGGATCAGGTTCAGGCTGACGGCGGCAATCGCCATGATCACGATGCGGGTGAACAGCGTGAGCATGAAGGGATCGTCGAAGGCCTCGGACGCGACCGGAACGAGGGCCAGCAGGCCGAGCAGGGCAATGGCGACGATGGTGGTGACAGGCTTGTGCATGAGGGCAGGCATCGACAATCGGCTCCTCAGCGGCCCGGGGCGGGAAACAGCCCGGCGGGACGCAGCACCAGCACGGCGGCCATCAGGATGTAGATCAGCATGGAAGAGAGCGCCTGGGCCAGCGTGCCGGCATCGGACGGGTTGAGCACGGTGCCGAGCATGTTGGGCAGGAAGGCGCGGCCCATGGTGTCGATCACGCCGATGGCGATGGCGGCGATGAAGGCGCCGCGGATCGAGCCGATGCCGCCGATCACGATCACCACCAGCGCCAGGATCAGGATGTTGTCGCCCATGCCGATCTGCACCGTGGTGATCGGCCCGCTCATCAGGCCGGCCAAGGCCGCCAGCGCCGAGCCGAGGCCGAAGACCAGGGTGAAGAGCAGCTTGATGTCGATGCCGAGCGCGCCGACCATCTCGCGGTTGGAGGCGCCGGCGCGGATCAGCATGCCGAGCCGGGTTTTCTGCACCAGCAGGTAGAGGAAGCCGGCGCAGGCCAGGCCGACCACGATGATCAGGAACCGGAAGGACGGGTAGGGCAGGCCGGGCATCACCATGACCTGGCCTTCCAGCCATGACGGCAACTCGATCGCCATGCCGCCGGCGCCGAAGACGACGCGGGCGAATTCGTTGAAGAACAGGATCAGGCCAAAGGTGGCCAGCACCTGGTCGAGATGGTCGCGGGTATAGAGCGTGCGCAGCGCGATCACCTCGACCACGATGCCGAGCAGCGCGCCGGCCGGCAGGGCGAGCAGCGCGCCGAGAAAGAAATTGCCGGTCCACTGGGTGAACACGGCGGCGAAATAGGCGCCCATCATGTAGAGCGAGCCATGCGCCAGGTTGACCAGGTCCATGATGCCGAAGACCAGGGTCAGGCCGGCGGCCAGCAGGAACAGCAGCAGGCCGATCTGCAGGCCGTTGAGGAATTGCTCGAAAAGAAGCAGCAGCATGGTGGCGGGGCACTCGTCAGGTGGAAACCGCGCCCCGGCGAACCGGGGCGCGGCGGGGGCTGGTCAGTACATCACATCTTGCATTTGGCGGCATGCGGGTCCTGGTGCGCGGTCAGCACCGTGCTGACCGTGCGCAGGTCGTAGTCGCCATCGGCGGTCCTGTAGACTTCCTGCTGGTAGAAATTCTGGATCGGGAAGTGGTTGTTGCCGAACCTGAACGGGCCGCGCACGGAGTCGAACTTGGCGGCTTCCAGCGCCTTGCGCACGGCATCCTTGTCCTTGAGGTTGCCC
>NZ_JANLJJ010000082.1:100416-133497 GCF_029255545.1 Ferrovibrio sp. | reverse complement strand
GCCTTGCGCACGGCATCCTTGTCCTTGAGGTTGCCCTTGGTCGAGGCCACCGCCGAGGCGATCAGGTTCATGGCGTCATAGGATTGCGCGCCGTAGAAGGTCGGCGTGTCCTTGTGCTTCTTCTTGTAGTCGCCGACGAACTTGGTGTTGGTGGCATAGGGCAGGTCGGGCGCCCAGAACAGGCCGAAATAGGTGTCGAGCGCGACATCCTTCTGCAGCTTCAGCGTCACCGCGTCGATGGTGAACACGGAATAGAGCGGAATCTCCTTCTTCAGGCCCGACTGGCTGTACTGGGTGTAGAACTGCACGCCCCAGCGGCTGGGATAGAAGACGTAGACCGCGTCGGGCTTGGCGGCGCGGATCTTGGAAATCTCGGCCGAGAAGTCGAGCTGGTCGGGCCACTTGGTCATGTCCTGGCCGACCACCTGGCCCTTGAACGTGGCCTTCACGCCATTGGCCATGTCCTGGCCGGCGGCATAGTTCGGCGCCACGATGTAAAGCTTCTTCACGCCCTTCTGGTTCAGCAGCTCGCCGACGCCCATCGGGTTCTGCTCGTTGGCCCAGGAGGCGGCGAAGAAATACGGATTGCACTGCTCACCGGCCAGCGGCGAGGGGCCGGCATTGGCGCTGATCAGGAAGGTCTTGCTGTCGACCACCGGCTTGTAGGAGGCCAGCAGCACGTTCGACCAGATATAGCCGGCGACGAAATCGACCTTGTCGCGCTGCAGCAGTTTCTCGGTCTTCTGCTTGCCGACTTCCGGCTTCTGCTCGTCGTCTTCATAGACGACCTCGACCGGGATACCGCCCATCTTGCGGCCCATATGCTCCAGCGCCAGCTCGACGCTGTTCTTCATGTCCTGGCCATAGGCCGCGTTCGGGCCCGACAGGGTGGTAACGAAGCCGATCTTGATCTTCTTGGCCTGCGCCGCGGCGGGCTGGGCCATCAACGGCATGGCGGCAAATGCCAGCGCCGTGGTCATGCTAAGCAGCGTGGAAAATTTCATAGTCGGCCTCCCTCTAGCCTTTCCGGCCAGCCCGACGACCTCGCCGGACGACCGTTTGGTTTTGGTGTTCCTGCCGGTCTGCCCGCCGGGTTGGCGCGCATGCCCCGTTACGCACTCTACTCCATGCTTTTGTTTGGCGTCCAAAGCGGCCGAACATCAAGTCAGACCATTATGAACGTCGTCAAAAGCTTACTGCGATGCAGCAGAAATTTGCGACGATGTTACGGATCACCGGAATGGTGCGTATATCGCACGAAATTTCCCCCACAAAGCTCCCTCTTCTTAATTTTCTGACAGGTACTATAGTGCCGGTTTATCCCCTCGCAAGCATTATTCTGCATATGGGAAGGCGTGGCGCAGTCAGTTCCGCTGCCGCAGCACGAAGCGCTGCACCTTGCCGGTTTCGGTGCGCGGCAGGGCGTCGATGAAGTCGACGGCGCGCGGGTATTTGTAGGGCGCGATCTCGGCCTTCACAAAATCCTGCAGGGCCCTGGCGGTCTCCGGTCCGGCCTTCGTCTTGTCGCGCAGCGCCACATAGGCCTTCACGATCTGGCCGCGTTCGGGATCGGGCGCGCCGATCACCGCGCATTCCTGCACCAGCGGATGCAGCATCAGCACGGCTTCCACCTCGGGGCCGGAGATGTTGTAGCCGGCCGAGATGATCATGTCGTCGGCGCGCGCCTGATACCAGTAGTAACCATCCTCGTCGCACAGATAGGCATCGCCGGTGAAGTTCCAGCCATTCTGCACATAGGCCTTCTGGCGTTCGGGGTTGTCGAGATAGCGGCAGCCGACCGGGCCGCGGATCGCCAGCCGTCCCACAATGCCGGGCGGCACCGGGTTGCCGTCCCTGTCGAAGATCGCGGCTTCATAGCCGGGGATCGGCTTGCCGGTGGCGCCGGGGCGGATGCCGTCGCCTTCCGAGGTGATGAAAATGTGCAGGATCTCGGTGCCGCCCAGGCCGTCGATCAGTTTCACGCCGGTGGCATCATACCAGCCCTGCCAGACCGGCAGCGGCAGGGTCTCGCCGGCCGAGACGCCTTTTTTCAGCGAGGAGATGTCGTAATCCTTCGCCATGTCGGTCATCGCGCGATAAGCGGTCGGCGCGGTGAACAGGATGGTGACTTTCTTCTCCTGGATCGTCTCCAGCATCTTCTGCGGATTGTATTGCTCGACCAGCACGGTCGAGGCACCGACATGCATGGGGAAGGTGACCAGCGCGCCGAGCCCGAAGGTGAAGGCCAGCGGCGGCGAACCGGTGAAGATGTCGTCCTTGGTGGGCCGCAGCACATAGCGGTTGAAGGTGTCGCAGATCGCCATCACGTCGCGATGGAAATGCATGCAGCCCTTGGCCGGACCGGTGGTGCCCGAGGTGAAGGCGATCAGACAGACATCGTCCCAGGCGGTGTCCAGCGTCTCGAACTCGGCCGGCTTGCTGGCCATCAGGGCTTCAAGCGAGTCCACGCCGTCCTTGTAGAAATAGACGGCGCGCTTGAGATTCTTCGACTCCTTCAGCGTGGTTTCCATCTCGTCGCGCAGGCGCCAGTCGCAGATCGCAACCTCGATCTCGGCCTTCTCGGTCATGAAGGTCAGTTCGCGCCAGCGATACAGCGGCATGGTGGCCACCGCGATGGCGCCCACCTTCATCACCGCGAACCAGCAGGCGACATACATCGGGTTGTTGGGCGAGCGCAGCAGCACGCGGTTGCCGGGCTTGATCCCTAAATCCTCGACCAGCACATGGGCGATGCGGTTGGCCGTCTCCAGCAGGCGGGAATAGGTCCAGACCTCGTCGTTGTAGTAGATCACCGGCCGGTTGCCGTGGATCGCCGCCTGCTTGTCCAGCAACTCGCGGGCGCAGTTCATCCGTTTCGGGTAGGCCTGCAGTTCCGGCAGGGTGTCCCAGCGCATTACCGGCCACTGGTCCTGCGGCGGCAGATGATCGCGGGCGAATGTATCAATGTGAGCGGAGGGCTCGAACCTATGCATGATGCACCTCGGAAGGATGGGAGGCGGGTTCGGCGATCGGGACGGGGAGGTCGATACGCACCGCATCTGACGGCGGTGTCGCCCGTCCGGCCGTATCATGGGCGCGGACGTAATAGGTGTAGCGCAGGCCACCCAGCACCATCTTGTCGGTGTGCTTGGTCGACTTCACGGCCTCGGTGACGCGGGCGGCGCTCTCGTCCTCGGCGCGGTAGACATTGTAGCCGGCGATCGGCGACGCGCCGGCCTCGGCCTTTTTCCAACTCAGCTTCACCTGGCCTTTCTCGACGCTGGCGGTCAGTCCCGCGCCGCCCTCGGGCCAGCGGGGCCCGAGGCCGTCGGTGGCGTCCGGCGGCGCCTGGTTCACGCCCTTGGGCCAGAGGAAGCAGGTGACTTCCTTGAAATTCTCGTCGAGCTGCTTGCAGACGTTGCAGTAGATGCAGCGCACGATCTGGTCGGCGCGGCCCTGGGCCACCTTCTTTGGCCAGTCGGGATCGGCCAGCAGCTGGCGCGCCATGCCGATCATGTCGGCCTGGCCGGTCTGCAGCAGGCGCTCGGCATCATTGGGGTCGCTGATCTTGCCGGCCGAGATCACCGGCACGGTATAGCCCTTGGCGTTGACATACTGCTTCACGGCGGCCGCCAGATGGGCATGCGGCAGGGGTGGATACCAGTCGCCCGGCATGCAGCGGTCGCCGGAATAGCCGGTATAAGGATAGAGCGGCTGGCCCTCGCGATGCACCGCATCCTCGAACTTGCCGCCGACCGACAGCGAGATGTAATCCACGCCGAGCTGCGCCATGCGCAGCGCGATCAGCTTGGCATCCTCCACCGTGTAGCCTTCCTTGATCGCTTCCTCGGCCAGGAAGCGCACGCCCACGGTCCAGTCCTTGCCGGCGTATTTGCGCACGCTGGCCATCACGCGGCCGAACATGGCCAATCGGCCTTCCAGCGTGCGGCCGTCATAGTCGTCGCGGCGTGGATTGCGGCGCGAGAGGAAGGAGGAGAGCGTATAGGCATGAGCGGAATGCAGCTCGACGCCATCATAGCCGGCCTGGCGCGCGCGGGCGGCGGCCTGGCCGAACTGGTCGATGATACGTTCGATGTCTTCGGGGCTCAGGCTGTCGATGGTCTGGCGCCAGCCCGAGCGGGCCACTTTCAGGAAATGGATGATCTGCGGCACCACCTTGGAATCCGAGGTGGCATGCACCTGGTTCACCAGCTCGCGGTGGCCGGGGATGAAGTCGTCGTCCGACAGGCGCAGCAGCGGGCCGGACTTGTTGCCGTGCACCGCCGTGGCCTCCACCACGATCAGGCCGACATTGCCCTGGGCGTAGCGCACGTAACGGTCGATGATCGGCTGGTTGACGAAACCGTCCTCGCCGGAGAGGCGCGTCACCATCGCCGGCACCGCGATGCGGTTCGGCAGGGTGACGCCGTTCAGCGTGAGCGGTTCGAGGATCTTCATGGCTGACTCTCGGCGGCATAAGCCGCATAGGTCTGGCCGGCGATCACCAGCTTGTTGATCTCGGTGGTGCCTTCATAGATCCGCAACGCCCGCACCTCGCGATACAGGCTCTCCACCATGTTGCCGCGGGTGACGCCCAAGCCGCCCCAGAGCTGCACGGCCGAGTCGATCACGCGCTGGGCGGCCTCGGTGGCATACATCTTGGCCATCGAGGCTTCGCGGGTGACGCGGGCGGCGCCCATATCCTTGGTCCAGGCGGCGCGGTAGATCAGCAAAGCCGAGGCGTCGATCTCGGTGGCCATGTCGGCGATCCTGGCCTGGGTGAGCTGGTAATCGGCCAGCTTCTGGTCAAACACCTTGCGTACCTGCACGCGGGCCAGCGCCTCGTCCAAAGCACGCCTTGCAAACCCGAGCGCAGCGGCGCCCACGGTGGAGCGGAAGACATCGAGATTGCTCATGGCGATCTTGAAGCCTTCGCCGGGCTTGCCGATCAGGTTGCCGGCCGGGATGACGCAGTCCCTGAATTCCAGGCGGCCAAGCGGATGCGGCGCGATCACGTCGATGCGCTCGGGCACGCTGAAGCCCGGCGTGCCGGCTTCGACGACGAAGACGGCGAGGCCCTTGGCGCCGGGTGCATCGCCAAGGCGGGCCACCACGGTGTATTGGTCGGCGATGCCGCCATTGGAAATCCAGGTCTTCACGCCGTTGAGGCGGTAGCCCTGTCCATCAGGAACCGCGACAGTGCTGACATTGGCGACATCCGAGCCGGCATCGGGCTCCGACATGGCCAAGGCCGCGATCCTGTCGCCGCGCGCCACGCCGGGCAGCCAGCGCTGTTTCTGCTCGGGCGTGCCGAACAGGCTGATCGGGCCCGAGCCCAGCCCCTGCATGACAAAGGCGAAATCGGCCAGGCCGTGATGATAGGCGAGGATCTCGCGTGCCAGCGCCAGCGAACGCACTTCGAGCTTGTCGTAAGTCCCGCCGCCGTCTTTCGGCACGGTGAGGCCGAGGAAGCCGTCGCGCCCGAGTTGCGAAACGAAGGCGCGGCAGACCGCGTCGATGTCTCCGTCCTCGTCGTGATGCGACGCATGCTGCTTCGCCCAGGCCTGCAGGGTCCTGGCCAGCAGGCGGTGGCGCTCCTCGAAGAACGGCCAGGCGAGGTAGCTGGTGTCGGCCATCTCAGTTGCCCTCGAAAACGGGTTTCTGCTTCGCCACGAAGGCGTGATAGGCGCGGGCGAAATCCTGCGTCTGCATGCAGATCGCCTGCGCCTGCGCCTCGGCCTCGATGGCGGCATCCAGGTCCATCGACCATTCCTGGTGCAGGCAGGTCTTGGTGATGCCATGGGCAAAGGTGGGCCCGTCGCTCAGCTCTTTCGCCAGGGCCTTCGCTGCATCCAGCACCTGCTCGGGCGCAACAAGGCGGTTATAGAAGCCCCAGCGCTCGCCTTCCTCGGCGGACATGCTGCGGCCGGTATAGAGCAGTTCCGCGGCGCGGCCCGAACCGATGATGCGCGGCAGGATGTTGCAGGCGCCCATATCGGCGCCGGCCAGGCCGACGCGGGTGAACAGGAAGGCGGTCTTGGTGCGCGGCGTCGCCAGTCGCAGGTCGGAGGCCATGGCGAGGATCGCGCCGGCGCCGGCGCAGATGCCATCGATGGCGGCGATCACCGGCTGCGGGCAATGGCGCATGGCCTTGACCAGGTCGCCGGTCATGCGGGTGAAAGCCAGAAGTCCGGCCATGTCGCCGGCGTCTTTCATCCTGACCAGCGGGCCGATGATCTCGTGCACGTCGCCGCCGGAGCAGAAATTGCCGCCTTCGCCGGTGATCACCACCGTCTTCACGTCATCCACATAGTTCAGGGCGCGGAAGGTGTCGCGCAGCTCGGCGTAGGAGGCGAAGGTCAGCGGATTCTTGCGCTCGGGCCGGTTCAGCGTGACGGTAGCGACCTTGCCATCGACCGACCAGCCGAAATGCTGCGGTTTGAAATCCTTCGCCAGCTTGCTCACACCTTCTCTCCCTTATTCGGTTCGACGGCGTTCTGGTGCACCGACTGTTTCAGCTTGCCGAGCAGTAGGAACAGCTGCTGCATGTCCTGGCGGCTGAGGCCCGCCATCATGGCGTCGATCCAGCCCTCGTGTTCCGGCGTCATGGCATCGAAGGCCTTCTTGCCGGCGGGCGTCAGGCTGACATGGCTGGAGCGGCGGTCGCGCGCCGAGGGCGTGCGCTTGACCAGGCCTTCCTCGACCAGACGGTCGGTCAGGCCCGTGATATTGCCGTTGGATACCATCATGCGGGCCGACAATTCGCTCATGGTGAGGCCGTCGGGCGCGCGGTCGAGCTGGGCCAGCAGGTCGAAGCGGGGCAGGGTGGTATCAAAGCGCTCGCGCAGGGCGGTGCGCACATTCTGCTCGATCAGGCTGGAGCAGGTGAGCAGCCGCAGCCAGAGCCGCAGCTCCAGCTTGTCGTCGCGGGTGGCCGCCGTTTCGCGGTCATTGGCCGGCGCGGGCGCCGGCTGGCGCAGTTCGCTCATTGTTTGGGTTCTCCGCATCCGCTCATGACATTACTTCTCCCCCGGCGATCGCGATGCACTGGCCGGTCACCGAGCCGGCCGCATCGCCGGCCAGCCACAACACGGCGTCGGCCACTTCTTCCGGTGCAATCAGGCGGCCCTGCGGATTGCCTTTGGCCAGTTCGGCGCGGGCCGCTTCGGCGCTGCGTCCGGTTTTCTGCACGATGGTGTCGATGGTCTGGGCGGTCATCTCGGTATCGACGTAACCCGGGCAGACCGCGTTCACCGTGATGCCCTGGCTGGCATATTCGCGCGCCAGCGCGCGCGTCAGGCCGACCACGCCATGCTTGGCCGCCACATAGGCGGCGACATAGGCATAGCCGGTCAGCCCGGCCGTGGAGGCGACGTTGACGATGCGGCCCTGTTTGCGCTCAAGCATGCCGCCGATGGCGGCGCGGGTGACATGGAACACGCTGGAGAGGTTCACGCCCAGCATCCGGTCCCAATGCTCGGCCGTCATCTTCGCGAAGGGCTGGCTGGCGCCGTAGCCGGCATTGTTGATGAGGATGTCGAGCGGACCATGGGTGGCCACGGCCTGCTGCACCATGGCGGCGGCGGCGGCGGGATCGGTCAGGTCGGCGGTGAGGGCGGCATGGCGATCGCCCAGGGTGTCGCGGCGCTGTTCCAGCAGGGCGGTATCGCGGCCGGACAGCGTCAGGATCGCGCCCTGCGCGGCGAAGGCACGGGCGATGGCCCAGCCGATGCCGCGGCTGGCGCCGGTGACCAGCACATGCCGGCCGGCAAAAGCCGCGCCCGTGCCGGATTGCGCGGCCTGTTGCGCCGTCTGTGTCCTGTCCCGCGGTTGTGCCGTCACGCCAGCCCTCCCGAATATTGTTTTAAGTCTAAAATAAATTTCCGGATTGGGCAAGGTCGGCTCGACCGGCCGGTCAGGCGGACACGGGCTGCTTGCAGCCGGGATCGTAAAGGCGACTTGCCCGGGCAAAGTATGGTAAACAGATTCCACGCGATTCGCCGGGGGAGTTTTGAAAGACAATGCAGTTTGCGCGCCTGCAGAACGGCCTGATTCAGAAGGGATTGCTGACTCTTGCGATCTGCGTGGCGCTGGCCGGCTGTCAAAGCATGGGGATCGGCGGTGCCGCCGCGGGCGGTGGCGGCGGTAACGATCCCGGCGCCCGCGGCGGTCCGCCACCGCAGATTTCCGGCGTGGCCCTGCCCGATGGCTATTCGCTGGATGCCAACCGCACCATCATCCTGGGCGAGGGCGACCGCTGGATCGGCCGCCTGTCCTACAGCGTGAACTCCTCGGCCGACGACATGTTCGATTTCGTGCGGCGCGAAATGATCAATCACGGCTGGTCGGAGGTGGCCGTGGTGCGGGCGGAAACCAGCCTGCTCACCTATCTGTCGGGCGGCGGCGACCGCGTCGCCTCGATCCTGATCCAGCGCTCCACGCTGTACGGCTCGAAGGTCGACATGACGGTGTCGCCCGCCGCCGGCAGCGGCGTGGCGCCGGCACGCGCGAACGGCGCGCGGCGCTAGGTTTTAACTGAACGCCTTGAACGTAATGAGCGTGAAGGTGTCCTTCACGCCGGTGATCGTCTGCAGCTTGTTGACGACGAAATGGCCGATATCCTGGCCGTCAGGCAGGTAGCATTTCATCATCAGGTCGTACTGGCCCGAGATGGAATGCACTTCGGAAACCTGCTCGATTTCCTCGACCGCCTTCACCGCCACGTCATAGGCGCGGCCCAGCTCGCATTTCACCATCACGAAAATCGTCTGCATCGCCGGCTCCGTTCGCTTTGCTGCCGCGGACTGTAGCCAACTCCACGCTGGAAGCCAATTGGCGGGAAGCCAATCGGGTCAGGAAGCCCGGCGGCTGGGACGCAGCAGGAAATCGGGCACATGGTCGCCCATGCCGATCACCGGCGGCTCACGGTCCTCGCGCTGGTCGCGGCGATTGCGGTCCCGATCGCTCCTGTCGCGGCGCGGTTCGCGGGGCTGCTCGGCCTGGGACTGCTCGGCGCGGGGCTGTTCCGACCGGGCCTGCTGATCGGCGCGCGGCCTGTCCTCGCGCGGCTTGTCCTGGCGCGGCTTGTCGCGGCGCGGGCCGCGCTGCCGCGGCTTGCGTTCTTCATGCCCCTCGGCGGCAACGGCGCGCGGTTCGCCGGATTGCTCGCCTGACGGCTCGACAAAGGCGGGCTGCGGCTGCATCGAGGCGTCGCCGGCGCGCGGCTCGCGCGTGCGATCCCGGCTGCGGCTGCGGTCGCCTTCGCGGTCCCGGCTGCGGCCGCCACGACCGCGGCCCTTGCGTTCGCCCTTGCGGTCGTCGCGGTCACGCTCGCTGCGCTCTTCGCCGGCCTCGCCCTCTTCAGGGGCAAAGCCATGCAGCTCCATCACCGGGATGTCGCGCTGGATCAGCCGGGTGATCGCCGAGATGTATTTGCCATCCTCGCCGCCCACCAGGGTGAAGGCGCGGCCGTCCATGCCGGCGCGACCGGTGCGGCCGATGCGGTGGACGTAATCCTCCGGATGGGTCGGCACATCGAAATTGAACACATGGGTCAGGCCCTGCACGTCGAGGCCGCGCGCGGCGACATCCGAGGCAACCAGCAGGCCGATTTCGCCCTTCTTGAATTTCTCCAGCGTCGCGGTGCGCACCGACTGGTCCATGTCGCCATGCAGCGGCTGGGCATCGAAGCCGTGGCGGGCCAGGGATTTCGCCAGGATATCCACGTCGCGCTTGCGATTGCAGAAGATGATGGCGTTCTTGACTTCCTCGTTGCGCAGCAGGGTGCGCAGGGCTTCGCGCTTCAGGCGGTGCGGCACGTGGATCTGGAACTGCGAGATCGATTCCGCCGTGGTGGCCTGACGGGCAACCTCGATTTCCTTCGGGTTGCTGAGGAACTTGTCGGCCAGCTTGCGCATGTCTGGCGCCATGGTGGCCGAGAAAAACAGGGTCTGGCGCAGCGGCGGCAGCATCTTGCCGATGCGCTCGATGTCGGGCATGAAGCCCATGTCGAGCATGCGGTCGGCTTCGTCGATGACGAAAATCTGCACGCCGGTCAGCATGACCTTGCCGCGTTCGAAATGGTCGATCAGGCGGCCCGGGGTGGCGATCAGCACGTCGACGCCGCGATCGAGCAGCTTTTCCTGCTCGGTGTAGTTCACGCCGCCGATCAGCAGCGCCATCGAAAGCGGCGAATTCTTGCCGTATCTGTCGAAGCTGTGGGCGACCTGGTCGGCCAGCTCGCGGGTCGGCTCCAGGATCAGGGCGCGCGGCATGCGCGCGCGGGCCCGGCCACCGGCCAGGATGTCGATCAGCGGCAGGGTGAAGCCGGCGGTCTTGCCGGTGCCGGTCTGCGCCGTGCCAAGCACGTCACGGCCCATCAGCACGATCGGAATCGCCTGTGCCTGGATCGGGGTGGGGGTCGTGTAACCGGCTTCGGCGACAGCCTTGAGAACCGGCTCGCTCAAGCCTAAATCAGCAAATTCCATGGATTTCCGTAATGTCTTGACGGCGTCAGCACAGATGCGCACCGTCCGCCGGCGGACAAGACCACAGCGTCCCCCCTGAGTCAATGCCAAACTCAGCGGCTAGAAACAGCAAAATCAATCGGTTATCGTGCATTTCGAGATTTTTTCCGTAGCCGGAGAGCCCCTATGAAGCTGATCGACGAGATCGTCGCCAACAAGGATCAACTGACCGCCTGGCGGCGTGATCTGCATATGCATCCCGAAACCGCCTTCGAGGAGCACCGCACCTCCGATTTCGTCGCCAAAACCCTGGAATCCTTTGGCCTGCCGGTGCATCGCGGCCTGGCCAAGACCGGCGTGGTCGCCACGCTGAAGGCCGGCAAGGGCAACCGCGCCATCGGCCTGCGCGCCGACATGGACGCGCTCGACCTGGTCGAGATGAACGAGTTCGGTCACAAGTCCCGCCATGAGGGCAAGATGCATGGCTGCGGCCATGACGGCCACACCACCATGCTGCTCGGCGCCGCGCAGTATCTGGCCAAGGCGAAGAGTTTCGACGGCACCGTGCATTTCATCTTCCAGCCGGCCGAGGAGAATGTCGCCGGCGGCAAGGTGATGGTCGATGACGGCCTGTTCACCAAGTTCCCGTGCGAGTCCGTGTTCGGCATGCACAACATGCCGGGGATCGACGTAGGCAAGTTCGCCGTGCGCACAGGCCCGATGATGGCGTCGGCCGATATGTTCTGGATCAGGATCAAGGGCGTCGGCGCCCATGGCGCCTATCCGCATCGTGGCATCGATCCGGTGGTGATCGCCTCCGAGATCGTGCTGGCGCTGCAGAGCATCGTGGCTCGCAACGTCGATCCGCTGCAATGCGCGGTGGTGAGCTGCTGCCAGATCCAGGGCGGCCATACCACCAACGTGATTCCAGAAGACGTGATGATCGCCGGCACCACGCGCGCCTTCCTGCCCGAAGTGCAGGACATGATCGAGGCGCGCATGAACCAGATCGTCACCGGGATTGCTGCCGCCCATGGCGCCAGCGCCAAGCTGGATTACCAGCGCCGCTACCCGCCCACCATCAATACCGCCGACGAGACCGAGCTGGCCGCCGCGGCGGCTGCGGCCGTCGTGGGTGGCGAGAATGTGCTGCGCAACGTCAATCCCAGCATGGGCGCGGAAGATTTCGCCTGGATGCTGCGCGAGAAGCCGGGCTCCTATGTCTGGATCGGCAACGGCGCCGGCGAGGGCAGCTGCATGGTTCACAACCCGCGCTATGACTTCAACGACGATGTGCTGCCGATCGGCGCCAGCTACTGGTCTAGGCTGGTTGAAACCATCCTGCCGGCCGGCTAGCACGGGAACGGGGCGGGGCGATGAGCTTCAAGGTGAAGTTCTGGGGCGTCCGCGGCAGTATCGCGACGCCATCCCCGCGCCATATCGGTTTCGGCGGCAACACATCCTGCGTCGAGCTCAAGATCGGCCCGCGCCACATCATCCTCGACGCCGGCACCGGCATCCGCAACCTTGGCCACTGGCTGCTGCGCCGCAATGTGATGCATGGCGACATTTTCCTGTCGCATACGCATTGGGACCATATCAACGGCTTTCCGTTCTTCTCGCCGGCCTTCAAGTCCGACCGTCATTTCACCATCCATGCCGGCCACCTGATCGACCAGGGCGGCATCGGCAAGGTGCTGGCCTCGCAGATGGCGCAGCCATTCTTTCCGGTACCGCTGGAAAAGATGGGGGCAACCATCGACAACGTCGATTTCAGGGCCGGCGACAGCTTCAGCCTCGATGGCAAGATCAGGGTGCGCACCACGCCGCTGAACCATCCCGACGGGGCGACGGCCTATCGCTTTGAATATGGCGGCAAGGCAGCCTGCTATGTCACGGATACCGAGCATGTGCCGGGCAAGCCGGACCAGAATATCCTGGCCCTGATCGAGGGGGCCGATCTGGTGATCTACGACTGCACCTATACCGACAGGGAATTCGAAGACCATGTCGGCTGGGGGCATTCGACCTGGCAGGAGGGCGTGCGGCTCTGTCGCGCCGCCAATGCCAAGACCCTTGCGATTTTCCATCATGATCCCGATCATGAGGATCTATTCATGGAGGCCCTGGAGGCTGAGGCACGGCAACTCTGGTCCGGGGCACTGGTGGCGCGGGAAAACATGCGCGTTAATTTACTGTAAGGGGGAAACATGGCACGGCTCTATCTGGTGCGTCACGCCAAGGCGGCCGCGCGGTTCGACGAGGATCCCGATCCGAGTCTCTCGGATGAGGGCAAGGAGGCGGCGGTCGATCTGGCATTGCAGCTGGAAGGGCTGGGCCCGATACCGATCTATACCTCGCCGATGGAACGCGCCCGCGAAACCGCGCTGCCGCTGGCCAACCGCTGGGGCGTGATTCCCGAGGTGAGCGCCGCTTTCAGCGAAATTCCGACCCCGCCCGAGATCGCGCAGCAGGGCATCAAGGCGCGTGGCCCCTGGCTGCAGCAACTGGCCGGCCAGCGTTATCCCGCCCAGCCGCCGATCATCCGGGCCTGGCGCGAAGGCCTGATCGGCATGCTGAAATCCTGTCGTAGCGACACGATCGTATTCACCCATTTCATGGTGATCAATGCGGCGCTCAGCGCAGCTCTGAATGACGATCGCATGGTGACATCGCATCCCGATTTCTGCTCCTGCACCGTGGTCGAAAGCACGTCGCGGGGCCTGAATCTGCTGTCGCGCGGGCCGGAAGCCGCCACCAAGGTCCTGTAACCGCGCCGGCAGGTTTCGCCCTTGGAATAACTTGGCCGGAACGGTTTGCCCCGGTTAGACTGGACTTGCCCGGTAGCGAAGACCGGGTGTCGAGGAACAGCCCCAGGATGAATGTGAAACCCGAGATCAAGACCGATCCGTCGAGCATGCCCGATGGGTATGTGCTGGAAGACCAGGTCGGCCACCTGATCCGGCGGGCGCATCAGCGGCATACGGCCTTGTTCATCGCCATGATCGGTGACGCGCAGGTGACGCCGACCCAATATGCCGCGCTGGTGAAGCTGTATGAGATGGGCGAGTTGTCGCAGAACCATCTCGGCCGCCTCACCGCGATGGACCCAGCAACCATCCAGGGCGTGATCCGCCGGCTGACCGGCCGCAAGCTGATCTCCCATCGTCCTGACAAGAACGACAAGCGTCGCCGCTGCCTCAGCCTGACGGCGGGCGGCCGCGAACTGGTCGGACGCCTGCTGACCAATGGTCCGAAAGTGAGCAAGGCGACGCTCGATCCGCTGTCGCCGGCCGAGCAGCAGCAGTTCCTCGCGCTGCTCAAGCGCATCACATAAAAGCTTTTCAGATGGCGGGGTCGATGCCGGCGCGGATGCGCTTGCTGGTCGCTCCCGTACCATCGGGCGCCCAGCCGGGTGGCCCGAACATGTAGCCGGCGATGTCGCGCAGGCTGCCCGCCCGGGCCAAGTCGCGGGCGATGGCAGCATATTCGCGGAAGACGATGACAAAAGGATTATAGCTGCTCTCTGGTTTGACCAGCCCATAGCGACAGGGATCGTCTGCCCGCTCTTCGGCAAAACTGCCGAACAGTCGGTCGAAGACAATCAGCACGCCGCCATAGTTGGTATCGAGATAGCGCGGGTTCACGGCATGGTGGACGCGATGATGCGATGGCGTGTTCAGCACCCATTCAAGCGGGCCGAGCTTCGGGACCAATTCCGTATGCAGCCAGATCTGGTAGGTCAGGTTGATCGCGATCAGCAGGAAGATGGCGAGCGGATGGACGCCGAGCCAGGCCAGCGGCAGGTAGAACAGCCAGTCGCCGCTGATCAGGCCGGTCACGGACGTGCGGGACGTCGCCAGAATATTGAACCAGTTGGTCGAGTGGTGTGTGCGGTGCGCGGCCCACATCCAGCGCACCTCGTGATGCATCCGGTGCTGCCAGTAATAGGCGAACTCGACAAGCAGGAAGGCGGCCGCCCAGCCCAGGGCGCTTTTCAGCGGGATTTGCCACAGCCGATGGTCCCAGGCCCAGAAATAGACCGGCGCCACCAGGCCGGCCGTCGCCAGCTTGACCAAGCGTCGCCCGATCTTGATCCCGATCGAGGCGGCGACGTCGGCCCAGGGGTAACCGTTCCGCCGGACCAGCCTGATCCAGAAGAACTCGACGAGGCCGAGTCCGACCAGCAGCCCCAGCGAGATCATGGCAACTATGCTGCTCATGCGATTGCCTCCAGGGCGCGGCGCCGTGTCGGAGAATCGGCTGTTTCTGATCCAGATCCGGCCGCGTCATGCTTCGCCAGCTTGAGCATGGCCTGCGCGGCCTCCGCCAGTACCGTCCGTTCGCGGCCGGTCAATGTGGCGGCCATGGCGGTTTTGAGCCACTGCCGCCGGTCACGCATGTCGGCCATAAAAGCACCGCGACCGCGTCGGGTGAGGGTGATCACGCGTTCCCGGCGGTCATGTGTCCCCGGCTTGCGGGCGATCAGGTCGTGATGTTCAAGGGTGTCCAGCAGACGCGTGAGCGATTGCGGCTGCAAATGCAGTTCGGCAGCCAGTTGCACCGCGGGGACGGGGCCCAGGCGATAGAGCGCACCCAGCAGGGCGACCGATGCCGGACTCATTGCATCATCCGGCCGCTCTGTACGCATGCGGCGGGCCAGGGCAAGCACGCCCCGCAGGATCAGTGTCGCTTCATCGGTGTCGATATCATTCATCGGATTGTCGCCGTTAATACTACGCTATGCGTGTCAATATAATACGCATAGCGTAGTATTGAGGCCGCCTCAAGCGAAATATTCGATGCTAGTCGCGACATAGGCGCATCAGACCGGCGTTGCCCCTTCATCTGAAAACCAGCCTTGAGCCTGAAGGCCGTCGCTTTGCCGGATGGAACATGCAGAAGTGGCATGAACGTGCGGCGACTTGGCTTATGTTGCACTGCCGCATTTGCAGGCAGCGTCTGCTGAAATTTTGACGTTGACTCTTTTGAGGCAGCATCGCAGCATCATATGCACACGAATGATGTTGTCCGTGCAGGGCGGACAACGCGGCAGATGCCAGCGGGGAGGCCCCAAGTCCAATGGCGTCGTATGTGCGTCCGACGAGTCTCGATGAAGCGCTCGATCATCTGAGCGCCGCCAGTATAAATGCGGCCGGGCCGGTGATTCTGGCCGGCGGCACCGATTTCTATCCCGCCCGGGTCGGCCGCGCGCTGGACGAGGATGTGCTGGACGTCACCGGCATCCCCGACCTGCGCGGCATCCGCGAAACCGAGGATGGCTGGCGCCTCGGCGCCACCACCACCTGGAGCGAGATCGCCCATGCCGATCTGCCGCCGGTTTTCGATGCCCTGCGCCGTGCCGCGCGCCTGATTGGCGGCGTGCAGATCCAGAATGCCGGCACCCTGGCCGGCAATCTGTGCAATGCATCGCCGGCGGCCGACAGCGTGCCGCCGTTGCTGGCGATGCGGGCCAAGGTGGAAATCCACGGCCGCGCCGGGCGCCGCGAATTGCCGCTGGGCGAGTTCATCACCGGCAACCGCCGCACCGTGCTGAAGCCCGGCGAGCTGGTGGCCGCCGTGCTGGTGCCGCGGCCGAAAAAGGATGCCCAGAGCGTTTTCCTGAAACTCGGCGCCCGCGAATACCTGGTGATTTCGATCGCCATGGTCGCCGTGGTGCTGGAAACCGAAGGCAATGTGGTGTCGGCGGCCAGCGTGGCGGTCGGCGCCTGCTCGGCGGTGGCGCAGCGGCTGCCGTATCTTGAATCCGAACTGATTGGCCGCCGGCTGAATGCGGCGCTGGCCAACCGGGTGAAGCCCGAACATTTCGACATGCTGGCGCCGATCGACGACATCCGCGCCAGCGCCGCCTATCGCCGCGAGGCGGCGATAGTGCTGGTGCGTCGCGCGCTCACCGCGCTCGGCAAGCAGAAGGGGAACTGAGGTCCGATGCGTCTGATCGTCAACGGCAAACAGCATACCTATCACGGTTCTCCGGCCAAGCGGCTGAGCGACGTGCTGCGTGATGACCTGGGCCTGACCGGCACGAAAGTCGGCTGCAATGCCGGCGATTGCGGCGCCTGCACGGTGATGATGAATGGCAGGCAGGTCTGCTCCTGCCTCACCCCGGTTGGGCAGGCCGCGGGACAGCCGGTCGTGACGGTCGAAGGCCTGAAGGCCCATGGCAGCCTGTCGCGCCTGCAGCGCGCATTCCTGAAACATGGCGCGGCGCAATGCGGCATCTGCACGCCCGGCATGCTGATGGCGGCGACCGATCTGCTGGCCGAGACGGCGCGGCCCAGCGAACAGCAGGTAATGGATGCCATTGGCGGCGTGCTGTGCCGCTGCACCGGCTATCGCAAGATCGTCGAGGCGGTGCTGGATGCCACGCGCACGCCGGACTTGCCGCCGCAGCCCCGGCTGGGCGGCGCGGTGGGCGCCCGCAGCATGAAGGTCGATGGCCAGGCCAAGGTGGAAGGCACCGAGAAATACGGCGCCGACTACATTCCGGCTGATGCCCTGTGGCTGCGCGTGATCCGCAGCCCGCATGCCCGCGCCACCTTCACGCTGGGCGATTTCTCCGGCGTGATCGGCAAATACGGCCTGGAGCGCGTGTTCACGGCGGCCGACGTGCCGCGCAACGGCTTTGCCATTTTCGAGGCCAAGGACCAGCCGGTGCTAGCCGATGGCCTGGTGCGTTACAAGGGCGAGGCGGTGGTGGCGCTGGTGGGTCCGCGCGAGGTTGTCGAAGCCGTGCGGCCGGACGAGCTGCCGATCACCTATGCGCCCGAAGAACCGGTCAGCGGCGTGATCGCTGCCGCCGCGCCGGATGCCAGGCTGGTGCAGGCCGACAAGCCGGGCAACGTGCTGATCCGCGGCAATGTCACCAAGGGCGATGTCGAGCTGGGTTTTGCCCAGGCCGCCGCCGTTGTGGAAGGCCAGTTCCGGACCAGCTTCGTCGAGCATGCCTATATCGAGCCGGAAGCCGGCTGGGCCATCCGCGTCGGCGACCGCATCGAGATTCATGCCTCCACCCAGGCGCCCTACATGGATCGCGACGAAGTGGCGAGCGTGATGCAGCTGCCGCCTGATCGCGTGCGCATCGTGCCGACCGCCTGCGGCGGCGGTTTCGGCGGCAAGCTGGACGTTTCCGTGCAGCCGCTGATCGCGCTGGCGGCGTGGAACCTGCATCGGCCGGTGGCCTGCGTCTACACGCGGCCGGAAAGCATGGCCTCCAGCACCAAGCGGCATCCGGCGCGCATCAAGGCCAAGTTCGGCGCGGCGCAGGACGGCAAACTGGTGGCCGTTGAAACCCATGCCGATTTCGACACCGGCGCCTATGCCAGCTGGGGCCCCACCGTGGCCAACCGCGTGCCGGTGCATGCCAGCGGCCCGTATCTGGTGCCGCATGTGAAGAACCGCAGTTGCGCGCTGTTCACCAATGCGCCGCCCGCCGGCGCCTTCCGCGGCTTCGGCGTGCCGCAGGCCGCCATCGCCCATGAAACCCTGATGGACGATCTGGCCGAGCGGCTGAAGATCGACCGGCTGGAAATCCGCCATCGCAATGCCCTGCGCGCCGGCGACCTGACCGCGACCAGCCACCGGCTGGAGCATTCGGCCGGCCTGGCCGCCTGCATCGACGCGCTGCGCCCGCAATGGCAGGCCCTGAAAGCCGAGGCCGAGGCCTTCAATGCCCGCCGCAAGGGCGTGCGGCGCGGCGTCGGCATCGGCTGCATGTGGTATGGCCTGGGCAACACCTCGATCTCGAATCCGTCCACCATGCGCGTCGCCCTGCGCGCCGATGGCCGCGTGTTCTTCTATAACGGCGCGGTCGATATCGGGCAGGGCTCGAACACTATCTTCGTGCAGATTCTGGCCGATGCGCTGGGCGTGACCATGGACCGCATCGACTACGTGATGGGCGATACCGACCGCACGCTGGATGCCGGCAAGACCTCGGCCTCGCGCCAGACCTTCGTGTCGGGCAAGGCGGTCGAACTGGCGGCGCGCGACCTGCGTGGCCAGATCCTGCGGCTGGCCAATGCCGGCGACAATGCCACGCTGAAATTCGAGGCCGGCGCGCTGAGCGTGGAGGATGGCGGCGTGGTGCGCCGCGTTGACCTGGCCGCCCTGCCGCGCCTGAGCGACGATGGCGACGTGCTGCTGGGCGAGGGCCGCTTCGACCCGCCGACCACCATGCTGGATGAAAACGGCCAGGGCGTGCCTTATGCGACCTATGGCTTCGCCGCGCAGATGGCGCTGGTCGAGGTCGATACCGAGCTTGGCACCGTGAAGGTGCAAAAGATCATCGCCGCGCATGATGTCGGCAAGGCTGTGAATCCGGTCCAGGTCGAAGGCCAGATCCATGGCGGCATCGCGCAGGGGTTGGGCCTGGCGCTGATGGAGGAATACCTGCCCGGACGCACCGAGAACCTGCATGATTACCTGATCCCCACCGTGGGCGACGTGCCGGAGATCGAGGTGCTGATGATCGAGGATGCCGAGCCGCTCGGCCCCTTCGGTGCCAAAGGCGTCGGTGAACCCGGCCTGGTCGCCACCGCCCCGGCTATCCTGGGCGCGATCCGCCATGCCACCGGCGTGCGCGTCACCGAGGTGCCGGTGCTGCCACATCGCTTGCATGCGGCGCTGAAAAACCTGCCGCAGGCGGCAGAATAAGGGGAGGAGGGCAGCCATGACCGCCGTTGCCACCGCCGAAGCCGTCAAGGACGACGTCGTCCGCTGCGATGCCTGTCCGGTATTGTGCCGCATCCGCCCGGGCAAGGCCGGCGCCTGCGACCGCTATGCCAATGTCGCCGGCGTGCTGACCCGCGTCGATCCGCTGATCGTCACCGAGCGCGCCATTGCCCAGGGCGGCAGCATCACGCCCTTCCTGTCGGGCAGCGAAGGCTGGAACGGCTCGGTCGCGGCGCCGCCACCCGAAGCCCTGAAAGCCGCCACCTTCGTCACCGGCGTTGGCGCCGGCACCACCTACCCCGATTACAAGCCGGCCCCCTTCATCGTCGCCTCGCAGCATGACGGCGTCGACATGGTGACCGTGGTGACCGAAGGCATCTTCAGCTATTGCGGCGTGAAGGTGAAGATCGACACCGATCGTTACCTCGGCGCCGAGCAGGCATCCGTGCGGGTGAATGGCGAGGCGATCGGCCACGTCACCACCACCGAATACGGCTCGCAGATGCTCTCGCTCGGGGGCGTGCACCACCTGACCGGCGGCAGCAAAAAGGAAGGCACCGTCACCTGCGACGCGCTGTTGGCGCTCTGCAACAAACAGGCGGTCACCGTGCAGATCGATGGCGGCGCTGAAGTCGTCATCCAGGCCGACAGGCCGCCGGTGGTGAATGGAAAACCGGAAGCCCGTATGCGGGTTGGCTGCGGTTCGGCCACGATCGGCATCTTCGCCAAGCAGTGGTTGGAGCATGCCGACGAGGTGATCGTGGTGGACGACCATATCACCGGCGTGCTGACCGAGCACCAGGCCGGCCGTTTCCTCGACATGAAACTGTCGGGCATCCGCGTGCGCGGCCGCAAATCCACGCCGGGCCGTTATTTCCAGGTGGCCGATCCGGGCCTGGGCTGGGGCGGCACCAATGTCTCCGATCCGCTCGAGATCATCGAGAGCATCGATCCGAAGACGGCCTGGCCGGGCATGCGGCTGCTGATGGTCTCGACCACAGGCGAACACAGCGCCTGGTATGTGCTGGACGACCAGCTCAAGCCGCGGCCGGCCGCGATGCCGGCGCCGATCACCAAGGTGGTCGAGCGCATCGCCGAGAATTGCGAGCCCTCGCTGTGCACCGTACTGTTCATGGCCGGTGCCGGCGGCAGCCTGCGCGCGGGCGTGACGGAGAATCCGGTCCGCCTGACGCTGTCGGTGAAAGATCGCCTGACCCGCGTCACCTCGGGCGGCGCGCCGGTCTATGTCTGGCCGGGCGGCGGCATCACCTACATGGTCGATGTGGCGCGCATGCCGGACAATTCCTTCGGCTATGTGCCGACGCCGGCCCTGGTGGCGCCAATCGAGTTCACCATGCGGCGTGACGATTATGCCGCGCTGGGCGGTCATATGGATTATGTCGTGCAGCTCAATGACGTGCTGCAGGGCGAACGTCTCAGCAAGCTGGCCTGGCGCGATGACAATCCCTGGCCGATCACCCGGCCGACCGCCGAGGAACAGCCGTGATCGGCCAGCCGCCCACCGCCGCCTGGCTCAACGGCCGCGATCTCTCCTCGCGCCGCCTGCATCTGCAGCATGGTCCGATCGACCTGATCGTCGAGGCTTTCGGGCCGACTGCCGACATGCAGCGCGCCTATGAGCAGGCGGTTGCGCGATTCCAGGATATCCTCACCGTGCTGGTCAGCGAGCTGAGCGACCTGCGCCGGCCGCTGGGCGAGGCGCATCCGCTGCTGCGCGGCCCGGTGGCGCGGCGCATGGCGGCGGCCTGCTGGCCCTATCGCGATGTCTACATCACGCCGATGGCCGCCGTGGCCGGCTCGGTGGCCGATGAAATCCTGCAGGCCATGCTGTGCGACACGACACTGGCCAGGGCTTATGTGAACAACGGTGGCGACATCGCTTTTCATCTGGCGCCGGCTGAGTCGCTGCGCGCCGCAGTGGTGTGCAATCCCGATCTGCCGCATCTGGATGCGGTTGCGACACTCTCATCGGAACACCCTTCGCGCGGGATCGCTACTTCCGGTTGGCGCGGGCGTTCGTTCTCGCGCGGCATTGCCGATGCGGTGACCATTCTGGCGACGAATGCGGCAATGGCGGATGCAGCCGCGACGATGGTGGCGAATGCAGTGAATATCGATCATCCTGCCATTGAGCGCCGGCCGGCGTGCAGGCTGCGCGACGAGTCTGACCTGGGCGATATCCCGGTGACCGCGAACGTAGGTACACTGCCGTTATTTGCCGTAGAGGAAGCCTTGTCGGCGGGTCTGCGCCGCGCGCAGGATCTGCGCCGCGCCGGGCTGATTCACGCGGCATTCCTCTCGCTGCAGGGCGAGCATCGCAGCACCGGCGGCGAAACGCTGCTGGCCAGTGAACGAAAGGCAATGGGGTAGGGCATGGTATCGGTCGAGGTCCGCAGGATCGTCTGCATCACTGACGAGATTTTTCACGATGGCGGCCCGAAGGCGGCCCGGCCGCCGCGCCGTGGCGTGATCGGCGCGCTGGTCAAGAATCCCTATGCCGGCCGCTACGTCGATGACATTATTCCGATGATGGACGCGCTGAAGCCGGTCGGAGTCGAGCTGGCGAAGCGCCTGGTGGCGGCGCTTGGTGGCAACCCGAAGGACATCGAGGCTTATGGGAAGGGCGCCATCGTCGGCGCCGGCGGCGAACTGGAGCATGGCGCGCTGTGGCATGTCGCCGGCGGCCACTCCATGCGCGACGTGCTGGGCAATGCGAAGGCCATCGTGCCCTCGGCCACCAAGCTGGCCGGCGTGGGCAGCCGCATCGACATTCCGCTGCATCACATCAACGCCGCCTATGTGCGCAGCCATTTCGATGCCATTGAATTCTGCGCGCCCGACGGGCCGCGCGACAACGAGATCGCGTTCATTCTGGCCATGAGCACGGGCGGACGCGTGCATGCCCGCGTCGGCGGCCTGCAGGCCCACGAGATCAAGGGCGAAGACGGCCAGAGATAGGGAATTAGCGTTACGCGTTGAGGATCAACACTACAAACAGGAGGGGATTACATGAACCGCAGGACATGGTTGAAGTGGAGTGCAGCGTTCGGTATCGCAGTGGCCGGACTGATGGGGAGCGGCGCGCAGGCGCAGGACACCATCAAGCTTGGCGAGATGAATTCCTACAAGAACTTCGCCGCCTTCCTCGAGCCCTACAAGAAGGGCTGGGAACTGGCCGTCGAGCAGATCAACGCCAGTGGCGGCCTGCTGGGCAAGAAGCTGGAGATCGTCAGTCGCGACGATAATGGCAATCCTGGCGATGCCGTGCGTATCGCCGAGGAACTGGTGACCCGCGAAAAAGTCTCTTTCCTGATCGGCACCTTCCCCTCCCATGTCGGCCTGGCGGTCGCCAGCTTCGCCAAGGAGAAGAAGACGCTGTTCATCGCCGCCGAGCCGCTGACCGACAAGATCGTCTGGGACCAGGGCAACAAGTATACCTTCCGCCTGCGCGCCTCGACCTACATGCAGACGGCGATGCTGGTGCCGGAAGCGGCCAAGCTGAAGAAAAAGCGCTGGGCCATCGTCTATCCGAATTATGAATACGGCCAGTCGGCCACCGCCGCCTTCAAGAAGCTGATGAAGGAAGTGCAACCGGATGTCGAATTCGTGATCGAGCAGGCGCCGCCGCTTGGCAAGATCGAGGCCGGCGCCGTCGCCGACGCGATCGCCGCCGCCAAGCCGGATGCGATCTTCTCCTCGCTGTTCGGCGCCGACCTAGCCAAGTTCGTGCGCGAGGGCCAGACCCGCGACCTGTTCAAGAACATGCCGGTGTTCAACCTGCTGGCCGGCGAGCCGGAATACCTCGATCCGCTGAAGGACGAGGCGCCGGTCGGCTGGTGGGTTACTGGTTATCCCTGGTATGCCATCACTACGCCGGAGCATAAGGCGTTTGCCGATGCCTACCAGAAGAAGTTCAACGACTATCCGCGCCTTGGCTCCATTGTCGGCTATTCGATGGTGCAGAGCGCGGCGGCCGTGATCAAGAAAGCCGGCACGCTCGACACCGAGAAACTGGTGGCGGCGATGAAGGGCCTGACCCACTCGACCCCGCTGGGCAACATCACTTACCGCCCGCAGGACAATCAGTCGACCATGGGTGCCTATGTCGGCAAGATCGGACTGAAGGACGGCAAGGGCATCATGACCGACTGGTATTATGCGGACGGCGCCAAGTTCCTGCCGTCGGATGCCGACGTCGCCAAGATGCGTCCGGCTCAGTAAGCCATACAAGCCCGCCCCCTGCCCATGGCCGCGCGGCCGTCGGGCAGGGGGCATTTCTTCCCTTCCTTCTTTCCTCGGGTCGCGGCCTTGCTTGCCAATATCGTCATCCAGTTCATGAACGGCCTCGCCGGCGCTTCGTCGCTGTTCCTGGTGGCCGCCGGGCTCTCGATCATCTTCGGCGTCAGCCGGATCGTGAATTTCGCCCATGGCTCGCTGTATATGCTGGGCGTCTACCTGGCTTACAGCCTGATCGAATTCTTCGGCCGCTCCTCGATCTTCGGTTTCTGGGGCGGCGTGCTGGGCGCGGCGATCGCCGTCGGCCTGATCGGCGTGGTGATCGAGGTGCTGGTGCTGCGCCGGATCTACCGCGCGCCGGAACTGTTCCAGCTGCTGGCGACCTTCGCGCTGGTGCTGGTGATCAAGGATGCCGCGCTCTACTTCTGGGGCGCAGAGGACCTGGTCGGGCCGCGCGCCGCCGGCCTGCGCGGCGCCGTCGAGATCATGGGCAAGCGCTTCCCGCAATATGACCTTGTGCTGATCGCGATCGGTCCGCTGGTGCTTGGCCTGCTCTGGCTGCTGCTGAATCGCACCCGCTGGGGCACCCTGGTGCGCGCCGCGACGCAGGATCGCGAGATGGTCGGCGCGCTCGGGGTCAACCAGAGCGGCCTGTTCACGAGCGTCTTCTTCCTCGGCGCCTTCCTGGCCGGTCTGGGCGGCGCGGTGCAGATCCCGCGTGAGCCGGCCCAGCTGATGCTCGACATCACCGTGATTTCCGACGCTTTCGTCGTTGTCGTGGTTGGCGGCATGGGCTCGATCGGCGGCGCTTTCCTCGCCGCGCTGCTGATTGCCCAGGCAAAAGCCTTCTGCATCGGCATCGGCGACGTTTCGATCTTCGGCGCCACTTTATCCTTCACCAAATTCACCCTGGTGGTCGAATTCGTCATCATGGCCATCGTGCTGGTGGTGCGACCGCTCGGCCTGCTCGGCAAGCTGCAGGGCGCCCAGCGCGGCGCGGCCACGGTGGAGCCGCCGCTCTATCCGCTGACCCGGCCGTTCTGGATCGCCGTGGTCGGCCTGGTCGCCCTGCTGGCGCTGATGCCGCTGGGCGGCGACGATTACCTGCTGGTGCTGCTGATCGACATTGCCGTTTTCTCGGTCTTTGCCGCGACCTTGCATTTCCTGATGGGGCCATCCGGCATGGTCTCGTTCGGCCATGCCGCGTATTTCGGCCTCGGCTGTTACGGCGCGGCGCTGGCGCTCTTGAAGCTGAAGCTGCCGATGGAGCTGGCCCTGCTGGCGGCGCCATTGGCCTCCGGTCTTGGCGCGCTGGTCTTCGGCTGGTTCTGCGTGCGCCTGAGCGGCGTCTATCTTGCCATGCTCACCCTGGCCTTCGCCCAGATTTCCTGGTCGGTGATCTACCAGTGGGATGCCTTCACAGGCGGCTCCAACGGCCTGGTCGGCCTGTGGCCCAGCGAATGGCTGAAAGACCGCACGGCTTTCTATCTCTTCACCCTGGCGCTTTGCGCCGCCAGCATCATCTTCCTCTGGCGCGTGGTGCATGCCCCGTTTGGCTATGTGCTGCGGGCGGGTCGCGATTCCGCCCTGCGCGCCGATGCCATCGGCATCGATGTGCGGCGCTTCCAGTGGTACGGGTTCATTCTGGCGGGTGTCTTCGCCGGCCTGGCTGGCGGCCTGTTCGCCTTCTCGAAAGGCAGCATTTCGCCCGAGACGCTGGCGGTGTCGCGCTCGGTCGACGGCCTGGTGATGGTGCTGCTCGGCGGCGTGCAGACCCTGACCGGCCCGGTGGCGGGCGCTGCGGTCTTCACCTGGCTGCAGGATTCCATCGCCCGCAACACCGAATACTGGCGCGCCATCCTCGGCCTCGCCATCCTGGTGATCGTGCTGGCCTTCCCGCAGGGCATCGCCGGTTTCCTCAAGCAGGCGACGGCCCGATTTACCAGCGCGCGGGAGCGGGAGGTCGTGCGATGACCGTTCTCTCGGTGAAAGGCCTGCACAAATCCTTCGGCGGCGTGCAGGCGGTGCAGGATGTGAACTTCCAGGTCGCCGCCGGCGAGCTGCTGGCCCTGATCGGTCCCAATGGCGCCGGCAAGAGCACCTGCTTCAACATGCTGAATGGCCAGCTCAGGCCCGATACCGGCGTGGTGACCCTGCTGGGCCGCAGCCTGCTCGGCCTGGCGCCGCGGCAGATCTGGCGCCTGGGCGTCGGTCGCACCTTCCAGATCACCGCCACCTTCAATTCGATGACGGTGCGCGAAAATATCCAGATGGCGCTGCTGTCGTTCCATAATGGCCTGATGTCGTTCTGGCGCCCGGCCAATGCGCTGTATCGCGACGAGGCGATGGCTTTGCTGGACCGCGTCGGCATGGCCGACCAGAGCGAGCGGCCCTGCGGCATCCTGGCCTATGGCGATCTCAAGCGCGTCGAACTGGCCATCGCGCTGGCCAACCAGCCGAAATTGCTGCTGATGGACGAGCCGACCGCCGGCATGGCGCCGACCGAACGCATCGCCCTGATGGACCTGACGGCGAAACTGGCGCGGCAGGATGATATCGCCGTGTTGTTCACCGAGCATGACATGGACGTGGTTTTCGCCCAGGCCGACCGCATCATCGTGCTCAATCGCGGCCGGCTGATCGCGGAAGGCAGTCCTGACGAGGTGCGGGCCAATCCGGAGGTGCAGGCGGTGTATCTGGGATCGGGCGCCGTATTCGCCGGGGAGGGCCACTGAGATGCTGACAATCGAAGGGCTCAACACCTATTACGGCCGCGCCCATATCCTGGCCGACCTGGCGTTGCAGGCCAATCCGGGCGAGGTGGTGGTGCTGCTGGGCCGCAACGGCGCTGGCAAATCGACCACGATGAAATCGGTGATCGGCATGGTGCCGGCGCAGAGCGGCGCGATGACCTTCGATGGTACGCGGATCGACCGCATGGCCTCGCATCACATCGCCCGGCTCGGCCTTGGCTATGTGCCGGAGGAGCGTCGCATCTTCACCGATCTGACGGTGATGGAGAATCTGGCGGTCGGCAAACAGCCGCCGCGCGACGGCGCGCCGACCTGGACGCCGGAACGGCTGTTCGAGCTGTTTCCCAATCTCGGCCGCATGAAGGACCGCCCCGGCGGCCGCATGTCGGGCGGTGAGCAGCAGATGCTGACCATCGCCCGCACGCTGATGGGCAATCCGCGCCTGATCCTGCTGGACGAGCCGTCGGAAGGCCTGGCGCCGGTGATCGTCGAGCAGATGGCGAAAACCATCCTGCAGCTGAAAGACGAAGGGCTGTGCGTGCTGCTGTCGGAGCAGAACCTGCATTTCGCCCAGATGGTGGCTGATCGCGCCTACATCATCGAGAAGGGCCGCATCCGCTATTCCGGCACCATGGCCGAATTGGCGGCCAATGCGGCGGTGCGTGAACAGTATCTTTCGGTGTGAGGACAGCGTTATGGGTTGGATTGTCGGGATCGATGTCGGCGGTACGTTCACCGATCTGATCGGGATCGAGCCGTCGCTGGGTGCCGTTGCGCTGGCGAAAGTGCCCACCACCCTGGACAACCAGGCTTTTGGCGTGCTCAGCGCTTTGGAAAAGGGCGGCATCGCGCTGCCCCAGGCCGATACCATCGTGCATGGCACCACCACCACCACCAACGCCCTGCTGGAGCGCAAGGTGGCCCGCGTGGGCCTTATCACCACGAAGGGCTTCCGCGACAGCCTTGAGCTTGGCCGCCGCACCCGGCCGCAGGCCTATGGCCTGACCGGCGGTTTCGAGCCGCTGGTGCCGCGCCAGTGGCGCCTGGAAGTGCCCGAGCGCATGGATGCCGATGGCGACGTGGTCGTGCCGCTGGATGAAGCCGCCGTGCGTGAAGCCGCCGGGCAGCTGAAAAAAGCCGGCTGCGAGGCTTTGGTGATCCATTTCCTGCACAGCTACATCAATCCGGCGCATGAAAAGCGCGCGCTGGAGATCGCCGCCGAGGTCTGGCCGAACGGCTACATCACCGCAGGCCATCAGCTGTTGTCGGAATACCGCGAATACGAACGCGGCACCACCGCCTGCGTCAATGCTTCCGTGCAGCCGGTGCTGCACCGCTATATCGAACGACTGAATGGCGAGCTGAAGGGCAAGGGTTTTGGGCGCGACCTGCTGGTGATGCAGGGCAACGGCGGGACCATCGCTGCCGGAATCGTGGCCGAGGCCGCGGTGAATACGGTGATGTCCGGCCCGGCCTCGGGCGTGATGGCGGCGGCCTATACCGCGCGCGCCGCCGGCCTGCCCAACGTGATTACCTACGACATGGGCGGTACGTCGTCTGACGTGGGCCTGATCCAGGATGGCGTGCCGCAGGTCTCATCCGAGCTTGAGATCGAATACGCCATGCCGATCCACGTGCCCATGGTGGACGTGCATACCATCGGCGCTGGCGGCGGCTCGATCGCCTTCATCAACGAGGCTGGCATGCTGCAGGTCGGGCCGGAAAGCGCCGGCGCGCGGCCCGGCCCGATCTGCTATGGCCGTGGCGGCACGAGGCCGACCATCACCGATGCCAACCTGGCGCTCGGCCGGCTCAATCCCGATGGCCTGCTGTCGGTCGACAACAAGGTATCGCTGCAGGATGTGAAGGATGCCATCGACCGCGAGGTCGGCAAGCCGCTGGGTCTGAGTACCGACGATGCTGCCGCCGCGATCCTGCGCATCGCCAATGACAAGATGGCCGGCGCCATTCGCATGGTCTCGCTCAGCCGTGGTCATGACCCGCGCGATTTCGCGCTGTTTGCCTTCGGCGGCGCCGGGCCGCTGCATGCGGCGGCGCTGGCGCGCGAACTGGGCATCCCGAAGCTGCTGATCCCGGCGCGCCCGGGCATCACCAATGCACTGGGCTGCGTGGTGGCCGACTTGCGCCATGATTACGTGCGCACGGTGAACAAGCCGCTGGGCGTGCTGCCGGACGGGCTGGTGGCCGAGGTTCTGGATGGCCAGGTCGCCGAGGGCAGGGCGACGCTGGAGCGCGACGGCGTGAAGGTGGAAGAGGTGCAGGTGCTGCACTCCGCCGACATGCAGTTCCAGGGCCAGAGCCATCTGCTCACTGTGGCCGTGCCCGACAAGGGCATCACGCGTGAGGCTTTGCAGAAAGCCTTCGAGGAGGCCTACTGGCAGCGGTTTGAAGTCGAGCTGCCGGAAATCCGCGCCGTGCTAGTCAATCTTCATACCGCCGTGATCGGCCGTCGGCCGCAATTATCGCTCGACCGCCTGCTGGCCGCCGAGCCGGCCAAGGATGTCGCCGGCGCCAGGAAGGGCAGCCGCAAAGTCTGGTATGATGCCGGCGGCTGGCAGGATACGCCGGTCTATGACCGCGAGCGGCTGCCACGCGGGGCCGATTTCGCCGGCCCGGCCATCCTGGAGCAGCTCGATACCACGGTGGTGATCGAGCCGGGCAACCACGTGCATGTCGACAGCCTGGGCAACCTGATCGTTGCCGTCAGCGCAGAGTAGAGGTGGATTATGGCCAAGCCGATTGATCCGGTAACCCTCGTCGTCATCCAGAACGGCCTGCAGCAGGTCTGCAACGAGATGGACCTAGCTTTCTGCCGCGCCGCCTTTTCGCCGGTGATCTCGGAAGCGCTCGACCGCTCCGACGGTATCTATGACGGCGAGACCGGCGAACTGATCGCCCAGGGCGAGCTTGGCCTGCCGGTTTTCGTCGGCACCATGCAGTTCTCGACGCAGGCGGTGATCGAGCGGGCGCGCAACACGCCGCTGCTGGCGCCCAAGCCCGGCGATGTCTACATCGTCAACGATCCCTATCTGGGCGGCACGCATCTGATGGATGTGCGTTTCGTCAAGCCGTTCTTCTACAAGGGCAGGCTGTTCGCCTGGCTGTCCAATACCGGCCACTGGCCGGATATCGGCGGCATGGTGCCGGGTGGTTTCTCGGCCAATGCCACCGAGGTGGAGCAGGAAGGCCTGCGCCTGCCGCCGGTGAAGCTGTACAAGGAAGGCGTGCTGGACGAGGAAATCCTCTCCATCATCCTCAGCAATATCCGTATCGCCGACCAGCGCATTGGCGACATCAAGGCCCAGGCGGCAGCTTTGGCCATCGGCGAGAAGCGCCTGTCGGCTTTACTCGACCGCTACGGCGCCGATGTGGTCAAGCAGGCGATCGGCGAACTGAAGCAGCGCGCGGCTCAGCAGATGCGCGCCCGTATCCGCACCATCCCGGATGGCGTCTATCATGGCGAGGCAGTGGTCGATTCCGATGGCGTGGTGGACGAGCCGCTGCTGATCAAAATGCAGGTGAACAAGACGGGCGAGGAGCTGCATTTCGACATGACGGGCTCCAGCCCACCATGCCGTGGCCCGATGAACAGCGTGATCGCCACCACCTATTCCTCGATCTACCTGGCCGTGAAACACATCTTCCCCGACGTGCCGATCAATGCCGGCACTTTCGAGCCGCTGAAGATCAAGGACCCGCACGGCACCTTCCTGTATGCCAAATATCCGCGCCCGGTCTCGGGTTGCGCCGCTGAAGTCAGCCAGCGTATCGCCGAAGCCGTGTTCAACGCGCTGGTGCAGGCGATGCCGGACCGGCTGTTCGCTGCGCCCGCCGGCACTTCGGGCAACCTGGCGCTCGGTGGTTATGACCCCAAGCGCGACCGCAGTTACGTGATGTATGTGATCTCGGGCGGCGGTTATGGTGGCTGGTATGGCGGCGACGGCATCAGCAACGGCTGCTCGACCATCGGTATTTCCAAGACCACGCCGATCGAGGTGATGGAGCAGTATTACCCCGTGCTGTTCGAGGAATACTCACTGCATGAGGGCTCGGGCGGCGCCGGCGAACATCGGGGCGGCTTCGGCGTGAACTACACGATCCGGCTGCGGCGGGGCGAGGCCCGGGCATCCATGGTGATGGATCATGGCCGCACGGGTCCGCGCGGGGTGCTGGGCGGCGAGGATGGCGGCCTCAATACGGTGGCGATCGAGACCGTTCAGGCCGATGGCACCCGCACCTATGTGCCGCCGCATCTCTCCAAGGACCAGGATATCGAGATCAAGGTCGGCGACCGCCTGCGCGTTTCGACGCCGGGTGGTGGTGGCTATGGCGATCCGGCCAAGCGCGATCCGGCCGAGATTGCTCGCGATATCGAACGTGGCTATTACACGCCGCAGCAGATCGCCGAACGCTTCGGGGTCACCCCGCCGGCCAGGTCAGCGGCCGAATAGTCGATGCTGGTCGAACTTGTCGCCTGGGCCGGCATCCAGGCCGATCCGGCGGCGCGGCGGCTGGGTTATGCAAAAGCGGCGGTTTCGCTATGGTCGCGGCGACGGCGCTGCCACAGGGCCTGGGCCGGGCATGAGCAGCAGACCCGCGAGTTTGCCCTGTCGATAGCCCAGGCTTGCCGCCACCGAGACACAGCGTGGCTGCTGGGTGGCGGCACGCTGGCCGATCTGCCGCTGGCCGAGCTCAGCGCGCTGTTCAAGCGCGTGGTGATTTTCGATATCGTCTGGCTGGCAAGCGCGCGGCGCCGGGCGAAGCAATTCCCCAATGTCGAACTGCGCCAGGCCGATGTTACTGGCATGGTTGCGCCGCTGGCCGAATGGCGCGCCGGCCTGCCGCTGCCGATCCCGTCGATGCGGGCATTGGCCGAACTCGACAGCGTGCCGCCGGATTGCGTTCTGTCGCTCAACCTGCTGTCGCAGCTGCCGTTGCTGCCGATGGAATATGTGCAGAAGCATGGCGTCAGTCGCGTTGGCGCCGAGAGTTTCGGCCGCGCCATCCTGCAGATGCATCTCGACGCCTTGCAGGGCATGTCCTGCCCGGTCGGACTGGTGGCGGATGCGCGCCGCATCTGGCGCAGCCGCGCCGGCGAAACGGTGATGAGCGAAAACGCGCTGCTGGGGCTGAGCCTGCCCACGCCGCAACGCGAATGGCGCTGGCCCGTGGCGCCGCGCGGTGAGATCGACAACGAAACCAGTCTGGATATTACGGTGCAGGCGAGCCGCTGGGATGGCGCAGGAAGCGGCCGCTGAGTCTTCAGCCGCTTTTTTTCACTTCCTGCACGGATTCGATGACGAAGCCACGCTCGGGCGGGAATTTGCGCATGATGGTGCGGCGCACTTCGTCGTCGTTGGTCGCCTGCAGTTCGACGTAGTTTATCTCGCCCCACTTGTCGTCGAGCTGGCGATGTTTCTCGCCCATCATATGGGCGCGGCGCACTTCGGAATTGTAGATGCCGATGCTGAAGGTCTTCACATTCGCTTCGGCGGCCACCGCCTTGCTGGCCAGTTTTTCCAGCTTGACGATCTCGGCTTCCAGTTCGAATTTCTGCTTGGTCAGCTCGGCGATCTTATGCTGCGCGCCGCGGCTCATTTTTTCCAGTTCGTCCAGGCGCTGACCCCGACGGATCACCTCCTGGGAACTCCACTCATAGGCATAAATCTGCTTCTTATGCTGCGCGATCATCTGCAGCACAATGAAGGTGGCGCCGGGCACGCCGATCAGCAGGGCCCCCATGATGAGCCAGAAACTGGTCATGCCTATGTGTTTAGCGGAGTGGGAAATTCCGTACAAGATGCTGAAATAGCGGCTAAAGTCCGGACACGCCAGATTAGTATTTGCATAGCCTTCAGGCAGCATGGGGCCACGCGGGAAAGCTTGACCCGGGCAGGTGCCCGGTTTAAGAAGCGGCTGCCCTGTGGCGGGGGTAGCTCAGTTGGTTAGAGCACCAGGTTGTGGCCCTGGGGGTCGGGGGTTCAAGTCCCCTCTCTCGCCCCATGAATTCTGACGGCCGGTCAATGGGTTAACCCTTGGCCGGCCGTTTTTCGTGGGCCCGGGCATGGCTGCTTCTGGCACTGGCCTTGCATTGTGACTCCGGTCCTTGTTTCCAGGCCTGCCCCAGGGGAAGTAGCCACGCATGAAGCTTCTGCTGATCAACCCGAATACCACGGCGGCGATGACCGACAGGGTACTGTCGGTTGCCCGCCAGGTCGTGGCGCCGGGTACCGAGCTGGTCGGCGCCACCGGACGTTTCGGCGCTGCCTATGTCGCCACCCGCAGTGCCTATGCCATCGCCGCCCATGCCGCGCTGGATGCCTGGGCCGAGTCGACGGCAGGCAGCAATGGCGGCGGCTTCGATGCCGTGCTGCTGGCCTGTTTCGGTGATCCTGGGCTGGATGGCCTGCGCGAGCTTTCGCCCGTGCCCGTGATCGGCATGGCCGACGCCTCGATCCAGCTTGCCGCCAGCCTGGGCCGCCGTTTTGGCATCGTCACCGGCGGCGAACGCTGGGGGGCGATGTTGCGTGAATTCGTCGCCAGCCGGGGTTTAAGCGATCGCCTGGCAGCCGTGCAGACCGTGGCGCCGACCGGGGGCGACATCGCGCGCGATCCGGCAGGTTCGATGGCTTTGCTGGCGCGGGCCTGCCGCGATGCCGCAGATGCCGGCGCCGATCATGTGATTCTGGGCGGGGCGGGGCTGGCTGGCCTGGCTGCCGCGATCCGCGATCAGGTACCGGTGCCGGTGATCGACAGCACCATTGCCGCCGTGCGCATGACCGAAGCCGTTGCGGCCGAGCATCTGGCCAAGGCGCAAAGCGGCAGCTTTGCCCTGCCGCCGGCCGTGCCCAGCATCAATCTCTCGCCGGCGCTGGCGGCGCGGATTTCCG
>NZ_JANLJJ010000082.1:53882-100316 GCF_029255545.1 Ferrovibrio sp. | reverse complement strand
CGGTTGAACCGGCCGATGCCGCAACGAATTTACTCAGCGGCCACAGCCATGGCGACGGGGCCGGGGAAACCCGTCTCGATAGGCAAGGCAGGGTCGCGCGACCATTCGTTCCATGAACCGAAATACAGCCGCACATTGTCGATGCCGGCGGCCTTCAGCGCCACCAGGGTGTTCGAGGCGCGCGCGCCCTTGAAGCAGTAGAGCACCACCGGAGTCTTGGCCGAGATGCCCACCGTGGCGCATTCGGCGAGGATTTCCTCCTTGCTCTTGAACATCGGGCCGGCGGCGGTCGGCTTCATCATGCGGTACCACTCGATCCACACCGCGCGCGGGATGCGGCCCTTGCGCGGGCAGAAATCCTTGCCATAGGGCGACGAGCTTTCGCCGATCCATTCATCCACGTCGCGGGTATCCAGGATCGCCACGTTCGGGTCGGCCAAGGCAGCCTTCATGCCCTCAAGATCAAGCAGGATGCCGGCGCCGGCCGCACTCAGCGGGAAGGTCTTCGGGGCCGGCAAGGCCGGATCGGTCGTCACCGGCAGGTCGGCAGCGACCCAGCCGGCATAACCGCCATGCAGGATCTTCACCTTCGGATAGCCCAGGTAGCTGAGCAGCACATAGCCGCGGCAGGACTGGCCGAAACCGCTGTTCATCGACTGCTCGTAGACCACGGCGGTCTCAGTGCCCGACAGGCCGGCGCTGCCGAACACGGTGGCGAATTTCTCGCGCATCGCCGCCACGCCCTCGGGAGTCGAGGTGGCGAGGTAGGTGAAGATGTCGTGGATGTTCACCGCGCCGGGCAGGTGGCCGGCGGCGTAGGCTTCGGGGCTGCGGGTATCGATCAGCACCACGCCGCCCAGGCTGGTGAGGGCAGAAAGCTCGTTAGGGGAAATCAGCACGCTACCGCTCATGGCACGCTCCTCTGGTGGATTGCCGCATAGACGGAACGGTCTATCCAATTCAAGGAGCGTGCCAGCGGGAATCCGACAATGATTCCAAGGCCGGCGCTTGTCGTCGGCTTCAGGCTTGCTCAGGATTCGGTCAGGATCGGCGGAAAGCCGGGCGAAAATAGCGCCAGTGCTGCGCGTTATTCGCGCAGCCAGACCTGCGTGCGGCCCAGCAGCGGCGTGCCGATATAGCCGCGTACCCGCAGCTTGCGACCATCCTCGGCGAGGCTGAGCTTGGCGTTATAGATCTTGCCATTCTTGGGATCGAGGATGGCGCCGCCGGCCCAGTTGCCACCATCGGGCTTCAGGCCCCACAGGAAGGTCATGCCAACCACCGGCTGGTTCTTGCGGTCGCCTTCGCAGGCCTCGCAGACCGGATCCGGTTTTTCATCGGGCCGGTAGAAGATCTGCAGCACGCGACCCTGCAATTCGCCACCGACCTCGCGGATTTCAACAATGCTGCGTTCGGCATTGGTCTCGTCGTCGATGGTTTTCCAGCGTCCCACGGGACCACCCGCCGGTTCGGCTGCCCAGGCGGATGCCACAGACAGCGATGCAGCCAGCAACATGGTGGTCAATATGGCCTTTTGCATTGCGTCCTCCCATCACAGATCATTTTTTCGCCTTTGACGCATTCCCGCCACGGCCCTGACTATTATAGTGTGAAGTCTGGGCAGAGGAGAAGCGCATGAGCGAGCAGACCACGGGTGCGCGATTCCGTCTCGGTGTCGGCGCAGCAGAGGACTGGCGCATGGCGGTCGATGGCTGCCTGCTGCAGCTCATGCCGCTCAGCGAATCCGCCAATGTCGGCTTCGTCTATGTCAGCGACCGCATGGCCGAGCGCCTGCCGCAGATTCTGAAACGCCTGAGCGAAGCGACCGGTATCGCCGACATGGTTGGCGCCTGCGGCTACAGCATTGCCGCCGGCGACACCGAATACTGCGACGAACCGGTGGTGGCCTGCCTGGTCGGCACCGTGCCGGACGGCAGCGCGAAACTGTTCCGCCGCCCCACCGAACGGCCGCAGGGCTGGCTCGGCGTGGTGCATGCAGACCCGCAGGTGCCGGCCCTGCCGGAACTGATCGAGGATTTCGCCGAAGCCTGCGGTGCCTATCTGGTCGGCGGGCTGATCGCCGCGCGTGGCCCGCGCCCGCAATGGGCCGGCAGCCTCACCGAGGGCGGCGTCTCCGGCATCGTTTTCTCGCAGGCCCAGCCGGTGCTGACGGCGCTGACCCAGGGCTGCGCCCAGCTTGGCGACGTGCATATGGTGACGGCTGCCGATGGCAACGTGGTCCTCGAACTCGACGGCCAGCCGGCCTACAACGTGTTGCGCGACAGTTTTGCCGTGCAGTCGCTGCAGGACCTGCGCCAGCTTTCCAATGGCCTGATGGTGGGGTTGCCGATCACTGGTGCCGACCGGCCGGATTATCTGGTGCGCAACATCATCGGTATCGATCCGCAGGCCGGCGGCATCGCCATCGGCGCGATGATCGAAGACGGCGACCAGTTGTTCTTCTGTCGCCGCGATGTCGAAAGCGCCGGACACGACATGGACCGCATGCTGGCCGACCTCAAACGCCGCTGCGGCGATCGCATGCCGCGCGGCGCTTTGTGGTTCTCCTGCATGGCGCGCTGCCAAGACCAGTTCGTGCAGGAGCCGGGTGAGCTGGCCCGCATCCAGGCGGTATTCCCCGATCTGCCGCTGATCGGCATGTATTGCGGCGGCGAGATCGCCCAGTCGCGGCTCTACGGCTATACCGGCGTGCTGGCGCTGTTCCTCTGAAGCTCAGGCTTCCAGCACGATGCGGCCGATCACCAGGCCGGCTTTCAGTTTTTCCAGCGATGCCGTGGCCTGATCCAGCGGAGCTGCCGTGATCGGCAGGGCGGGCAGGGCGGTCTGCTGCGCCAGCCGCAGCAATTCCTGCAATTCGATCAGGCTGCCCACGTAAGAGCCGCTCAGGCGCAGGCCCTTCATCACGTGCAGGCCGATGGAAATGGTGGCCTGGCCGCCCAGCAGGCCGACGGTGACCAGATGCCCACCCTTGCGCAAAGCGGCATAGGCGAAGGCGAAGCTGGCATCCGAGCCAGCGAAATCCACCGCCGCCATCACGCCGCCGGTGGTCTTGAACAGGGTCTTGCCCGCATCGGCCTCGCGCGGATCGATGGCGGCCTTGGCGCCAAGCTGCATGGCGGCGGTACGCTTCGCGGGATCGAGATCGGCCACGATGGGCGCCACGCCGGTCATGATCTTTGCCAAAGCCACGGCATTCAGACCGACGCCGCCGGCGCCGACGATCAGCAGGTCGTGGTCGGGCCGCAGCCGGCCGATTTTCTTCAGCGCGGAATAGGCGGTCAGGCCTGAGCAGGCATAGGTGGCGGCCAGCGCCGGATCAAGATTGCCGATATCGAGCAGATACTTTTCATCCGGCACCAGCACATGACTGGCATAGCCGCCATCGGCGAAGATGCCGATCGCCTGCTGGGCGCCAGCGCAGAGATGCTCGTTGCCGTCACGGCAGGGCGGGCAGCTGCCGCAGCCGATCCAGGGGAAGACCAGCCGGCGCTGGCCGGCCTTGGCCGATATCGCATCCGGGCCGGCGGCGGCGACGGTGCCGACGATCTCATGGCCGGGGGTAAGCGGCAGCAGCGCGCCATTGTTGGCGGCCACCACCTTCTTGCCGCCGCCCAGGTCGAAATAGCCGTCCCAGATATGCAGGTCGCTGTGACAGACCCCGCAGCGTTCCACCTTCACCAGCACCTGACGGCCGGTCGGCTCGGGCAGCGGCTTTTCCGCAACGGCAAGCGGTTTGCCGAATTCGGCGACCTGATAGCAGCGCAGCATGGCCATGGGATTCCTCCTGTTGCTGTCATGGTAGGGAGGCTTGCGGGCTGGAGTCCAGCGGCCAAACCGCTAAACTCAGGCCAACGACAAGGGAGCGGAACATGCTGCAGCGTCTGTTCGACCTCACCGGCCAGGTGGCACTGATCACCGGCGCCTCGCGCGGCTTCGGGCTGGAATTCGCCAAGCTGTTTGCCGAGGCCGGCGCGCTGATGGTGATCAACGGCCGACATCCCGAAACCCTGTCCACCGCCGCCGATGTGGTACGCAAACACGGGCTGGTGGAGACGGCGGTCTTCGATGTTTCGGATTCTGCGGCCGTCGAGGCAACCATTGCCGCCATCGAGAAAACCCATGGCAAGCTCGATATCCTGGTCAACAATGCGGGCATCAATATCCGCAAGCCGCTGGAAGACGTGACGCTGGATGACTGGCGCGCGGTGCTGGAGGTCGATCTCACCGCCGCTTTCGCCCTGTCGCGCGCGGCGGCTCTGGGCATGGCGAAACGCGGCTATGGCCGCATCATCAATATCGGCTCGGTGCTCTCGATCAAGGGGCGCGCCAGCATTCCGGCCTATACCGCGGCCAAGCATGGCCTGCTCGGCCTGACCAAATCGTTCGCGGCTGAACTTGGTCATGCTGGCGTCACCTGCAACGCCATCGCGCCCGGTTATTTCGAGACCGAGATCAACCGCGAGCTGCTCGACCGGCCTGAATTCGTGCAGTTCATCAACGAGCGCACGCCTTTGCGGCGCTGGGGCAAGCCGGAGGAGCTGGCCGGCGCGGCGCTGTTCCTGGCCTCGCCGGCGGCCTCCTATGTGAATGGTCATCTGCTTGTCGTCGATGGCGGCATGACAACGACGATCTGAGGGCACGATATGTCTGCGGCCAGCGACATCGCGGGATTCATTCCGGCCTATCCGACGCGGCACGAAGCGCGGCTGCCGCTGCTGCAGCTGGTCCGCACCCTGCGCGAGAACGCCATCGGTACCTATACAAAAGACACTTTCGAGCGCGACATCATCGTCTATCGGCTGCTGTTCAAGCCGATGATCATGGCCAATCATCCCGAGTTGATCCGCCATGTCATGCTCGACAATGCGGCGAATTACGAGCGCGATCCGGTCGGCAAGCGTATGCTGGAGCCCGGCCTGGGCAACGGCCTGCTGACCAGCGAGGGCGCGGACTGGAAACGCCAGCGCCGCATGATGGCGCCGATCTTCCAGCCGCGCCGGCTGGCCGGCTTTGCCGAGATCATGACCGAATATTCCGCTGCCCTGGCCGACAAGCTCGTCAGGCTGCCGGCCGGCCAGACCGTCGACATGGCCGAGCAGATGATGCTGCTGACGCTGGATATCATCGCGCGCACCATGTTCGGCGCCGATGCCAGTACCGATGTTTCGGCGGTGGGCACGGCGATGGACCGTTACCAGGTGACCGTGCGGCCCAATATTCCCGACCTGCTGGGCCTGCCGCGCTGGGTGCCGCGGCCCGACGCGGCCGAGGGCCAGCGCGCCCTGGCCGAGATGGACGCCATCATCAACACGCTGATCCAGCGGCGGCGCGACCGCGCCGCACAGGGCGGGGAATTGGGCAGCGACCTGCTCGGCCTGCTGCTGGCGGCGCGCGATGACGAAAGCGGCAGCACGCTGGATGACCGCGAAGTGCGCGACCAGATGGCGACCTTCTTCCTCGCCGGCCACGAGACCACGGCCACCGCGCTGGCCTGGACCTGGTATCTGCTGAGCCACGCGCCGGCTGTCGAAGCAAAGCTGCATGCCGAACTCGATGCCGTGCTGGGCGGCCGACCTGCGCAATACGCCGATTACGACAAGCTGGTCTATACCCGCATGGTGATCGAGGAGGCGCTGCGGCTCTATCCGCCGGCCCATACCACGGCACGTCAGGCGATCGCCGACGACAGATTCGAGCGCATCGATATTCCGGCCGGTACCATGATGATCATCTCGCCCTGGATCATGCATCGCCACCGCCTGTACTGGCAAAATCCCGATGCCTTCGATCCAGAGAATTTCGCACCCGGGAAAGCGGCGAGCCGCCGCCGCTATACCTATCTGCCGTTCGGCGCCGGGCCACGCATCTGCATCGGCCAGGGCTTTGCCATGATCGAGGCCGTCATTATCCTTGCCACGCTGGCGCAGAAATTGCGTGCCCGCCTAGTGCCGGGCGCGAAGGTGGCGCCGGTTGCCAAGATCACCCTGCGGCCATCGCCCGATCTGCCGATGACCATGCTGCCGCGTTGAACAAGGGGTTTCCGTAATGCGTGACGATCTGTGCTTTCTGCCGGCTGCCGACATGGCGGATGGCTACCGGTCCGGCCGGCTGTCGCCGGTGGAGGTGACGCAGGCTTTGCTGGCGCGCATCGAGACGATCAATCCCAAGGTCAATGCCTATAATCTGGTCGATCCCGACAGTGCGCTGCGTGATGCGAAGGCGTCGGAGGCGCGCTGGAAGGCGGGCAAGCCGCTCGGCCCCATCGACGGCGTGCCCGCCTCGATCAAGGACATCATCCTCACCAGAGGCTGGCCGACGCTGCGCGGTTCGAAGACGGTTGATCCGAACCAGGACTGGGCCGAAGACGCGCCTGTCACGGCGCGGTTGCGTGGTGCCGGCTGCGTGATTCTGGGCAAGACCACCTCGCCGGAATTCGGCTGGAAGGGTGTGACGGATTCGCCGCTCACCGGCATCACGCGCAATCCATGGAACCTCGACACCACGCCAGGCGGCTCGTCCGGCGGCGCCTCGGCGCAGGTTGCGGCTGGCCTTGGCCCGCTGGCGGTTGGCACCGATGGCGGCGGCTCAATCCGCATTCCGGCCGGCTTCACCGGCATCGTTGGCCTGAAGCCCAGTTTCGGCCGCGTGCCGGCGGCGCCGCTCAGCCCCTTCGGCACGGTGGCGCATCTCGGTCCGATGACCCGCACGGTGCGCGATGCGGCGCTGATGCTGAACGAAATGGCCAGGCCCGATGCACGCGACTGGTTCGTGCTGCCATACGACCACCTGGATTATGCCGCCGCCCTGACGGGCGGCGTGAAGGGCCTGAAGATCGCCTACAGCCCGACGCTGGGGTATGCCAGGGTCGATCCGGAAATCGCCGCCGCCGTGGGTGCGGCGGCGAAACAGATGGCGGCTCTGGGCGCCATCGTCGAACAGGTCGACCCGGGTTTTGCCGACCCGGTCGAGATCTTCCATACCCACTGGTTCGCCGGCGCTTATAACGCGATGCTGACCCTGCCGCCGGAGAAATTCGGTCTGCTCGATCCGGGCCTGAAAAAAACCTATGAGGCCGGCGCGGCGATCACCATGAAGCAGTATCTCGAGGCCGGTACGGCGCGCGCCAAACTTGGTGTGCAGATGAAGCTGTTCCATGAAAAATACGACCTGCTGCTGACGCCCAGCCTCGCCGTGCTGGCATTCACGGCCGGACGGCTGGCGCCGGAGAGCATGGGCGATGCCTATTGGACGGCCTGGACGCCGTTCAGCTATCCCTTCAACCTGACCCAGCAGCCGGCGATCTCGGTGCCTTGCGGCTTCTCGCAATCCGGCCTGCCGATCGGCCTGCAGCTGGTTGGCCCGATGCATCGCGACGATCTGGTGTTGCGTGCCGCTGCCGCTTATGAGGCGGCCACCGACTGGCACAGGAAGAGGCCCGCACTCTGATGAGCGACAATGCCGTCCTGCTGACCGTCGCCGAAATGGCCGAGGCCGACCACCGCGCCATCACCGGCGGTGTGGCCGGGCAGCAACTGATGGAAGCGGCGGGTGCTGCCGTGGCGCGCATGGTGCAGCGGCACCATCCGCATGGCAGCGTGCTGGTGCTCTGTGGCCCGGGCAACAATGGCGGCGACGGTTTCGTGGCGGCGCGTCTGCTGGCCGCCGCAGGCCGCAACGTGGCGGTGATGCTGCTGGGCGAGGTATCGGTTTTGCGTGGCGATGCCGCAGTGATGGCAAAGCAGTGGACCGGCCTTGTCGCCATGCCAGCCCCGGCGCTGGTTGCCGGTCATGACGTGATTGTCGACGCACTGTTCGGCGCGGGCCTCGGCAAACCCCTGAGCGGTGCGGCGCTGGCGCTGGTCGAGGCGGTGAATGCATCGGGGAAGCCCATCGTAGCCGTCGATCTGCCCAGCGGCCTGCATGGCGACGATGGGCAGCCACGCGGTGTCGCCATCCGCGCCACCCGCACGGTCACCTTCTTCCGGCCCAAGCCCGGCCATCTGCTGTTGCCCGGCCGCCAGCTCTGCGGCCATCTGCATGTCGCCGATATCGGCATCCCGGCCGATGTGCTGAACGCGATCAAGCCACGCCAGTGGCAGAACGATCCTGCCTTGTGGCGCGCGGCGCTGCCGGCATTGCGCGTCGACGGGCACAAATATGCCCGCGGCCATGTGCTAGTGCGCGGCGGCGCGCTGGCCGGCGCGGCACGGCTGGCAGGCCATGCCGCCCTGCGTATCGGCGCGGGGCTGGTGACGCTGGCGCAGCCGCGCGAGGCTTTGTTGCAGGGCGGCGGACCGGATGCGTTGATGCGTCAGGCCTGCGAGGGCATTCCCGATTGGCGCCATGCGATTGCCGATGCCCGGCGCAATGTGCTGCTGCTCGGGCCGGGTAACGGCGCCGGCGCGGCGACGGCTCAGGCCGTGCGCGATGCGCTGGCCAGAAAACGCGCCGTTGTACTGGATGCCGATGCGCTCACCTGTTTTGCCGATGATCCGAAAGCGCTGTTCAGGGCGATTGCCGGTTCCTGCATCCTGACGCCGCATGATGGCGAATTCGCCCGTCTGTTCCCCGATCTGGCGCCGCTGCCCAAGCTCGAGCGGGCGCGGCAGGCGGCAAAGCGCAGCAAGGCGGTAATCGTGCTGAAGGGTGCCGATACCGTGATCGCATCGCCTGATGGCCGGTTGGCGATCAATGCCAATGCGCCACCCGACCTGGCGACAGCCGGCGCCGGCGATGTGCTGGCCGGCTTCTGCGCCGGATTGCTTGCGCAGGCCATGCCGGTATTTGAAGCGGCTTGCGCCGCCGTCTGGTTGCATGGCGCGGCAGCAACGACTGCCGGCCCAGGCCTGATTGCCGATGATCTGCCGCTGGCGGTCAGGCTTCCGCTGGCACGGCTGCGCCATCGGGGTGCTTGAGGTCGGCCAGCGCGGCATCGATCGAGCGCTTGTACCGGACCAGCGGCGGATGCACACCATGGGTCCACAGTACATGGCGCACATGCTTGGGTACGCCGGTGAGGATCAGGGTCACGCCGCTGCGCTGCGCCTTGCGCGCCACGCCCTCGATGGTGTTGGCCGCGGTTGAGTCGAGGAACGGCACTGCCGAGAAATCGAGGATGAAGGTCTTCGGCCGGTCGGCGATGCGATCCAGCACCGCGCCAACGGTAGAGGCCGCACCGAAGAAGAAGGCGCCCGAGATGCGATAGATCAGCAGATCGGGATCGGTGGCCAGCGTGGGATCGTAGCGCCGCCGGCCGCCATTGTAGTGGTCGGCCTTGTCTTCGGGCACATAGGGCACGTGATTGTCGACCGTGGTGGCCTGCGCCATGCGGTTGAGGAACAGCAGGGTGCCCAGGCCGAAGCCGACCAGGATGCCCTCGGTGAGGTCGCGGAAGATGGTGAGCAGGAAGGTGGCCAGCAGCACCGCCGCATCGCCCCAGGACGAACGCAACAGCGTGGTGAAGGCATGTTTCTCCGCCATGTTCCAGGCCACCACGGCGAGTACGCCGGCCAAAGCCGCCAGCGGGATGTAACTGGCCAGCGGTGCGGCGATCAGCATGAACAGCAGCACGAACAGGGCATGCAGCATGCCGGCCACCGGACCGCGCGCGCCGGCACGCACATTGGTCGCCGTGCGCGCGATGGTGCCGGTGACGCAGATGCCGCCGAACAGGGCCGAGCCGATATTCGCCGCCCCCTGGGCCACCAGTTCGCAGTTCGAACGATGCCGCCGGCCGGTCATGCCGTCGGCCACGATGGCCGAGAGCAGGGATTCGATGGCTCCCAGCAATGCGAAAGCAATGGCATCGGGCAGTACGGCGCGGGCGAGATCGAGCGAGAAGACGGGCAGGGATGGCAGCGGCAAACTGCGCGGGATGCCGCCGAATTTGGTGCCGATGGTTTCCACCGGCAGATTGAAGATGCCGGTGATCGCCGCCGCCAGGCTGACGGCGATCAGCATGCCGGGCCAGTGTGGCTGCCAGCGCTTTAGTCCGGCGATTACGCCGATGGTGAGCAGCGCCAGCGCCACGGCCGGTGGCGTGAAGCTGGGCAGGGCATCGCCGATGGCAGCCAGCTTGGGCAGCAATTCGCCCGGCTCCTTGCCGGCGAAGGTGAGGCCGAGCAGGTCGCGAATCTGGCTGGCGAAGATGATGACCGCGATGCCGGCGGTGAAACCCACCGTCACCGGATAGGGAATGAATTTCACATAGGTGCCGAGCCGCAGGAAGCCGCCAACCAGAAGGAAGACGCCCGACATCATGGTGGCCAGCACCAGGCCGTCGACGCCATGCCGCTCTACGGTGGCCGCCACCAGCACGATGAAAGCGCCGGCGGGGCCGCCAATCTGGAAACGGCTGCCGCCCAGCGCCGAGATCAGGAAACCGCCGATGATCGCCGTGTAGAGGCCGCGGTCGGGCGTAACGCCGGAGGCGATGGCGATTGCCATGGAGAGCGGAATGGCGACGATCGCCACGGTCAGACCGGCCATCGCGTCGGCGCGCAGATCGCCCAGTCGATAACCCTCGCGCAGGATGGTCACCAGCTTTGGCGTGAACAGCTCGGCGAAGCTGGGGGTAGACTGAATAGAAGGCGTTCGAGAGGAGGAGGTCATGCTGGGCGTACTTTCTGTTAATGGCCCGGTTGCAGCTTACCCCAAAGTGACGCGGAGGCGGACGCCGCGTCCGCCGCCGCTGCTGGGGGTGTTGTCGCTGATCAGTTCGATGCCGGCGGATTCAAGGGCCGTGACCAGTTTCATCAGGGAATCGACATTGCCGCGCACGACGCCGTCGCTGGCTTCCATGCGCTGGATCGTGGGCAGCGACAGGCCACACAGTTCGGCCAGCTTGCGCTGGTCGATGCCGATCAGGGCGCGGGCGGCCCGCATCTGTGCGCCTGTGATCATGTTTCAGATGTCCTTTTAGATGTTTAGTATAATGGTAAAGCTATAATGGATAGTCAATATAATGTAAATTATATCAATATTTATATATAATAAATCATAGTCTGAATATGGCCCGCCTTTGCGCCGGATCAACGCGGAGCCCTTAACGCTCCGGTAGGGGAGATGCTGTAGTGCATATCCAGGCAATCGAGAGAATCCAGATGATCCGTGTCTTCATCGGTTACAGCCGCGCCGCCCCGGTGGTTTCCAGCGTCGCAGCCCTCAGCATCAACCGCCGCGCCTCCAAGCCGGTCGCCATCACCCATCTGGCGCTGAACCAGCTGGAAGGCATCTACACCCGGCCGCGCCACGAGCTGCAGTCGACCGACTTTTCCTTCTCGCGCTTCCTGACGCCTTACCTGGCCGGCTTCCAGGACTGGGCGATCTTCATGGACGACGACATGCTGGTGCTGGACGACATCGCCAAGCTGTGGGCGCTGCGCGACGACCGCTACGCCGTGCAGGTGGTCAAGCACCACCACGTGCCCAAGGAAGACGTGAAGTTCCTCGGCAAGGCGCAAACCAAATACGAGAAGAAGAACTGGTCCAGCGTGATGCTGTTCAACTGCGCCAAATGCACGGCGCTGACCCCCGATTACGTCAATTCCGCCACCGGGCTGGAACTGCACCAGTTCAAATGGCTGGGTAACGACAACCTGATCGGCGAGATCCCGCATCGCTGGAACCACCTGGCCGATTACGACCCCTTCGAAAAGGACGTCTCCATCGTGCATTACACGATCGGTGGGCCCTACTATGACGATTTCCGCGATTGCTCCTATGCCAAGGAATGGCTGGACGAGCGCCATCTGATGAACCACTGCGATCAGGCGGGGGCGAAAAAGCCAGCCAAAGCAGCAGGTTAATCGTCAGGGTGCGGGGTGCGGGAAAACCCCGCAAAAGCCTCGCATCCCCGGTTTTCACATGCTATAGACTGCGCCTTCGCGCCGGCCCCCGGTGCGGGAAGCGGGCGTGGTGGAACTGGTAGACACGCAGGATTTAGGTTCCTGTGCCGCAAGGCGTGTGGGTTCAAGTCCCTCCGCCCGCACCAGATCCCCCGGCGCCCCGCCGCCGGCCAGACCCGCGAGATGCCAAGTCCGCGAGACGGGCGGGCGGCGCAACGGAATTTAGCGAGAGACAGGTATTTCGGTCATGCAGATCACGGAAATCAGCGCCTCGGGCCTGAAGCGCGAATACAAGGTGGTGATCAACGCCGCCGCGCTGGAAGGCACCGTCAACGCCAAGCTTGAAACCCTGCGCGGGCAGGTCAACATGCCGGGCTTCCGCCCGGGCAAGGCGCCGGCGGCGCTGATCAAGAAGCAGTATGGCCGTGCCCTGCTGGGCGAGGCGATGGAAGAAAGCGTCAATTCTGCCCTGCAGAAGACGCTGGAAGACAACAAGCTGCGCCCCGCCATGCAGCCCAAGGTCGATATCCAGAATTTCGAAGAGGGCAAGGATTTCGAATGCACCATCGCCATCGAGGTGCTGCCTGATATCGAGACCGGCGATTTTAAGGCGATCAAGCTGGAACGTCTGGTGGTCGAACCGGCCGATGCCGAGGTTGACGAATTCCTGACCCGCCTCTCGGAACAGCAGAAGACCTACGAGAAGGTCGAGCGCGCCGCCGAGAAGGGTGACCAGATCGTGATCGACTTCGTCGGCAGCGTGAATGGCGAGAAGTTTGAAGGCGGCGCCGCCAATGATTATCCGCTGGTGCTGGGCTCCAACACCTTCATCCCGGGTTTCGAGGACCAGTTGGCTGGCCTGAAGGCCGGCGACCAGAAGACTGTGACGGTCACCTTCCCCGAGGCCTATGGCAATGCCGAACTGGCCGGCAAGCCGGCGGAATTCGCCTGCACGGTGAAGGAAGTGCGCGGCGGCCAGGCCGTGACGCTGGATGACGAATTCGCCAAGCGGTTTGGCCTCGCTTCGTTGCAGGAGCTGAAGGACAACATCAAGCGCGATCTGGGCCAGGAATACAAAAGCCTGTCGCGCATGAAGCTGAAGCGCGGCCTGCTCGACCAGCTGGCCGAACAGCACGGCTTCGCCGTGCCGGAAGGCATGGTTGATCTGGAGTTCAACCAGATCTGGGGCGAAGTGACGGCCGACAAGGCCCGCTTCGATGCCGAGCTGGCGGAAGAGAAGAAGACCGAGGACGAACTGAAGACCGAATACCGCAAGATCGCCGAGCGTCGCATCCGCCTCGGCCTGCTGCTGTCGGAAGTTGGCCGGGTCAACAATATCGAGGTCAAGCCGGACGAAATCACCCGTGCGATGATCGAGCAGGCCCGCCGCTTCCCTGGCCAGGAGCGCCAGGTGATGGAATACTTCCAGAAGAACCCGGAAGCCGCCCAGAGCCTGCGCGCCCCGATCTTCGAGGACAAGGTTGTGGATTTCATCATCGAGATGGCCACCGTGACCGACAAGCCGGTCTCGAAGGAAGAGCTGCAGAAGGAAGCCGAGCAGGTCGCCTGATCTGCCGATCGCCGCGCTGATCATGGAAACGCCGGGCCAGTCCTGGCGTTTTCTTTTTCAGCTTAAGGCGCCATCCGCCACAAATGCGGATAGGTTCTCACGAAGCCGTTCGGCGCGATTTCCAGAATCGCCTCATAGGAAGCCGCTGGTGACTCGTAGTGATAGGTCGCAGCGTCCCGGCAGGTGTAGCGTTGCGGCAGCTCGATCAGGCTTGTCATGCCCAGGTCGAACCATGCGGCTGGCAGATCGAGCGTATGGCCGGGCTGGAGCGCCGCGCGGCGCAATTGCTGCATGTTGGTGGCGGGGGTGAAGCCGTAATCGAGATCGACGAGATGATCCAGCCCCTCGACCCGCCGGCCATCGAGATGCCAGCCGCCAGGCTGACGCTCGATGACATGGTCGACGGGGCGGTCTGCCAGATACCCTCGCACGGTACCGCGTATCGTCCGCCATGCCCCATCCAGTTCGACGGTGTAATTGACACGGGCGGGTCCGGCCTCGTGACGGAACACGGCGGTGCCATGCAGAAGCCAGCCCTCCACGCCCTGGCGGATCAGGCAGGCGGCATCGTGCCCCGGTGTGTACAGGCATTCCCAGAATGCCAAATCTGCCATGGCAACCTCCCAGTCAGGTGCCACACCAACTGGCCGCTACCGGTGCAGGTTCCGTCCTGCCGGCCATTGAAGGAAGCACAGGTCTGCGCCACATTATGGCAGCAACATTCCTCGTATTTCAGGGCGCGTCATGGAAAAGATGGTCGATACTTACATGAACATGCTGGTTCCGATGGTGGTCGAACAGACCAATCGGGGTGAGCGCGCCTATGACATCTACTCCCGGCTGCTCAAGGAACGCATCATCTTCCTGGTCGGCCCGGTCAACGACCAGGTTGCGGCGCTGGTGACGGCCCAGCTGCTGTTCCTGGAAGCCGAGAACCCGAACAAGGAAATCTCGTTCTACATCAACAGCCCGGGCGGTCTGGTGACGGCCGGCATGGCGATCTACGACACCATGCAGTATGTCCGCCCCAAGATCGGCACCCTGTGCATCGGCCAGGCCGCCTCGATGGGCTCGCTGCTGCTGGCCGCCGGCGAAAAGGGCATGCGGTATTCCCTGCCCAACGCCCGGGTGATGATCCACCAGCCCTCCGGCGGGTTCCAGGGCCAGGCCGCCGATATCGAGATCCATGCCAGGGAAATCCTTGATATGCGGGCCCGCCTGAACGGCATCTATGCCCGCCATACCGGCCAGGATATCGCCGTGATCGAGGAGGCGATGGAACGCGACCGCTTCATGACCCCGTCCGAGGCCAAGGAATTCGGTCTGGTGGACGAGGTGGTCGATCGCCGGCCTGAAGCCGCGGCCGGCAAGAAGGCCTGATCCCCGGACTGAAGTCCCTGGCCAGGCGGGCGCTGCCCCGGGGCCCCCGTCGGACCGGCGGTCCGGGAGCCTCCGCCCTGGTTGTCTGACAGGCTAACTGCGTTAAATCATGGTAATGTGACGGTTCGCCGCCCGCCGGATGGCCCCTGTTTCCCCCTATGTCCGTTGTGCAGGGGACGCCGGTTCCTTATGATGACGATTCGATGGAATAGGGCCTGCGTCGCCCGGCGCCGGCCCGCTCAGTGGAGCAGGTATGACTAAATTGAGCGGCGGTGACTCCAAAAACACTCTGTACTGCTCGTTCTGTGGCAAGAGCCAGCACGAGGTGCGCAAGCTGATCGCCGGTCCGACGGTGTTCATCTGCGACGAGTGCGTGGAGCTCTGCATGGATATCATCCGTGAAGAGCACAAGTCGGCTCTGGTGAAGACCCGGGACGGAGTGCCGTCCCCGCAGGAAATCTGCCGGGTGCTGGACGATTACGTGATCGGCCAGAACCACGCCAAGAAGGTGCTCGCGGTCGCGGTCCACAACCACTACAAGCGCATCGGCCACAGCGGCAAGAACAACGACGTCGAACTGGCCAAGTCAAACATCCTGCTGGTTGGTCCGACCGGCTGCGGCAAGACCCTGCTGGCCCAGACGCTGGCCCGCATCCTGGAAGTGCCCTTCACCATGGCCGACGCCACCACGCTGACCGAGGCCGGTTACGTGGGCGAGGATGTCGAGAACATCATCCTCAAACTGCTGCAATCGGCCGACTACAATGTTGAGCGGGCGCAGCGCGGTATTGTCTATATCGACGAGGTCGACAAGATCAGCCGCAAGTCGGACAATCCCTCGATCACCCGTGACGTGTCGGGCGAGGGCGTGCAGCAGGCCCTGCTGAAGATCATGGAAGGCACCGTTGCCTCGGTGCCCCCGCAGGGCGGCCGCAAGCATCCGCAGCAGGAATTCCTGCAGGTCGACACCACCAATATCCTGTTCATCTGCGGCGGCGCCTTCGCCGGCCTGGAAAAGATCATCGCCGGCCGCGGCAAAGGCACCTCGATCGGCTTCGGCGCCGATGTGCGTGGCCCGGATGAACGCCGTTCGGGCGAGATCCTGGCCGAAGTCGAGCCGGACGATCTGCTCAAATTCGGCCTGATCCCGGAATTCATCGGCCGCCTGCCCGTGATCGCCACCTTGCACGATCTGGACGAGGCCGCGCTGGTCGACATCCTGAGCAAGCCGAAGAATGCCCTGATCAAGCAGTATCAGCGTCTGTTCGAGATGGAAGACGTCAAGCTGACCTTCTCGGACGAGGCGGTGGCCGCCGTCGCCCGCAAGGCGATTGCCCGCAAGACCGGCGCCCGTGGCCTGCGCTCGATCCTGGAGGCCATCCTGCTCGACCCGATGTTCGACCTGCCGAACATGAACGGCGTCGAGGAGGTGGTGATCTCCCCCGATGTGGTCGAGGGCCGCGCCAAGCCGCTGCTGATCTACGCCGACCGTAAGCAGGAAGACGTCAGCGCCTGAACGGCCTGGCGCCTGTTAACCCTCATCACAGCGGGCCGCTACCGTCAAAGGGGCGGCCCGAAATGTTCCACGGTCGGAAAAGGCTCGTAGAATCCGTGCAGTAGCGCCCGCCAGCGTTGGTAATCGGTACTGCGGCGAAACCCCTGTTCGTGGTCGGCCAATGTGGCCCAGTACACCAGCAGCAGGTAGCGCCGGGGGTTTTCCAGGCAGGGCCGGACTTCCGCCCGCTGGCAGCCGGGTTGGCGCCGGATCAGTGGCAGGGCCTGCTGCAGGGCGGATTCGAAAGCGGTTTCCTGGCCGTGGCGCACGTCGAGCAGGGCTGTTTCCAGGATGCCGGCGGCATTCGACTCGGGTTGTGTCATCTTCGTGTTCCTGTGTGGTGCCACCGTGCCTTGACGGACCTTGCGGGAGTTCCCATCTTAACCTCTGTCAGGCGGCAAAGGGATGCCCACAGCCGGGCTTCCGGCGCCGTCCTTCAGGATGAAAGCCGCATGTTTACATCGCCTCGCGCCCAAGTATTTCCAGTCCTGCCGCTGCGGGACATCGTCGTATTCCCACACATGATCGTGCCGCTCTTTGTCGGTCGCGAGAAGTCGGTGCGGGCGCTCGAGGATGTCATGAAGGACGATAAGCAGATCCTGCTCGTCGCCCAGAAGAATGCTGGCCAGGATAACCCCAACGCGGAAGACATCCACACCGTCGGCACCGTTGCCTCGGTGCTGCAGCTGCTGCGCCTGCCCGACGGCACCGTGAAGGTGCTGGTCGAGGGCAGCCAGCGCGCCCGGATCGTCAAGTTCAACGACAACCCCGATTTCTTCCAGGTGGAAGCCGAGTTCGTCACTGACGATTCCGGCGAGGGCCGCGAGACCGAAGCGCTGTCGCGTTCGGTGATCAACCAGTTCGAGCAGTATGTGAAGCTGAACCGGAAGATTCCGCCCGAGGTGCTGGTGTCGCTGAACCAGATCGACGATGCCTCCAAACTGGCGGATACCGTCGCCTCGCACCTGACCATCAAGATCAGCGACAAGCAGGAACTGCTGGAAATCGCCAACGTGGTGGAGCGCCTTGAGCGCGTCTACGCCATGATGGAAGGCGAGATCGGCGTGCTGCAGGTCGAGAAGAAGATCCGCTCACGCGTCAAGCGGCAGATGGAGAAGACCCAGCGCGAGTATTACCTGAACGAACAGCTCAAGGCGATCCAGAAGGAGCTGGGCGAGGGCGAGGAAGGCCGCGACGAGGTGGCCGAGATCGAACTGCGCATCAAGAAGACCAAGCTGTCCAAGGAGGCGCGCGAAAAGGCGCAAGCCGAGGTCAAGAAGCTGCGCTCGATGAGCCCGATGTCAGCCGAGGCGACCGTTATCCGCAACTATCTCGACTGGATGCTGTCGATCCCGTGGGGCAAGCGCAGCAAGATCAAGAAGGACATCAAGAACGCCGAAAAGGTGCTGAACGACGACCATTATGGCCTGGAGAAGGTCAAGGAGCGTATCCTTGAGTATCTCGCCGTGCAGCAGCGCTCCGGCAAGCTGAAGGGGCCGATCCTGTGCCTAGTCGGTCCGCCTGGCGTAGGCAAGACATCGCTCGGCAAGTCGATTGCGCGCTCCACCGGCCGCAATTTTGTGCGCGTGTCGCTTGGCGGCGTGCGCGACGAGGCCGAAATCCGTGGCCATCGCCGCACCTATATCGGCTCGATGCCCGGCAAGGTCGTGCAGTCGATGAAGAAGGCAAAGACCAACAACCCGCTCTTCCTGTTCGACGAAATCGACAAGATGGGGCAGGACTTCCGCGGCGATCCGTCCTCGGCGCTGCTGGAAGTGCTCGATCCCGAGCAGAACAGCACCTTCAGCGATCATTATCTTGAGGTCGACTACGACCTGTCTGACGTGATGTTCATCTGCACGGCCAACAGCCTGCGCATGCCGCAGCCGCTGCTGGATCGCATGGAGATCATTCGCATCCCCGGTTATACCGAGGACGAGAAGATCGAGATCTGCAAGCGCCACCTGCTGGACAAGCAGATCAAGGCGGCTGGCCTGAAGAAGGGCGAGTGGTCGATCACTGACGATGCCATGCGCGACCTGGTCCGGTACTACACCCGCGAGGCCGGCGTGCGTTCGCTAGAACGCGAACTGGCCAATCTGACCCGCAAGGCGGTGAAGGAAATCCTGTCGAAGGGCGTGAAGTCGATCAAGGTCACGTCAAAGAACCTCGACAAGTATGCCGGCGTGCGCCGCTTCCACTATGGCGAGGCGGAGCTGGAAGACCTGGTCGGCACCACCACCGGTCTGGCCTGGACCGAGGTGGGTGGCGAGTTGCTGTCCATCGAAGCCGTCATGCTGCCCGGCAAGGGGCGCATGACCATCACCGGCAAGCTGGGCGAGGTGATGCAGGAATCGGTACAGGCGGCCCGCTCCTATGTGCGGTCGCGTGCGGTTGCCTTCGGCGTCAAGCCGCCGATCTTCGACCGGCGTGACATCCATATCCATGTGCCCGAGGGCGCCACGCCCAAGGACGGTCCCTCGGCCGGCGTGGCGATGGTCACCTCGATCGTTTCGGTGCTGACCGGCATTCCGGTGCGCAAGGACGTGGCGATGACCGGCGAGGTCACGCTGCGCGGCCGCGTGCTGCCGATCGGCGGCCTGAAGGAAAAGCTGCTGGCCGCGCATCGCGGCGGCATCAAGATGGTGCTGATCCCGAAGGAGAATGAGAAGGATCTGGTCGAGATCCCTGACAATGTCAAAAAGGGCCTCGAGATCATACCGGTTTCGACCTGCGAGGAGGTGCTGAAACACGCCCTTGTCGCCGAATTGAAACCAATTGAGTGGAACGACGTTGACGATCTGAACAAGCCTGCCGTGGTCGAACCCGAAGCAGAGGGTGATCGCGAAGGCATGGTCAAGCACTGACCGCATTGTCCCGGAGGGCGGCAGCGTGAACAAACAGGATCTGATGGCCCAGGTGCGCGACACCGCTGGCCTCAGCAAGGAACAGGCCGAACGCGCCGTCGAGGCGGTGTTCGAACTCATCACCGAGGCCATGCGCCGCGGCGAGGAGGTGCGGATCGTCGGCTTTGGCAGCTTCTTCGTCGGCACACGCGCCGCCAGTCCGGGGCGCAACCCGCGCACCGGCGAGCGGATCGATCTGCCGCCGACCCGGCAGCCGAAATTCCGTGCCGGTAAAACCCTGAAAGAGGCGGTCGGCTGAACAGCCGGCTCCGCGTCGATTTGCATCGGGCCCGGTAGCGATACCAGGCCCGATCTGCTATAGAGCCCGGGTTTCGGCGCTGGATTCCAGCGGCGGCCCTGCGGGCGGTTAGCTCAGTGGTAGAGCGCCTCGTTTACACCGAGGATGTCGGGAGTTCGACCCTCTCACCGCCCACCATTTTTCAGGACTCCCCCACCGATTTGGCGACAAATGGATACTGTGTAGGCCTTTTCTGGCCTTGGCGGCCGATAACGGATTCGATTGCTCCCAAGGCGGGTCCGCCTCCGCAAAGAGGCATACCGCTGAAGCGAGAAATCCACGATCGGCTCATTCGGCAAATTCTTCAGCGTCTTCATGTTCTCCGCACCGATCGTGCACAAGACATCCTGCTATGGCTGTCAGCCTTTTCCTTCAGACACTTGAACACTGATTGGCCGTGATCGGTGGAATACACAATGCCGCCGGTGGTCGGCAGGATTCAGTGCGCGGTGGATCAGCCCGTGGCTCGGAGGCAAAGCTGGTTTATCTCCTCAGCAGGTTTTTCAGGATAGGCTTCGGCCGGCGTGGCGCCCGCAATCGGAGGCATGTCACACGCGACAGGCAATGCTTCAACCAGGCGCGTCCAAATTTCCGACCGCCCGGATTCGCCCTCGTTGCTGCAATGCGACAGGCGGAGAAATACCCGCGAAGAGGTATGAATTTAATGTTTCCACCACTATGGGAAGTTGACTCTCGGCAAAAGGTTGCAGAAAGGTTGGGGAATGCATCCTGAGCGATTCGTGCGAGTCGCAGCCATTGAGGGGGGACTGCCGTGGCGACGATTACCGGCGATGCAACCGATAATGCTCTCAGTGGCACCGCGGATGCGGATGAGTTACGCGGCCTGGCGGGCAATGACGCGCTGAATGGCGATGCGGGCAACGTGCTGGCGCCGGTGGATGCGATGGCTGCCTATGCCGCGCTGGCGGCCGGCCAGTTCGTGCTGGATCCGCAGGTTGCCAATGATCTGGCGCCGATCTTTACGACGACCTGGACATGACGGCCCCGCACGGGCAGGGCGCCGACGAATATTCGGTGGCGGCACCGGGCTCTATGCCGCTGGGGCCTGACAGCGGATTGTCGTGTCTCGCCCTGGTGATGCGGGTGCTCGGTCAGGCTGTCGACCTTGGCCAACTGGCTCATCGTTATGGCCATGCCGATCGCCTGATTGCTCCGGACGAACTCGTTCGCGCCGGTCGCCAGCTTGGCGTGAAAATCCGCCGCGTCAGCAGCCGGTGGGACAAGCTGCGGCACACGCCGTTACCAGCCATCGCATGCCGGAAAGATGGCAGCTTTGTCGTGCTGGCGGCTTTCCGCAACCAGGGAGGGCGGGACGAGGTCCTGCTCGCCGAAGGGCATGATGGCCGCCCGGTGTCGCGCGGGCGGGAAGACTTCGAGCGGGACTGGACCGGCGAACTGATCCTGATTACCACTCGCGCAGACTTGGCCGGTTCGCAGCGGCGCTTCGATATCTCCTGGTTCATTCCGGCGGTGGTGAAATACCGCAGGATGTTCGGCGAAGTCCTGCTGGCCTCCTTCATCATCCAGATCCTGGCTCTGGTCTCGCCGCTGATGTTCCAGGTGGTGATCGACAAGGTGATGGTGCATCGCTCCCTCTCCACCCTGGACGTGCTGGTTTTCGCCCTGCTGATGCTGGCCGTGTTCGAGACCGTGTTCGGCGTACTGAGAACGTATTTGTTCTCGCATACGACGAACCGTATCGACCTTGAGCTGGGCGCCCGGCTTTTTGGTCATCTGATGGCTCTGCCGCTGTCGTATTTCGAGGCGCGTCGGGTAGGCGACAGCGTGGCGCGGGTGCGTGAACTGGAAAATATCAGAACTTTTCTGACCGGTTCGACCCTGACGGCGGCGCTCGACCTGTTTTTCACCTTCGTCTTCGTCGCCGTCATGTTCCTGTACAGCCCGCTGCTGACATGGATATGCCTGGCCGCAGTGCCGTTCTATATTGTTATTTCAGTTCTGGTGACGCCGGTATTGAAGCGGCGCCTCGATGAGAAATTCGCACGCGGTTCGGAAAACCAGTCCTTCCTGGTAGAGCGCATCGGCGGCATCGAGACGGTAAAAGCCATGGCAATCGAGCCGCTGGTGCAGCGCCGCTGGGAGGAATTGCTGGCCGCCTATGTGCGGGCGGCGTTCCGCGTCGGCAACCTGGCCAACATAGCCAGCCAAACGGCGCAGATGATCAGCCGGATCGTCGTTGCTGCCACATTATGGGCCGGCGCGAAGCTCGTGATCGATGGTGATCTCACGGTTGGAGAACTGGTTGCGTTCAACATGCTGTCGGCCCGGGTCAGCGGGCCGATCCTGCGCATCGCCCAGCTCTGGCAGGATTTCCAGCAGGCCCGGCTTTCGATCGAGCGCTTGGGAGACATTCTCAACACCAGAACCGAAGGCGGATTGAGCGCAGGCCGGCAGTCCCTGCCAGGTCTGAAAGGCTGGATCGTGTTCGACCGCGTCATTTTCCGCTACCGCCCCGATGGGCCGGAGGTTCTTCGCAATCTGTCGCTGCAGATTCCCGCCGGGCAGGTGGTCGGTATCGTCGGTCCGTCGGGATCGGGCAAAAGCACGCTTGCCAAGCTGGTGCAGCGCCTGTACATGCCCGAGGCAGGCCGCATCGCCATGGACGGCCTGGATCTCGCGCAGGTAGATCCGAGCGCGTTGCGGCGGATGATCGGCGTCGTGCTTCAGGAAAGCACGCTGTTCACAGGCACCGTTCGCGACAATATCGCCCTGGCCGACCCCGGGCTGCCGCTTGATCGGGTGATCGCGGCCGCGCAATTGGCCGGCGCGCATGATTTCATCATGAGCCTGCCGCAGGGTTACGATACCGTGGTGGGCGAACGCGGCTCGACCCTTTCAGGTGGACAGCGTCAGCGCGTGGCCATTTCGCGCGCGTTGATCACCAATCCTCGCGTACTGATCTTCGATGAAGCGACCAGTGCCCTGGATGTAGAGTCTGAGGCGGCTATCCAGGCCAACATGGAGCGGATTTGCCAGGGCCGTACGGTCCTGATCATCGCCCATCGCCTGTCCGCCGTGCGGCAGGCCCATCGGATCATCACGGTCGAAAACGGGCAAGTGATAGAGGATGGCCCGCCCGAGCAACTGCTGCGCCAGGGCGGGCGATTTGCCGCCATGATGCGTCAGCAGGCTGGTGGGCTCCATGCTATATAGCCCGCGCCTCGCATCGATCTGGGCCGGCGTCAGGCATGCTGCCGTTGTTGCGAAAACGGCCTGGCAGCTTGAGCGGCAGAGACCGCCGCTGCCGCGGCGCCGGCGCGACGAAATCGACTTTTTGCCCGCCGCGCTTGAGGTTCTGGAGACGCCAGCCTCGCCAACGGCGCGAATCACGCTGCTGGCGCTGACTGCATTGCTTGTGATTGGTCTGGCCTGGTCGTTCATCGGCAGGCTCGATGTCGTTGCAATCGCTGATGGTCGGACGATCCCGGCGGGTAAAACCAAAGTGATACAGCCGCTGGAAACCGGCGTCGTACGGGCGATCCATGTGCGGGACGGACAGTCAGTGAAGACGGGCGATGTGCTGGTGGAACTCGATCCGACATCCGCCGGTGCCGACATGCGGCGCCTGATCGCCGACCTGGTCGCGGCGCGTGCGGATGCGGCGCGATTGGACGCGGCGCTTCATCCCGACGAGCCAATGCGGCATTTCAAGGCGCCGCCAGGCACGCCACGCGAGCTGGTTGAGTTGCAGCGGGCCTGGCTAGCCAATCAGGCAGACGAGCATATGGCGCGGCTGGCCGGACTGGATGCGGAGCGTGAACGCCGCGAGGCCGAATACAAATCGGTGGAAGTGGCAATTCACAGGCTGGAACAGGCCATACCTCTGCTGCGGCAACGCACGAATGCCCGGACCGAGCTGGCGGACAAGGGCTTTGGCTCCCGCCTGACAGCGCTGGAGCTGCAGCAGCAGCTCGTTGAAATGGAGCATGAACAGCGCGGATTACGGTTTAAGCGGGAAGAAGCCCAGGCGGCGCTGCAGGCCATACGCCGGCAGAGGCAGCAGGTCCAGTCCGAATATCTGCGGGATGTCCGCAGCCAGCGTAACGAGACGATGCGGAAGGTCTCGTCGCTTGAAGAAGAAGTTCTGAAAGCCGAACAGCGGCACGACCTGCAAACCCTTGCTGCCCCCCTGGATGGCGTAGTGCAGCAATTGGCGATCCACACCATCGGCGGCGTCGTCACGCCAGCCCAGCCCCTGCTCGCGATCGTGCCAGATGGCGATGGGCTGGAAGCAGAAATTATGCTGCAGAACCGCGATATCGGCTTTATCCAGCCCGGCCAGGGAGTCGAGATCAAGCTGGAAACATTCCTGTTCACGAAATACGGAACCATACCGGGGAGGGTGGCGTCGGTTTCACGCGACGCCGTACCGGATGAAAAACGCGGCCTGATCTATCCCGCGCGGATCTCCCTGGATCGGGCATGGATCGACGTCGATGGCCAGCGCTTCGTCCTTGGCGCCGGCATGGCTCTGACGGCTGAAATCAAAACGGACCAGCGCCGATTTATTGATTATTTGCTGTCGCCAATTATGCGGTACCGTGACGAGAGCATGCGGGAGCGTTGACGCAGCGTCAGTTGAGATGCTGACAAGCAGAAGACATTGTGCGCCTATATGAACGGCCGTTTGTCGGTGATGCGACGGGCCAATTTCGGCCATGATTGACCGAACCTGGCAGCCATGTGGCCGATATGCGTATTCTCAGGACAATATTCTCGATTTATTTACATTGAAAATGTCGGGGGCTCGATCCGCTCACCGCCCACCATTTCTCATTCCCTTGCGGTCGGTCTTTCCATTTCAGTCGCCAGCCAGTGCGGCAGGGCTATTCCGCGGCGCTGCGTAATACCGGTTTTGGCTGCTCCAGTTCAGCCTTGCGGTTCAGCGCGGCATAATAGGGCGCGAAGGCCGGCCGGTTGATATAACGGCCGGCGCCTTTCACGCTGCGCACATCGCCATCCTTGTAGACGACCTTGCCCTGTGAAATCGTCACGGTGTTGATGCCCTCGACCTCCATGCCCTCGAAAATGTTGAAATCGATCTTCTGATGATGCGTCTTGGCTGAAATGCGGCGGGTTTTCTTCGGGTCCCAGACCACCAGATCGGCATCGGCGCCGGCCTGGATCACGCCCTTGCGCGGATAGAGGTTGAAGATCTTGGCGGCATTGGCCGAGGTGATGGCGACGAACTCGTTCGGCGTCAGGCGGCCCTTGTTGACGCCATGATGCCACAGCACATGCATGCGGTCTTCGACGCCGCCGGTGCCATTCGGAATCTTGGTGAAATCGTCGCGGCCTGCCGCCTTCTGGTCCGCGCAGAAGCAACAATGATCGGTCGCCGTAGTCTGCAGATGGCCTGCCTGCAATGCGCGCCACAGAACATCCTGATGCTCCTTCGGCCGGAAGGGCGGGCTCATCACATAGGCCGCGGCGGTGGCGAAATCGGGATTACGGTAAACGCTGTCATCGACCAGCAGATGGCCGGCCAGGGCCTCGCCGAAAACACGCTGGCCCTCGTTGCGGGCGCGGATGATCGCCTCGACCGATTCCCTGCAGGAATTATGCACGATATAGAGCGGCACATTGAGCACCTGGGCGATGCGGATGGCGCGGTTCGCGGCTTCGCCCTCGACTTCGGGCGGACGCGACAGCGGATGCCCCTCCGGGCCGGTGATGCCCATTTTCAGAATCTCTTTCTGCAGATGAAACACCAGTTCGCCGTTTTCCGCGTGCACGGTGCACAGCGCACCGAGCTCACGGGCGCGCAGGAAGCTGTTCACCAGCACCTCGTCCTCGCACATGATGGCGTTCTTGTAGGCCATGAAATGCTTGAAACTGTTAACGCCGTGTTCCTGTACCAGCGTGCCCATGTCGCGATGCACGCTCTCGTCCCACCAGGTGACGGCGACGTGAAAGCTGTAATCCGAAGCCGCCTTTTCCGACCAGCCTCGCCATTTGCGGAAGGCCGACAGCAGGTTTTCCTGTGGATCGGGAATCACGAAATCGATGATCATGGTGGTGCCGCCGACCATGCCGGCCGTGGTACCGGAGAAGAAATCCTCCGACGCGGTCGTGCCCATGAAGGGCAACTCCATATGGGTATGCGGATCGATGCCGCCCGGCATCACATAGGCGCCGCCGGCATCAATGATTTCGCTACCGGACGGGGCTTCCAGGTTGGCGCCAACCGCCTTGATCATGCCGCCATCGACGAGCACATCCGCCCGCTGGCTGCAATCTGCATTCACCACCGTTCCGCCGCGCACCAGCAAAGCCATGTCAGCCCCCATTTTTCCCTGCGATGACGCAGTATTCATTCACGACCTGACCAAACGGTCAAGAAAATCGTGAGCCAGATACTGTTCCGCTATCCGGCTGCGCAAGGGGCCGGTGGCCTGCATGGTTTTTCGGCAAATTCAGAGCCGGATTTTCTGTCGGGCGCCCAGGCCGTTAAGAATCAGGCTGCGTATCGTTTCGCTGCCGGTCGCAAAAACCGCGTCATCCAGGCTTTTCTTGTCCAGCACCGCGGCAATCTGGGCGGCGAAATCGGCATAGGTCTGCGTCATTGCCCAGATCATGAAAAGCAGATGCGTTGGATTGACGGGTTTGAGCTTGCCGGCTGCAATCCAGCCTTCGATCACCGTGGTTTTCTCTTTTACCAGGCGGCGCAAGCGGTTGCGCAGGAATGGCTGGACGTGGCGGCCGCCGCCGATCACCTCGATGGCCCAGAGACGCGAGGGCTCAGGCGAACGCTGCGAAGCCGCCATTTTGCGCGCGATGTAGTTGCTCAGGGCGGTTGCCGGGTCGGCTTCGGGCTGGATTTCCTGGTCCAGCGCATCGAGCCAGACCTCTAAAATGGCATCCAGCACGCTGGCATAAAGCTCCTGCTTGGTGCGGAAATAATAGTGCAGGTTGGCCTTGGGCACGCCGGCCTTGCGGGCGATCTCGGCCGTGCTGGCACCGGCGAAGCCTTTCTTGGCAAAGACGGATTCGGCTGCTTTCAGAATCTTTTCCACATTGCGGCGCCGGATGGCGCCGGCCGGTCCATTGGCGTTGCCGTCGCTCGCCACTTGATTGCGGGCCGCAGGTTTTCGGGTCGGTTTGCCAAGCATTCACTCTTCCCGTGTCGTTTCTGCCCAAGTCGCGGGCAAGTGCATACGGCTCGTGCAGATTCTTTATGCGGATCACTTCGCCGCTATCAAAGCGAAACGCTGGTGCCGCAGCAACAGCAAATCCAGACTTGACCATTTGGTCAAGAAAATCCTAGCCTCGCTCCGCAATGCAGTGGATGCAGGGCGGCGATCAGGGCGCTGCGGCATCTTTCTTGCGAGGCATCATGCCGATGAGGGATTGGCATGATGCAGTCGTCGACGCAGGCCTACGGGGGAGCAGGTCATGGCGAATGGGCGTGATACCAGCGTGAAATCAGCCAGTGTGAAATCCACTGGACCGGATATCCGGCCCGGCCGGCTGCCCGCCGAGGGCTATGCGGCCGGGTTCGCGGCCGCGGTGCCGGCATTGGACCAGCAGGCGGCGCTGATCGAGTCGAACCGCTGCTATTTCTGCTATGACGCCCCCTGCATCGAGGCCTGCCCAACCGGCATCGATATTCCCGGCTTCATCCGCAAGATCGCCACTGGCAACACGGCCGGCGCGGCTTTGCGCATCTACGAGCAGAATATTTTCGGTGGGTCCTGTGCCCGGGTCTGCCCGACGGAAATCCTGTGCGAACGCTCCTGCGTGCGCATGGCGGAAGAGGGCAAGCCGATCCCGATTGGCCTGTTGCAGCGTTATGCCACGGATCACGGCACGCCGGCCAACCAGCATCCCTTTGCCCGTGCCGCCGCGACCGGCAAGCGTGTTGCCGTGGTGGGTGGTGGCCCGGCGGGCCTGGCCTGTGCCCATCGCCTGGCCATGCAGGGGCATGACGTCACGGTGTTCGAGGCCAGGGAGGCTTTGGGCGGCCTGAACAGTTATGGCGTGGCGGAATACAAGGTGCCACATGGCTATGCCGGACGCGAGGTCGACTTCATTCTCGATATCGGCGGCATCACCGCGAAAACCGGCATGCGACTCGGCCACGACATCCGCTTAAGCGATTTGCGGCGCGACTTCGATGCCGTTTTTCTCGGCCTCGGGCTTGGCGGCGTGAAGGCGCTGGATTGCGACGGCGAGCAACTGGACGGCGTGATGAATGCAGTCGACTATATCGCCGAACTGCGCCGCGCTGCGGATTTCGCCAATTTGCCAGTCGGTCGGCGGGTGGTGGTGATTGGCGGCGGCAATACCGCGATTGACATGGCCGTGCAGATCAAGCGGCTGGGCGCCGAGGACGTGACGCTGGTTTACCGGCGGGGCGCGGACGCGATGAGCGCCACCGACCATGAGCAGGCTTTCGCCAAGGAGAACGGCGTCATGATCCGGCTCTGGGCCCAGCCATTGCGGCTGGAGGGGGAGAATGGTCATGTGCGCCGTGCGGTATTCGAGCACACCGTGCTGGATCGGGCCGGCAAGCTGGTTGGCACCGGCGAGCAATTCGCGCTGGAGGCTGACATGGTGTTCAAGGCCATTGGTCAGGTCTTTGTCGCTGATCCGCTGCGCGAAGACGGGCGCGACCTGCTTATGCTCAAGCAGGGCCGGATCGCCGCCGATGCCGAGGGCCGTACCTCGCTGGACAAGGTCTGGGCCGGGGGCGATTGTGTCGCAGGCGGCCAGGACCTGACGGTTGCCGCGGTGCAGGCCGGCAAGGTGGCGGCGGAAGCCATCAACCGCGCGCTGACCCAGCGTGCGGCAGCCTGAGGGAGGGACGAAACATGGCCAGCCTGACCACGACATTCGCCGGCATCAAGGCGCCCAATCCATTCTGGCTTGCCTCGGCGCCACCCACCGACAAGGCCTATAACGTGGTGCGCGCCTTCCAGGCCGGCTGGGGCGGCGTGGTATGGAAAACGCTCGGCGAGGACGGGCCGCCGATCGTCAATGTCTCGTCGCGCTACGGCGCCTATTCCTACAAGGGCAATCGCGTCGCCGGTCTCAACAACATCGAGCTGATCACCGACCGGCCGCTGGAAATCAACCTGCAGGAAATCAAGCAGGTGAAACGCGACTGGCCGGATCGCGCCCTGATCGTCTCGCTGATGGTGCCCTGCGAGGAGGATGCCTGGAAGGCCATCCTCAGGCGGGTCGAGGAGACCGGCGCCGATGGCGTCGAGCTGAATTTTGGCTGCCCGCACGGCATGCCGGAACGCGGCATGGGCGCGGCGGTTGGCCAGGTGCCGGATTATGTCGAAATGGTCACGCGCTGGTGCAAGCAATACAGCCGCATGCCGGTCATCGTGAAGCTGACGCCCAATATCACCAACATCCTCGGCCCAGCCCGGGCAGCGGTGCGCGGCGGCGCCGACGCGGTCAGCCTGATCAATACCATCAATTCCATCGTCAGCGTCGACCTCGACCTGATGGCGCCGACGCCCACGGTGGATGGCAAGGGCACCTCGGGCGGCTATTGCGGCCCGGCGGTGAAACCCATTGCGCTCAACATGGTGGCGCAGATCGCCCGCGATCCGGAATGCAAGAACATTCCGATCTCGGGCATCGGCGGAATCGAGACCTGGCGCGATGCCGCCGAGTTCATGGCGTTGGGCGCCGGCAGCGTACAGGTCTGCACGGCGGCAATGCATTACGGCTTCCGTATCGTCGACGACATGGCCGATGGCCTGGCGCGCTGGATGGATGGCAAGGGCTACGCGGCGCTGGAGGCATTCCGAGGCCTGGCGACGCCGAATGTCACGGACTGGAAGAACCTCAATCTTTCGTACCAGATCGTCGCGCAGATCGATCAGGACAAATGCATCAAATGCGGGCTGTGCCATATTGCCTGCGAGGATACCTCGCATCAGGCGATCACGGCGGCGCGCATGGATGGTGGCGGCCGCAGATACGAGGTGGTCGATGAAGACTGCGTCGGCTGCAATCTCTGTCTGCATGTCTGCCCGGTCGAGGGCTGCATCACCATGAAGCGGGTCGATGACGGCAGCGTCTACCAGAACTGGACCCAGCACCCTAATAACCCGATGCGGGCCGCGGCCGAATAGATTGCGCGTGTGAAGCGTTGAAGGAGCTTGAGATGGCAAACGAGCATAATATTCAGATCAATCAGGACCGTCTGTGGAATAGCCTGATGGAAATGGCCAAGATCGGCGCGACGGCCAAGGGCGGCTGCGCCCGTCTGGCCCTGAGCGACCTGGACCGTGAAGGCCGGGACCTGTTCGTGCGCTGGTGCAAGGAAGCCGGTTGCACCGTGTCGGTTGACCGCATGGGCAATATTTTCGCTCGGCGGCCTGGCAAGAATAACGATCTGCCGCCGGTGGTGACCGGCAGCCATCTGGACACTCAGCCGACCGGTGGCAAGTTCGACGGCGTCTATGGCGTGCTGGCCGGCCTTGAGGTGATCCGTACTCTCAACGACTACAAGTTCGAGACTGAGGCGCCGGTCGAGGTGTCGGTCTGGACCAACGAGGAGGGCTCGCGCTTCGCTCCGGCCATGATCGCCTCGGGGGTGTTCGCGGGCGTCTTCACCGAAGAATATGGCCACAGCCGCGCTGATCTGGATGGCAAGACCATCGGCGAGGAGCTGGCGCGGATTGGCTATTTCGGCGACCTGCCGGTCGGAGGCCGCAAGTTCAAGGCCTTCTTCGAGGCGCATATCGAGCAGGGCCCGATCCTGGAGGCCGAGAAGAAGACCATCGGCGTGGTGCAGGGCATCCAGGGCATGCGCTGGTTTGAAGTGACCCTAACCGGCGCCGAAAGCCATGCCGGCACCACTCCGATGCCGCGTCGCAAGGACGCCATGCTGGGCTGCGCCCGCATCGTCGACCGCATTAACAAGATCGCGCTGGATCACAAGCCGGGCGTTTCCACGGTCGGCCTGGTCAAGGTCAGTCCCAATTCGCGCAACACCATTCCCGGCTCGGTGTTCTTCTCGGTCGACCTGCGACATCCGCAGGAAGAGGATCTCGCCAGGATGACCAAGGCTCTGCATGACGCCTGCGCCGAGATTTGCGGCGATCTCGGGCTGGCCTATGAATGCAAGGAAATCTGGAACTCGCCGGCGATCCACTACGACAAGGATTGCGTCGCTGCCGTGCGCAAGGCCGCCGAGGAATCCGGCTATGACTATCGCGACATCGTGTCGGGCGCCGGCCATGATGCCGGCTATATCAGCCGCGTGGCGCCAACCGGCATGGTCTTCGTGCCCTGCGCCGATGGCATCAGCCATAACGAAGTTGAATCGGCCACGGCCGAGGATCTGGCCGCCGGCTGCAACGTGCTGTTGCGCGCCATGCTGAAACACGCGGCCTGATCATGCGGGTAGACATTCATGGCCGTGGCATTGGAAGAGCGTAACGTGACAGTTCCGGCCGAAACCAGTTCCGCCGCCGCAAGCGGCGTCACCCCGGCGGTGGATATCACTGGCGTCAATCTGGTATTCCAGACCGCCGATACGCCGGTCTATGCCCTGGCGGATGTCAATCTTTCCATTAACCGCGGCGAGTTCGTGTCTTTCATCGGCCCCTCGGGCTGCGGCAAGACCACGCTGTTGCGTGTGATCGCTGATCTGCAGCAGGTCAGCAGCGGGCAGGTGCTGGTCAATGGCGTCAGCCCGCAGACCGCCCGGCTGGACCGCGCCTATGGCTATGTCTTCCAGGCGCCGGCTTTGTATCCCTGGCGCAGCGTGCAACGGAATATCACCCTGCCGCTGGAGATCATCGGACTGCCCAAGGCCGAGCGGCTGGCGCGCGCCAGACGGGTGCTGGAGCTGGTCAACCTGACCGGCTTCGAACAGAAATTCCCCTGGCAGCTGTCCGGTGGCATGCAGCAACGCGTTTCCATCGCGCGTGCCCTGTCGGTTGACCCTGAGCTGCTGCTGATGGATGAGCCCTTCGGCGCGCTGGACGAGATCATCCGCGACCATCTGAATGAGCAACTGCTCGACCTGTGGCGCCGCACCAGAAAGACCTTGTTGTTCGTCACCCATTCGATCCCCGAGGCGGTTTTCCTCTCGACCAAGATCGTGGTGATGAGCCCACGCCCCGGGCGGATCATCGACGTGATCGACAGCAACCTGCCACGCGATCGCAAGCTCGATATCCGCGAGACGCCGGAATTCGCCGCCATCGCCCATCGCGTGCGCGAGGGTCTGCGCGCCGGACACAGCTATGACGACCACCAGCTTTAGGGCATCGCCCATCCGGGCTGTTATGGCGCGATTGCGCGACGGCGCCGCCCTGCCGGTGCTCACCATCCTGCTGCTTATCCTGGTGATCTGGTATGCCGGCGCGGTGAAGCTGAATGCGCCGCTTATGCTTGACCAGTATGAACGCGCGGAGCGCAGCAGCTGGAGCTGGAGCGAACTGGTAGCCGATACCATGGCGATGGAGCGCCCGATTCTGCCGGCGCCGCATCAGGTGCTGCGGGAACTGGACCGCACGGTGCTGCAGACTGCGATCACTTCGCGGCGCAGCCTGGTCTACCACACCTGGGTGACGCTGGAATCCGCCTTGCTTGGTTTTGCCCTCGGCACGCTGCTTGGTATCGGCCTGGCGATCATGATCGTGCATGTCGCCAGCCTGCAGCGGGCCTTGATGCCCTGGATCATCGCCTCGCAGACCGTGCCGATCCTGGCCATCGCGCCGATGATCGTGGTGGTGCTGGGTTCGCTGGGCCTGGTCGGCCTGCTGCCCAAAGCGATCATTTCCGCCTATCTGTGTTTCTTTCCGGTCACCATCAGCATGGTCAAGGGACTGACCTCGCCCGAGCCGATCCAACTCGACCTGATGCGCACCTATTCGGCCTCGACTACCCAGACCCTGCGCTACCTGCGCCTGCCTGCCTCGCTGCCCTTCCTGTTCACCGGTCTGAAAGTCGCGATTTCGCTGGCCGTGGTTGGTGCCATTGTCGGCGAATTGCCGACCGGCGCCCAGGCCGGCCTGGGCGCCCGCCTGCTGGCTGGTTCGTATTATGGCCAGACGGTGCAGATCTGGTCCGCCCTGATCATGGCTTCGATCCTGGCTGGCTGTTGTGTTGGCTTGATCGGCGGCATCCAGCGCGGCCTCAACCGTCGTTTTGGCGGTGCCGCATGAAGGCGCGGCGCGATGGCGTGATAGTACTGGCACTGTTTTGCGGCCTGGCTGCGCTGTTTCTGCCCCTGGCGGAGGCCCGCTGGATGCTGCAGCCTGCGGCACTGCTCGCCTGGCTGGTGAGCCTGGCTGGCGGCGCGCTGCTGTTGAGGCGGCCGTTTGGTGCGCCGGCCGCCGCGCTGCTGCTGGTGGTGGGCTGCCTGCTTGGCGCGGTCGCGCTGCATATCGTCATGACGGCAGGCGCCAAGGGCCTGGATGCCGCCGGGCTCTGGCTGGGGTTGATCGGCCTCGGACTGCTGGTCTGGCGCATGCTTGACCGCGTCAGCGCCGTGGTCGCTGCCAGACCGGGCCTGGTTGGGGCCACCCTGGCGCCCCTATTGCTCGGCCTGTGGCTGCTGTATCTGTGGGAAATGGTGGTGGTCGGCTTTGCCGTGCCGGCCGTATTGCTGCCGCCGCCCAGCGCCATCGGCCATGCCATCCTGGCCAACCTGCCCACGCTGGGCATCGATTTCGTGCAGACCTTCGTCCGCGCCGTAATCCCCGGGTTTGCCATCGGCTCGGCGGCCGGTTTCCTGGTTGGCGTTCTGGTCGACCGCGTGCCGTTCCTGCAGCGTGGGCTGATGCCTGTCGGCAATCTGGTCAGCGCGCTGCCGATCATCGGTGTCGCCCCCATCATGGTGATGTGGTTCGGCTTCGACTGGCAGTCGAAAGCGGCGGTGGTTGTGATCATGACCTTCTTCCCGATGCTGGTGAACACCATCGCCGGGCTGAACGCGCTGGGTCGCATCGAGCGCGACCTGATGACCACCTATGCCGCCAGCTATGTTCAGACCCTGCTGGCGGCGCGGCTGCCCGCCGCCTTGCCGTTCGTGTTCAACGCACTGAAGGTCAATGCCACGCTGGCGCTGATCGGCGCCATCGTTGCCGAGTTCTTTGGAACGCCGATCGTGGGCATGGGATTCCGCATCTCTACCGAGGTCGGGCGCATGAACATTCCCACCGTCTGGGCCACGATCGCCGTCGCGGCGTTGGCCGGTTCGGCCAGTTATGGCCTGATCGCGCTGGTCGAGCGCTGGCTCACCTTCTGGCATCCCTCATTCCGTAAGACGTCGTAAGCGTAAAACCATCGTGTTTCCAACAGGAGAGGAGAATACAATGAAACAACGTGCAATTCTGGGCCTTGCCCTCGGGGCGGCCTTTCTGGCGGCGGCCGGTTCGGCGCAGGCCGCCGACAAGTTTACCATCCAGCTGAAATGGGTGACGCAGGCGCAGTTCGCCGGCTATTACGTCGCCAAAGACAAGGGCTTCTACAAGGAGGTCGATCTCGACGTCACGGTGAAGCCGGGTGGCCCGGATATCGCTCCGCCGCAGGTGATGGCGGCGGGTGGCGCCGATGCCATCATTGACTGGATGCCGTCTGCTCTCGCCAGCCGCGAGAAGGGCGTGCCGCTGGTGAACGTGTCCCAGACCTTCCAGAAATCCGGCATGATGCTGACCTGCTCGAAGGCCAGCGGCGTGACCTCGCCGGACAAGTTTCCGGGACAGACCCTCGGCGTCTGGTTCTATGGCAACGAGTATCCGTTCCTGACCTGGATGGCCAAACTGGGCGTGCCGACCGATGGCAGCGCCAAGGGCGTGAAGGTCCTCAAGCAAGGCTTCAACGTTGACCCGTTGATCCAGAAACAGGCCGCCTGTATCTCGACCATGACCTACAATGAATACTGGCAGGTCATTGATGCCGGATTCAAACCCGCCGACCTGGTCGTGTTCAAGTACAGCGATCAGGGCGTCGGTACGATGGAAGACGGCATCTATGCCAATGGCAGCAAGCTGGGTGATGCGGCCTACGCCAATCGTCTGGCGCGCTTTGTCGCGGCCTCGAACAAGGGTTGGGACTGGGCGGTCAAGAATCCGGATGCCGCTGCCAAAATCGTGCTGGATAACGACACCACCGGCGCGCAGACCGAAAAGCACCAGAAGCGCATGATGGGCGAGATCGCCAAGCTGGTCGAGGGCTCGAAGATGGGAACCGGTTATCTCGACCCGGCTGATTTCGACCGCACCGTCAATATCCTGCTGTCGGTGAAGTCGGATCCGGTGATCACCAAGAAGCCGGAAGGCGCCTGGACGCACGCCATCTTCGAGGCATCCAAGAAATACGCCAAATAACAGCCAGGCATAGAAACGCTTCAGTCAGAAAGAGCGACGACGCAGTATCTGCGTCGTCGCTTTTTTTGCGCGGATTCCGATTGAACGCGCCAACAGGCGCGGGCATGCGGTTCAGGAAGGCTTAACGGCCGCGCTGATTGAAGCGCCGCCCGACCAGGGCTGCCGCGATATTGGTTTTCTGAACATCGATAGCGCCGCCGGCGATGCCCCAGCCAAATGCATCGCGCAGTCTTTGCTCCATCCGGTATTCGGTGGAGTATCCGTAACCTCCCATCACCTGCATTCCCATTGCCGCAACGTCGCGGACCATTTCGTTGGCAAAGCATTTCGCGATGCTGGAATCGGCAATCGACGGCAGACCGTTGGCGGCATTCTGGGCGGCGCGCCAGATCAGCAGGCGTGCTGCTTCGACCTTGATTGCCATATCGGCGAGTTTGAGTTGAATGGCCTGGAACTCGACAATCGGCCGGCCGAATTGCTGGCGATCCTGAACGTAAGCGAGTGCCTCCTCAAGTGCCGCTGCGGCAATGCCAAGCGACATGGTGGCATTGCCGCAACGCTCCAGGTCGAAGGCTTCCATCAGGTGTTTGAACCCGCCGGCCGGAACAATCATGTTCTCGACCGGTACGCGCACGTCATCGAAGAATATGTCGCAGCTCGGGATGCCGCGGAAGCCCATCAGCAGCTCGGGCCGCCCGTACCGCAGGCCGGGGCGCTCTTGCTCGACCAGCACCGCGCCGATGCCGGCCGCCCCCGGTTCATCTGAGAGCCGGCAATATACGATATAGGCATCGGCATGGCCGCCGCCGCTGGTCCAGCGTTTCTGGCCATTGAGGGTGATCTGCCCACCCTCGATGCGTCCGCGGGTTGCCAGATCGGTCAGCGCGGTGCCGGCATTTGGCTCCGACATCGACACGGCGACGACCATGTCGCCACGAACAACGGCAGGAAGAATGCGCTGGCGCAGCGGCTCATTGGCGAAATGCAGCACCGTGCGAACTGGTCCCGTGGCGCTTTCGAAAACCGGGAAGGCGACGGCCGGCGATACCTGCGCGAACTGCTCCAGCACCAGCAGCGCATCAATATGGCCCAGGCCTAGGCCGCCATAAGCTGTGGGGATATTGATGCCGAGAAATCCCATCTCGGCATAGCGCCGGCGCAAGGCCAGCGATACCGGCTCGTTTTTCGTCTCCAGCTCCCGCGCGATATCGACAAGCTCGTTGCGGGCAAAGCGGCGCGCCGTTTCCTGCAGGGCGCGCTGGTCATCGGTAAGCTGAAAATCCATTGTGGTCTCCATCCCTTTGCGGCGCTGCATTTACTGGCGCACCGGTGTCGTTTTTTGTCATGCCCGGCGTGGGGTCAGGCATTGCGTTCCGGTGCCAGGCTGTCCGGCCGGGGAAACAATGCCCGGCCGATGGAGGCGGCAACCTCACGCAGTTCAAGGCCAAGCTGGTCGATGCGCTCGGGCGTATGCTGTCCCTGGATGGCGATGCCGCTGATGCCGAAACGGGGATGGCCGTTCTGGTCGGTGATGATGCTGGCGACAGTGGTGATGCCGCGATAGAGATGGCCGACATCCTTGGCCCAGCCATCGGTGCCGGCCTGGGCGACCTCGGCCTCATACGTCTCGAAACTCGGCGCGTTTTGCCATCTCAGTGTGGTGAAGCGTCGCCGCAATTCCGCAGTTGGCAGATGCAGGTGGGCGGCGATGCAGCGGCCGACGGCGCCGATCAGCGAGGGCAGGCGTGAGCCGACCCGCATGTCGACACGCACGACATGCTCACCATAGGCGCGGTCGATCACCACGATATGGCCGTCTCCCGTCACCCGCCAGAGCGCGATCAGCATATCGTGATTGAGCGCCAGACGCTCGATCTCCGGTCGGATCAGGTCAAGATAGCTGCTGCCGATCATCCCGGAAGCCAGTTCCGCCACCGCCAAGCCAAGGCTGTAGGTCTTGTCGGTTTCCCGGAAACTCACAAACCGCGCGCGAGTCATGGTGCGCAGGATGCTGAAGCAGGTGCTCGGGCTGATCCCGGTTTCGCGCGCCACGGCTGCCACGCCCTGCGGCGCCGGCATGCTGGCCAAATGCTGCAGGATGCGCAGGGCGTGGACCACGGCGCCCACATCACGTTGCTTTTCTGGTGCCGGGCTCATTCAATACTCCAATTGCAATTCGTAATGCAGAATGTACTATACTTTCAAACCGCCTCGCCAGAGGGGTGATTTGGTAGTGATTCGGCAGCTTTTTTTGTAACTAACATGCTGACATAAATGATAGATAGAGGTGAAGTCACATCATCGAGCAATAGTGAATCATAAAATTCTTTATATAGAATGATATTCTGTATCGAGAATTAAACAAAAAACTCAATCAAAACAGGATCAAGGAAACGCATGTTACCGAAGGCTACCCCCGGACCGGGCCCCGAAGCGCAGTACCACGCCTTTCTGCAGGAAGGGCGCTTCATGATCCAGCGCAGCCCTTCGACCGGTCAATATGTCTTTTATCCCCGTGTTGCCGCGCCGGGCAGCGGCGCGGCTGACCTGGAATGGGTCGCGGCATCGGGTCTGGGGCGGATCTATTCCATCACGGTCAATCGGGCCCGCACGGGTAACTACAATATCGCCTTGGTCGAACTCGATGAGGGCCCGCGGCTGATGACCCGTATCGAGGGTGTCGAAACGGCGCCGATCGGCACGCGCGTTAAGGCCCGCATCGCCGATCTGGGCGGCGAGCCGGCCCTTGTATTCGATATTGTCGAGCAAGGCGGTGCGGCATGAGCAGCACATCCCTGCGCGGTCGCACCGCCATTGCCGGTATCGGCGCCGCGGGCTGGGGCGAATCGCCCGGCCGCAGTGCCATCGAATTGCTTGGCGATGCCGCCCTGGCCGCCATTGCCGATGCCGGGCTGGAACTAAAGGATATCGACGGCCTGTGCGCCGCCACCAGCACGCATGCCTTTCCGACCCTGTCTGTGGCCGAGTATCTCGGCATCAAACCGACTTTCTTCGATGGCACCAATATCGGTGGATCATCCTTCGAGATGCATCTGCTGCAGGCGGCGCTGGCACTTGATGCGGGCATCTGCAACGCGGTGCTGATCTGCTACGGCTCAAACCAGCGAACCGCCGGTGGCCGGCTGGTGTCGATGAGTGAGCCGCAATGGCATGAGGCGCCCTACAAGCCGCGCCATCCGATCACCGCTTATGCCCTGGCGGCACAGCGGCACATGCATGAATTCGGCACCACGCGCGAGATGCTGGCCGATATTGCCGTCGCAGCGCGGCAATGGGCCAACCTCAATCCGGCGGCATTCGAACAGGGCCCGCTGACCCGCGAGGAGGTGCTGAATGCCCGCATGGTGAGTGACCCGCTTACCACCCGCGACTGCTGCCTGGTAACCGATGGCGGCGGCGCCTGCGTCATGGTGCGCGCCGACCAGGCGAAAAACCTGAAGCAAAATCCGGCCTATGTGCTGGGCGTCGGCGGCGCTCATTCGCACCGTTCCATTGCGCAAATGAAGGACCTGACCCGCACCGTGGCGGCGGAGAGCGGGCCGCGCGCCTTTGCCATGGCAGGGCTGAAGCAGTCCGATGTTGATCTGGTGATGTTGTACGATGCCTTCACGATCACCACGCTGCTGTTCCTCGAGGATCTGGGGTTCTGCCCGAAGGGCGAGGGTGGTCGTTTCGTGCAGGATGGCGCCATCGCGCCGGGCGGCCGGCTGGCCGTCAATACCAATGGCGGTGGCCTGTCCTGCGTTCATCCCGGCATGTACGGCATGTTCCTGATCATCGAGGCGGTGACGCAGATTCGCGGCGCCGCCGGCAGGCGCCAGCTCGCCACATGCGACATCGCGCTCTGCCATGGCAATGGCGGTACCCTGTCCAGCCAGGTGACGGCCCTGCTGGGCGGAGCGGCGGCGCTGTGAGCGATCGCCTGTCGCGACTGTTTGCGCCGCGCTCGGTCGCGGTTATCGGCGCGTCCGCCGATCCCAGGCGGATCGGCGGACGCCCGATCGCCTCCATGCAGGAACGGGGCTTCGCCGGCAGCATCTGGCCGGTCAATCCAAACCGCAACGAGGTTCTGGGCCTGAAGACCTATGCCTCGATCGGCGATCTGCCGGATGTGCCGGATGTGGCCATCGTCGCCGTACCGGCGGCCATGGTTGCCGATGCGGTTGCCGATCTGGCCGCTCGGAATGTTGCCGCCGCCGTGGTGTTCAGCTCGGGCTTTGCCGAAACCGGCGCCGCCGGCCGGCAGGAGCAGGACCGCATGCTGGCCGCCGCGCGCAAGGGCGGCATGCGGCTGGTCGGGCCAAACACGCTCGGCGTATTCAACGTGCATAACGGATTCTACGGCACTTTCATGTCAGCCTTCGAGGCCGGCTTTCCCGACAAGGGCCGCATCGGCATCGCCAGCCAGTCGGGCGCCTATTGCGGGCATCTGGTCAGCGTGATGCGTGAGCGCGGTCTCGGGCTGGCCGCCGGCGTGATGACTGGCAACGAGGCAGATATCACCATTGGCGATGTGATCGCCCGCATGGTCGAGGACCCCGATATCGACGTGATCGCTGCCTATGCCGAAGGCATCAAGCAGGGCGATACCTTTGTGCGGGCACTGGAAGCTGCCCGCAAGGCCGGCAAGCCGGTTGTGGTTATGAAGGTCGGCCGCAGCGCCCTCGGCGAGGCTGCGGCCCAATCACATACAGCATCCATCGCCGGCAACGATGCCGTGACCAGCGCAGTGCTGGCCGAGTTCGGCGCCGTGCAGGCGCGCACCACCGACGAGATGCTGGATATCGCCCAGTTGGCGACGCGACGGATCTATCCGGTGCGCAACACTCTGGGCGTGATTACCGTCAGCGGCGGCGCCGGCGTGCTGATTTCCGATGCAGCCGAGGAAGTCGGCCTCGCCATGCCGCAGATGCCCGAGCCAGTCCAGGCCCGGCTGAAGGAGATACTGCCCTTTGCCGCGCCGCGTAATCCGGTGGATTGCACCGCCCAGGTGCTGAATGACCTGTCGCTGCTTGGCCGTTTCACCGAGGCGCTGGTCGCCGAAGGCGGCTACAGCACCATTCTCGGCTTTCTCACCTATACCGGCGCGGCGGCCAGTCTTTCGCCGGGTCTGCGTGAGCAGTTCCGCATCGTGAAAGAACGCCACCCTGACCGGCTCTATGTGCTGTCCATTGTCGCCGGTCACGAGCGCGTCGCCGAATACGAGCATGACGGCTTTACCGTTTTCGAGGATCCCACCCGCGCCGTGGCGGCGATTGCTGCCATGGGCCGGTTCGGCACCGCTTTCGCGCGGCAACCGGGTTTGCCGCCGCCTGTCGTTCCGGCGCTTACCCTGCCGGCGACAACGCCGAGCGAGGCGGAGGCCAAGCGTCTGCTCGCTGCGGCCGGCATTGCCTGCGTGCCGGAGAAAGTCTGTGCCACGGCCGAAGACGCCGTGGCCGTCGCGACCGATTTTGGTTTTCCGGTGGTGATGAAGATCGTTTCGCCCGACATCCAGCACAAGACAGAGATCGGCGGCGTCCTGCTCAACGTGAATGATGCCGATTCCGTGCGGTTCGGGTTCATCACCTTGCTGGAACGTGTCAATGCCAATGCGCCGACAGCCCGCGTCGAGGGCGTGCTGGTCGCCCGTCAATTAAAAGGCGGGGTCGAATGCATCCTCGGCATCCATCGTGATCCGGTCTTCGGGCCGGTGGCCATGGTCGGATTGGGCGGCGTGTTCGTTGAGATCGTCAAGGATGTCGCATTCCGGCGCTGCCCGTTCGGAATCGATGCCGCTGAGGCGATGATCCATTCTCTGAAAGGGGCGCCGCTTTTGCAGGGCGTACGCGGACGTCCGGCAGCCGATATTGCGGCGCTGGCGACGATGCTGTCGCGGCTGTCGGTCATCGCGCACCAGGCGGGCAATGCGCTTGCATCGATTGATCTCAATCCGGTGATCGTGCTGCCAGCCGGGCAGGGCGCCTTCGCCGCCGACGCGGTAATCGAGATCGGAGGCGGCAATGGCGATTGAATATGAAAAGCTGCTGAACTTCGATATCCCGGAGGTGCGCCAGATTCTGACCCGTCAGGATACAGCTTTTTATGCGCTGTCGGTTGGCCTCGGACAGGACCCGCTGGATATGCGACAACTCGACTTCGTCGATCATCACCGCGATCTGCAGGCAATGCCATCGATGGCCGTTGTGCTGTGCCATCCGGGTTTCTGGCTGCGCGATCCGCGCACCGGCGTTGATGCGGTGCGTCTTGTCCATGGCGAGCAGGGGATCGAACTGCATCGCCCGCTGCCGATCGAAGGTGAACTGGTGGCCCGCACCCGGGTGACCGGCATTGTCGACAAGGGCACCGGCAAGGGCGCTCTGCTGTATTCGGAGAAACAGCTGCGCGACAGCGCGGGCGTGCTTTATGCCACCACACGTTCGACCACTTTCCTGCGCGGCGATGGTGGCTTCGGCGGACCATCCGAACCGATCAGGGCGCCACACCCGGAGCCGCATGGCGAGCCCGATTCCACCGTTGATCTCACAACCCGGCCGGAACAGGCGCTGTATTACCGCCTGAACGGCGATGACAATCCACTGCATGCGGATCCTGCCGTGGCAGCCAGGGCCGGTTTCCCGAGGCCGATCCTGCACGGGCTATGCACCCTGGGTGTTGTGACCCACGCAGTATTGCGGGTATTGGCGGATTACCGAGCCGCGGCTTTGCGCTCGCTCGATCTGCGTTTTTCCGCGCCGGTTTTCCCTGGCGAGACGATCCGCACCGAAATCTGGCGCAGCGGCGCCTTCCGCGCCCGCGTCGTCGAGCGCGATGCGATTGTCATCAATAACGGACATGCCGAGATAGGATGATGGGTGAAAATGAGATGGAGAACATGCGGAAATCCACAATCCTTGCCGGCAAGGTGGCCCTGGTAACCGGTGCCGGCGGCGGCATTGGCCGTGAGATCGCCGTGGCGATGGCGAATGCCGGGGCCGATATCCTGATCAACGACATCGGCGTATCTCTGACCGGCGAGGGCGGTTCCGGCAGTCCGGCCGAGTTGACCAAGCAGATCATCGAGCAGCAGGGTGGTCGCGCGGCGATCAGCACAGACAGCGTCGCCGACTGGGCATCGGCGAAACGGATCGTTGAAACCGCCGTCGATGCCTTTGGGCGAATCGACATCGTGGTCAATAATGCCGGTATCCTGCGCGACGCCATTTTCCACAAGATGACGCCGGAAGACTGGCTGTCGGTGATCAATGTGCATCTCAACGGCTCGTTCTTTGTCAGCCGGGCCGCAGCCGATCATTTTCGCAAGCAGATGAGCGGCGCCTATGTGCATATGACCAGTACATCGGGTCTGGTGGGCAATTTCGGTCAGGCCAATTATTCGGCCGCCAAGCTGGGCATCACGGCATTATCGAAATCCATCGCGCTCGACATGGCGCGCTACAATGTGCGCTCGAATTGCATTGCGCCTTTCGCCTGGAGCCGCATGACCAGCTCGATTCCGGCCGAGACCCCGGACCAGAAAGCCCGTGTCGCCCGGCTGCAGCAGATGACGCCGGATAAGAACGCGCCGCTGGCCGTGTTCCTGGCATCTGACAAGGCAGCGGCCGTTACCGGGCAGGTTTTCGCGGCACGCATGAACGAGATTTTCCTGATGAGCCAAAGCCGGCCGTTGCGTTCCGTGCATCGTGCCGAAGGCTGGACGCCGGAGTTGATCGCCGAGCACGCGGTTCCGGCCCTGAAGGCGGCGATGCTGCCGCTGGATCGCAGTCAGGACGTGTTTTCCTGGGATCCAATCTGAGGAGCAGCACCCCCGGTCCCTGAACTGAATAACAAGAACCGCGAAAAATCGTGGATAACCACCAAGGAGGAAACAAAGATGCGTATTACCCGCAGACAGTATATCCAGGGTGCAACCGGCCTGGTCGCGGCCGGCGTGATGGGCGGCCCGATCTCTGCCCTGGGCCAGTCCGGCAAGCTCAAGCTGCCCGAGACCATGATCTGGAGCAGCTATGATGTCGGCTCCACCGGTTATGTCGAGGCATCGGCGATTGCCGATGCCTTTGGCAAGAAATACGGCACGCGCGTTCGCCTGCTGCCATCAGGCAGCGCGATCGGCCGCGTCAAGCCGCTCAAGGATGGCCGCGTTTCGCATGCCTGGCTGGCCAACGAGCTGTTCTTCTCGGTAGAGGGCCTCTACGAATACTGCTCGCATGACTGGGGGCCGCAGGACCTGCGCACGCTGCTCGGCCGCGTGAATAGTTTCTCGGTGGTGGCGACCAAGGTCAGTGGCATTACCGAGCCCAAGCATATGAAGGGCAAGCGGTTTGCCATTGCCAAGGCCAACAGCTCGGTCAACATCAAGGTCGAGCCGATCCTGGCCTTTGCCGGCCTGACCTGGAAAGACGTCGAGCTGGTCGAATTCCCCAGCTATGGCGCCACCCTGAAGGGGTTGGTCGAAGGCAAGGCCGACTGCGCCGGCGTGGCGCCGGCTGCGGCCACCCTGCGCGAACTGGAGGCCAGTCCGCACGGCATCGGCTGGGTTGCGCTCGATCCAGCCAACAAGGAGGGCTGGGCCCGGGCGCAGAAAGCGGTGCCCTTCGTAGAGCCGTTCCAGGAAACCATCGGCGCCGGTCTGTCCGATGCCAATCCTGTCTGGATGATGGGTTATCGCTATCCGATGATTACGGTGACGGCCAATGCCAATGCCGACGAAGTCTATGCCGTGACCAAGGCGGTGGCAGAAAGCTATGACACCTTCAAGGATGCCAACCCGATCATGCCGCGCTGGCAGGCATCGAAAGCCGGCACCCCACCGATGGATGCCGCTTTCCACGAGGGCGCGATCCGTTATCTGAAGGAGGCCGGCATCTGGAAGCCGGAGCATCAGGCCTGGCAGGAGAAAGCCCTGAAGCGCCATGCGGCGCTGCAGGCGGCCTGGAAGGACATGATCGGAAAGGCGCCGGCCAAAACGGCGGAACTGCCCGAACTGCAGAAACTGTGGGATGCGCGCCGGGCCGAAGTACTGACGTCGCTCTGACCGTGATGCAGAGGGGGAGACCCCGGCATCGCCGGGTCTCCTTTTTCCGCTGTCGTATCCTGACGCCTGGACCAGTCAAATGACCATACCCATGGAAGCACCCGCCGACACCCGGGTGCAGGATGTCGAAGACCCCGAAGCCCGCTCCAAACGGCTGCGAGGACCGGCCTTCTGGGCCACCTTCTTGCTGACCGCGATCGGGATTCTGGTTTCGATCAACCAGATTTTTGGCCTGGGCATTGCGGGCTTCCGGCCGATCAGCACGGCTTATTATTACCTGATCATTGGCCTGTTCGGCGGCATCGGCTTTCTGGCCTTCCCGGCCCGCAAGAACCTGACGGATGTACGCTGGTATGACTGGCTGCTGGTGCTGCTGACGCTGGCGACATCGGTCTGGATGGCCAGCCGGGCGCAGTACATCATTGACCGCGGCTGGAACCTGGAGGCCCCCCTGGAGGGCACGCTGGTTGCCGGCCTTTATGTTTTGCTCGCCCTGGAAGGATTGCGCCGCACCGGTGAATTCATCCTGTTTGTTTTCGCCCTGGTTTTCGCAACATATCCTCTTTATGCCGGGTATATGCCGGGTTTCCTCTGGGGGGTTCAACTCGATCTCGGTCAGACCGTGCGCGAACATGTCTACGGTCTGGAAAGCGTGATTGGCATTCCGATGCAGGTGGTATCCGATACGCTGATCGGCTTCATTGTTTTCGGCGTGGTGCTGGCCAATACCGGTGGTGGCAGTTTCTTCATGGAATTTGCCGCATCGCTGATGGGCCGTGCCCGTGGCGGTCCGGCCAAGGTTGCCATCGTCTCTTCCGGCTTGTTCGGCATGCTGTCCGGCAGTCCGACCTCGAACGTACTGACCACCGGCACGCTGACCATTCCGGCCATGAAGCGTTGTGGGTATTCCCCGGTCTATGCCGGCGCCGTGGAAGCCTGCGCTTCCACAGGCGGCTGCCTGATGCCGCCGGTGATGGGCGCTGCGGCTTTCATCATGGCTAATTTCCTCAATGTGCCTTATGCCGAAGTGGTGACGGCGGCTTTCCTGCCAGCGCTCCTTTTTTATATTACCCTGCTGCTGCAGACCGATCTTTATGCGGCCCGCAACGGCCTGAAAGGATTGACGCGGGAGGAGGTGCCGTCGCTGGTCGGCACGCTGATATCCGGCTGGTATTATATCTTGGCGCTGATCGGCCTGACCGTCTTACTGCTGACCTGGCGGCTGGAAGGCGAGGCGCCATTCTGGGTCTCCCTGTTCCTGATCGGTGTTGCCGTGTTGCGTGGCAAAGCCATAGGCTTCAACAGCCATGCCTTCGCCCAGCTTGTGGTGGATGTGGGGCAGGCCATCGCGCAGCTGGTCAGCCTGATCGCCGGCATCGGCCTGATCGTTGGCGCCATGTCAGTGACCGGTGTCGCCAATTCCTTCTCGCGTGAGTTGGTGCAATATGCGGGCGGCAACCTAGGTCTTCTGCTGGCGGCAGGCGCGCTGACCAGCTTCATCCTCGGTATGGGGATGACGGCCTCGGCTTGCTACATCTTTCTGGCCATCGTTCTGGCGCCGGCGCTGGTGCAGACCGGGATCGACCCGATGGCCGCCCATATGTATATCTTCTACTGGGGCATCGTTTCCTTTATCACGCCGCCCGTGGCATTGGCTGCTATTGCCGCCGCTTCGATCGCCAAAGCGGATGCGATGGCGGTTGGCTTCAAAGCGTTGCGGGTCGGCAGTGTGCTGCTGCTGCTGCCTATCCTGTTCGTGCTGGAGCCGGCGCTGATCCTGAAGGGGCCGCTGGCCTTGGTGATCCAGGCAACTGCCACCGCCACCCTGGCCGTGGTCCTGCTGTCGGCGGCGGCTGAAGGCTATCTCTGGCGGGTCGGCCGGCTGCCGTTCTGGGCGCGCATCGGGATCGGCGCCAGCGGGTTGCTGCTGCTCGTGCCGGAAAGCTACACGGATCTGGCCGGCGGCCTGCTGGCGCTTGCGACTATCGTGATCGTGGTTTTCGCAAACCGGCGGAGGCTGGCAGGATGAAACCGCTGAACAGCACCGGCGCCATCGCGCCCGACACCACCGGCCTGAATTTCTATACGGCCGATCCTTCGCTGGCAGATCTGCTGGCGATTCACCTGCCGGAAGACATCAACCGGCACATCCAGCCGCATCTGGTTGAACTGGGCGCCCTGGCCGGCGGCAGGCTGGACGAATGCGCCCGCCTGGCTGACCGGCATCCGCCGGTGCTGCATCATCGGGACAGGTTCGGACGTGATGAGCAATGGATCGAATACCATTCCGCCTATCGCGAGCTTGAGGCGGCCGCCTTCGGCAGGTTCGGCATCCATGCCATGTCGCACCGTACCGGCATACTGGGCTGGCCAGGACGCTATCCGGCGGCGGCCAAACATGCCTTCACCTATCTGTTCAACCAGGCGGAATTCGGTCTCGGTTGCCCGATCAA
>NZ_JANLJJ010000082.1:47145-53782 GCF_029255545.1 Ferrovibrio sp. | reverse complement strand
ATGCCTTCACCTATCTGTTCAACCAGGCGGAATTCGGTCTCGGTTGCCCGATCAATGTCACCGATGGCGCCGCGATGCTGCTCGACCGTTATGGCAGCGAAGCTCTGAAGACCCGTTACCTCGATGGCCTGACCACCACCGACATGACGCGTCTGACCCAAGGCGCCCAGTTCATGACCGAGAAGGAGGGTGGCTCCGATGTCGGCCGGCTCACCACCCGCGCCGTGCCCGAAGGTGATCATTGGCGGCTCTATGGTGACAAATGGTTCTGTTCCAACGCCGATGCGGATATCGCCATGCTGCTGGCCCGGCCGGATGGCGCTCCGGATGGCACGCGTGGCGTCGGCCTTTTTCTGATGCCACGCCGGCTGGATGACGGATCGCCAAACCACTACCGCATCATCCGGCTGAAGGAAAAGCTTGGCACCCGCTCCATGGCTTCCGGCGAGATCAGGTTCGATGGCGCCATTGCCTACCATGTCGGCCGGATCGATCGCGGCTTTGTGCAGATGGCGGAAATGGTGAACTGGTCGCGCCTGTCGAATGGAGTCAAATCCACCGCCCTGATGCGCCGGTCCATGCATGATGCGATGACCGTGGCCCATGGCCGGATCGTGTTCGGTCGCCGCATCGCCGACCATCCGCTCAGCCGGCGGCAGCTGCTGAAACTGATGCTGCCGCTGGAACAGGCGCTGTCGCTCTGCCTCGTCACTGCCGATGCGCTGGAACGCGCCGAACAGCAGGGCAGCCAGGAAGCGGCGGCGCTGGTGCGCATCCTGACGCCCGTGCTGAAATACCGCTCGACCCGCGATGCCCGCAAAATGTGCGGCGATGCGCTGGAGATGCGCGGCGGCATTGGCTATGTCGAGGAATTTGCCAATGCCAGGTTGCTGCGCGATGCCCATCTCGGTTCGATCTGGGAAGGCACTGGCAACATCGTCGCGCTTGATGCGCTGGGTCGCGCCGTGCGACGCCATGGCGCGGAGGCCGCGCTGGCCGATGACCTGCATGCCCGGATTAGCGCCGCAGCGGTAGTCCCCCAGGCCTATCGTGAGCGGTTGAAACGACTGGTCGATCAGGCCATCGGCTTTGCCCGTTCGGTTGCGGAAAACGATGCGGCAGAGGCCGATGCCAGACGCGCCACCAGCGCCCTGTATCACGTCGCATCTGCTGTTTCTTTGGCCTGGGAAGCGGCTCAGGTTCATGATCGCCGCGGCGATGCGCGGCGTCTGCTGCTGTCGCGGCTGGTGCTCGATCACCGGCTGGCCGTGGGCGGGCCCTTCGCGCCGATGGCTGGTGCGACGGAAGATCGCATTGCCGGTCTGCTGCTGTCCGGCCGGCCGGTGTCGATAGCCGAGGCAGCCGAGATCGCGACGGCGTGAGGGTAAGAGCATGACGGCACATAGTATCCCGGAAAACGAAACGATCGCGCTGCTGCGCAATTCCGCCGCCGGTTTCGCCAGGTTTGACAGCCGCCGTATCCGCGACTGGCGCGGACGTTCGCCCGGTTTCGACCGTGTGGTCTGGCAGCAGATGGCCGGGCAGGGCTGGTTGTCGATCCTGGTACCCGAGGCGGATGGCGGCCTCGGTCTTGGCATCGAGGCGGCCGCTGCGGTGGCAGAACAGCTTGGCCGGGCCTGCTACCCTGAACCGTTCGTCATGGCCGGATTGCTGGTACCCGGCCTGCTGGCGGCATCGACCAATCAGGCCCTGAAGCGGGCGCTGCTGCCGGCCGCGTTGTCGGGTGACGCCATATTTAGCCTGGCATGGCAGCCAGCCGACGGCAGTCTGAAGCCGGCAACGAGCGCAATGAGGGCAAGCCGCCGGAACGGCTCCATTGTCCTGTCCGGCGAATGCCGTTTCATTGTGCCGGCACAGGCCGATCATTATCTGGTGCTGGCCCATACGGCTGATGGTCCGCTACTTGTCTGCGTTGATGCAGACCGTATCCGTCCCGGTCTCATTGAGGAATCCGGGCCAGACGGATTTTCCAGCGCCTGGTTACGCCTGTCCGATCTGGTCGCGCCGGAGGCTGCGATTTTGATGTCGGGGGTCGGGGTGACGGACACCGTTGAGGCGGCGCTGGATCAGGCGATCATCGTGCAGAGTGCGGAAATCTGCGGACTGATGCAACGCGCGCTTGAACTGACGCTGGATTATATGCGCACGCGCCAGCAATTCGGCGTCGCCATCGGCAGTTTCCAGGCCCTGCAGCATCGTGCGGTTGATCTGTTCATTCAGAACGAGCTGGCACGGCATGCCAAGGCTGCGGCCGTGCGAGCCGTCGAACATGGCGCGCAGGGCAAGGCGTTGTCGCTGGTCGCGTCCAGCGCCAAATCACGCGCTGCCCATGCCGGCTTGCTGATCAGTACGCAGGCGATCCAGCTGCATGGCGCCATCGGTTTCACGGACGAATACGATCTTGGCCTCTATGTGAATCGCATGATCCGGCTGGCCGCCAGCCTCGGCAATGCGGCCGAGCATCGCCGGCGCTTTGGCGATCTGAGCGAAGGAGCATGACGATGAGCTTCCGCTATGGCGTGCCGCAGGAGCGCGACTGGAACGCCCTGGACGACGTGGAATTCCGCCGCATCATCCGTGTCGAATTCGAAACCAATTATCCGACCGAATTGCGTTACGCGCCGCGCCGGTTGCGCTGGCACGAAACGAAAGACTGGTACCTGCGCATGGCGCGGAAGGGCTGGATCGCGCCGAACTGGCCGCTGGAATATGGCGGCATGGGGTTGTCAGCGTCCAAGCTGCTCATCTTCCAGGAGGAGGCTGAGCGCTGGGGCATTGGCCGTTATCAGGATCACGGCACGCTGATGCTCGGGCCCGTGCTGTTGCGCTGGGGCACCGAGGAACAGAGGCGCAGATACCTGCCCGACGTGCTGTCCTGCAAAAGCATCTGGTGCCAGGGCTATTCCGAGCCGGGCGCCGGTTCCGATCTCGCCGGCCTGAAAACCCGGGCCGTTCGCGATGGCAACGATTTCGTCATCACCGGACAGAAGATCTGGACCACCCTGGCCCATGATGCGACCCACATGTTCGCGCTGACTCGCACCGATCCGGATGCAAAGAAGCAGGAAGGCATCAGCTTTCTGCTCGTTGATCTCGCCCAGAAAGGCGTTACCGTGCGGCCGATCCGCGACATGGCCGGTCATGAGGAATTCTGCGAGGTATTCCTGGACGAGGTGCGCACGCCGGCCTCCAACCTTGTCGGCGAGTTGAACAAAGGCTGGACGGTTGCCAAGTCACTGCTCGGCTTTGAACGCATCCATGTTGGCAGTCCGAAGATGCCGGAATACGGCCTGACGGTTCTGGAAGCCGTGGCGCGGGCGCGCGGCATGTGGGACGATCCTCTATTCCGTGAGAAATATTACGCGTTGAAACTGGATGTCGCCCATCTGGCTGACGCCTACAATCATTTCACCGCCATTGTCATCCGCGGCGAACAGCTCGGCCAGGATGTGTCTTATCTCAAGATCTGGGCGACAGAGACGTTCCAGCGTATCGCCGATCTGGTGCTGGAAACCGCCGGTCCCTTTGCCGCGATCAACGGCACGGTACAGGTTGGCAATACCAGCGTCGATGTGCTGGCCAGTTTCTACAAGGCACGCACGCCGACCATTTATGGCGGCTCCAATGAAATCCAGCGCAACATCCTGGCCCAGCAGGTGCTTGATCTGCCGCGGCGCTGAACCGGCATTGAATGAGGCCCAGGCTTCTCCGGCACAGGATTCTCCGACATTCCTGAATGTCCTTGCCGAGGCGATTGGCGGGCTGATAGCGTAAAACAATCAGGAAACCCGGGCATGAACGGGAAGCCTGAGAGGAATGCCTTGGCCAGTTTGCGCAAAGAGGGCCGGGCGGCCGCGCCTCTTACTGTCTACCTGTTTATTGTTCGCCTATTTGATAGCGTAGCCGACTTCGCGACGTTGCGGAACACGAGATCATATGAGCAGCCCCAACATCCCCCAACGAGGCCAGTGGAGTACAAGCCTTGGTTTCGTGCTGGCGGCCCTGGGGTCGGCGGTCGGCATTGGCAATATCTGGCGCTTCTCCTATGTGGTCGGTGAGAATGGCGGGGGCGCCTTCATTGTTGTTTACCTGCTGGCGGTCATCGGCCTTGGGGTTCCCTTGCTGATTGCCGAACTTGCCATCGGCCAGAGGGCGCGCGCGAATGCAGTCGCGGCCTTTGAGCAGATATCAGGTGCCGTGCCCTGGCGATGGACAGGGTGGCTCGGGATTGTCGCGGGCGTCACCATCCTCAGCTATTACCCGGTCATCACTGGATGGGTGGCCCGTTATGGCTGGATTTATCTGGCCGAAGGATTGCCCAACTCTGGCGGAGCCGGATTCGCGGCTTTTTTCGAAGGCTTCATCGCCGATCCCGTTCAGTCGGTTATCTGGTTCGGTGCCGTGCTTGCGGCGGCTGCAGTGGTGGTTGCCGCCGGCGTCGAACGCGGGATTGAGCGCGCCAGCAGAATCCTGATGCCGGTTTTCGTCGCGCTCGTTATTTTGCTGGCTGGTTATGGATTGTCTCTGCCGGGTGCAACGCGAGCCTTGGCCTTCATGTTCGCTCCTGACTGGAACGTCCTGCGGGAGCCGAAAACCTATCTTGCCGCCGTTGGCCAGGCATTCTTTTCGATCGGGCTGGGAATGGGCATCCTGGTCACCTACGGCAGTTACCTTCCGAACAACGCTCGATTGCCACGCGCAGCATGTGTGATTGCTGCCGGGGATACGATCATTGCCCTGATTGCCGGGCTGATGATCTTCCCGGCCGTCTTCACGCTTGGTCTTGAGCCGACCCATGGCCCGACGCTGGCATTCGTTGTCCTGCCGGAGGTTTTTGCCGCATTGCCTGCGGGGCGCTGGATTGCGGTGGCGTTTTTTCTGCTTCTTCTGGTCGCCGCGCTGACATCGGTGATTGCCATGCTGGAGGTGCCGGTTTCCCTGGTGATGGAAAAATGGCAATGGCCACGACCGGCTGCTGTCTTTGTTGTCGCGGCTGTGGCATTCGCCAGCGGCATTCCGGCGGCCCTGGGATTTGGCGTATGGCGGGATGTTCTTCCCGTTTCCATCCCATGGCTGGACCTTACCGATGATTTCGCATCGACTATCGTCCTTCCCCTCAGCGGGATTGCCATCGCCCTGTTTGCCGGCTGGATCTGGCCGATGGCCGACGCCCTGCAGTCATCGGGACTGGCTTCGGCGCAATTGCGCTACATCTGGATATGGCTGTTGCGGATTGTGCTGCCTGGAATCATCGCGCTTGTCATGGTGCGCGGACTTGGCCTGATCTGAAAACAAAGCGATCTGGAATGCCGATTCCGGCAATCCGTGAAAATAACCCGGCTTGGCTGGATTCCGGCCACCCCTACAATGAGGAATCGCTATAATTTAAAGCTACTTCCGATCGGTTGGCGCGTTAATATAATATTGCTCTAATATAACGCATCGGCCGTATCGATTGGACATACGCGCATGAGTGATCTCGGTGCCTTGAACACTGCCATTGGCCCATCCCCGGAATCGAAGATAAAGGGGGACTCGTCGGTTTTTCTATGGCGCGGCGGCCTCAGGCTGATGCGCCCCAGGTTCTGGCTCCCGCCGACCGTCCTCAGCCTCGCGGTGGTGACGGCCGTCCAATACAATTACCTGCCGGGCCACGTCCTGGCCGAATTGTTTTCGATGATGATCGCCTGGGTGTTTTTTGGGCTGGCATGGAAGACGTATGCCCTGGAGGGCAATCGCTTTCTTATCATGCTCGGCTTTGGCTTCTTCTGGATCGGCGCGGTCGATTTCCTCCATATGCTGGCCTACAAGGGCATGAATCTGCTGCCGTTCACTGACGCCAATGAGGCGACTCAGCTCTGGGTTTGCGCCCGGGCTCTGCAGGCTCTGACCCTGGTATTTTGCCCTCTGCTGGCAAGGTGGGGTGGTTCGATCTGGGTGGCCTTTTTGGCTATAGGCGCTCTGGCCATCGCATCGGCCGTTGCGGTGTTTTACGGCCACTTCCCGCAGGCCTTCGTTGAGGGGGAGGGGCTCACGACCTTTAAGATCAGCGCCGAATACGTCATCATTGCGCTGCATGCCGTTTCGATTGCCTTGGTAGCCCGCATCCCTGAGGCCGTGCTGCGCAGTGAAGATCGGGCGCCGATAATCTATTTCATCATTATCAGCATGATCTCCGAGTTCGCGTTCACCCTGTATGTCGATGTATACGGCATCGCGAATCTTGTCGGCCATGTTTTGAAGATCTGGGCTTTCTGGCTGATTTTCGATGCGACCATACAGATCAATTTTGATGGCCCGCATTGGACCCTTAAACGACTCTCCCAGGTCGTCGAGCAAAGCCCCGCCATGGTCGTCATCACCGATCGCTCCGGGGTCGTCGAATATGTCAATCCGCAATTCCAGGCCGACACCGGCTACTCGGCGGACGAAGCGGTGGGCCGGCATATCGATTTCCTGAAATCTGACGAAATGCCACAGCGCCAGATTGATGAAATGTGGCAGGTAATCGGCCGGGGAGATATCTGGCACGGCTATTTCCGCAACCGCCGCAAGAATGGTTCGCTCTACTGGGACAAATCGACCATTGCGCCGATCCGCGATCCCCGCGGGAATA
>NZ_JANLJJ010000082.1:29609-47045 GCF_029255545.1 Ferrovibrio sp. | reverse complement strand
TCGCTCTACTGGGACAAATCGACCATTGCGCCGATCCGCGATCCCCGCGGGAATATCCAGAGTTATGTGGCTATCAAGGAAGATGTGACGCAGAAGCGGCAGGTCGAGGAATTCCTGCTCGACAGCGAGAATGCCGTCACCCACACCCTGATCGGCGCCCTGGATGCCATGGTTGGGCTGCTGGAAGCGCGCGACCCCTATACGGCAGGTCACAGCCGCAATGTGAGCGCTATCGCGCTGACCATTGCGAATGAGATGAAAATGCCGAAAGCGCAGATCGAGGGCCTGCGCATCGCCGCCATGATTCACGATGTCGGCAAGATTCAGGTGCCGATGGATATCCTCAACAAGCCTGGGCGGCTGACGGCCAACGAATTTGAATTGATCAAGCAGCATCCCCAGACGGCGTATGATGCAATCAAGGAGATTCCCTTCCCCTGGGATGTACCGAAAATCGTGCTGTCGCATCATGAGAAATGGGATGGCACGGGTTATCCCAACGGCCTGAAGGGCGAGCAGATCCCGCTTGAGGCGCAGATATTGAGCGTGGCCGACGTTCTGGATGCAGTCTGTGCCCACCGGCCCTATCGTGCCCAGCTTGGTGCGGACAAGGCCTTCCAGATTATCGAAGAGGGGCGCGGCAGCAGCTTCAGCCCCACCGTGGTGGCGGCCGCCCTGCGGGCGCGCGAACGGATCGTCAAACAACTCGCAGGCTGAACATGGCCGGCAATCTGTTGCGGCTCAGGCTGAAGGACGACCTGAACCAGTGGCAATGCCCGTGTGCCGAGTTGCCGGGTCAGGCATACTTGGTGGGGATGGCGGTGGTGAATTTCAGCTCCTCCATGCTGATGAAGGAGGAGATGTCGGTGAAATCGAGCCGTGAGATCAGTTGTTTGTAAACCGCGTCATAGGTCTCCACGTCGGGTACGGTGATGCGCAGCAGATAGTCGATCTCGCCGGTCAGGCGATAGGCCTCGACGATTTCCGGAATATTGGCAATGGCCTGTCGGAATTGCTCCAGCCATTCCATGGAATGGCGTGAGGTGCGCACGCTGACAAACACCGTGGTCGGCACTTTCGCCTTGCGGCGGTCGAGCAGGGCGACGCGTTTGGCGATCAGGCCATCCTCCTCCAGCCGGCGGATGCGGCGCCAGCAGGCCGAGACCGACAACGCCGTCCGTTCCGCCAGGTCGGCGATCGGGATCGCACTATCTTCCTGTAAAATATCGAGAATCTTGCGGTCGCGCGGATCGAGCATAGGGATTCCCCGGCTTCTTTGGCAATTATTTTCGATTCCGACCATTAAGGCGAAATATTTTATCGATTTCCATAATAAAAACGCCCAATCTTGCACGCCTTTATTACCCGGCCGCTGCTAACCTCCTGCCCGGACTTCGATCCAGAGGGCAGATAGAGATGCAGACCATTGGCCTGATTGGCGGCATGAGCTGGGAAAGCACGGCGGTGTATTACCGCCAGATCAACGAAGCGGTGCGCCAGCGCCATGGCGGGTTGGCCTCGGCCGAGATTCTGCTGCGCTCGGTGGATTTCAGTCGCATCGTGGCGTTGCAGCAGGCCGGTCGCTGGGACCAGGCCGCAGATGAATTGGCGCAGATCGGCCGCCAGTTGGCTGGCGCCGGCGCAGCCTGCCTGCTGATTTGCACCAACACCATGCACAAGGTGGCCGATGTCGTGGCGGAAAAGGCTGGCGTACCGCTGATCCATATCGTCGATGTGGTTGGCCGCGCCCTCACCGCGGCCGGCGCGAAACGTCCGCTGCTGCTCGCCACCCGCTACACGATGGAGCAGGATTTCTATCGCGCCCGCCTGGCCGGGCTTTTTGGCATCGATGCGCTGGTGCCCGAGGCGACGGATCGTGGCCTGGTGCATGACGTGATTTTCGATGAGCTCTGCTGTGGCGTGGTCAGGCCGGACTCGCGCGCGGCCTATCTGGACGTGATCACGCGCGGCAAGGCGGCGGGGGCGGATGCGGTGATCCTGGGTTGCACCGAGATCGGCCTGCTGATCGGTCCGGAACATGTCGATCTGCCGGTCTTCGATTCGACCCTGCTGCATGCCGAGGCGGCAGTGGATTTCGCCGATGGCCTGCTGCTGGCCGCGTAAGGGTTAACGTCTGAAAGATTGTTACGGTATGTGTCGGAGCGCATAAAGCGTTTAGACCTCGTGGTCTGCTGCCTAGAGTGATTCCATCGCGTCAGCCCCTTATGCGGCGGGCTGGCGTATTGCGGTGGAAGGCGGCGGGCGATGAGCATCGATCTCAGCATTCTTTATGGCGGCACCAGCAGTACCGGCACCATGTCGGCGCTGGCGATGTACAAGAAGCTGGGAAAACAGGCAGACGAGAATGCCAGCGCGGAAGCCGAGGAGGCGGAAGCCGAGAAGGTCCAGGCCCAGATCCGCGAGATGAATAATGCGGCGATCCGCGTCCGCAATGCCCAATACAAACAGGGCAACGCCGAAGTCGCCAATGATGTCACCTATTTCAAGAATCGCGCGGCCAGCGCCACCACGGTTGACGAACTGATCAATGACGATCGCGTCCTGAAGGTGATCGCCTATGCCAACGACATGGGTGACCTTTATAACACTGATCGGCAGCGGTTGCGCGATATCCTGACCAGCGACCTCAACGATGTGAATTCGGTGGCCCGCCAGGGCGGCGCGAAGGAGCTGGAGCTGGCCAAGAAATACAATTTCGGCGCCACCGGCATCCAAGCCGACACTGACGGCAACACCATCGGAATCGATGCCAATGGCGATCTGGTCAATGACGGCAGCGGTACCACTGATCTGCCGGCAGGCCTGGCCAAGCTGAAGGCTCTGGCGGTCGATGCCAATGGCAAGGCGCTGCTCGACAGCACCGGTGCATTGATCAGTGGCAGCAATGTGGTCTCCAGCGACGCCAGCGCCTACAGCAAGGCCCTGACCAAAACGCTGCTAAGCGAGGAAACCGCGGCCGAAAGCACGGACGAGACCTACGCCTATGATGGCGATGAGTTCGAGCGGTTCAAGACCCGCACCGATATCCAGTCCGAGGTCGATTATTACAAGGAAAATATCGGATCGGTGGAGAGCGTCGACGACCTGTTCGCCAATCAGCGGCTGCTGAATTTCATCCTCAAGGCCTACGACATGGAAAGCGAGGCCCAGTATCCCGGCAAGATCCGCAAGATTCTGGAAAGCGACCTGGCTGATGCGGATTCTCTGGCCAACCAGTTCCAGGATCCGCGTTATCAGCAGATGACCGAGGATTTCAGTTTCTACATCTTTGGAACCTCGCGGCTGACCAGTTCAGGCGCCATCGACGACGTGGTGGAGAAGTTCCAGCAGACCGAATACGAGAAATACCTGGACGAGCAGGCGCCAGGCGTGCGCGTCGCCATCGAATTCAAGCGGCGGCTGGACGATGTCGACACCACCCTGCAGCTGCTGGGCGATTCCGTGTTGCGTGAAGTGATCACCGTGGCCAACTACATCCCGGACGAGATGGCCTACCAGGAAGTAGAGGCCCAGGTCACAACAGTTGAAAAGAAGGTCGATATCGACGCGCTGAAGAGCGATCCGGAGCTGGTCGAGAAAATGGTGCAGCGTTACCTGAGCATCAAGGACAGTGAGGCCAGCAGTGGCGGCGCCGACAGCTATTTGCTCGATCTGTTCGCCTGACTCTCAATACCGCCGGCAATCGGCAAGGATGCTGGCGCGATCTGGCGCGCCATCGCGGGATTTCAGCCCGTGGCGCTTCTCGCTGAGCAAGCGGAACTCCGCCGGACTGACCCGAAAATCGAGATTGGTATCCGCCGCCATCACAGGGTCAGGCGCACGATCGATGATCTGCCGGTTGCGATCTCCTCGTGGCCCCGGCTGTGGGGGTGGCTGTTCCGGCTCGGTCACACGCCGGATCGCGGTCAGTTCGCTGACGGTGACGAACCCATCGCGATCCGCATCCACCCGCCTGAACCAGCCCTCGGCATCGGCCAGCCATTCGGCATCCGACAGGCGGCCATCATTGTCGCGGTCGGTGCTGGCGAACCAGGCGCCGAGCAGTTCCTCGCAGCGGGCAGGATTATCGGTGCGGCCGAGCGGCTCACCATTCGGGCTGATGACGGAACGCTGCGCCGGCTGGCCGGCTGGTGGCCGGCTGCAGCCGCTTGCCAGCATTGCCAGCAGTATCGCCAGATAAACCCCGCGCATCGCCACCCTTATCCCTGACAGTAAACAAGTAGCCTATCTGTAGGGTCATTTCAGGTAATTGACCAGAGAGAGTGACAGGGTCTGGTTGGTGATCAGGTAACTGGCCTCCAGGGCGGTCTGCAGGTTGGTGATCGTGGTCGACACTTCGGCGGTATCGACATTCTGGATCTCGCCGATCCGGATGGTCAGCAGGTCCACGGCGCGCGCCTGCCGGTCCTGGATCTCGGTGAGTTGCTGCTGCTTGTAGCCATTGCGCGATGCCGTGGTCTGGAGCTCGCTGATGGCCGTCTCAAGCTGTTTCAAGGCGTCATCGACCCGGACCTGGTAATTCGCCGAGTCTGTGCTGATATCTGCGGTGGCGTCCCGGAAGCGCACGATGGCGTCGATCACCCGCTGGATGCCGGGTTCCGTGGCCGAGACGCCATAGGACACCTGCTCGCCGTCATCGACATACAGATCCACATCGGAATAATCGTAGTAGTTCTGCAGGTCGGCTGGCGTGGTATTCAGATAGGATGGCTGCGGCACCGTGGCGCCATCCGGTACTGTGGTCAGCGGGTCGTCATAGCCGGCCGTCACGCCCGGCACCGCGCCGGCAGCATAGGTGGTCGGGATTGAAGACAGCGCCCCGTTCAGCGGATTGTCGGTGTAGTTGGTGCCAGAGAACAGGTAGCGGTTACCGTCTTTCAGCTGCAGCACGCCGCCGATCTGGTCGAGCAGGGCATTGGCCTGTACCGCCGGTGCCGACGTGGTGGCGAACGACGTGTCGCGATTTTTGATCATCGTGTCTTTTGCCTCGGTGGCGATATCGATGATCTGCTCCAGTGAAACAGCATAGAGCTCGACGCGATTTAGTGCCGTCTGGGTGGCGGAGGCGTAGTTCTCCACGCTGCCCAGTTTGGACTTGAGCTGGCCAAGCTCCAGTGCCTGATTGGATACGCTGAGCAGACCATCGGCCTTGATGCCGGTGGCAAGCTGCTGGTTCTGTTTGTTCAACATGGTGTTGAGCAGGCTGATGTTGCGCATCAGGCTCAATTGCCGTGCCAGCTGGGAATTTCCGGTGATAGTGGTCATGCTCAGCTCCCGATACTGATCATCTGGTCAAACATTTCGGTGATGGCATTCATGATCTGGGCAAGAGCCGCGTAATTGGTCTGCAGGGTCTGCAGCTGCGCCAGCTCGGTATCGATGTCCACACCGGTGAGATTGCGGATCTTCTGGTCGAGCGTGTATTGCAAGCTTTCCGCCGTGTCGCGGTTGGTTTCGTTCTCGCTGGTCAGTTCGGCATGATAGGAGAGGATGCCGCTGGCCAGGCCGAAGATGGTGACGCTGGAAACCTGCAATCCGTTCGGATCGGCAGCTGGGTTCACCTGGGCCGCCGTCAGCGTGGTGCTGCGCATCGCCTGCTGCACGGTGCCGGCGCGCTCGGCGTTGACGTTGGTCGGCGTTGCCACCAGCGTGGCGTCCACGGCCAGCGTGCCGGCCGGATCGGCGGCCGTATAGGTGAAGAACTGTTCCACGGCGGCCGTCGCCGGATCGTCATAGGCAGCATTCACCACATCGGCGATATTCTGGGCCAGCGAGTCGAGCTGGTTGAAGAATTTTGCCAGCGTGCCGACATTGCCGTCGCTGCTCGCCAGCGCAGTTGCGCTGTCGTCGAGGTAATCCAGCTCCGCCCGCAGCGATCCGGTGCGAAAACCGGCGGTGACGTCCACGCCGGAGGCGTTGGTGATCGTGCCGGCGGTGCTGTCATAGCTGAAGGTCTGAGCCGAGCTGCCGGCCAGCATGGTTCCCGTGTCGGAATAGACCGTCATCACGCCGGTATCGCTGACTACCGTGCGCACGCCGACCAGTTCGGCGATCTTTGCCACTTCGGCATCGCGCAGGTCTTCCAGATCGCCGGTGGGGTATCCGGCAGCCTTCTGGCTGACGATCTGGGCGTTCAGTTTGGCGATATTGTCGCTGGCTTCGTTCAGGCCGGACAGGCCGTTCTGGATGTCCTGCTGGGCCTGGCTCTGCAACTGGCTGCGCAACCCGGCCAGCCGGTTGATCTCGGTGGCCAGGCTCTGGCCGCGCTGCACCACCAGGGCCTTCAGGGCTGTATCTTCCGGCGTGGCTTCCAGTTGTTTCAGCGCGTCTTCGTAATCCGTCATCAGCGCTTCCAGCGTAGACTGGTCGCCGGTGGTGCTGGTGGCGTCCAGCGCCTCGGCCAGCGTGCGGGCATTATCGGCTGCCGTGATGAGCTGCTGATAGCTGGCGGTGGCGGTATAATAATCCGCCTGCAGATACGGCGCCGTCGCCCGCACCACGCTGGAGACCAGGGCCGCCTGAGGCTGGCCGCCGGCGGTCGGCGTCGTCAGGGTGACGGTCTTGCGCGTGTAATTGGCGTTTTCCGCGTTGGCGACATTGCCGGAAATCACGCTGAGCTGGGTCTGGATGGTGGCCAGGCCGGTGACGGATGTATTGAGCGCTGCTGATAGCGACATGGCCGCTCCTCCTGTTCAGGTTGGCGCGGTCATCACCGGCGGATATTGATGGTTTCCTGCAGCAATTCATCGGCCGCCGTCATGATCCGCGCATTGGCCGAATAGGCCCGCTGCGCCACGATCAGCTTGGAGAATTCCTCGGCGATATCGACATTGGAGCCTTCGATGGCGGCCGAGACGAAGGTGCCTGCGCCACTGTCGCCGGGCTGGGCCAGGATGGCCGATCCGGATTGTGGCGTTGCCACGAAGGCATTGCCATTGACCCGGTCCAGTTCGGTCGGGTCGTTAAAGCGCGCGATCGGAATCTGGTAATAGGTTTTGACATTGCCGTTGTCGAAGGTGACCGAGACGAAGCCCTGCTCGTCGATGGCCAGGCTTTTGAAGGTGCCCTGTGGCACGCCATTCTGGTGGAAGTCGTTCAGCGTCAGCGTGTCGCCGGAATACTGCGTAGTGCCGGAGTTATCACCATAGGAACCCAGGTCGAGCGTGACGGCCTGGCTGCCGGAGCCAAAATCCAGCGCGAAACTGAAGGAGGCGTCATCGCCGCTGGCCCCCGCCGCGCTGCCGGTCAGGCCGCCGCTGGTGGCAAGTGCCGACAGGGTGCCGGCCGCGACATCGGTGCCGGCAATGGAGCCGCCAAAATCGACGGTGGCCGGGCCGAATGAGGAGGGCGTGCTGTCCGGCGCGTCGATCTGCAGGGTCCATTCGCTGTCGCCAATGCGCGTCCAGGTCAGGTTCAGCGTGCGCTCATTGCCCAGCGCGTCGTAAATCGGGATGGAGCTGGTCGACAGCGTGGCCGGCAGATTGCCGCTGGTGTCGGTGACATTGGAGGGCAGGTTGGCGGCGTAATCCACTGTGCTGGTTGCCACGGGCGCATCGAGCAGGTTCGAGACCCGGACTTCTGTGGTGCTGGAGGTATCCACCACGCCCGTGACCGGATCGACCGACCAGCCCTGCAGGTAATAGCCCGAGGAGTTGACCAGATAGCCCTGCGAATTCTGGGTGAAATCGCCAACCCGGGTGTAATAGCTGGTGGTCTCGAAGGTGGGCAGGCCGGTGGTGGAATCGACGCCGGTGGTTTTCGACACCGGAATGAATCCGTTGCCCGAGATCGCCACCGAGGTGGTGGAGGAGACCTGCGTGATCGAGCCCTGCGCATTATTGGCGAAGAAAGGCTGGTTCAGCACGCCGCCGGATGAATGCGTGTTGGATTGCGCGCTCGATTGCGTGATCAGCGTCTGGAAACGGGATTCAACTTTCTTGTAACCCGTGGTGCTCGCATTCGCGACGTTGTCCGAGATGTAGCTGATGGCCGTCGACTGGCCGTTCAGGCCCGAGATGGCAGTCTGCATCGCACCGGTGATCGACATGGCTGTGCTCCTTGGTCGGTTTGCCGTGACTGGCAATCCTCTGAGCAAGGAGCGTGCCGGATTATGATTCTGATCCTAGATACTTCATTCCCTTCGATTTCTTGCCAAAGAGTGAACCGCGATTAATCTTTGCGTCCGAAGACGACCCGGCAGCTTTTGCCGGGTATGGAAAAAAATGCTTAGTTTATTATTATTTACCTGATTTTGTCGCAATGTGTATAGAGTGTTTCCAGTAACAAAAGTTAATATTGTGGTCGACCAGTTAATCGCTGTTAGTAACAGTCTGTAAGAATATTACAGGAACATAAATCCAGCTTTTATAGGAACTTAGAGGGATCGAGGGCCGCCGCATCTGGCGGCGGCGCAAGCCTGGGCGCGGCACGCCCCTCTGCGCCGCTCGAAGGCGAAACAGGCCATGCCGCGCTGTATCAGGCCGGCGCTCCTGCAGGCACGGCCCTTGCTCTCACTGCATCAGGTTCATCGGAGCAGGAGTGAAACGGCAATGAACAGCGTGATGAGCATGGCGGTGCAGGCGATCAACGCTCAGGCGATGGCGATCAGCAATATCTCGGACAATGTCGCCAACAGCAGCACCGTTGGATACAAGGCGGTGCAAACCCAGTTTCTCGATCTGGTGCAGGGCATGCAGAGCACCAGCAGCCCGGTGTTGGGCGGCAGCAAGCAGATGGGCGTCACGGCCTATGCCGATTTTCTCAACCGCGGCCAGGGCCAGATTGTATCCGACTCTAGCACGTCATCGGCGGCGATCAGTGGCAATGGATTTTTTCCCGTTGCCAAGCCGACCGGCGTCGATCCGGAAACCGGTGAGCCGACCGGTTTTGAGAGCACCGTTTATTACACACGGCAGGGCGATTTCCACCTCGACAGCAGCGGCCGGCTGGTCAATGCGGCGGGCTATTACCTGATGGCGGCGCCGGCCAGCGGCACCGGCACCCCACAAATCTATACCGTGGATGCCGACGACAATGCCGCCGGCGGCAGCTTCACCGGCGTGAGCATTACGGATGGCGGCGCGATCACCGTCAGCTATGACGATGGCAGTACCAGCGTGCAGGGCCAGATACTGCTGGCGAATTTTGCCGAGCCCGACAGTCTCGACCGCGTAGACGGTACGGCCTTTCTGGCCACCGAGGAGTCCGGCCGTGCCGTCTACGGCAATCCGGTCAGCCACTCCAATGGCGTCGGCAGTATTGTCGGCAGCGCGCTGGAGCAATCCACCGCCGATACCGCCGACCAGATGACCAAACTGATCATCGCCCAGCAGGCTTATTCCATGAATTCGCAGGTGATCCAGGCCGCCAACGAGATGATGACCACCGCGCTGGGCATGAAAGGCTAGGGCTGGAGACGGCCGGTTGGGCGGCCAAGAGTCAGGCAGCCAAGAGTCAGGCGGCTGGCGGCCGGTGCTGCGCGGTGGGCAGGTAAATCTCGACCTCCAGCCCGTGTGGCTGGCGGTTACGCAGGGTGATGCGGCCGCGATGTTCCAGCACGATGGCGCGGGCCACGCTCAGGCCCATGCCCAAGCCGCCGGTCTCGCGGTTACGCGAGGCATCGACGCGGTAGAAGGGCTGAAACACGCGTTTCAGTTCACTCTCGGGAATGCCGGATCCGCTGTCGCGGATGAAGATGCGCACGCCATCGGCCTCGGCTTGCAGCGAGACATAAGCGAAATCGCTGTATTTGATGGCATTCTCAACCAGGTTCATCATCGCCCGCAGGATCGCGGTCGGCCGGCAATCGATCACCAGATGGGCCGGGCCGGCATATTCCACCACGGCGCCGGCATCGCTGCGATCGTCGCACAGCGTGGTCAGCAGTACGGCGATATCGACGCGCTGCACGGCTTCATTGCCCGGATTGAACGAGGTGAAGCTGAGCAACTGGTCGGTCAGCGTTTCCATGAAATGCAACTCGTCCAGCATGCGTTGGCGTTGTTCCGGGTCGTCGATATATTCGGCGCGCAATTGCAGTCGCGTCAGCGGCGTGCGCAGGTCATGCGACAGGGCCACCACCAGCTCCGAACGGTCGCGCACGAAGCGGCCGATCTCGCCCTGCATGTCGTTGAAGGCCGAGGCGATGGCGCGGAATTCCAGCGGGCCGCGTTCGGGCAATGGCGTGGGCTCCTGTTCGGCCCGCCAGTCCTGCGCTGCTGTCACCAGGGCTTTCAGCGGGCGCAGCAGCCGCCACGTCGACCAGAAGGTCAGCGCGGCGATGATGGCTGCGATCACAGCGAACCACAGCAGGGTGAACAGCCAGGGCTCGATCGGCTCAAAGCTCTGCTTGGGCCGCCAGGCCTGCCATTCGCCTTCCGGCGCCTGGCGCACCCAGATGGTGAAGATGCCAGGCACCTGGAAATCCTCGATTCCCAATGCCGGGTGCGGTGACCCATAAGGTCCGCCGGGAGGTGGCGGGGGATACGCGCCGGCCGGCAGTCCGGGTGGTGGTCCGGGGGGCGGTCCAGGTGGCAATCCGCGCGGTGGCTGATCATGCGGCGGCGGGCCGGGTTCGGGTGGTTCGACGGCGATGCGCGGAACCGGCAGGGGCCAGAACAGCAGGCGCCCGCCGGGACGGCGCGGGAAGTCGACGCCGATGCGGATTTCTGCGGGCCCGACAAGGGACTGTCGCAGCCGGTATTCCACGTCCCGGAACGGGAACAGCAATGGCCTGCCGGTTTCCGGCGGTGGGCCCGGATCAGACAGGCGGTGCAGGATATCGGCCTCGGCGGGTGGCGTGCCGGCGATATGGCGCTGCATTTCGGCCATCAGGGTTGTGATGGGGTAGACCGGCATGTCTCCCGGCCGCGTGCTGCGTAGCAGCAGCACGGTGGCGATCTGGGTACAAAGGATGGCAAGCAAAATCGTACCAGCTATTCGCCAGATGATGCGATCGCTGCCGATCCGCCGCAGCGCTTGCCGGAAAGGACGCATTTATGCCGCCTGCAGGGCCTTGACCTCTGGCGTGAAGATATAGCCTCCGCTACGGACTGTCTTGATCAGATCGGGCATATTCGGATCGACTTCGATCTTTTTACGCAGGCGGCTGACCTGCACGTCGATGCTGCGGTCGAACAGCACGGTGGAGCGACCGCGGGTCAGATCGAGCAACTGGTCGCGGCTCAGCACCCGCTGCGGGTGCTCGGCGAAGGCAATCAGCAGGTCGAACTCACCCGAGGTCAGCGGCAGCAATGCACCATCGGGCGAACGCAGGTGCCGCTTGCCGATCTCCAGGATCCAGCCGCCAAAGCTGTAGGCCTGCGGCCGGCTGCCATCCTCGTCGCCGGTCGATGTGGCCCGGCGCAGGATCGCCTTGATGCGGGCGACCAGTTCGCGCGGGCTGAACGGCTTGGTCAGGTAATCGTCGGCGCCGATCTCCAGGCCGAGGATGCGGTCGGCCTCGCCCGACAGGGCGGTCAGCATCAGGATCGGAATCGACATGTCCTGCCGGATCTTGCGGCAGAGCTGCAACCCGTCCTCGCCGGGCAGCATCAGATCGAGCACGATCAGGTCGAAGCGGCCGTTCTTGAGGGCCGACTGCATGCCGCGGCCATCGGCGGCGGGCGTGACGCGGAAGCCATGTTCAGTGAGGAACCGCATTAGCAGATTGCGGATCTCGCGGTCGTCATCGACGATCAGGATATGGGGAATGCGCGACATCAGGGAGGATTCGATTGGCTGCTGTTTGTGGCTGCATGATGCCAGCCAATGCAACCTAGCGAAAGTCCGGCTTTGTAACGCTGTGTTGCAATCCGTAGTTAAATTTCATTTACCACATTTGGCGTCGGGATTCGTGGCGAAGAATTTGTGATGCCGATCACGCCATCGCCGGCGCGGCGAAACGCGGCGCCGGATTGCCGTGGAAATCATGCATGCCCGAATGGGTCAGGCGGCCTTTGGTGTCGAGCCAGATTTTGCCGCCGATCTGGCGCCAGCGCCGACAGAAGGCATAATCCTCGCTCAGATACGTGCCACTGTCCGGATCAATCATGCAGTCGAACAGGGCGTATTGCGGCCGGTTCGACCGCGTCGGCGGATAGACATGCACGCTGCCATACCGCAATTCAGGGTAGGCTGCGATCATGCGCTCCAGCGCGGCACGGGCGATCAGCATGAATCCGGTGCCGGCGTAGGTGCCGCTGATGAAATCGCCGCGCCGCTCGGCCTCTTCGCCGCGGCAGGCTTCGCCGCAATACCGCAGCGCCATCTCTTCATGGATGATCGCGCGGCCGGGCAGGGGCAGGGCATTCTGCCAGTCCAGCACCTTCAATGGGTAGATGCCGGCCACCACATCCTCGCCCAGTTTCAGCATGCGTTCCACCTGTGCCGGTTCGAAGGAGATATCGGCATCGATGAACATCAGGTGGCTGGCCTGCGGGATTTCCAGGAATGCCGACACCAGGGTATTGCGACTGCGGGTGATCAGCGAGTCATTGCCCAGCAGGGCCAGCGTGGTATCGAACATGCTGCCGCGGGCATGCTGCATCAGCTGGATCACCGACTGCATGTAAAGCTGGTGTACCTGCCCGCCATAACAGGGCGTGGCGACGAAAATCAGTGGACGGGACATATGGCAGCCTCAGCTTTCGCTGCTGTCGGTGTCCGAAGTGGCAAAAACCGAAACCACGTCGGAGGGCAAGACCTGCATGCCCGAGACGATCAGATACTGCTCGCCATCGATGGTCTCGATTGCCTCAACATAGCCACGCGCATAGACTTTGGTGCCGTCCAGCACTTGGCCGGTCGAATCCTTTGCCGTCACCTCCAGGGTGTACGTGCCGGCATCCAGGGCATTGCCACTGGTGTCGGTGCCGTCCCAGGAAATCTCGATCCTGCTGCCGGTGGTAAATCCGTCATCGCCCGAGGCGGAGCTGACGGTGCGCACCACGTTGCCATCCTCGTCCAGGATATTGTACTGCACGCTGGTCGTGCCTTCGGGCAGTTCGTAGGACCAGAAAACCGTGCCGCCCTCGGCCAGCTTGGCCTCATTGCTGTCGACATCGACGACCTTGCCGATATAGCCAAGATTGGTGCTGTTCTGCTGGGTCTGCAGCAATGCGATGATGGTCTCGAGATTGCTGTTCATGTTGATCTGCTGCTCGACCTGACTGAACTGCACCAGTTGCTGGGTGAAGTCGTTCGGATCCATCGGATCGGTCGGATCCTGGTTCTTGAGCTGCGTGGTGAGCAGGGTCAGGAAGGTATCAAAATCACTGGCCAGCGCGGTTGAGGCGCTGCTGCTGGCAGTGGTCGTCGTGCTGCTGGCGGAGGTGACCGATGTGACCATGGCGAAGTCTCCTGTATGAAGCGTCCGCCTTCGCTCTCACAGAGCCGCCTTGTCGCGAAAGGTTAACGTCGCCGGAGCAACACCCCGTAACAAAGTATTTGTATGTTGCAGGCGCGTAACGGCCGCCGCCACAGCCCGCGAATCGCCTGAAAGATCGAAAAAAGCTTGCGGATCAATGGCTGTTGCGGTTGATATCGAGTAAATATGAACTCATGAAGTGCCGTCGGAATCGACAACCGGACCAGATATTCAAGAACCGGTGATTTGAGTATGTCCCGTTTGCAGATGCCCCTGATCATGATCGCCACTGCGGCGGCCGGACTGACCCTCTCTTACGTTGCCTATGAAGGGACGGGACGGGACTGGCCATGGCCGGCAGTCGGGCTTGGCCTGACGGCGGCCCTGCTGGCGGTTTTTGCCTGGATTCAGCGCCAGATGGGCCTGGTCCACCGTGACGTCCGCACGCGTACAGCCGAGCTTGGCAGCGAAATTGCCAGGCGTGAGCAGAGCGAGGGCGTGGAGCAGCAGGCGGCGGAGCGGTTCCGCGCGCTGATCGACAGCGCCCATGATGCCATCATCGCCATCACCCCGGATGGTCGTATCGAGTTGTTCAACCGCGCTGCCGAACGGATATTTGGCTATCGCGCCGTGGAAGTGGTCGGTCAGAATGTCAACATCCTGATGCCGCAGCCTTACCGTCGCGAGCATGACAGCTACCTGCACAGCTATCATGCCACGGGCCAGGCCAAGATCATCGGTACCGGCCGCGAAGTGCAGGCCCAGCACAAGAACGGCACGGTGTTTCCCATCGATCTGTCGATCGGCGAGATGCGTGGCAATGGCGGCAGCCGGGGCTTCATCGGCGTGATCCGCGACATCACCGAACGGCATCAGTCCGAACTGCGGGTGCGGGAACTGACCGCCGAGCTGGTGCATATCTCGCGCCTCAGCGCCATGGGTCAATTATCCTCCTCGCTGGCGCATGAGCTCAACCAGCCGCTGACCGCGATCATGAATTATGCCGAGGCGGCGCGACAGATGATCGAAACCGCCGGCAGCGACGTGCCGCCGCAGGTGCCGGACTTCATCCTCAAGGCGATTGGCCAGGCCGAGCGGGCGGGCCAGATCATTCGTCGCCTGCGCAGTTTCGTCGAAAAGGGGCCGGTCGAGCGTAGCCCGGAAGATCTCAACCGGCTGGTGATCGAGGCGAGTAATCTCGCCACCATCGGGGCGAAGATCGATGGCGTTCAGGTCCGTTTTGATCTCGACAGGACGTTGGAGCCAGTGCAGATCGACAAGATCCAGATCCAGCAGGTGGTGGTCAATCTGGTGCGCAACGCGGTCGAGGCTCTGCGCGATGTGGAGCAGCGCGAGCTGGCGATCCGCACCAGCGCGGGTGAGGATTACCAGGAGGTCGAGATCATCGACAGCGGTCCCGGCATCGATCCGGAAATCGCAGTCAGACTGTTCAAGCCCTTTGTCAGCAGTAAAAAAGACGGCATGGGGATCGGCCTGTCGATCAGCCAGTCGATCGTGGAATCCCATGGCGGCCGGCTCTGGGCCGATCCGAACCCCGAGGGGGGTACGATCTTCCGGTTTCGTCTTCCGCTCATGTCCGACGAGGGCGGGCAGGAATGAGCCAGCCGACGGTTTTTATTGTCGATGACGATGAATTCGTCCGCGATTCGCTGGCCGCCCTTCTGCTGGCCAAAGGCATGGAGGCTGTCGCCTTCGCCTCGGCCGAAGCTTTCCTGCTCGGCTATCGTCCGGTGACCAGCGGCTGCGCCATCATCGACATGCGCATGCCCGGGATGGATGGCATTGCCCTGCTCGAGCATCTGCGCGCCAAGAATATCGCCCTGCCTGTCATTGTCGTGACCGGCCATGGCGATGTGCCCCTGGCAGTGCGCGCCATGAAGGCCGGTGCGGTGGATTTCATTGAGAAACCCTATGCCAACACCGCCATCCTTGACGCCGTGGCCCGGACCATCCAGGCAGCCCCGGCCGGCCTGCTGCCAGATATTGATATTTCCGAGGTTCGGGCTCGCATCGCCGGTCTGACGGGCCGCGAACGCGATATCCTGAACCAGCTGATCATCGGCAACCCGAACAAGGTGATCGCTTTTCAGTTGAACATCAGCCCGCGCACGGTGGAAATCCATCGCGCCAACCTGATGAAGAAAATGGATGCCGACAGCCTGTCGCACCTGATCCGCATGGCCCTGGCTGCCGGGTTCCCGGGCAGCGACGACGCTAAGTAGTCTCCCTTAATTGTATTCACGACGGGGGCGGATATCCTGCCATCGTTATGGCAGACTCTTCCGTCCCCCTGATCTATGTCATCGATGATGACGATGTCGTCCGCGACTCGCTGAAGGCGCTGTTGCAGGTGCGACGCTATGCGGTACAGGATTTCGAATCCGGGGAGCGCTTCCTAGCCGCTGATCCTGACCTGAGCCGGTGCTGCCTGATTCTGGACGTGCATATGCCGAACATGACCGGCATCCAGTTGCTGCAGGCGATGCGCGACCGTGGCAAGGTGCCGGCAACCATCCTGATCACCGGCAAGCGCGACGCGAGCCTGCAGAACCAGGCGAACGACCTGGGCGTGCTGGCTCTGCTCGACAAGCCACTCTCGCATGCCGCCCTGTTCGAGGCGATAGAACAGGCCCTCGCGGTTCACTGACCACGTTTGCAAATGCAGGCCGGCTCTGGTGCCGCACTGGGTGCGGCGCTTTTTCTGTATCCACGGCCATAAAAAAATGCGGCAGCGCCGGGCGCTGCCGCAATCGTCCTGGTCGGTAAGGCAGGCGCCCGAGGGGGGATCAGTCGCCTGCCAGTTCCTCCAGGGCATCCCGGTTCAGGATCGCGACGTCGTTGCTGCCCCGCAGATCGATCAGCCGACGCTGCCGCAACTGCGTCACCACGCGGCTCACCGTTTCGATGGTCAGGCCGAGGTGGTCGGCAATGTCGACACGTGGCATGGCCAGCATCAGTTGGCGGCCATCCTGGCTGCCCTGGCGGTGGATCATGGTCAGCAGAAACGTGGCGATGCGCTCGGCCGCCGTCTTGCGGCTCAGGGTCATCAGCAATTCATTGGCGGCATTGAACTGACGGCAGAGCAGGCGGAACATCTGCCGTCCCGCCTGGGGGTCATGCTCGAGGATGGCGTCGAAGCGGCGACGCGGATAGCGGATCAGGGCGCAATCGGTCAAGGCTTCCAGGGAATAGGTATAATCGCCGATATCGGAAAAACCGAAGAAATCGCCCTGCGTGAGGAAATTGGCGATATGGCGGCGGCCATCGGGCAGGAGGCGGGAAATCCGCAGGGTGCCGTCCACGACCTTGTAGACATGATCCGCCGGCGCGCCGGCGATGCAGATTTCCTGGCCGCGCTCCGCCGCAACGGGGCACCCAATCCGATGCAGTTCGGTGGTTATGCCGGGCAGGATGGGAACAAGGCCCGCGTCATTCTCGAATTGGGGGGCCGCCGGCCGGCGTAGGCCCACCGGCGGCCGGGCACGGGACAGAGCGCTCTGCTGCTGAATTGCGTGTGCTGTGGCCATCGGAATCTCCCGCGCGTCTCTGCGTTGATGCAATAGACCTACCGGAAACATGGCTTGGAGATAATCCCGGTTTTCTACTTAAGGGGAACTACCTATCTCCGGCGCCGGGATCGCTCTATTATTTTATTACAACATCGTAATCGGCCGGATGAGCGGAATGGACATGTCGCAGACATATAAGCATGGAATTGCCGGGCTGGTTGTAGCACTTCTGGCTGTTTTTCCGGCGCTGCCCGCGTCGGCCCAGCCGCGGTCTGCCGCGCCCGCTGCATACGAAAGTATCGCACCCGAGGCGCAGACCGGCCGCGCCGAGAAAACGACAGCCATTGCGACCCATTATATGGCGGCAGCAGCCAATCCGCTGGCGGCGCAGACCGGGGCGCAGATTCTGGCCGAGGGTGGGTCGGCGGTTGATGCCACGATTGCCACCGCGCTGGTGCTCAATCTGGTCGAGCCGCAATCCTCCGGTATCGGCGGCGGCGGCTTCATGCTGGTCTGGGA
>NZ_JANLJJ010000082.1:25733-29509 GCF_029255545.1 Ferrovibrio sp. | reverse complement strand
GCCGATATCGTGACCGCCGTCAGAACCGCGCCGAATCCCGGCGCGATGACGATGGCTGATCTGGCCGGTTATCGTGCTGTCGAGCGCGATCCAGCCTGCATTGCCTACCGCGTCTATCGCGTCTGCACCATGGCGCCGCCATCCTCCAGCATCACCATGCTGCAGATGCTGGGCATGTTGGCGCAGTTCGATCTGCCCGGGCTGCCGCCGGCCGGGCCGGAAGCCATCGACATCGTGGCGCAGGCCAGCCGCCTGGCCTATGCCGACCGTGATTACTATGTCGGCGACCCCGATCATGTGCGCCTGCCGCTGACAGGCCTGCTCGACAGGGGTTATCTGCGCGATCGCGCCGCGCTGATCCGGCCGGGGCGGGCCTCGCAGCAGCCGGCGGCGCCGGGCGATCCGCCGCAGAAACAGGGGCTTCTCTATGGCCGCGACACGGCTTGGGAACTGCCGTCCACCAGCCACGTCTCGGTGGTGGATGCGCAGCGCAACGCGGTATCGATGACGGTAACAATCGAGAATGTGTTCGGCTCACGCCAGATGGTGCATGGATTCCTGCTCAACAACCAGCTCACCGATTTCTCCGCCGATGCGGAAAGCAACGGCCGGCCGGTGGCCAACCGCATCGATCCGGGCAAGCGGCCGCGCAGTTCGATGACGCCGGCGGTGGCGTTTAATGCCGATGGCTCGCTGCGTCTGGTGGTCGGCTCACCCGGCGGCAGCCGCATCATCGGCTATGTGGCGCAGGCCGTGATCAACGTGCTTGATTGGCAGATGGATATCCAGCAGGCGGTTGCCCAGCCGCATTTCCTTGACCGCAATGCAGGCCTTGAACTGGAGCGCGATACGCCGCTGGCCGATCTGGCCGATGAGATGCGGCAGCGCGGTCACAAGGTTGGCGTGGGTGAATTGGGCAGCGGCCTGCAGGGTATCGAAGTCTGGCCCGACCGGTTGGTCGGCGGCGCCGATCCGCGACGGGAGGGAGTCGCTATAGGGCGTTAAATCAGGCGACGCGGCCGCAAGGCGGCTTCCTCGACGCGGATACGGTGTCGCAGCAGCGCCGCGTTGAGCAGGCTCCATGCCAGCGCCACCGGCCAGGCGCCGAAGGCCAGCGGCAGCACGGCGATCTCGCCGGCCACCACCCAGTAATTCGGGTGGCGCAGGAATCGGAACGGGCCGCGTTTTACCAGCGGCGCGTCATCCAGCGTGATCACCCGCGTGGTCCAGTAAGGCCCAAGCGATGCTATCACCCAGACGCGGCCGAGCTGCAGCAGGGCAAACAGGCCGAGCAGCAGCCAGCTCGGTTCGGCATCTGCCGGCACGGTCAGCGCGATGGCGGCCAGCCAGGAGGCATGCAGCAGCACGAAAAGCGGATAATGTCGCGCGCCATGCTCGCGCGCCCCGCGCGCCAGCAGGCGTTTGGTGTTGCGCGCGGCCCAGGCCAGCTCGGCCAGGCGCTGCAGCACCACGAAGGCCAGCGCCCAGTAGAGCGGCGTCATGGCAGGTCCATCAGCAGCATCGCCGCGGTGAAGCCAGGCCCCAGGGCGGTGAGCAGGTGGCGGCCGCTGGCGCCGCTGTTCAGGGTTTCCTGCAGCACGAACAGCACGGTGACGGAAGACATGTTGCCATGGCGGCGCAGAACGTCGCGCGCCTCTCTCATCGCACGCGGCGGCAGCTCGAAACAGGCTTCCAGCGCATCCAGCACCTTGGCGCCGCCGGGATGGCAGACATAGCCGGCGATGTCATCAAGGGTCAGGCCCTGGCGGCTGAGGAAAGTATCCACCACCGGACGCAGGTCGTTGCGCACCAGATCGGGAATATTGCCGGAGAACACCACCTTCAGCCCGTCATCCAGCACATCCCAGCCCATTACGCCCAGGCTGTTCGGCCAGGTATGCTCGGCGGCGGCGCCCAGCGCGGGGCCAGCGGAATGTTCGGGACGGCAGCTAATGATGGCCGCTGCGGCGCCGTCACCAAACAGGGCCGTGGCGATGATGTTGCTTTTCGAGCGGTCCTGCTGGCGGAAGGTGAGGCCGCAGAGTTCGACGGCGAGCAGCAGCACGCGCGAAGCAGGTTCCGCCCGCGCCAGGGCCGCGGCGCGCGTCAGGCCCAGCACGCCGCCGGCGCAGCCCAGGCCGAAGATCGGCAGGCGCTGCACATCGCTGCGGAAGCCCAGATGCTGCATCACGCGGGCATCCAGGCTGGGCGTGGCGATGCCCGACGAGCAGACGGTGATCAGCGTATCGATGTCGGACGGTTTCAACCCGGCCTGGTCGAGCGCCTTGCGCGCCGCCTCGGCCAGCAGGGCGGTGGCATGATCGAGGAACAGGCCGTTGCGTTCGGCAAAGCTGTGGGAATCGGCATACCAGTCGATCGGCACGCAGGAATGGCGCCGCTCGATCTCGGCATTGCGATAGACCGGCATCAGGCGCTGGAAGTCGCTCACCATCGGCGCAAATATTTCGCCGGCGCGGTTCGCCACATCGTCCTGCTCAAGGTCGAAGCGCGGCACGGCGCTGGCCAGCGATACCAGATGGGGCAGGGGCTTGGATGGCATGGCGGGCCTCAGGTGAATCCAATCCGAAGGTAACCCGGATCGGGCATCGGCAGTTCCGGAAAACGCGCATCGATCACGCTGAAATGAAAAGGCCAGCCGGTTTGGCCGGCTGGCCCTGCGGACCTCAGTGGAATGCTTACTTCGCCATTTCTAGCACCGGATAATCGGTATAGCCTTTGGCGCCGCCGCCATAGAGCGTGGCGCGATCCAATGGCGCCAGCGGCGCGTTGTGGCGCAGGCGCGCGACCAGGTCCGGATTGCTGATGAAGGGCCGGCCGAAGGCGACCAGATCGGCGCGTTTCCCGGCCAGCGCCTGCTGCGCGGATTCCAGCGTGTAACCGTTATTGACGATCCAGGTGTTGCGGAAGCGCTTGTGCAGGGCTTCGTAGTCGAAGCCGGCGCCGAAATTGCGGTCGCCGCCAGTGGCGCCCTCGATCACGTGGATATAAACGAGGTTCAGCTTGTCGAGCTGCTCCACCACGTAATTGAACACCGGCTGCGGGTTGCTGTCGCTGGCGTCATTGGCCGGTGTTACCGGCGAGAGGCGAATGCCGGTGCGCTCCGCGCCGATCTCGGCGACGATGGCGGCCGTCACCTCCAGCATCAGGCGGGCACGGTTTTCGATGCTGCCGCCATAGTCGTCGGTGCGCTTGTTGGTGCCGTCGCGCAGGAACTGGTCCAGCAGGTAGCCGTTGGCGCCGTGGATCTCCACGCCGTCGAAGCCGGCCCTGATCGCGTTCGCCGCGCCCTTGCGATAGGCGGCCACGATGCCCGGCAGTTCGTCCAGCCGCAAGGCGCGTGGCTCGGAAACCTCGGTGAAGCTGCCGTTCACGAAGGTCTTGGAGTTGGCGCGGATCGCCGAAGGTGCCACCGGTGCCTGGCCGTTGGGCTGCAGCGAGACATGGCTGATGCGGCCGACATGCCAGAGCTGCAGAAAGATTTTGCCGCCGCGCGCATGCACCGCATCGGTCACCGTTTTCCAGGCGCCCACCTGCGCTTCGGAATGGATGCCCGGCGTGTCCTGATAACCCTGTCCTTCCGGGCAGACCTGGCTGGCCTCGGCCACGATCAGGCCGGCATCGGCGCGCTGGGCATAATATTCGGCGGTCAGCGCGGTCGCTACATTGCCGGCCCCGGCACGGTTGCGCGTCAGCGGCGCCATCACGATGCGGTTGGCAAGCATCAGCCCGCCCATGCGATAGGGATCAAACAGACC
>NZ_JANLJJ010000082.1:10254-25633 GCF_029255545.1 Ferrovibrio sp. | reverse complement strand
GCACGATGCCATGATGCTCCAGCAACTCCAGCCGCGGCAGGTCGGCATCGAACAGGTTTGCGGTCATGCCGTGCCGCTGCGCCATGTCTGCCAGATCAACATTGAGATGGCACATCAGCTCTTCGATCACGGCGCGCCGCAGGCCATCTTCCTGGGACACCGGGCGCATGCGGGCGACCGGCAGGTCGCCGTTATGCACGGCCTGTCGCCAGGAGGCGACCGACGGGATGTTCTGCGCATAGCCCTGTGGCAGGGTGCTGATCGCCGAGGGGCCGAAGCCGAGCAGCACTTCGCCGACGGCCGTGGTGTAACCCTGGAAATTGCGATGCAGCTCGCCGTTGACGGCATGCTGCGCCAGCCTGTCGTCGGGGCGGGCGAAATGATCGAGGCCGACCCGGCAGAAGCCGTTTTCCACCAGGGTCTGCGCTGCCGCTGCCTCCTGGGCGAAACGCGCCGCGGTATCGGGCAGGGTGGCGGTATCGATGCGGGCCTGATGCGCCTTCATCCATGGCACATGGGCATAACCGAACAGCGCGACGCGGTCGGGCTGCAGTGCCATGCTCTGCTGTACGGTGCTGATCACATTCTCCACTGTCTGACGCGGCAGGCCATAGATCAGGTCGAGATTGAGCGAGGTGATGCCGGCCTCGCGCAGGGCATCGACGGTGCGCGCCACCAGGTCGAGCGGCTGGCGGCGATTGATGGCGGCCTGCACGCTTTCGTCCAGGCTCTGCACGCCCAGGCTGGTGCGGTTGATGCCAAGCGCCTTCAGGCCGGGGATCAGGCCGGCGTCGAAACGGCGCGGATCGAGCTCGATGGCGATCTCGGCGCCGGGCTCCGGGGTGAAATGGTGATACAGCTTTTCGGCGATGCGCTGCAGGCCGTCGCTGCCCAGGATGCTGGGCGTGCCGCCACCAAAGTGCAGGCCGGCCAGGCGCGGCCGCGACGGCAGGTAAGGCAGGGTCAGGTCGATCTCGCGCAGCAGCAGCTGCAGGAAGCGCTCCAGCGTCTCGTCATTCTTCACCACCTGCGTATGGCAGCCGCAATACCAGCACATCTGCCGGCAGAAGGGCACATGCACATAGAGATTGAAGGCGCTGTCATCCGGCAGCTCGCCCAGCCAGCCGCGCCAGGCGCGGTCATTGTCCACAGCCTGGAAATGTGGCGCGGTGGGGTAGGAGGTATAGCGCGGCACCGGGCCGATCCGGGCCGCCAGAGCGGCCAGGGTCGCGGTGGAATGGGGAGCGGCGGAGTCGATCATGGCGCAACTGGAGCATGTCTGCCGCGCGGCGGCTTTGACCTAGCGCAACCGGGCCGATTACACCGGCTAAATATTTGATCCATGACAGTTTTATGGAGCGGTTCGGGCTGTGACCATGGTCACAGCAATCGATTGCTCCGTCATGGGATAAAAATCGGGTCAGCGTCGAGGGATGACCCTCGTGTTCCCCAACTGAGCCCCCGGAGCTTCATGCTCCGGGGGTTTTTTGCTGGGCGAGCGCGCTCAGCCAAAGGTGTCGGCGATGATGCCGGCATACCAGCCGGCGGTATGCTCGGCTTCCAGTTTGCGCTGGGCCGCATTGGCCTGCATGGGCGAGACGCCGCCGGCATTGGGCACTTCCGCCACGCCTTGCGGGCCGGCGCGGTAGGTGCCGGTGACCGAGATGCCGTATTCCGGCGTCACCAGGCTGTAGCAGGTATTGTGGAACACCGCCGCCGGCGGCGTGGTGCCGCGCAGGCTTGAAACCACATTCGCCGCCACCACCTTGGCCTGGCTGTTGGCCGCGGTGCCGGATTTCGGCATGGCGCCGGCGATCGAGGCATCGCCGAGCACATAGACATCCTTGGCTTTTTTCGAGGCAAAGCTGGTCGGCTCGACGGCGCACCAGCCGTTTGCTTCTGCCAGTCCGGCATCAATGGCGATCTTGCCGGCGCTCTGCGGCGGGATGATGTTGATCACCGCGCCCTTTTCCTTGCCGAAGCCGGCTGTGACCGTCATGTCCTTCGGATCGACGCTCTCGATCTTGCCGCCATCCTTGCCGGCGATCCAGGTGATCATGCCGGGATACTGGCTTTCCCAGCCCGAAACGAACAGGCCCTGCTTCGAGAAGGCGTCCTTGGCGTCCAGGACCAGGATCTTCGATTTCGGCTTATGGGTCTTCAGGTACCACGCGATCATGCTGACGCGCTCATAGGGGCCGGGCGGGCAGCGGAACGGATTGGCTGGCGGCGCCACGATCACGGTGCCGCCATCGGCCATGCTTTCCAGCTGCTTGCGCAGCAGCAGGGTCTGCTGTCCTGCCTTCCAGGCATGTGGCATCACCGTATTGGCGGCCTGCTCGCTCCAGCCCGGCACGCCGGCATATTTCAGCTCGATGCCCGGCGCCACCACCAGGCGGTCGTAATTCACCTGGCCGCCATCCTTCAGGCGCACGCGCTTGGCATTGGTGTCGACGGCCGATGCCTCGCCGCGCAGGATCTTGATGCCGTAGCGCTGCTGCAGCGGATCGCGGCGCTGGGTGATATCGTCCAGCTTGCGGATGCCGCCCAGCACGTAATTCGAGAAGGGGCAGGTGATATAGCTCGGATCGCGCTCGATCAGCGTCACCTCCGTGTTGGGCGAGAACAGCTTGATATAGCGCGCGGCCGTGGCGCCGCCGAAGCCGCCGCCGATCACGACGACGCGGCCGGCCGCCTGGGCCTTGGCGATATGGGGCAGGCCGAACACGGCGGCTGACGCGGCGCCGGCGGCCAGGATGTGGCGGCGGGAATAGGTGGTCATGGCTGGATCTCCCGCTTCAGTTCTTGGCCAGGTAATCGGCGAGCGCCCTGAGCTGCTCGTCGGAATAGCCGCGCGCGATGCGGCCCATGATGGTGTAGGGGCGCTTGTCGGTTTTGAACTCGGTCAGCGCGGCATAGAGCGTGTTGGCATCATGGCCGTGGATCGCCGGCATGGTGGGCGAGATGTAGGACGCGCTGCCATGGCAGACATTGCAGGTCTGCGCGGCCAGGGTGATGTCGGTGATGCCGTTGCGCTGCTGCGCGGTGGCCGATCCAATGCCGAAGTGGCCAATGCCGAACTGGCCAATGCCGACCAGGCCATAGGCGGCCACCCCCAGGGCGGCGGCCAGAAGCCATGGCGAGACTGAGCGATGCATGTTTCCCTCCCGATTTATCTTTATGCGGGAAGAATAGGCGCCTTGCTCGTTTTTAGCAAATTATTTTGTTGATAATATTAATAGACACAAAAAATGTGTCGTAATCTACCGGCTATCTCCGCCACTCCTGGCGGCCAGCAGGATGGCAACAAAGATCAATATCGTGCCGCCGATCATACGCAAATCCAGGCTTTCGCCAAAAGCAATCGCACCCACCGCCAGGGCGGTGACCAGTTCGCTGGCGCCGGCAATCGCCGTGCGTTCGGCGCCGGCCGCCGGCGCCCCCAGAAGCAGCAGGCCAAGCGCGCCCACCGTACTGACGATGGCCAGCGCCAGCACGGCGCCCCAGCCGGCGATCGAGGCAGGATTGGTGATGCCGCCATCCATCAGCAGGCCGAGCAGAAGCATGGCGATCAGGCCGCCGAGGAACACGCCGCCAAGACGCACCGGGATCGTCACCGCGCTCAGACGCTTGGCGGCGACATGCATGAACACCGCATAGGCCAGCGGCGGAATGAAGGCCATGCCGATGGCGATCAGCGGCAGGCCGTCATTGCCGAACCCCGCCGGCGACAGGATCAGCATGGCCGCCGCCAGCACCAGCAGGGCGGCCACGGCATTCGGCCAGGTCAGGCGTTCGCCGAAGGCGAGCCAGCCAAGCAGGATGGTGAACAGGGGATAGGTGAACAGGATCAGCACGGTCAGCGCCACGCTGAGCTGCTGCAGGGCCAGGAAATAGAAGAACATCGTCCCCATGTAGCCGGCGCCGGCCAGGGTTGCGACCAGCGCATCGCGCTTTGCTGCGATCATGCGCCCGGCAAAGGGCAGCAGGCAGAGCGTGGCGATGCCGAACCGCCAGGTCAGCAGCGACAGCGGCGGCAGGCCTTCGGCATAGGCGATGCGGGCGAATAACGGCATCAGGCCAAAGCCGACAGCGCCAAAGGCAACCAGCGCCATGCCGGCGAGGGGAGAGCGGGGAGGGGGCATCACGATACCAATACCAACCTTGTCATGGCCGGGCCTGGCCCGGGCATCGACGTGTTTTTTGCTAGATGACTGGACGTGGATGGCCGGGTCAAGCCCGGCCATGACGCTGGATTGACGGTGGTGTCAAACCGCAAACGTCGCGCTGATCGGTGCCATGCCAGCAATCGTGCCGGTCAGCGTCGTGCCCGCCTTGAAGAAACGCAGGCCAGTAAACGAGCCGGTGGTGACGATCTGGCCCGGCTGCAGGCCGCCGCAATGATCGCCGCAGCTCCGCGCCAGTTCGGCCAGCAGCGCAAAGGGCGAGCCACCCGGCATAGTCGCGGGGCCGTCGCAGATCACCTCGCCATCGGCTTCAAGCCGTGCCGACACGTGATCAAAATCCTCCGGTTGCCAGTCGCCCTCGAACGGCGCACCAGGCACCAGCCCGGCATTCATCTGGAAATCGGCCAGAATCCACAGCCGGCTTGCCGTGCGCGGATCGCCCAGCCGGCTGTCGATGACCTCAAAGGCCGGCAGTGGCGTGACGGCTTTCGCAAGGCGTGACAGGAAATCCGGTGCATCAGCTGGCGGCAGCGGCGCATTGATGCGGAACGCGATTTCCAGCTCGGCGCCGCGCAGCCGCGTTTCCGACGGTTGCCATATCGCAGGCGAAGGCCGGATCATGCCGGCGCGGATCGGCGCGCGGATCGCCGGCTGGTCGGGCGCGGAGCGGCCCACCTTCCAGCCGCCGACCGGGCCGAGCGCGGCCATCACGCCGGACTGGATGGTCCAGACATCGTCCAGGCCCGCAAGCTCGTAATCGGGCGCATAAAGCGGCCCGCCCTTGCGGGCGGCCAGCAGGCGGGCAATGGCCTCGCCATGCATCGGCTATTTCGCGATCCCGCAGAAGTCGCGCGCGGAAATCCATTCGCCGTGACGGGTGCAGCCGGCCTCGGCCAGCGCGACGAACACCTCCATGATGTCTTCCGGCTTGGGCAGGGTGTTCGGGTCTTCGCCGGGAAAAGCCTCGGCGCGCATGTTCGACTGCGTACCGCCCGGATTGACCAGGTTCACGCGGATGTTGCTCTGCTCGGTTTCCCTGGCATAACCCAGCACCATGGCATCCAGCGCGGCCTTCGAGGCCGCATAGGCGCCCCAGTAGGCGCGGATGTCGCGCGCGACGGAAGAGGTGACGAAGATCGCGCGGCCCGAGGGCGAGGCATGCAGCAGCGGATGCACGGCGCGGATCAGGCGCTGGTTGGCATGCACGTTCACCTTGAACACCTTCTCCCACAGGTCGGGCGGGAACTGGTGCAGCGGCGTCATGCGGCCGAAGATGCCGGCATTGCCCACCACGATGTCGATGCGGCCGAACCGCTCGTAGAGCGGCGCGGCCAGGCCGTCGATCAGTTCGGTCTTCTCCAGGTCGAGCGGCACCAGGGTGGCGCTGCCGCCCATCGCCTTGATCTCGTCGTCCAGCTCTTCCAGCGCGCCGGTGGTGCGGGCGACGCAGATCACATGCGCGCCCTCGGCGGCATAGCGTTTGGCGATGGCGGCGCCGATGCCGCGGCTGGCGCCGGTGATCAGCGCGATGCGGTCCTTGAGACGCATGGTAACTCTCGCTTGGTTGCGCCGGCGGGCCGGCTGTCGGTGAGGGGCTAAATAGCCCAAATGGCCGGCGCCGAGAAGCGCCGGGCGCCCTTCAGGGCTGGATGATCTGCCGCAGGGCCTGGTTGCCGGCCATGCGGTCCAGCGCGGTGTTCACGTCCGCCAGAGGCAGGCGGTGGCTGATCAGGCGGTCCACCGGCAGCAGGCCGCGCTGATGCAGCGCCATGTATTTTGGGATGTCGCGCTGCGGGTTGCAGCTGCCGATATAGCTGCCCTTCACCGTCTTGGCGCCGGTCACCAGGGCGGCGACATCGAGGCTGAACGGGGTTTTCGGGTCGATCAGCCCCACGGTCACCACCTGGCCGCCGCGCCGCACCGCCTGGTAGGCGGTGTGAAAGGCGCCCAGCGTACCGGCGGTTTCGAAGGCGTGGTCGGCGCCGCCGCCGGTCAGGTCCAGCACCTGCGCGGCGCCATTGCCGGCCTGATCCAGCACGGTATCGGTGGCGCCAAGATCGCGCGCGGTTTCCAGCCGCGCCGCATCGGTATCGACCGCGACAATACGTTCCGCGCCAGCGAGTTTCGCTCCCAGCAGCGCGCTGGAACCCACGCCGCCCAGGCCGACGATGGCGACGCTGTCGCCCGGTCGCACGGCTGCCGTGTTGAGTACGGTGCCGGCGCCGCACATCACGGCGCAGCCGAACAGCGCGGCCACATCGAACGGGATGCCATCTGCCACCTTGATCACCGAAGCTTCCGACACCACGGCATATTCGGCGAAGGCCGACAGGCCCATGTGATGATGGACCGGCGTGTCGCCGCTGCGCAGCCGCGTGCCGCCGCCCAGCAGGCCGCCGGCACGGTTGGCCTGCAGGCCGGGGCCGCAGAGATGGGCCTCGCCGGAGGTGCAGCTGGGACAGGCGCCGCATTGCGGCTGGAAGATCAGCACCACGGCATCGCCGCGTTTGACCCGGCTCACGCCGGGGCCGGCTGCCTCGACCACGCCGCTGGCCTCATGGCCCGGCACGATGGGCAGCGGCCAGGCGCGCAGGCCGTTCACCACCGAGAGATCCGAGCGGCACAGGCTGGCGGCCTTGATACGCACCAGCAACTCGCCCTCGCGTGGTCCTTCGGCGTCGACGTCTTCGATCCGCAGCGGGCGGGATTGCGCATAGGGCAGGGGCAGGCCGGTTTCGCGCAGCACGGCAGCCTTGAAGCGCAAGGACATGAGTTTCCCCCCGGATGACAGGCCGGGCGGTCTGATGCCGCCCTGGCCATCGCGCAGGCTAGCCGGTTTCGGCCAGCAGGGTGAGCTGGCGCGGGCCACGCGTGTTGCGATCGGCCTCGTCGGTCAGGCCAATCGGGTAATCGCCGGAGAAGCAGGCATCGCAGAAGGCCGGCTTGGCGGCATCGCGAGCCGGGCGGCCCATGGCGCGATAGAGCCCGTCCATCGAGAGGAAGGAAAGGCTGTCGGCCTTGATGAACTTGGTCATCTCCTCGACCGTATGCGTCGCCGCCAGCAGCTTGGAGCGTTCCGGCGTGTCGACGCCGTAGAAGCAGCTATGCGTGGTGGGCGGAGAGGCGATGCGCATATGCACCTCTTTCGCGCCGGCCTCGCGCACCATCTCGACGATCTTGGTCGAAGTGGTGCCACGCACGATGGAATCGTCGACCAGGATGACCCGCTTGCCCTCGATATAGGCGCGGTTGGCATTGTGCTTCAGCTTCACGCCCAGATGGCGGATCTGGTCGGTCGGCTCGATGAAGGTGCGGCCGACATAATGGTTGCGGATGATGCCCAGTTCGAACGGGATGCCGCTCTCGGCGGCGTAGCCGATCGCCGCCGGCACGCCGCTGTCGGGCACCGGGATCACCACATCGGCCTCGACCGGGTTCTCGCGCGCCAGCTGGGCGCCGATCTGCTTGCGCGCCTCGTAGACGCTCATGCCCTCCACCTGCGAGTCCGGGCGGGCGAAGTAGATGTATTCGAAGATGCAGAAGCGGCGTTGCACCGGCGGGAAAGGATGATGCGAATGGATGCCGTCGGCATCGATCACCACCAGTTCGCCCGGCTCGATGTCGCGCACGAAATCGGCGCCGAGGATATCCAGCGCGCAGGTCTCCGACGCCAGGATCGGCGTGCCCTTCAGGTTGCCGAGCACCAGCGGCCGCACGCCCCAGGGATCGCGCACGCCGATCAGCTTCTTCGGCGTCAGCGCCACCAGCGCATAGGCGCCCTCGATCTGCTTCAGCGCGTCGACAATGCGGTCCACCACGTTGGTCTTGCGGCTGAGCGCGACCAGATGGGTGATCACTTCCGTGTCCATGGTGGACTGGAAGATGCTGCCCTTGGCCACCAGGTCGTCGCGGATCATCCGCGCATTGGTCAGGTTGCCGTTATGGGCCAGCGCGATGCCGCCCAGCTCCAGGTCGGCGTAGATCGGCTGCACGTTGCGCAGCAGGGTGGCGCCCGAGGTGGAATAGCGCACATGGCCGATGGCGCTGTTGCCCTGCAGGTCGCGGATCACCTTTTCCGACGAGAAATTCGGCGCCACATGACCCAGCGCCCGATGGCTGTTGAAGCGCCCCTCATGGTAGGCGACGATGCCGGCGGCTTCCTGCCCGCGATGCTGCAGGGCATGCAGGCCGAGCACGGTATTCGCGGCCGAGTCGGGGCTGCCGAAAATGCCGAAAATGCCGCATTCCTCACGCAGCTTGTCGTCGTCGAAGGGATTGGTCTGCATGGTCAGCGGCTCCGTCGTCCGCGAGCGGTGTAGATGGGGCAGGCTCGCGGCGGCTTCAAGGCTTGTCCTGCCGGATAAGACTGTCGATGCCCTGGCGTTCCTCGGTCTTATAGCCGGTTTGGCCGCGCGAGTCAGCGCCGCCGGTCCGGCCTGGGGTGCCCTGTGTCTGGTGTGTGGGCACCGGGGTCGGCGCCTGGCCGGGTTGTACCCGTTTTTCCGGCACCCGGCTTGGGTCGAGTTGTCGCAGGATCATTTCCGCGCCCCAGAAATAGCCGGCTTCGGCCAGCGGGCGGGTTTTGGCATCGTTCAGCCAGGCCGGGCGGGTCTGTTCCGGGATCAGCCGGTCGGTGATCCAGAAGGCCACCACCACGATCAGGGCACCACGGGCCAGGCCGAACAGGAAGCCGAGCGACCGGTCCACCGCCGAGATCGCCGAGGCGCGCACCCGTTCGGACGCCCAATGGGTCAGCAGCGAGCACAGGATCAGGGTCGGCAGGAACAGCGCGATGCCGGCGGCGATATCGGCAAACAGCCGCGATTCGATATAGACCCGCGCCATGTCGCGGGCATGGGGGAAGAAGAAGTAGGTCGCCGCCAGCGCCGCCACCCAGCCGACGATGGACAGCACTTCCTTGACGATGCCGCGGAACAGCGCCAGCAGCGCCGACAGCAGCAGGGCGACGATGACGATCAGGTCGACGATGTTGATCGGCAGCGACGACATCAGGATTCCTTACCGTTACTCATCTTCACCGGACCAGCTGTTGCGCTGGTCACGCCCGGCGGCGGCCCGTTTGGCGGCGGCCCGGGCGGCGGGGAAGAGTTCGACCAGTTCGTTCAGCCGCATCAGTTCGCTCGTTCCGATGCCCTTCACCTTGTTCTTTGCGCCCGCCGGCATCACCGCATGCTCGAAGCCCAGCTTGGCCGCTTCTTTCAGCCGCGCTTCCGCCTGGCTCACCGGGCGAACCTCGCCGGCCAGGCTGATCTCGCCGAAGAACACCGTGCGTTCCGGCGCCGGGCTGTCGGCCAGTGCCGAGAGCAGGGCGGCGGCCACGGCCAGATCGGCGGCCGGCTCGACGACTCTGAGGCCGCCGGCGACGTTGAGATAGACGTCGCAGCCCGAATAACGCAAGCCGCATCTGGCATCCAGCACGGCCAAAACCATGGCCAGCCGGCCTGTATCCCAGCCCACCACGGTCCGGCGCGGTGTGGCCAGCGGCGAGGGTGCGACCAAAGCCTGGATTTCCACCAATAACGGCCTTGTGCCTTCCATGCCCGCGAAGATGGCGGAACCCGCCACCGGTTCGCCCTTGCCGGCTTCCGAGCGGCCGAGGAACAGGGCGGAAGGATTGGGCACTTCCGACAGGCCGCCATCGGTCATGGAGAAAACGCCGATTTCGTCGGTGGCGCCGAAGCGGTTCTTCACCGCCCTCAGGATGCGGAACTGGTGGCCCCGTTCGCCCTCGAAATACAGCACGGTGTCGACCATGTGCTCGACCACGCGCGGGCCGGCGATCTGGCCGTCCTTCGTCACGTGGCCCACCAGGAACACGGCGGCATTCGACTGTTTGGCCACCCGCACCAGTTCATGGGCGCAGGCGCGCACCTGGTTCACGGTGCCGGGCGCGCTTTCGATATTGTCGGCGAAGATGGTCTGGATGGAGTCGATCACGATCACGGCAGGCGCGCCCTTGCCTTGCGTCATGGCCGTGTCGATGCCGGCGAGGATGTCGCGGAGGGAATTGGCGGCGGCCAGCATCACCGGCGCGTCGGCCAGCCCCAGACGCTGCGCGCGCAGGCCGATCTGCGCCACGGCCTCTTCGCCCGAGACATAGAGCGCGGTGGCGCCGCGCCGCGCCATCTGCGCCACGGCCTGCAACAGGATGGTGGATTTGCCGATGCCGGGATCGCCGCCGATCAGGATGGCCGAACCGGGCACCAGGCCACCGCCCAGCACGCGGTCGAGTTCGTCGATGCCGGTGACCGTGCGCACCACCTTGTCGGGTTGGCCGCTCAAGGAGGCGAAGCCGATCGCCTTGCCCTTGCCCGCCGAGAGTCCCTTGGGCACGGCGGTTTTTGGTGCTTCCTCAAGGATGGTGTTCCAGCCGCCGCAGGAATCGCAGTGGCCCTGCCATTTGCGGTAGGTGGCGCCGCAGGACTGGCAGACGAAGGACTCCGTCGCTTTCGCCATCAGGAACCCGCTGCCGTCATCCCGGCCAAGCGATGCTGTTGCATCGCGCGAGCGGGGATCCCATTTGCGGCGGCAGTAATGGGGCCCCGGCTCAAGGCCGGGGTGACGATTTGTGAAATCGCGCGTAACCGGCTCAAGGCTTCAGCACTTCCATCTTGATCGGGCCATCAGCCCGACCATGGATGAACTGGTCGACATAGTCGTTGCCGGAATGGTCGACCTCGGCGGCGGCGCCATGCCAGATGATCTTGCCCTTGTAGATCATCGCGATGTAGTCGGCGATCTTGCGGGCGCTGGCCATGTCATGGGTGATGCTCAGCGTGGTGGCGCCCAGCTTCTGCACGCAGGACTTGATCAGGTTGTTGATCACGTCGGCCATGATCGGATCGAGGCCGGTGGTCGGCTCGTCGAAGAAGATGATCTCGGGCTCGGCGGCGATGGCGCGGGCCAGCGCCACGCGCTTCTGCATGCCGCCGGAGAGTTCCGATGGAGACAACTCGCCGACTTCCGGGCCCAGGCCAACCTGGCCCAGCTTGTCGAGCGCGATCTGCTTGGCCTGGTCGCGATCCATGCGGCGGCCCTGGATCAGGCCGAAGGCGACATTCTCCCAGACCTTCAGCGAGTCAAACAGCGCCGAACCCTGGAACAGCATGCCGAACTTGCGCAGCGTTTCTTCACGCTCGCTGGCGCTGAATTTCATCGCATCCTGGCCGTCGATCAGGATCTCGCCGCGCTCGGGCCGGATCAGGCCCAGCACGCATTTGATCATCACCGACTTGCCGGTGCCCGAGCCCCCGATCACCACCAGCGACTTGCCGCGCGGCACTTCCAGGTCGATGCCATCCAGCACGACCTTCTTGCCGAACTGCTTGTAAACGCCCCTCAGGGCTATCTTGGCGTCGTTGCTCATTGGCCCGAGAAGAAGAGTTCGGTGACGAAATAGTTGGCGATCAGGATCATGATCGAGGCCGACACCACCGCATCGGTGGTGGCGCGGCCGACGCCCTGGGCGCCGCCCTTGGAATGGAAACCGTGATAGCAGCCCATCAGCGCGATGATGAAGCCGAATACCGAGGCTTTCACCAGGCCAGACACCACGTCGAGGGTTTCGAGGAAATCGAAGGTGTTTTTCAGATAGGTGCCGGCATTGAAGCCCAGCTTGTGGGTGCCGACCAGATAACCACCCATCACGCCGATGATATCGGCCACCAGGATCAGCACCGGCAGGGTGACCACGCCGGCGATCATGCGTGGCGCGACCAGATACTTGAACGGATTGGTGGAGAGCGTGGTCAGCGCGTCGATCTGCTCGGTCACCCGCATGGTGCCGATCTCGGCGGCCATGGCCGAAGCAACGCGGCCGGCGACCATCAGGCCGCCCAGTACCGGGCCCAGTTCGCGGGTGATGCCGAGCACCACGATCCAGGCCACGGCATTCTCGGCATTGAAGCGCGATGAGCCGAGGTAGATCTGCAGCGCCAGCACCATGCCGGTGAACAGCGCGGTGAGGCCGACCACGGGCAGCGAGTAATAGCCGATCACCATCATCTGGCGGCCGGTCAGGCGCAGGTAGATCGGCGGCGCGAAGACATGGCGCACGCCATTGAAGGTGAAGACGCTGACCCGGCCGACGGAGACCAGGAAATCGAGGAAGATGCGGCCGATGACGGCAAGCGGGTTCATGCGGCGCTCTTATAGACGCGGCGATAGCGCTTGCCCAGTTGGGTCAGCAGTTCATAGCCGATGGTGCCGGCGCAGGCGGCCTGCTCGTCGATGTCGATGCCGCCGCCCAGCAGGCTGACGCTCATGCCGGGCAGGCAGTCATCCGCGCCCAGCGCAGAGACGTCCAGCGTGATCAGATCCATGGAAACCCGCCCCGCGATAGGCACTCTGACATGGCCCTGGCGACCCCTGATGACGGCGCTGCCCCGACCCGACAGCGCGCGAGAGAACCCATCGGCATAACCGACCGCCACGGTGGCGATTCGGCTCGGTTTTTCAACGATATAGCCGGCACCGTAGCCAACGGTATCGCCCCTGTCAACGGAACGGACCTGCAGGATTCTGCCTTGCAGATGAACCACTTCCGCCATCCGGCTGGCCTCGCGACGGGGACCGGCTGCCGGGTCCAGCGGATTGCTGCCATACAGGGCGATGCCCGGCCGCAGGATGTCGTGATGGTAATCGGCTCCAAGGAAGATGCCGGCCGAATTGGCCAGGCTGCCTTTCAGGGCGGGGAAGCGCTGGCGCCAGGCGGCGAAGCGCTCGCGCTGGGCTTGGTTCAGCGGATGATCGGGCTCGTCCGAACAGGCCAGGTGGGTCATCACGAACTGCACGTCCAGCCCGTCCAGCGCGCTGGGGTCCTGGACCAGCACATTGGCTTCCGCTTCGTTAAGGCCCAGCCGGTTCATGCCGGTATCGATATGGATCGCGGCCGGCAGTTTGCGGCCCAGCCGGCGGGCCTCGGCCGCCCAGGCGGCAATCTGGCCTGGCGTGGAAAGCACGGGGCTCAGGTTGGCGGCGGCCAGATCGGCTTCCGCGCCGGCCGCCGGGCCGTGCAGAACATGGATCGTGGCCTCAGGGACGGCCTCGCGCAGGGCCAGCGCCTCGGTCGAGTGGGCCACGAAGAAGCGCCGGCAGCCGGCGGCGAACAGGGCGGGGCCGACTTTCGCGGCGCCCAGGCCATAGGCATCGGCCTTCACCACGGCGGCGCATTCGGCTTTGGGGGCCATGCCGCCCAGCCGGCGCCAGTTGGCGACCAGCGCATCAAGATCGATGGTGAGAATCGCCTGGTCGCCGAAATCGGTCATGGCCGGTGTTTAGCCCAGCAGGGGTGAAAGGAACAGGGTTAAATGCCTGTTCTGTGATCTTGTCCGGCCCGGCGGGCTGGGTCAGAGTACGGGCAAGGGGGATTGGCCACGGAAGAGGGCGACCAGAGTCGTTTTGCGTTCGCATCGCCATCTACATCGTCCGGGGGAGTCGCCGTCCGTGTTCCAGCCCATCCAGCCCATCGTTCAGGGCCTGTATTCCCGGCCGTATCTGCTGCTGGTGCTGACCACCGCCATGTGGGGCGGCCATTCGGTGGTCAGCCGGCTGGCCGTGGGCGAAATCTCGCCGGCCTCGCTCACCTGCCTGCGCTGGCTGGTGGTGGCCAGCATCATGCTTTCCATCAGCGGCCGCGGCCTGCGCGAACACTGGCCCACGCTGAAGCCGCGGCTGTGGTATCTCGGCGCCATGGGCACGCTGGGCTATACCGGCTACAACACCTTGCTCTACTGGTCGGCGCATACCACCACGGCCATCAATATCGGCATCATCAACGCGGCGATGCCGGCGATGATCTTCATTGGCGCGCTGCTGATGTTCGGCCAGCGCGTGCGCCTGCTGCAATGGATCGGCATGCTGGTGTCGATGGTTGGCGTGGTGGTGACGGCGGCGAAGGGCGACTTCGCCACCCTGCTGACGCTCACCATCAATCGCGGCGACATCCTGATCCTGATCGCCACCGTGCTCTATGCCGGCTATTCGGTGCTGCTGCGTAACCGGCCGCTGGTGCCCAGCTTGGTGTTCTTCGCCGCCATGGCGCCGGCGGCGGCGATCTCGTCGATCATCCTGCTCGGGGTCGAGATCATGGCCGGCGAATTCTTCGTGCCGACCTGGAAAGGCTGGCTGGTGCTGCTGTATGTGGCGATCTTCCCCTCGCTGCTGTCGCAGATCTTTTTCATCCGCGCGGTCGAACTGATCGGGGCGGGCCGCGCCGGCCTGTTCACCAACCTGATGCCGCTGTTCAGCACGGCTTTTGCCATGCTGATCCTGAACGAGCAGCTTGCGCTGTATCACGTCGCCGCCCTGGTGCTGGTGCTGGGCGGCATCCTGCTGGCGGAGTGGAAGCGGGGCGCTTAACCCAGGATTTCTCAGCCCAGGATTTCTCAGCCTAGGGCCACATCGAGATACAGCATCACCACGAAGCCGCCGAACAGCGATATTGTCGCGCCGCGTTCGACGCCGTGGCGATGGGTTTCCGGGATCACTTCGGACGAGATGATGAACAGCATCGCGCCGGCGGCAAAGGCCAGCGCCCAGGGCAGCAGGCCGGCCGAGATCGCCAGCGAACCGGCGCCGACGATGCCGCCCAGCGGTTCCAGCGCGCCGGTCAGGGCCGCGATCCAGAAGGCATGGGCGCGGGTATAGCCTTCGCCGCGCAGGGCCACGGCGACGGCCAGACCTTCCGGCAGGTTCTGCAGGCCGATGCCGAGCGTGACGCCCAGGCCGCTGCCCAGATCGCCGCTGGCCGCGCCGATGCCGACCGCCAGGCCTTCGGGGAAGTTATGCAGCGCGATGGCGATGACGAACAGCCAGACGCGGGCCAGCCTGCCGGCATCGGCGCCTTCGCGGCCCTTGCTGCCGAAATGCTCGTGCGGCGCATAGCGGTGCGCCAGATGCATGATCACCGCGCCGGTCAGCAATGCGGCGATCACCGCAATCGCCGCCTGGCTGCGATCGCCCAGCCCCGTCTCGGCCTGGTCCAGCGCCGGCAGCAGCAGCGAGAAGAAGGTCGCCGCCAGCATCACGCCGGCAGCGAAGGCCAGCATCAGGTTCTGCGTTGTGTCGCGCATGCTGCGCAGGAAAAACACCGGCACGGCGCCCAAAGTGGTGGCCAGGAAGCCGGCCACCACGCTGGCCAGAACGCCAAGCAGGAAAGGGGAGAGCGATGT
>NZ_JANLJJ010000082.1:0-10154 GCF_029255545.1 Ferrovibrio sp. | reverse complement strand
CGCGGCGAGGTAACGCTCCTGCGCCGCGACGGCATCCTTCATCATGGCCTGGCGCTGCTCCATCCGCTCGATGACCGAAAGCGTGGCGGGGCTCTGGGCGCTGGCCTGCTGGCGATGCGCCTCGAAGCGCGCCTGCATGGCGGTGGCGCTGGCGCGCATCTCGTTGGCCAGCGTGTCGAACAGCGGCTGCTGCGTCGCGGTCAGTTTCAGTTCGGTGCGCAGGAAGGCGATGCGGCCCTCGATGAAGCGGCCCGGGCCGGCCTGGTCGGCCTGCATCTGCATATGCGGGCCAGAACCCATCGAACCGGGACCCATCGAACCGGGGCCCATCGGGCCAGGCTGCGTATTGGGTTGGGCGAGAACGAGGCCGCCGGCGAAACCGGTGGCGATCACGCTGGCGGCGATGAGAAGGTTGCGGACGGACATGACGGACTCCTGGGTTGCGGGCGGGTGCCGCCCCGGTTCCCGGGTGTATTCGGAACCGGAGCGGAGACGGCGCGGGAGGAAACTGAGCGCCGTCGTCACCCATAAACACGCAAGCCGCGGCGGAATCCTGCGCCGCCGGGAAAGGCGGTTTTACGCCGCTTCCGTCATGGCGGGCAGGGCCGCCATCTTGTCCTGGGCCGGCAGCCTGTTGCCGGCCAGCTTCTGCAGGGCCAGCAGGGGCACCAGCCGCTCGCCCACCGTGGCGATGCCATCCACCAGGCCGGACGACCAGGCCTCGCCTTGGTCGGCGCGGCTGATCGCACCGGCATCGATGTCGATGATGTCCGACACGCTGTCGACCAGCAGGCCGAGTGGCTTGCCCTGCAGCACCGCAACGACGATCACGTCCTGCGGCCGGGCTTCGGGCGCCGGCTTGCCGAGGATGTGCCGGGCATCAAAGACCGGCAGCACCTGGCCGCGCAGGTTGATCACGCCGAGGCAGCTCGGGTCGGTATCGGGCAGGGGCGAGACCGGCGACCAGCCGCGAATTTCCTGGATCTGCAAGAGCGGCAGCGCATAGGTCTGGTCTGCCACGTTGATGAGAAGGGCGTCGTAACGGTCCATGATCAAAGCTCCCCTGCCAGTCTTCGTCGTTGGCCGGTTGCGACCGCGATCTCGCGGTCCGGCGCGCAACACCACTGTCTTAGTGGCAACGGGCAGCCCGGCGGGAGTGCAGATTCGGTAAGCATGCGCCGGCGCGGCGCAGGGGGTTACCAAAAAATAACGGCCAGCCTCAGTAGGCTTCCGGCAGGTGGTCGGGCGCGATGAAATCGCTGAAGCGGGTGAACTCGCTTTCGAACTGCAGCACCACCTTGCCGATCGGGCCATGGCGCTGCTTGCCGATGATCACCTCGGCCATATTGGCGATGCGGGCCATCTTCTCCTGCCAGGCGGCATGGTCGGGCGTGTCCATCGTCGGTTCCTTGCGGGCCTCGTAATATTCCTCGCGGAACACGAACATCACCACGTCGGCATCCTGCTCGATCGAGCCGGATTCGCGCAGGTCGGACAATTGCGGCCGCTTGTCGTCGCGGCTTTCCACCGCGCGCGACAGCTGGGACAGCGCGATGACCGGCACGTTGAGATCCTTGGCCAGCGCCTTCAGCGCCTGGGTCACTTCCGAGATTTCCTGCACGCGGTTGTCGTTGCGGCGCGAATTGGCGCCGCGCACCAGCTGCAGGTAGTCGACGATGATCATGCCGATATTGTGCGCGCGCTTCAGCCGGCGGGCGCGGCTGCGCAGCAGCGCGATCGAGATCGCGCCGGTGTCGTCGATGAAGAACGGGATCTGCTGCAACGTCTTCGACACCGGCACGATCTGGCGGGTGAATTCCTCGTCGGTGATGTCGCCGCGGCGCAGGCGCTCCGACTGGATGCGGGTCTGCTCGGACAGGATACGGGTGGCGAGCTGCTCGGACGACATTTCCAGGCTGAAGAAGGCCACCGGGGCGCCTTCCTTGCCGCCGCTTTCGAAATAGGCCTTCGCCGCGTTGAAGCCCATATTGGTGACCAGCGCCGTCTTGCCCATCGAGGGGCGGCCGGCCAGGATGATCAGGTCGGAGGGATGCATGCCGCCCAGCTTGGCGTCCATGTCCTTCAGGCCGGAGGTGACGCCCGAGAGGCCGCCGCGCTGATAGGCGGCCTGCACCATCTCGATCGACATCTTCATCGACTCGCCGAACGAGACGAAGCCGCCCTCGGAATTGCCCTCGTCGGCCAGCTTGAACAGGCGCTGCTCGGCCTGCTCGATCTGGTCGGTCGCCGGCTCGTCGATCTTGGGATCGTAGGCGTGGTTGACCATCTCCTCGCCGATGCCGATCAGTTCGCGCCGCAGGGCCAGGTCGTGGATCACCTTGGCATAGTCCTCGGCGTTGATCACCGTGGTGGCGGAGGCGGCGAGGCGGGCGAGGTAGGTGGTGCCGCCGGCCTTGGCGATCACCTCGTCGCGCTCGAAATAGGCCTTCAGCGTCACCGGATTGGCGATCTCGCCGCGCTCGATCAGCGTCAGGGTGGCCTGGTAGATGCGGCGATGGGCCTCGTGGAAGAAATGCTCGGGCTGCAGGAAACCCGACACCTTCATGGCGGCGTCGTTGTTGACCAGGATGGCGCCCAGCAGCTCCTGCTCGGCGTCCAGGTTATGCGGCTGGATGCGAAAAGCGGGTTCCCCCGCGTTGTTCAGCGGGCCCCCATTGATCCCCTGGGTGGCCTGATCGTTGGCGGTCGGAGCGGAAAACGTGGTCACCACGGCCATTGCGGACTTCTTCCCAACTTCAGTGTACAGCCTAGCGGACTGCCGTTTCTTTTCGTGACTGCGCGATGACGGTTCTGTTGCGAAGCCACGCAGCGGGGCGGCATTAACGGCGATGCGGCCCCGCACTTCCAGTCCAGATTTTCATTGACGGCGTATTATCCACCGAATTCTGTCTGGGGATAAGTCAATTCGATAAGTCAGTATGTTAGCTGAAGAAATCCACAGGCATCGTTCATATGTATAAAGCGCGTTTCAAAAACGAATCGGGCCGGCATTGCTGCCGGCCCGATCTGTAATACAGGCAGGAGAGGGGATCAGGCCTGTTCGGCCTCGCCCTCTTCGGCTTCGGCTTCTTCCGTTTCGACGGTGACGCCTTCGTCCAGCAGGCTCTCGGTCGCCACCTGCTTCTCGGCCTCGGCCTCGGAGCGGGCGACATTGACCTTCACCTCGACCGCGACTTCCGGGTGCAGCGCCACCTTCACGGTGTAGACGCCCACCGCCTTGATCGGGTCGATCAGCGCAACCTGGTTGCGGTTCAGCGTGAAGCCGGCCGCGGTGACGGCTTCCGCGATGTCGCGGGCGCTGACCGAGCCATAGAGCTGGCCGCTGTCGCCGGCCTGGCGCAGCAGGGCCACGCTGAGGCCGACCATCTTGGCGGCGACCTTGTCGGCCTCGCCCTTCTTGGCCAGGTTCTGCGCCTCAAGCTGGGCGCGCTGCGTCTCGAAGACCTTCTTGTTGGCCTCGGTGGCCCGCAGCGCCTTCTTGCGCGGCAGCAGGAAGTTACGGGCATAGCCGTCCTTCACCTTCACCACTTCGCCCATCTGGCCGAGCTTCTCGACGCGTTCGAGCAGAATCACTTCCATTAGTCGTTCTCCCGGCTGGCTCCGGCCCCGGCGAAACGCCGGCGGAAACCCGCCCATTCTTCGATGAAACCCAGGATGACCACCAGTACGCCGACCAGTGCGCCAGCCACTACCAGGGCCGCATAAAAGGCGGCCAAAATCAGACCCGGCAAAGCGGCTTTCGCCGCCAGCCCATGCACCACCGCCAGCCCCTGCAGGAAGAAGGGGAAGGCCAGGATCGCCGCCACCGTGGCGCCGATGAAACCGGCATCGCCCGGCAGGGCGAGGCCGGCGACGATCGCCACCGCCAGCGCGATGGCCAGCCACCGTGGCAGAGCCAGCGCCCTGTAAAGCGGGGTCGGGCGACGGTTCTGCTTGAGCATCCGTGCCAGGCCCTGCGCCAGGGTGCCGTTGATCGCCATCATCACCAGCCAGCTGAAACCGAATACCGCCGGCATCAGCATGGCCAGGTTCTTCGCCATCGCCGCAATGTTGCTGCCCCGAAGATCGCTCTGGGGGGCAACGTCATTCTGCGGCATTGCCGCCAGGAACTGTTCCAGCAGCGGCTGCAGCATGCCCGGCATGCCGCCTTCGCGATCCGCCGTCAGCAGCAGCGCCAGGCCAAACAGGCCAAGCGCCCAGCCGGTGAGCCAGACGACCAGACGGCCGACCGGATACCATTCCAGCCCGTTGCTGACTTCGGCCGGCGCGGAGCCGGCTTCGTCGGCGGGACGGGCCAGCAGCGCCTGCCGCACCACCAGCGCGGCGGGCGCCGCGAAGGTGACGAGGTAGATGCCGCCGGACAGCAGGCCGTTCAGCGCGCTGATCAGCGTGCCGACGGCGCCGGCGATGGCCACGGCGGAAACGCCGTGGGTCAGGCCGGCCAGAAACAGCGGCAGCGGCGCCAGATAGCCGAGCATGATGCCGAGCGGACCGCTTGCGGCGGTCAGCACCAGCACCGCGCTCGCTCCACCGGCGAGGCTACCGAGTATCAGGCTGCGCATCATGGCTGCGGGTCCGTTACCGGCTCCCCTGCGGGAACCGGCAGTGGCTCACTTGATGACGAACGGCAGCAGGGCCAGGTTGCGGGCGCGTTTGATGGCCTGGGCCAGTTCGCGCTGCTTCTTGGCGGATACTGCGGTGATGCGCGACGGCACGATCTTGCCGCGCTCGGAAATGAAGCGCGACAGCAGCTTCACGTCCTTGTAGTCGATCTTCGGCGCATTCGCGCCCGAGAACGGGCAGGTCTTGCGACGGCGGAAGAACGGACGGCGGGCGCCACCGGCGCCGCCACGGCCGCCAGCGGCGGGCTTGGTACCAGTGCTCGACATTATGCGCTCTCCGGGGCAGCAGCAGTTTCTTCACGTTCGAAACGCGGGCGACGCTCGCCCCCGCGATCACCACGGTCGCCACCACGATCACCGCGGTCGCCACGGTCACGGTCGCCGCCGAAGCCGCCACGACCGCCGCCGAAGCCACGATCGCCAAAGCCGCGTTCGCTACGCTCGCCGCGTTCGCCGCGATCTTTGTTGAGCAGCATGGCCGACTGGCCTTCTTCCAGCTTCTCAACGCGGATGGTCAGGTAGCGCAGGATGTCTTCATGAATGCGCATGTTGCGCTCCAGCTCGGCAACGGCGTTGCCCGAGGCCTGGATGTTCATGAGCACATAGTGCCCCTTCTTGTTCTTCTTGATGCGGTAGGCGAGGTTGCGCAGGCCCCACTGCTCGGTCTTGGTGACCTCGCCGCCCTGGCCCTTGATGATTTCGCTGAATTGCGCGACCAGCGCCTCGACCTGGGTGGTCGAGATGTCCTGGCGCGCGATGAATACGTTCTCGTAGAACGCCATCGGCAGCTCTCCTTCTGGCTTTAGCGGCCCGGCGGCGGCGCACCATGCGACGACGGATCGGGCCTGGCCGGACCCGGCATGGGTCCAGCAAGGAGCTATGTGAGGGCGCGGACTATAGCGATTTTCCCCCCTTTGGCAATATGGGCCGGCAAGGCGGGATTGCCGCCTTGAAATCATGTTTTCGTTCCATATATGTTCTTAAGTGTCCACCGGCAAGGGGCAGGCGGCGCGATCCGGCAAAAATTTCCCAAAACCGTCTGATTTCGTTTGGAAATCACCGGATTTGGCAGGGCAGCGCCGGGAAACGCCGGAACAGCGTCGGGGATGACGGAACCCGACGCAAAGCGGTGGAAAAGGGTCGAATTTATAGCAGCGATATCACTGATATCACTTTTTAACGAATATGGAGGCCGGCATGGCCAGCATCGTGATCCGCAACATTGACGACGACCTCAAGGCCCGGCTGCGCCAGCGCGCCTACCGCCGTTGCCGCTCGATGGAGGAGGAAGCGCGCGAAATCCTGCGCGGCGCGCTGGCTACCGAAATCCGGACGGGCCTGGATTTCTGGCGGTCGGTCCAGCACCGCTTCGCCGGGCTTGAGGATGTGTGGTTCAGTATAGCCCGGCGCGGTGCGGCCGCGGCCGCCGACGGGGCACAAGAGCCGCCGACCTTCGGCTGACCCGGAGGTTACCCATGATCGTTCTCGATACCGATCTCTCTGCGGCGCTGATGCAGCCTGACCTGAATTCGAGGGTCTGGATCTGGCTGGGGCTGCAGATGGAATCCGAACTGCACACCACCAGCATTACGGTCTCGGAAATGCTCCACGGAGCGCTGTTGCTGCCAGCCGGTGCGCGGCGCGACCGGATGCTGGCTGCCCTGGCCGGCTGTTTCGGGGAGGGCTTCGGCGGTCGCGTCCTGCCCTTTGACGCGGCAGCCGCCGTGGAATATGCCGGCATCATCGTGTGGCGGCGCAGCATCGAATGGCCTATCAGGTCCCGCGACGCGCAGATCGCCGCCATCGCGCGCGCCCATGGCGCCACGCTGGCGACCCGCTATGTGGCGGATTACGGAGAATGCGGGATCAGGGTGATCAATCCTTGGGAACTGATGTGAAGACAGCCTATCTGGCCGCCGAGGGTTTCGAGGCGCAGTTGCGTGAGGAACTCGGCCCGCGTGTCACGGCCGAGCATGGCCGGCTGTTCCTGGCCGAAGGCGAGGGGCTTGCGCCCCCCTTTCATGCGGCATGGGCGGCCAACACCTGGTTCGACGTGCAGGAAACGGCAATCGAGTCCATCGGCGACGCGGCGGCCAAGCTGAAGGCCATCCAGCGCAACTGGGCCGCCTATGCGCCGCTGCATCATCGGCGGGCGAAGCTCATTGTCGAAAAGCTGCCGCATGTCTCGGCCAAACCGCTCAGCTTCGGTGCGCCGCTGCCCTCATCGCCGCTGGGCAGCTTCACGCTGCTGGCACCGGATCGCCTGCTCTATGCGGCGCGCTGTTCTTCGCCGCTCCCCCATGGCGAATTTGTTTTCCATGAGGACCGCGAGGGTCCGCCCAGCCGCGCCTATCTGAAACTCTGGGAAGGCCTCACGCGGCACCGGCTGGAATTCGGTTCCGAGCTGCCGAAGGTCGGCGACATCTGTCTCGATCTGGGTTCGTCGCCCGGCGGCTGGACCTGGGTGCTGGGTTCGCTGGGCGCGGATGTCACAGCCATCGACAAGGCGCCGCTGGCGCCCAACGTGGCGGCGATGCCCAATGTGCGCTGGCGGCAGGGCAGCGCCTTTGCGCTGGAGCCGAAGGAATTCCCGCGCGTCGACTGGCTGTGTTCGGACGTGATCTGTTATCCGGCGCGGCTGCTGAAACTGGTGCAGCGCTGGCTGGAATCAGGTGGCGTGGCGAACGCCGTCTGCACGCTGAAATTCCAGGGCGAGACGGATTTCGAAACGGCGCGCGCCTTCGCCGCCATCCCGGGCAGCCGGCTGGTGCACCTGCATCACAACAAGCACGAACTGACCTGGCTGTGGCGCCGGCCGGCGGCGTGATGAACTAGGCGCGTGGCTTCTGGGTGATCACGCCGTACCAGCCCAGGCCATCATAGGTTTCATAGCCGATGGTATGGGCGAAGGCGACCAGCGATCCGTCGGCGCCATAGTAATAGCCGCGATCCCTGTCGCCGGTTTCCAGCGGGAAGGCCTGGTACAGACCCTGATTGTCGGATGAGGCGATGATGCGGCGCTTGGCATCCAGCAGCAGCACGCGCGACCGCTGCCATTCTTCCGGGCTTAAGGAGGGTTCGTCCTTCACGATGCTCATGCCCTGCTTGTCCCAGTCGAACACCACGCCCAGCACGCCCAGCGGATCGCCATGGATCTGGCCGCCCGAGCGCACCGCGGCGGCATAGATCGCCACCGCCTTGTTGTCGTGGCTGACGCTCTGGCTGATGTCGTCGACGATGTAATCGTCGCCGGTGGCCGACTGCATCGCGGCCTGGAACCAGCGCGTCTGCGCCACCGAGGCGCGGGCGACGCGCGGGAACAGTTTCGGGTTCGAGGTGGCGACGACGCGGCCCTTGGCGTCGGCCAGCACCAGATTCAGATACACGGTGTAGAAGCGATTGATCATCGCCAGCCGTTCGCTGGCGCGGGCGAACAGTTCGTCGGAGGGCTCGGCCAGGGCCTGCCACATGGCATCGTCGGTGGCCCACCAGCGGCAGTCGCAGGTGCGCTCATACAGGTTGCGCACGATCAGCTGCACCATGGTCTGCGCCATGTCGGTCAGGCGCGGGCCTTCCAGGTCCTTCACGATCTGGTCGACGATCTCTTCCGCCGCGCGTTTTGAATCGACGATGCGCTTGAGCACCACCTCGCGGAAGCGCTTGGAATTCTGCGAGGCCTGGTTGGCCAGCGCTTTCACCTCCTGCGCCACCACGGCGAAGCTGCGCCCGACCTCGCCGGCGCGCGCCGCCTCGATCGAGGCGTTCAGCGACAGCAGGGTGGTCTGGAAGGCGATCTCTTCGTTATTGGCACCGAATTGCTGTACATCCTGTTCGATACCGTCGATCAGTTGATGCACCTGCAGGTGATGCGTCTGGTTGGTCATTGTTTATGGCACTCTTATTATATGGCGAGACCCAAGTCGCAAATGCAGGATGTATGCCGACGAGTTTAACGGGTGCGGAGCGCCAGCCCCTCTATCTTGATGAGAGCGGATTTGAATTGTCGGCAGGTTGTGATCACAATATCGCATTCGCTGCCCTATATGACTGGATATGTGGGTGATTATTTCGGCACCGGGCCAGGGCAAGTGCCGAAAAAACAGGCTGAACGGGAGCGCGTCGGATGAATAGCCGCCAGGAACGCGATGCTTTTGGCACGGTCGGGGTGCCGGCCGACAAATACTGGGGCGCGCAGACCCAGCGGGCGCTCAGTCTGTTTCGGATCGGAAACGAAAAACTGCCGCCGGCGCTGGTGCGCGCCATTGGGCTGCAGAAACTGGCCGCCATCCGCGCCAATGCCAAACTCGGCGAAGTGCCGGCCGATCTGGCCAATGCCATCGAACAGGCCGCCCGCGAAGTCTGGAGCGGGCAGTTCGACGCGCATTTCCCGCTGCCGGTCTGGCAGATCGGCTCGGGTACCGCCACCAACATGAATGCCAACGAGGTGATTGCCAACCGCGCCAACGAACTGCTGGGCCAGCCGCTCGGCACCAAGGCGCCAGTGCATCCCAACGATCACGTCAATCGCGGCCAATCCTCGAATGATACCTTCCCGACGGTGATGCATATCGTCACCGTGCTGGAGCTGAAGCAGCGCCTGATCCCGGCTTTGCAGGGCCTGCACACGCAACTCGACGCCAAGGCGAAGGCCTGGGCCGATATCGTGAAAATCGCGCGCACCCATCTGCAGGATGCCACGCCGATGACGCTTGGCCAGGGCTTCGGCGCCATGGCGCGGCAGGTCGAGCTTGGCATCGCGCGGATCGAAGACAGCCTGCCGCGGCTTTATGCGCTGGCCCAGGGCGGCACCGCGGTCGGTACCGGGCTGAACGCCAAGGTTGGCTTCGATACGGCCTTCGCGCGTGAACTGGCCGATCTTACCGGCCTGCCTTTTGCCGCCAATCCGAACAAGTTCGAGGGCATGGGTGGGCATGACGCGCTGGTCGAGGCCAGCGGCATGCTCAACACCATCGCCGTGTCGCTGGCCAAGATCGCCAACGATATCCGCTTCCTCGGCTCTGGGCCGCGCGCCGGTCTTGCCGAGCTGGTGCTGCCGCATGACGGGTTGACCTCGTCGATCATGCCGGGCAAGCGTAATCCGACGCTGGCCGAGGCCCTGCTGCAGGTCTGCTACCAGGCGATGGGCAACCATGTGGCGGTGACCCATGCGGCGGCGGCCGGCCATTTCGAGCTGAACGTGGCCAAGCCGGTGATCGTGCATAATATCCTGCAGTCGATTGCCTTGTTGGCCGATGCGGCGGCCGTGTTCGGCAGCGACATGGTGGCCGGAATCGAGCCGAACACGGTTACGCTGCAGCGCAACGTGGAGCATTCGATCATGCTGGCCACGGCGCTCAATCCGCATCTGGGCTATGACCGGGTGGCAAAGATCGTTAACAAGGCCTTCGCCGAGGGGATCAGCCCGAAACAGGCGGCGATTGAGCTCGGCCTGCTGACGGCTGAGGAGTATGACCGGCTGGCTGATCCACGCAGCATGCTGGGGCCGCGGGC
>NZ_JANLJJ010000081.1 GCF_029255545.1 Ferrovibrio sp. | reverse complement strand
CCGCCCGAGGTGAAGACATAGTCATAGCGCGCGCGCAGCTCGTTCACCGCGGCAACGATGGTGTCTTCGATATCGGGCACCACGCGCGCCTCGCGCAGGCGGATACCCAGCTCGGTCAGCTGGCCGGCCAGGAAATGCATGTTGGCGTCGCGGGTGCGGCCCGAGAGAATCTCGTTGCCGATCACCAGCATGGCCGCTGTCACGATCTTGGGGGTCACGATCTCGGGCGCGTCCGTCATGGCGCACAGGACATAGCACGCGCTGGACGGGCAGACCAGCCGCCGCTATAGCCGGGGCATGGAGTTTCCCGAAGCCCTGACCCCGGCCATTCTGCTGCGGCGCTACAAGCGTTTCCTCGCCGATGTGCGCTTCCCTGACGGCAGCGAGGCCATTGTGCATTGCCCCAATCCCGGCGCCATGCTGGGGCTGGATGCGCCCGGCAGCCGGGTCTGGCTGAAACCCGGCCGCGGCAAGCTCGCCTGGGGCTGGGTCCTGGTCGAGGCCGATGGCGCGCTGGTGGGCATCGACACCACCCTGCCCAACCGCCTGGTGGCCGAGGCGCTGGCGCAGGGCCGCATCGCCGAACTGGCGGGCTATGACATCCATCGCCCCGAGGTCGCCTATGGCGGCAACAGCCGGGTCGATTTCCTGCTCTCCGGCGCCGGGCGGCCCGACTGCTATCTGGAAGTGAAGAACGTGCACCTGATGCGGCAGCCGGGCTTGGCGGAATTCCCCGACTGCGTCACGGCGCGCGGCGCCAAGCATTTGCGCGAGCTGGCCGCCATGGTGGCGGCCGGCCATCGCGCCGTGATGCTGTTCCTGGTTCAGCGCGGCGATTGCGGCCGGTTCCGCATCGCGGCCGACTGCGACCCCGGCTATGCCGCCGGGTTCATCGAGGCTAGGAATGCCGGGATCGAGGCGCTATGTTACGCTTGTCGCGTTACGGAGGCTGGCATCATGTTGGACCGGCCCTTGTCGATTGACCCGTAACACACTGATTTTGCAATAATATCGGATTTCCGCCGTGAACCAGACCCAGGCCCGCGCCATCATCGACACGGACGAGGACGACGACCTCCGCCCCGGCGCCATCCGGCTGCACAGCCCGGCGGATTTCGAGGGCATGCGCAAGGCCGGCCATCTGGGCGCCGAGACGCTGGACTACATCACGCCCTTCGTGGTGCCCGGCGTGACCACCGGCCGGCTGGACGAGCTGTGCCACAATTACATCGTCGAGCATGGCGCCGTGCCGGCGCCACTGGGCTATCGCGGCTTCCCGAAATCGATCTGCACCTCGGTCAACCATGTGGTCTGCCACGGCATCCCGGGCGACAAGGTGCTGGAGGATGGCGACATCCTGAACATCGACGTCACCGTGATCCTTGATGGCTGGCACGGCGATACCAGCCGCATGTTCCTGGTCGGCGATGTCGGCGTGAAGGGCCGCCGCATCTGCGACATCACCTATGAAGCGATGATGCGCGGCATCGAGGTGGTGAAACCCGGCGCCACGACCGGCGATATCGGCCATGCGATCCAGCAATTCGTCGAGAAGGAACGCTTCTCAGTGGTGCGTGATTTCTGCGGCCATGGCCTGGGCCGTATCTTCCACGAGCCACCCAACATCCTGCATTACGGCGAACCGGGCAAAGGCGTGCCGCTGAAGGCTGGCATGTTCTTCACCATCGAGCCGATGGTGAATGCCGGCAAGTGGCAGGTGAAGCTGCTCTCCGATGGCTGGACGGCCGTAACCAAGGACCGTTCGCTGTCGGCGCAGTTCGAGCATTCGATCGGCGTGACCGAAACCGGCTACGAGATCTTCACGATCTCGCCCAAGGGCTGGCACAAGCCGCCCTACGCATAAGGCAGCCCCTGGCGGACGGCCCTTGGCGGAAACGGACGACAGCGGAAAACCCCACTTCCACGGCCATCGCGCGAGATTGCGGGCCCGCTTCCTCGAAAGCGGCGGAGCCGGCATACCCGATTATGAAATCCTCGAACTGATCCTGTTCGGCGTGTTCCGCAACGGCGACGTCAAGCCGCTGGCCAAGGCGCTGATCAACGAATGCGGTTCGCTCGGCGCCGTTCTGTCGGCGGCGCCAGAGCGACTGATGAAGGTGCCGGGCTGCGGCGCGGCCGTGATTGCCGCGCTGAAGGTGACCCGCGAGGCCGGGCTGCGGCTGCTGAAAGCCGAGGCGATGCAGCGGCCGGCGATTTCCAACTGGCAGGCCCTGCTGGATTA
>NZ_JANLJJ010000080.1:16190-25371 GCF_029255545.1 Ferrovibrio sp. | reverse complement strand
GCGCAGGCCGGCGCCGGGCGGAATGCGCCAGCGCACCAGCGCTTCGCGCAGGGCATCGGCCAGCACGCGGCGTTCGTCGGGGCTGAGGAAAGCACCCAGGGTCAGCGAACGGCCGTGGCTCCACAGCCGCAGCGGCGAGGCATCGTCCTCGGCATCACATTCCACCCGCAGCCAGTAGGGCTGCAACCGCCAGGTTTTTTCATTGCCTTTGGCATCGATGCGGCGCACTTCCAGCGCATCCTGGTCCAGCCGGATGATCTCGCGCGCCCGGGCCTGGGCATAGCTGTATCGGAAAGCCAGCCAGATCAGCAGTACGTCCAGGCCGCAGAAGCCGAAAACCGGCCAGGCGCCGATGGCCCAGAAGGCGGTGCCGGCGGCGAAATTCACCAGCCCGAAGAACACCATCAGGATGATGAAGCCGCGCGGCCCCAGCGAGCGGTAAGGCTTCAGCTCGATCTCGAAAACCGGTGGAATCTGCGGGGCGGTGCCGTGCATGGGCATAAACTAACCCCGCCAGCGATCCCGGCCAAGTCGAAAGCCCATCCGGCCAAACCGGGCCGTGACCCCGGCGGCAGGCTCGATTATAGTCCTGTTATCAATCTGTTGTGCCGGATGGAGTTCATGACCGCGCTTGTCCCGATGATTGGCCTCGCCGATGTGCGTGCCGCCGCCGACCGCATCCGCGGCGCGGTGGCCGAGACGCCCTGCCTGCATTCGCGCACGCTCTCAAGCCTGACCGGCGCCGAGGTCTGGCTGAAATTCGAGAATCACCAGTTCACCGCCAGCTTCAAGGAGCGCGGCGCGCTCAACAAGCTGCTGCAGCTGACCGAGGCCGAGCGCAAACGCGGCGTAATCGCCATGTCGGCCGGCAACCATGCCCAGGGCGTGGCCTACCATGCCGGGCGGCTGGGCATTCCCGCCACCATCGTGATGCCGACCATCACGCCGTTCGTGAAGGTGCGCCATGTGCGCGCCTTTGGCGCCCGCGTGGTGATCGAGGGCGATACCCTGGTGGAGGCGGCCGCCAAGGCCCGCGCGCTGGCGGAAGCCGAAGGCCTGGTCTTCGTGCATCCCTATGACGACCCCGCCATCATGGCCGGCCAGGGCACCCTGGCGCTGGAGATGCTGGCGCAGGCGCCGGCCCTGCAGGACCTGATCGTGCCGGTCGGCGGCGGCGGCCTGATCGCCGGCATGGCGGTGGCAGCCAAGACGCTGAAACCCGAACTGCGCATCTTCGGCGTCGAATCCGAGCTTTACACGGCGATGTACCAGGAGATGCATGGCCTGCCGGTCCATGTGGGCGGCGTGTCGATCGCGGAAGGCATTTCCGTGCGCGATATCGGCCGCGCTCCCATCGAGGTGGTGCGCCGGCATGTGGAAGACGTGCTGATCGCCCGCGAGGCCGATATCGAACGCGCCATCGTGGCGCTGGTGGAAATCGAGAAGACCGTCACCGAGGGCGCCGGCGCGGCCGGCCTGGCCGCGCTGATGGCCGATCCAACCCGATTCAAGGGCCGTCATGTCGGCATCGTGCTGTCGGGCGGCAATATCGATACCCGCCTGCTCGCCTCCGTGCTGATGCGCGGCCTGGTGCGCGACGGTCGCCTGGCCCGCATCATCGTGATGACCGATGACGCGCCGGGCCGGCTGGCCAAGGCGGCCGGCGTGATCGGCAATGCCGGGGTGAATATCGTGGAAGTGGCGCATCAGCGGCTGTTCACGCTGGCCTCGGCCAAGGCGACCGAGATCGAATTCGTGGTCGAGGCGCGCGACCGTGCCCATCTGGAGGACCTGCTGCAGGCCCTGGCCAAGGCCGGCCTGCCGGCCAAGCTGGAAGAGCCGGACTAAGCGCCCTGCCGCAGCGTCATGTTTGCCCCCGGCCCCGCCGGCCGGCTATCCTTCCGCCCACATAACGGGAGGACACCATGGGCCGCGTAGCCAACAAAGTCGCGCTGATCACCGGCGGAGCCTCGGGGCTCGGCAAAGCCACCGCCATCATGATGGCCAGGGAAGGCGCGAAAGTCGCCATCGCCGACCGCAACCTGGATGGCGCCCGCGCGGTGGCCGACGAGATCGGCAAGAATGCCATCGCCATCAATCTGGACGTGACCAGCGAGCAGCAGTGGATTGCCGCGCTGGACGTGGTGGATGCCGCCTTCGGCAAGCTGAACGTGATGGTGCATTCCGCCGGCGTCGGCGTGATGAAAAGCGTCGAGGATATCAGCGTCGAGGAATGGCATTTCGTGCATAACGTAAACCTGCACGGCCCCTTCCTGGGCATCAAGCACGGCCTGCCGCGCATGAAGGCGCATGCCCCGGGCTCGATCATCATCATCTCGTCTGTCTCGGGGATCATCGCCGGCCATAACATGTCGGCCTATAACACCTCGAAGGCCGGCGCGCGCATGCTGGCCAAGACCACGGCTTTGCATTGCGCCAGGCGCAAATACAATATCCGCTGCAACTCGGTGCACCCGACTTTCATCGACACGCCGATGGTGCAGAGCATGATCTATGCCGGTGGCGATCCGGCTTTGGTGCGGCAGAAGCTGGAATCGCAGGTGCCGCTCGGCGTGCTGGGCGAACCAGACGACGTGGCGAGTTGCATCCTCTATCTCGCCTCGGATGAATCGAAATTCGTCACTGGCGCCGAATTCGTCATCGATGGCGGCATAACCGCGCAGTAAATCGCGCAGCAGGAGGCGACGCCATGCCACAGATCGACGTCAACGGCACGCGGCTTTACTACGAGGATACCGGCCAGGACAGCACTGGCGGGGGCTCGACCGGCGAGACCATCGTGTTCAGCCATGGCCTGCTGTGGGACGCGGAGCTGTTCGCGCCGCAACTGGCCCATCTGAAAGACCGTTATCGCGTCATCGCCTATGACCATCGCGGCCAGGGCCGCAGCGCCGACGACACCGTCTCCAGCATCAGCATGGAAACCGTGTACCAGGATGCCGTGGCGCTGATCGAAAAGCTGGCCATCGGCCCGGTGCATTTCGCCGGCCTTTCCATGGGCGGCTTCGTCGCCATGCGGCTGGGGGCGCGGCGGCCCGACCTGACGCGCTCGCTGATCCTGATGGAGACCTCGGCCGATCCGGAGCCGGCCGAGAATGTGCCGAAATACCGCAAGCTCAACTTCGTTGCCCGCTGGCTGGGATTAGGCCTAGTGGCGGCCAAGGTGATGCCGATCATGTTCAGCCAGGACTTCCTGACCGATCCGGCGCGGGCGGCCGAGCGCGCGCACTGGCGGGGCAAGCTGGTGGGCAACCGGCGCAGCATCTGGCGGGCGGTGAACGGCGTGATCGACCGCGCCGGCGTCCATGATGAGCTGGGCCGCATCCGCTGCCCCGTGCTGGTGATGGTGGGCGACCAGGATGTCGCCACCGTGCCGGCCAAGGCCGAGCGCATCCATGCCGCCATCCCGCAATCACGGCTGGTCAGGATCGCCAAAGCCGGGCATAGTTCCTCGGTCGAGCAGCCGGTTGCGGTGAATGCCGCGCTGGATGAATTTCTGAAGGATCTCTGAACCGCACATGCTGCACGGACCACGACAGGATGATGGCACTCCCCAGCCGTCGATCCTGATGATCGTCCACCAGGAAAGCTCCGATCCGGGCCGGATCGGCGACATGCTGCGCGAGCGCGGCTATCACCTGGATATCCGCCGCCCCTGCCTGGGCCAGGAGCTGCCCGAGACCATGGAGCATCATGCCGGCTGCGTGGTGTTCGGCGGACCGATGAGCGCCAATGACGACCATCTGGATTTCATCCGCCAGGAACTGGATTTCATCCCGCGTGTGGTGACCAGCGGCAAACCCTATCTGGGCGTCTGCCTCGGCGCTCAGCTGCTGGCGCGGGCCGGGGGCGCCAAGGTGGCCCCGCACGCGGAAGGCTGGCACGAGATCGGCTATTACGCGGTGAAGGCCACGCCGCGCGGCCGCACCTTCTTCCCCGAGCAGCTGCATATCTTCCAGTGGCATGGCGAGGGATTCGAGTTGCCGCGCGGCGCCGTGCGGCTGGCCGCCACCACCTGGTTTCCCAACCAGGCGATGAAAATCGGCGAGACCGCCTTCGGCCTGCAGTTCCATCCGGAAGTGACCGCGGCGGTGATGCAGCGCTGGACGCAGTTTGCCGGTCATCGCCTGCTGCTGCCCGGCGCGCAGGCGCGCGACCTGCAACGCGCCTATTGCCAACGGTATGACGCCGGCATCGCCGCCTGGCTGCGGGGTTTCCTCGACCGCTGGCTAAGCCCGCAATCAGTCCTTGCGCACCAGGATGGCGGCAAAGAAGCCGTCCGTGCCGTGGCGGGCGGGCGTCAGGTTTAAATACGGCCCCGGCACCGGGCAGGCGCCGCCCACCGTCTTGTCCCAGACATCGGCCACCGACAGGATGCTGAAGGCCGGGTGGCGCTTGAGGAAAGCGGCGACCTGGTCTTCGTTTTCCTCCTTCAGCACCGAGCAGGTGACGTATACCAGCCGCCCGCCGCGCCGCACCAGCTTCGCCGCGCGGTCGAGGATTTCGGCCTGGCGGTCGGTCAGTTCGGCGATGTCCCGCGGGGTGAGGCGCCATTTCGCATCGGGCTTGCGCCGCCAGGTGCCACTGCCGCTGCAGGGCGCATCGACCAGCACGCGTTCGGCCTTCTCGGCATGGCGCTTGAGCCACTTGGTCTCCAGCACGCGGCATTCGGCATTATGCACGCCGGCACGGCGCAGCCGCAGCTTGGCCTTGGCCAGCCGGCCTTCGCTGACATCCATCGCCACCAGCTTGCCGGCATTCTTCATCGCCGCGCCCAGCACCAGGGTCTTGCCGCCGGCGCCGGCGCAGAAATCGGCGACGAACTTGCAGCCCGCCGCATCAACCAGCATGGCGGCAAGCTGTGAGCCCTCGTCCTGAGGCTCGACCAGGCCATCCGCATAGGCCTGCGTGTTGTTCACATAGGCCTGTGGCGACAGGCGCAGGCCGGTCGGCGAGTATGGCGTCGGCTGGCAACGCAGCTCCTCGGCGGCCAAAGCAGCCGCGGCAGCATCGCGCGTGGTCTTCAGCGTGTTGACCCGCACATCCAGCGGCGCCGGCCGCAGCATGGCGGCCAGCTCCATGTCGAAATCACCACCGAAGCGTTTCTTCAGCTGCGGCAACAGCCATTCCGGCACGCTGTGGCGCGCGGCGGCCGGCATGTCGGGATGCTCCAGCGTGTGGCCTTCCAGGCGGCGCAGCAGCGTCTCCACCGCGCTGTCGCCAGCGGGGAACAGCGGCAGCAGGCCGCTGGCCTTGGCGCCGCTGCCCAGGATCCGGTACGCGGCGACGCGCAAGCGGTTATCCGGCGCCAGCCCGGCCTTGCCCCCCATGCCTTCCTGGGAAATCCACCAGTCGAGCCGGCCGCGCAGGCGCAGCACCTCGTCGCCGATATGGATGATCGCCTCGCGCTCGTCGGCATCGAACTGGCGGTGATGCTGCTTCATCCAGGCATGGCGCACGCGGTCGGCAGTGTCGCGACTGGCGAGCATGGCATCCAGCAGGGCGATGGCGGCTTCGGCCACCTTGCGGCTGGCGCCCGGGCGCAGGCCTGGCTTCTGGCCTGGCTTCTGGCCCGGCTTCTGGCCCGGCCTGCGATCCGATGGCTCGATCGGCTTGCGCTCCGGCCGCTGTTCGAATGTCTGGCCGGGCTTGCCGCCGCTCCTGCGGTCGGACCGGTCGCGCTTGTCCGCGCCCGCGCGCCGGGGCAGCTGATCCTGCCTGTGGTCCCGCTCATGGCCCGGCGCGCGATCCGAGCGACGCTCCTGATGCTTCTCGGGGAATTTCGTCTTCGGATGCTGGCCGTCACGCTCGGCGCGGTGGGCCTGCCGGGGTTCCGCAGTCCGATGACCGGATGACGGGCGCGCGCCGCCGGGCGCACCAGTGGACTGCTTGCCTGCAGACTGCTTGCCTGTGGGCTTGCCGGGACGACGCGGCGGGGTACGGCCTGAAGCGGAGCGGCCGGAAGGCGGGCGACGGCCGGAAGGGGGTTTGGGCAAAGGAAAACCGATCAATGGCGGGGTTGCGGGGATTGGCCCACTCATAGGCTGCCCCGGCCGCCCCGGCAAGGCCGCCAATCACGGGAGTTTGACGCCAGCGATGGCGCCAGGCGGGCCTAGACTGCCCCATGCGCAACCTCTGGCTCACCCTGTTCACCCTGCTGGCCGGCGGCCCTGCCCTGGCGGCGTCGCAGGCCCCGGCACAGACCCCGGCACAGGCCCCGGCGCAGTCCCCGGCCTGCGAGTATCACATCCGCCTGCAGGACGAGGCTGGCCTGATGCTGGCCGTGCAGGTGACCTGCAGCGGCGAAAGACTGCCGGTTTTCGACCGTCCGGTCGATGGCGACCTGGCGGCGGCCCTGACCGGCTTCGAGCCCGGCAGTGACGGCCGCAGCCTGCGCTATGGCCTGCATCTCGACCGCCTCGCCGCTCTGGCCAACACGGCCGATATCGCCCAGCGCATCGACCGGGCGGTGATCTCGCCGCTTTCGACCTGGCTGGCCGATCCGGGCCTGCCCGAGGCCACGATCACGCTGACGCTGGAGGCGCTGGACGGGCTGCATTACGCGATCAATCTGCCCCAGCGCGACGACGGCCGCCTGCATCTGCGGCGCAGCGACATCCGTTTCGGCGGCTATGCCGTGTTCGGCCGTTTCTCCAGCGCGACGGTCCCGGTAGGCAATGCCGTGATCGAGGTGGTCAGCTTCCCCGGCCGCGCGGGACCACCTGTGCCACTGGTGCAGGCCTGGATCGCCGACAGCGCGCAGGCGGTGGCGGCGTATTTCGGCGGTTTCCCGCTGGCGCGGACCTTGCTGCTGGTCGTGCCGGTGCCGGACCGCGCCGGCGTCGTGTTCGGCCGGGTGCGCGGCGGCGGCGGCGGCACCATCCTGCTGCAGCTCGGCGAACAGGCGCAGCGGGCCGCGCTCCATGACGACTGGATCCTGGTGCACGAAATGATCCATCTCGCCGCGCCCTTCATCACCGGCCGCTCGGCCTGGGTGATGGAGGGCATGGCAACCTATCTCGAACCGCTGATCCGCACCCGGGCCGGCTGGCGCAGTACGGCGCAGCTATGGCAGGAATTCGTCTCCGACATGCCACGCGGCATTCCGGCCCTGACCGTCGAAAGCCTAGACGCGGTCTCACGCGCGGGCCTGTACTGGGGTGGCGCGACCTTCATGCTACTGGCCGATCTGGATATCCGTGAGCGCAGCCAGAACCGCGCCTCGCTGCAGACCTGTCTGCGCGCCGTATTACGGGCGGGAGGCGATACCACCACGCGCTGGAGCCGCGAACGCTTCTTCGCGACCTGCGACGCGGCAACCGGCACCGGCACCATGGCGCGGCTCGGCGAGCGTTATGCGCGGCAGGCCTCCATGCTGGATCTGGCGGCGTTATGGCGCGATCTCGGCATATCGACCGGCCCGGCCGGCATCGTGTTCGACGACAACGCCCCGCTGGCGCCGCTGCGCCGCGCGATTACCACAGAGGGTTAGCGGCCCTGGTCAAAGCCGGCGATCCAGCCGCTGTCGATCCACAGGCGCAGCAGGCCGGCGGCACGCGCCGGCGCCGCCTCGATATTGCCGTGCTCCGCCACGACAGCGCAAAGACCGGCGAAATCCTCGCCCTGTCCGGCCGCCCGCAGCATCGCCGCTTCGTCCGGATCGACCATGCGGAATCGCACACCCGACTGGCCGCGCCATATGGCCCAGTGCCGCGCGGCATCCTCCAATGGCGGCACCGGCGGCAACACGGCGGCTTCATCAAGATCACGCACCGCCAGCCACCAGTCGGGCACCGCATGTGGCAATGCGATCATGCGCAAAGCGGGATGCAACCGGAAGCGCAAAGCGGGCCAGGCGTCAACCGACACCGCCGACAGGTCAGCCGCGCAGATTGCCGGCGCATCGGCAGCATCGAAGGCCAGGCCGATGGACCATTCGAACGCCGCCATGGCGCAGGCGGCGCCATCGTCGCGCCAGCGCGGTTGCGCGGCCAGGAAAGCCGGCAGGCCGCCCCCGAACCAGCGGATCGTTGGCGAGGCCGAGCGGCTGGCCGCGATATAGGCGTAGGCCAGCGCGGCGAAACGCTCCTCTCCCATCAGGCGGCCCAGAACCGGATAATCGGTGCGCAGCACGTCATGCAGGCGCTCGACATAGGCATTGCGGTAGACATCGAGCCGCGCAGCGGCATTGATGCCATCCGGTACCCTGACAGCGGGCAGCAGCGGCGTCGCATCCGTCTCGTCGAGCAGATAGGCGGAAAATCCGGCCTGCAGCGGCGCCAGTCCGCTCATGCCGCAACCTCGCGCAGGGTTTCGGCCGCCACCTGCCTGACTCGGTCCAGTTCCGCGAGCAGTTCGGCAAAAGGCGGAAAATTGTCGTCGCGCTCGATCATCGTGGATACCGGACCGAAGCGGCGCAGCGCGCGGGCATACAGGGCGAAAACCGGATCGGCGATCGGCGCGTCATGGGTGTCGATGATGAGGTCGCCGAGATCGGAATGTCCGGCGAGATGGATCTGGGCCACGCGATCATGCGGAATGCCGGCCAGGTAAGCATCGGCGTCGAAGCCATGATTGCGGGCGCTGACATAAACGTTGTTGACGTCGAGCAGAAGCAGGCAATCGGCCTCGCGGCTCAGCGCGGCGAGAAAATCCCATTCCGTCATCGTCGAGCCGTTCCACTCGACATAGGACGAGACATTCTCCAGCAGGATGCGGCGCCCCAGGAAATCTTGCGCCTGCCGCACCCGGGCCGCGACATGGCGCAGGGTATCCTCGTTGAAGGGGATCGGCAGCAGGTCGTGCAGCTGTACGCCGTTATGGCGCGACCAGCAGAGATGATCGGAAATCCATTGCGGCCGCACCCGCGCGGCCAGCCGTTTCACCTGCGCGAGATATTCCATGTCGAGCGGATCGCTGCCGCAGATCGATAGCGATACGCCATGCAGCACCACCGGCCAGCGCGCGGCGATGCGGTCAAGCTGGCGCAACGGCGGCCCGCCATCGACAAGATAATTCTCGGTGATGGCCTCGAACCAGTCGACCGGCGGCTCGCCGTCGAGGATGTCGGGGTAATATTGCGGCCTCAGGCCCAGGCCGAAGCCGAGATCAGGCAGGCCGCTGCTTGCTGCGTGCATGGTCATGTCACCGGGTCATGTCA
>NZ_JANLJJ010000080.1:0-16090 GCF_029255545.1 Ferrovibrio sp. | reverse complement strand
TAAGCCGGAAGCGGGCCGGCCGCCATGACATGGCGAAACCGGCCCTGAAGGTTCCGGCAGACGGATCAGCCGACCTTGCCGCCCGCGGCCTGGCAGGCTGCGGCATCCTTGACTTCGCTGAAGCCCTGGCCCTTGCAGGCATTGAGGCCCTTGCAGGAGCTGCTGGCGGTCTTGCAGGCGCTCTGGCCCTTGCAGGCATTGGCACCGATGCATTTCACGGCGGCTTCGGCCGGAGCCGCAACCAGGGCGATGGTACCGGCCGAGAAGAACGCGGCGGCGGCGGCGGCAACCGCCAGAGTGGTGGTACGGTTCATGAACGATACTCCCTGTCTGGTTAAGATCCAGCGCAAGCATCTGCCAAGGGATTGGACAAGCTGCTAGGCTGTATTTCCGTCTTCGCTCGGCCACGCGGATGCGTTACATCTGACACAAAATCGTGATGACCTGACCGTGACCCCTGCCCGCCGCACCGGTTCCCGCCTTGCCGATCTGACCTGGATCGAAGCCGCCGATCTGATCGGCGACGGCCTGCCAGTGCTGCTGCCGATCGGCGCCGCCGCCAAGGCCCATGGCCCGCATCTGCCGCTCGGCACCGACCGACTGGTGGTCGAAGCCGTGACCGAACGCCTGCTCGGCGAACTGCCTCTGCTGGCAGCGCCCGTGATCGGCCACGGTTTCTATCCGGCCTTCATCGATTACCCGGGCAGCCAGCATATCGAGGCCGCGACCTTTCAGGCGCTGGTGACCGAGCTGATCGAAGGGTTCCTGCGCCATGGCGCCGAGCGCATCATGCTGCTCAACAATGGCATCTCGACCGAACCGTCATTGCGGCTGGCGGCGCAGACCATCCTGTACCGGCACGGCATCCGCGTCGTCACCGCCGACCTGCCCCGGCTGGGCCGCGCCTGCGATGGCCTGTGGGCCGATCCAGACGGCGGGCATGCCGACGAACGCGAAACTTCGCTGATGCTGGCCATCGCGCCGGCTTTGGTACGCCTCGACCGCCTAGCCGAAACCGCGCTAGAGGACGATGCCGGACCTTCGCTGTTGCATCTGCGGCAGCCGATCCGGCTGACGCCCGAGGAGCGGCCCGGCGGCAGCCTTAACCGCAGCGGCGCGACCGGCAATGCCACGGCGGCAACGGCGGAGAAAGGCGAAAAGCTGCTGGACGCGATGGTGGCCGAGATCGCCGCCGATCTGCGGCAACTCTGGCCCGATCTCTAGAGCGATTTCAGACGATGCGCAGGTTGCGCGGGTTGGTGCGCAGCTTGAGGTCGTTGACCGCGACTTCCAGCACGTTGATGGCGCGCTTGGTCTCATCCAGCTGCTGCTTCAGCTCGGCGAGCTCGTTCTTGATATCGGTGAGTTCGCCATAGGTGAGCTGGGCGGCGCGCTCGTTCTCGGCGAAGAATTTGTTATAGGCCGCGAACTGCTTCTCAATGCCGCCCATGCGGGTTTCCAGCATGATCCGCATCTGGCTGATACGCTGCTCGAAATTGCCGAGATGCAACAGCAGCCATGCGCCCAGCCACAGCAGGACAATGGCGCCGCCCATCACATACAGCCAGTCGCTCATGCTTCACCCGGATTCTGTGTCGCGCGGGGCGCGACTCGAGCATCTGCGTATATGCAGGATACAGCGCGAAAACCCGCCGGCGCAATCACAGCCTGTGGTTAACGCGGCCAGGATCAACGCGGCAGGGGCCGGCCGGCAAACACCACCTGGCGCATGGGGTTTAAGCCGACCTGATAGGCCAGGGCCGCCGGTCGGTCGATATCCCAGACCACGAAATCGGCGGTTTTCCCGACTTCCAGCGTGCCGGCTTCACCCTGCAGCCCAAGGGCCCTGGCCGCCTGCCGGGTCATGCCGGCCAGCGCCTCGGCCGGAGTCAGGCGGAACAGGGTGCAGGCCATGCTGAGCATCAGCAGCAAAGACGTCACCGGCGAGGTCCCGGGATTGCAGTCGGTCGAGACCGCCATCGCCACGCCATGGCGGCGCAGCAGATCGATCGGTGGCAGTTGGGTCTCGCGCAGCATATAGAAAGCGCCGGGCAGCAGAACCGCCACGGTGCCGGCCTTTGCCATGGCCTGCACGCCGGCCTCGTCGAGATATTCCAGATGGTCGGCCGACAGCGCGCCAAACGCGGCGGCGAGCGCCGCGCCGCCCAGATTGCTGAGCTGCTCGGCATGCAGCTTGACCGGCAGGTTATGCCTGCGTGCCGCCTCGAACACGCGCCGCGTCTGTTCAGGCGTGAAGCCAATGCCCTCGCAGAAGGCATCCACAGCATCGGCCAGCCCGGCTTGCGCGGCGGCTGGAATGATGCGGTCGCAAACCAGGTCGATATAGCCATCGGCATCGGCGGCATATTCCGGCGGCAGCGCATGCGCCGCCAGTAATGTGGTCCGCACGCGAACGGGGTGTTGCTCGCCCAGCCGGCGCGCCACGCGCAGGCATTTCAGCTCGTTGTCCAGATCGAGGCCATAGCCCGACTTGATCTCGATGGTCGTGACACCTTCGGCCAACAGGGCGCGTAGCCGTTTTTCGCCCTGGCGGATCAGCTCATCCTCGCTCGCGGCGCGGGTGGCGGTGACGGTGGAGCGGATTCCGCCACCCGCCCTGGCAATCTCCTCATAGCTGGCGCCATTCAGGCGCAGCTCGAATTCATGGGCGCGATTGCCGCCATAGACCAGATGGGTGTGGCAATCGATCAGGCCAGGCGTGATCCAGCCCCCATTCAGATCGTGCATGGCGGTGTGCGGCCCAATGCCGTCTTTCGGCAGCTCGGCCGCCGGGCCGATCCAAGCGATGCGGCCGTTTTTGATGGCGATGGCGCCGTTGTGGATCGCGCCAAAGCCATCTTCACCGGTTGCCGCCATGGTGGCGATATCGGCCTGCCGCCAGACACTGTCCCAACTGCCGGTCATCTGCGTCTTTCGTCCCGCATCCAATTCTGCCAACTTATATATACAAGTTGGGAGACCCCGTCATGCGCCGCTTCCTGTTGCGCCACGCCCTGCTGCCGGATGGCTGGCACGACGATGTGCTGGTCGCGGTGGATGCCGCCGGCCTGATCGTATCCGTGACGCCGGCGCAGAGCGTCGTGGATGCCACCTTGCTGAACGGCCCCGTCCTGCCTGGCCTGGCCAACCTGCACAGCCATGCCTTCCAGCGCGCCATGGCCGGGCTGGCCGAGCGCAGCGGACCGGCAGCCGACAGTTTCTGGACCTGGCGCGAGACGATGTATCGCTTTGCCGCGAAGTTGACGCCGGCCGATATCGAGGCCATCGCCAGCCAGCTTTATGCCGAGATGCTGGAAGCCGGTTTCACCGCCGTGGCCGAATTCCATTACGTGCATCACCAGGCCGATGGCACGCCGTATGACGATCCGGCCGAACTGAGCTGGCGTGTCCTGGCCGCCGCCGAGGCCAGCGGCATCGGCCTGACACACCTGCCGGTGCTGTATCGCCATGGCGGTTTCGGCAACCGCGAGCCGCAGACGCGCCAGCGCCGCTTCCTGCATGACAGCGATGCCTATGCCCGGCTGCTGCAGAAACTGGAGCCCGCTTTGCGCAACCGTAGCGACCGGCGGCTGGGCATTGCGCCGCATTCGCTGCGCGCGGTTTCCCCCGAGATGCTGCGCGCCGCCCTCGCGGCGCTGGACGACATCGATGCCGCGGCGCCGGTGCATATCCATATCGCCGAGCAGATCGCCGAGGTGGACGAAAGCCTGGCCTGGAGCGGCCGGCGGCCAGTGGACTGGCTGCTGGACCAAGGCATGGTGAATGAACGCTGGTGCCTGGTGCATGCCACGCATCTCACGCCCGGCGAAACCCTGCGTCTGGCGCAAAGCGGCGCGGTAGCTGGCCTGTGCCCTACCACCGAGGCCAATCTGGGCGACGGCCTGTTTCCCGCCGTGGACTACATGGCCGCCGGCGGCCGGATCGGGATCGGATCGGACAGCCATATCAGCGTGGATGCGGCGGAAGACCTGCGCCTGCTGGAATATGGCCAGCGCCTGATCAGGCGCAGCCGCAACCTGCTGGCCAGCGGGCCGGAACGTTCGACCGGACGGCGGCTGTTCGATGCCTGTGCGGCCGGCGGCGCGCAGGCGGTGGGCCAGCCAATGGGTGCGATTGCCGTGGGACGGCGCGCCGATTTCCTGCTGCTGGATGCCGAAGCGCCGACGCTGGCGGCGCGCAACGGCGATGCCGTGCTGGACAGCTGGATCTTTGCGGGCCAGCGCCGGGCGATGCTGCGCGAGGTCTGGGTTGGCGGCCAGCGCGTGGTCGAACAGGGTCGCCATATTCGCGCCGGCGAATTCGCCGCGCGCTATCGCCAGTGCTTACGCCGCCTGATCGAGGAATGAGCGGCTGCCACCATCGCGGCAGAAGGCAATCAGCCGGCGCAGGAAGGCCTCGCCCTCGGCCACCTGGCTGAGTTCGATATATTCATCCGGCTTGTGCGCCTCGCGGATATTGCCCGGGCCGCAGACCACGGCGGGAATGCCGCCGACATGGAAGATGCCAGCCTCGGTGCCGTAGGACACCGCATGGGTCTGGTTCTGTCCCGCCAGTTTCAGCGCCAGAGTCTCGGCCGGATTGGCGCCCATGGGCAGGAAGGGCGGCACATGGGCAACGAGTTGAGTCTCGATCCCGGCCTGGGCATGGATGCGCTTCATCGCCGGCTCGAGCTGTTCGGCGGCATAGCGCTTCATCGCGTCGAGGATCGCCAGGTCGTGATCGGGCTTCACCGCGCGCACATCCCAGACCAGTTTGCATTCGCGGGCCAGGATGTTGCGTGCCGTGCCGCCATGGATCTCGCCCACGGTGATGGTGGTATAGGGCGGTTCGAAGCGTGGATCGCAATGCTCGGGTTTCTGGTATTCGCGCTGGATACGGTTCATCTCGGCGATCAGCTCTCCGGCCACCTGGATGGCGTTGACGCCCTGATGGGTCGCCGAGGAATGCGCCTCGAAACCATGCACGGTGGTATTGCAGGCGCAGACGCTCTTATGCGCATTCACCACCTGCATCTCGGTTGGCTCGCCGATGATGGCCAGCCGCGGCGCCGGGCCGCCCTGCCTGACGAAATCGATGATGCCATGCACGCCAAGGCAGCCGACTTCCTCATCATAGGAGAAGGCGAAATGCAGCGGCACGCTGAGCGGCTGCTTGAGCATTTCGGGCAGCAGCGCCAGGCAGAGCGCGATGAAGGTTTTCATGTCAGACGTGCCGCGGCCATAGAGGCGGCCGTCGCGCTGCACGACCTTGAACGGATCGCTGGTCCAGGGCTGACCATCGACCGGCACCACATCGGTATGCCCCGACAGCACGATGCCGCCGACATCGCGCGGGCCGATGGTGGCATAGAGGTTGGCCTTCCTGCCGGTGGCGTCAAATATCTTTTCCGAGGCCACGCCATGCTGCGCCAGCCAGGCGGCGATCTCGTCGATCAGGGCGAGGTTGGACAGCCGGCTGGTGGTATCGAACCCAATCAGGCGTTCGATCCAGTCGAGGGCAGCCTGACTGGGAATTTTTGGCTTGGGGGCTTTGGTCTGAATATCCGTCATCCAGCCGGTTTACGGCTGGATGACGGCGCGGTCAATCGTCGCCGCCGCTGCGGCGCTGGCCGGTGCCGCCGATCATGGCGAGAAATTCGGCCCGGGTGCGCGGGTCGTCGCGGAAGGCGCCCAGCATGCGGCTGGTGACCATGGTGACGCCCGGCTTGCGGATGCCGCGGGTGGTCATGCATTGGTGCGCCGCCTCGATCACCACGGCCACGCCGCGCGGCTGCAGCACGGTCTGCAGCGTGTTGGCGACCTGGGCGGTGAGCTTTTCCTGGATCTGCAGGCGCTTGGCATAGACCTCGATCACGCGGGCCAGCTTTGAGATGCCGACCACGCGTTTGCCGGGCAGATAGGCGACATGGGCCTTGCCGATGATCGGCACCATATGATGCTCGCAATGGCTTTCCAGCCGGATGTCGCGCAGCACGACCATCTCATCATAGCCGTCGGTTTCCTCGAAGGTGCGCTCAAGCATCGCCACCGGATCCTCGTCGTAGCCGGCGAAGAACTCCTCGTAGGAGCGCACCACGCGATCCGGCGTGCCGACCAGGCCCTCGCGATCTGGATCGTCGCCGGCCCAGCGGATCAGCGTACGCACCGCGGCTTCCGCCTCTTCGCGGCTGGGGCGCTGGGTCTTGATCTCGTCATTCGCCTTGACGAAGGACGGCAGGCTTCCGGTTTTGGCCACACTGCTCACGGCGATACTCCTGTTTCTCCGATTTTTACATATTGTACGCAGGCCATGCCGAACCGGACCAATCCCGATTGCGTTACCTTTAGTTTACCCGCCGCGCCTCATGCGGGCTGTCGAGCGAAAAAGCCGGAATCGCAACATCGAACTGCTCCCCGGCCTCGTTGACCATCTGGTAGGCGCCGACCATGAAACCGGACGGCGTCGGCAGCGGCGTGCCACTGGTATATTCGAAACTGTCACCCGGCCCGAGCACCGGCTGTTCGCCAACCACGCCGGGGCCGCGCACCTCCTGCACCCGGCCGCGCGCATCGGTGATTTTCCAATAACGGCTGCGCAGCTGCACGGTATCGCGACCGCTGTTTTCGATCTTCACGTTATAGGCCCAGACGAAATAACTCTCTTCCGGCGAAGATTGTTCGTCGAGATAGATCGGCTGCACCGTGACCGAAATATTCTGCGTGGTCTTGTGATACATGGTCCTGCTCCCGGCCAAACCGGCGGCAACAAGCCGGATAGCCGCCCTCAAAATATTAGGAGCGATAGCCGGAATGTCCAGCCAAGCCCTGCAGGCGGCCCGGGAAACCGGTGATTCCGCCAGAGCCTGAAACAGCAACGGCCGCCCCGATGAGGGGCGGCCGTGCCGCAAAGGTTGTACCCGCTGGGATTACTTGCGCAGGAAAATCTGCGCGTTGCGGTTCTCGTCGTTGCGGACGCCATCGGCGGTCGGCACGCGCGGCTTGTTCTCGCCGTTAGCCACCGTCTGGATCGAGCCCTGCGCGATGCCCTTCTGGCGGAGATAATTCGCCACGGCATCGGCGCGGCGCTGCGACAGCCGCTGGTTATAGGCATCGCTGCCCGAACGGTCGGCGTTGCCTTCAATCCGCACGTTGGTCATGCCGGTGGCGCGGTAATCGGCGATGGCGCGGTCAAGCACCTGGGTCGCCACCGGGCTGAGGTCCGACTTGTCGAACGCGAAGAACACGATGTAGGTCTCCGGCAGACGCGGCGCCGGAGCCGGCGCGGCGGCAGGAGCCGGAGCCGGCGGCGGAGGCGGCGGGGCCGCAACAACCGGCTGCGGCTTCGGGGCCGGAGCGCCGAAACGGTAGGTGATGCCCAGCATGACGGCATGGTTGGCCCAGTCAGCATCGACCGAGGTGCCGGTGGTGGTCTTCAGGCCAAGATCGCCAAAGCTGGCGGTGTAGCGGTAATCAGCGCTCAGCAGCCAGTTCTCGGTCAGCGCGTAGGAGGCACCGACGATGCCCTGGTAGGCAAACACCGTATCGCTGTCGTCGATCACGCGGGTGGCATTGACGCGGGCATCATCAACGCTGACGCGGGCGCCGCCGAGGCCGACACCGATGAAGGGATTGAACTTCTCCTTCGGCATGAAATCGTAATAGATGTTGGCGAACAGCGTCCAGGCATTCACATCGCCGCTGGCGGTGACGCCCGTGGCATTGGTGCTGTCGACGTCATTGCTGCGGTAGCCAACTTCGAGCTCGGGACGGAAATTGTTCATGAAGCTGAAGCCGGCCTTGCCGAGCACGCCATAGCCGAGGTCGAAGTCGACGTCGTTGGACGTGCCGCCGCCGGAAACCGAGCTTTCGGTCAGCCAATTCGGGCCCGCGGAAAGACCGAGATACCAGTTCTCCTGCGCGGATGCCGGAGCCGACGCCAGAGCCGCCAGAGCGGCACCCGCCAGCAGAGCGACACGAATCTTCATCAGAATCTCCTTAAATTTTGGATGGAGGCCGCAGCGCGGTCCCCGTACGTCTCAACCCCACGTCGACTATAACAAGACTCCTGGGGATTCGCATAACCCATGGTCAGGAATCTGCTGCGATAATAGCCGGCTGTGGCAGATCGGCAACAGATCAGGCCGCTTTTTCAAGGGCCTGCTGCATATCTTCAAGCAGATCCTGCCAGTCCTCCAGGCCCACCGACAGGCGCAGCAGGTCCTCGCCGATCCCGAGCCGGGCGCGCTCCTCCGGGCTCAACCTCTGGTGTGTGGTGGTGGCTGGATGAGTGATCAGGCTTTTTGAATCGCCAAGATTATTGGAGATATCCAACAATTTCAGGGCATTCAGCATGCGGAATGCTCCCGCCTTGCCACCCTTGGGCCGCAGGGCCAGCATATTTCCGCCGGCGCTCATCTGGCGCATGGCCAGGGCGTGCTGGGGGTGGTCGGCACGGCCGGGATACAGCAGGGCCGGAACACTGGTGGGGGCAGCCAGACCGGGATGGCCAGCCAGGGCATCGGCCAACCGGGCGGCGTTTTCCACCTGGCGGGACACCCGCAATTCGAGGGTTTCCAGCCCTTTCAGCATGACCCAGGCATTGAACGGGCTCAGCGCCGGCCCGGTATGGCGCAGATAGGGGGTCAGCTCGTTGGTGACAAAATCCTGCGATCCCAGCACCACGCCGCCCAGGCAGCGCCCCTGGCCGTCGATATGCTTGGTGGCGGAATAGACCACGATATCGGCGCCAAGCTGCAGCGGCTTTTGCAGCATCGGGGTAGCGAAGACGTTGTCGACCACCACGCGGGCGCCAACCTTGTGTGCCAGCGTCGCCACCGCCGGCAGGTCGATCACTTCCAGTGTGGGATTGGACGGCGTTTCCAGGAAAACGGCGCGGGTGCGCGGATTGATCGCCTGCTCCCAGGCCAACAGATCGGTACCGTCGATCAGATGCGTCCTGATGCCGAAACGCGGCAGCAATTCCTCGACGATGTAACGGCAGGAGCCGAACACCGCGCGAGCAGACACCACCTCATCACCAGCCTTGAGCTGGCACATCAGCGCCGCGTTTACCGCGGCCATGCCGCTGGCGGTGGCGCGCGCGGCCTCGGCTCCTTCCAGCAGAGCCATGCGCCGTTCGAACATCTCGACGGTGGGATTGCCAAAACGGCTGTAGACGAAGCCGGGTTGCTCGTTTTTGAAGCGGGCTTCGGCGGCCTCGGCGCTGTCGTAGCAGAAGCCGGAAGTCATGAAGATCGCTTCCGAGGTTTCGCCAAATCCGCTGCGCATGGTGCCGCCGCGCACCAGCTGGGTGGCCGGCCGCCAGGTGCGGGAAGTCTGCTTGCTGTCGCTCATCGCGTGTCGTCCTCTGGTCCGATATCAACGAAACCGGGGCCAAAAAACAAAAAACCCCGGCGCCGCAGGCCCGGGGTTTTGGGATAAAACCGCCCGACCTTTTAGCGGTTTGTTTTACGTGGTCCGCAAGCCGGTCGGCTCAAATCACCACGAATGGTCCAGCGTGATACGGCGCGGCGGCGATGCCGTCAAGCCTGATTCGCGTCTTCAGCCCAGCACCCGCAGCGCCTCGGTGGCGGCCAGGCGGCCGGACAGCCAGGCCCCGGTGGCGAAGCCGGCCCAGTCGGCCGAGGCAAAGGCTTCGCCGGCAAACAGGACCCGGCTGCGCCCGGCGGCCGAGGTGAGCGGCCGGCCGGCATTGCGGCGGGCAACGGCGAAACCGGGCCGGGCGGCGGCCACCGCGCCACGGCTGAATGGATCCTGCCCCCAGGACGAGGCAACGCCGCGCAGAAAACGGCCGTCGACCGCCTCGCCGAAGATCAGTTTCAACTGGGCGCGAGCAGCAGCCACCATCGCCGCCTCGCCCTGGGTTTCCAGCGCCCGGGCCTGCTCACCGCCAACGGTGGCGACCACAAGCGGCGTATTATGGACATTCAGGCGGAAACTGAATGTCCGGCTGCCGCCGCCATTCGCCAGCACCTGGGTATTGGCCGGCGCATTGAAACTGCCCGGTTCATAGAGCAACGCAATGCGGTTGATCAGCCCCATGCTCATGCGGCTCAATGCCTCGCGCTGTGCCGCCGGCAGAGCGGGCTGGAACAGGATGCCGTCCTGCGCCGCCAGCACGCCGAGCGGCACGGTGACGATACAGGCCTCGGCGCGCACCTGGCCTTCGGCAGTAGCGAGCGTGACGCCGTTATTGGCCCAATCGATACGCACGACCGGCTTGCCGAGCCAGACCGGCAGGCCGGCAGCATAATCAGTCACCCAGGCCCCAAAACCGCCGGGCAGCCAGGCATCGTTGCCCGTGCCCGACAGGCGCGGCGCATCCAGCGCCGAAACCTGCGGATAGTCGATGCCGATATGCAGCGGGCCGGCCATGGCACGGGCCAGATCGGCCCAGCGCGCGGCGCCGTTGACATCCAATTTCGTCCGGCTCGCCAGCGTCACATCGGCACGCAGGGTCTTGGCATCGAGCAACGCATCGTCGATGCGGTCATACAGCAGGCCGAGCAGGTCATAATCCTCGGTAGCGGCATCGCGTAGCCGGCCGTCGCGATCCCGGTCGAATAGCCAGTAATCGCCGTCATCGGATTGCAGCGCCACTTCGCGGCGCCGCATCTCACCGGCCAGCGGGTTGACATCGGCCGATTTCAGGAAGGCGGCACCAAGATCGACCGGCTGGCCCAGTCGTGCCGTATCGGTGTAGGCGCGGCCGCCGACGCGGTTTCGCGCTTCGACCACCGCCACGCTGCGGCCACGCTCCTGCAGCAGGCGCGCGGCGGCAAGGCCAGCAAGGCCGGCGCCAACAACGGCGACATCGACTTCGGCAGGAAGGGCAGCGGATTGCGCAGGCGACTGCGACGGCATCCCCAGCAGCGGCAGGGCCGCCATGGTCGCCGCGCCCTGGATCGCTTCTCGACGGGTGACGCGCTTCATCCCGCCATTATGCCGCGAAGCGCGCAGAAAACCAAAGTTAAAGCCAGAAGACGGATGATGCCAAACCCGTTCCGCTCACAGCAGAAACCCGGGTCGCGCGGAGTCCTCGCCGCTAACGCAGGATCATCGCCACCGAACCCGCCAGCGCGAGACCCATCAGGATACCGAAGACGCGCTGTCGGCGTCGATTATGCAACAGGTGCTGGGTCGCGCTGCCCAACAGCAGCCAAACCAGTCCGCTTGGCAGGGCGGCCAGCACAAAAACCGAAGCGAAGCCCACGGATTGCAAGAGCGTGTTTTCGCCGGCGGGCAGATAGGTGGCCACCGCGCTGGTGCTGACGAGCCAGGCTTTCGGGTTCACCCATTGCAGCGCCGCGGCACCCAGAAACCCGACCGGCCGCGGCGGCGAAGCTTTGGCAGCCTTCTCATCGGCCGGCGCGGCCGTTGCGATTCTCCAGGCCAGCCAGAGCAGAAAGGCCGACCCGCAAATCCGCCCGGCGAACAGGAGCTGCGGTTGCGTCAGCAGGATGCTGCCCAGCCCCGCAGCGGCGAGGAACATCATCGATCCCATGCCGGCTGACACGCCAAACAGGCAGGCCAAGCCCCGTCGCAGGCCGCCCTGAGCCCCGACAGCAGCAAGCAGCACGTTGCTTGGCCCCGGCGTGATCGCAGCAACCAGGGAAAAGACGAAAAAGGCCAAAGCATGCCCGGCGGTCATGGCCGCCACGCTAGCAAGACCCGCGATCGCGGTCTGGAATGTTTGTGCAGTCGATTGGCGCGCCGGCCGTTCAGCTCGCCGAGCGGAAAGGATGCGCCGTGAAGACGCCGATCACCTTCAGCGAGCGGCTGAAATATTCCAGTTCCTGCAGGGCGAGATCGACGTTGCGCTGGGCCGGATGGCCTTCGATCTCGGCGTAGAATTCCGCCACCTGGAAACCATCCGAGAGATAGCTTTCCAGCTTCACCACGTTGACGCCGTTGGTGGCGAAGCCACCCAGCGCCTTGTACAGCGCGGCCGGCACGCTGCGCACGCGGAACATGATCGCGGTCAGGCTGTTGCCCAGCTTCGGATCGGGATCGCGGCGCTGGCGCTCCAGCTTGATGAAGCGCGTGGTGTTGGTGTGGTTGTCCTCGATATCGGCGCGCAGCACCTGCAGGCCATAAAGTTCGCCGGCGATGGAGGACGCAATGGCCGCCTCTTCCGGGTTGTTGCGCTCGGCCACATCCTTGGCCGAACCGGCGGTATCGGTGGAGACGATCGGCTCGATGCCCAGATCCTTGATCACGCGCCGGCATTGCGACAGCGCCTGCACATGGCTGTAGACGCGCTTGACGCTCTTCAGGCTAGCCGATTTCGGCGCCAGCAACTGGTGCCGCACGCGCAGGAAATGTTCGGCGGTGATGTAGAGGCCGCCCTCAGGCAAAAGCTGATGGATGTCGGCGACGCGGCCGGCGGTGGAATTCTCGATCGGGATCAGGCCGCAGGCGGCGCGACCTTCGCGCACGGCGGCAAAGGCATCCTCGAAGGTGGCGCAGGGCAGCGGCACCATATCGGGCAGGGCCTCGCGGCAGGCCAGATGCGAGTAAGCGCCTGGCGCGCCCTGGAAGGCGACGATGCGCGCAGGATCGGTGGCGGCAGTGGCGATCTGGGCGGGCATGAAACTCTCTTCAGCGGGGCGGGAATTATCGTTGCGCGGCCATCACCTGGCGGATGCGCTCAAGGTCGGCCGGAGTATCGACGCCGAGCGGCAGGGTGTCAACGACAGCAGCCGCGATGCGCATGCCGTTCTCCAGCGCACGCAGCTGCTCCAGCTTTTCGCGCTGTTCCAGCGGCGATGGCGGCAGCGCGACGAACCGCTGCAGCGCGGCGCGACGATAGGCGTAGATGCCGATGTGATGCCACAGCGGCCCTTCGCCGCCCGGCACCGGCCGGCGGCTGAAATACAGCGCCGGGCCGATGCTCTCGCCCGGCCGCAGGCTGAGCACCGCCTTCACCACGTTAGGATCGTCGATCTCGTGTTTGTCGATAATGGGCGTCGCCAGCGTGGCGATGTCGATGCGCGGATCGGCCAGCGGCGCCAGCGCAGCGGCCACAATGGCCGGATCGATGGCGGGCAGATCGCCCTGCAGGTTGATCACCGCATCGTGGCGGCCTTCGGGATCGAGTTTTATCAGCGCCTCATGGATGCGGTCGGAGCCCGAGGGATGGTTGGGATCGGTCATCACCGCCTCGCCGCCGGCAGCGCGCACCGCGCCGGCGATGGCTTCGTCGCCGCAGGCCACCGCCACCCGGGCGAAACCGGCTTCATGGGCGCGACGCAGGCAATGCACGATCATCGGCTGGCCGTGGATATCGGCCAGCGGCTTGTCGGGCAGCCGGGTCGAGGCCAGCCGCGAGGGGATCAGCACGATGGGGTTGCTGGGCAGGCTCGATCGGCTAAGTGTCTGGTCGGCGGTCATTTGCGGTCCTGTCAGCGATGGAGGCCTGGTGCGGCAATCCGCCGCAGCCCGGGCGAGCGGATGCCCTGTCCGGCCGGATATATACGGGTTGCGAACGGACCGGGGAAGCCGCTAATGTCACGGCGATTTTTGGGCCGTTTCGGCCTGTTTTAGACCGGATTCGCTGATCGCCGCCCCAACCGCCGGCACAGCGTCGATGTCAGGAGTGTCGCACGATGGATAGTTTCGAACTGAACAAGATGATCGGCGCCGCGCTGTTCTGCCTGCTGATCATCATGGGTGTGAATCAGTTCGGCAACATCCTGGTCTCACCGAAGAAGCTGGCCGAACCGGCCTACAAGATCGAAGTGGCCGAGGAAGCCCCGAAGGGTGGTGCCGGCGCCGCCGCCAAGCAGGAAGAGGCCGACCCGCCGGTTGCCACCCTGCTCGCCGCCGCCAGCGTCGATGCCGGCAAGAAGGCCTTCAGCAAGTGCGCCGCCTGCCACAGCGCGGACAAGGGTGGCGCGGCCAAGGTCGGCCCGAACCTTTATGACATCGTCGATGCCGCGAAAGGCCACATGGCCGGTTTTGCCTATTCCGATGCCATCAAGAAGACCGAGGGCGCCTGGACCTATGACAATCTCTACGCCTTCCTGAAGAACCCGAAGGCCTATGCCCCGGGCACCAAGATGGCCTATGCCGGCTCGAAGAGCGCCAAGGAGCGCGCCGACCTGATCGCCTATCTGCGCAGCCTGTCGGACAGCCCGAAGCCGCTGCCGAACTGAAGCCGCGTTTTCCAGACCAAAGGCCGGGAGCCGTCGACATGCGCGACATCCCGGCCTTTTCTGTTTCCGCCGACGAACTGACCGCCTTTGCCGGCCATCTGGCCGACCTGGCCGGCGCGGCGATCCGGCCGCATTTCCGCCAGCGCCTTGATGTCGAGGCCAAGGCCGATGACTCGCCCGTCACCATCGCCGACCGCGCGGCCGAGGCCGCCATGCGCCAGGCCATCGAGGCGAAATATCCCGCCCACGGCATCTATGGCGAGGAATACGGCCATGCCCGGCCGGAGGCGCCCTGGCAGTGGATTCTCGATCCGATCGACGGCACCAAGAGCTTTGTCACCGGCCTGCCGATCTTTGGCACCCTGATCGCGCTGACTTTCGAGGGCCAGCCGGTGCTGGGCGTGATCGACCAGCCGAATATGCGCGACCGCTGGGTTGGCGCGTCGGGCCGCGCCACCATATTCAATGGCATGGCAACCCGTGCGAACCCCCGCAGCGACCTGGCCAAGGCCACCCTGGCCACCACCTCGGTGGGCCTGTTCAATACGGCTGAAGCCGCGGCCTTCGAAAGCCTGCGCAAGGCCTGCTGGCTCAACCGGCTGGCCGGCGACTGCATCGTCTATGGCCTGATCGCCTCGGGCTTTGTCGACGTGGTTCTCGAAAGCCGGGTGCAGCCCTATGATTACGCGGCCCTGATCCCCGTGGTCGAAGGCGCCGGTGGCGTGATCACCGACTGGGAAGGCCGTCCACTCGATACCCGCAATCCCGCCCGCGTGCTGGCTGCCGCCAATCCGGCCCTGCATGCCGCGGCACAGGCCTATCTGTCCGGAGCCTGATCCATTTTGGGAGTGACCTGATGCGAACCGTGCTGCTCTCCGCCCTTCTTGCGTTTTCGATCAGCACACCGGTTATCGCCCAGTCGCCAGCCGGCAAGACCAGCCACGCATTGTCCCTGATCGGCGCGCCGAAATACGGGCCGGATTTCAAGCAGCTTGATTACGTCAATCCGAACGCGCCGAAGGGCGGCGAGGTAAAGCTTTACGCCGTAGGCGGCTTCGACAGCCTGAACCCCTTCATACCGAAGGGCGACGAGGCGCCGGGCCTGGGCTTTGTTTACGAGACGCTGATGGTCTCGACCATGGATGACGACACCAGCGAATACGGCCTGATCGCCGAAAGCGTCGAGGTGCCCGCGGACCTGAGCTGGGTGGCCTTCAATCTGCGCGTGGAAGCGAAATGGGCCGATGGCAAGGCCATCACGGCCGAAGACGTGGCCTGGAGCTTCGAGCAGATCCAGAAACATGGCGATCCGCAGCTGCAGCTCTATTACGCCAATGTTCAAAAAGCGGAAATTCTCTCGCCCCGAAAGGTGAAGTTCCATTTCTCCGGCCCGAAAAATCGCGAGCTGCCGCAGATCATGGGGCAACTGCCGGTGGTGCAGAAGACGCAATGGGAAAAACGCGGCTTCGACAAGACCACGCTGGAGCCCTGGACCGGCTCGGGGCCATACAAGATCGCCGCGCTGGAGGCGAACCGCTATATCGTCTACGAGCGCCGCAACGACTGGTGGGCCAAGGACCTGCCGGTGAGCAAGGGCCGCTACAATTTCGACCGCATCCGCTACGACCTCTACCGCGACACCACCGTGACGCTCGAGGCGTTCAAATCCGGGCAGTATGATTTCCGGCGCGAGAATATCGCCCGCGTCTGGGCCACCGGCTACGACTTCCCCGCCGTCGCCCAGGGTCTGGTGAAAAAGGTCGAGCTGCCGCATGAACGGCCTTCGGGCCTGAGCGGCTTCGTGTTCAATATCCGCCGGGCAAAATTCCAGGATGTGCGCGTGCGCCGCGCGCTGACGCTGGCCTTCGATTACGAATGGACCAACAAGACCTTCTTTTACGGCGGCTACAGCCG
>NZ_JANLJJ010000079.1 GCF_029255545.1 Ferrovibrio sp. | reverse complement strand
GTCGATCGCCACGGCGGTCTTGCCGGTCTGGCGGTCGCCGATGATCAGCTCGCGCTGGCCGCGGCCGACCGGCACCAGCGCGTCGAGCGCCTTGAGGCCGGTCTGCATCGGCTCGTGCACCGACTTGCGCGGGATGATGCCCGGGGCCTTCACTTCCACGCGGGCGCGCTTGACGTCGGTCAGCGGGCCCTTGCCGTCGATCGGGTTGCCGAGCGCGTCGACGACGCGGCCGAGCAGGCCCTTGCCGACCGGCACGTCCACGATGGCGCCGGTGCGCTTGACGGTGTCGCCTTCCTTGATGCCGCGGTCGTCGCCGAAGATCACGACGCCGACATTGTCGGTCTCGAGGTTCAGGGCCATGCCCTTCACGCCGCCGGGGAATTCGACCATCTCGCCGGCCTGGACCTTGTCGAGGCCGTGCACGCGCGCGATGCCGTCGCCGATGCTGAGCACCTGGCCGACTTCAGAAACCTCGGCCTCGGTGCCGAAATTCTTGATCTGCGTCTTCAGGATTTCGGAAATCTCTGCGGCGCGGATGTCCATCACGCAACCCCTTTCATGGCGGTCTTCAGATTATTGAGTTTGGTCCGGATCGACGCATCGATCATGCGCGAGCCGAGCTTGACGACCAGGCCGCCGATCAGACCGGCATCGACCTTGGCATCGATCACCACGTTGCCGGCGGCTTCCGACGACAACGAAGACTTGATCTGCTGCAGCTGGGCATCGGTCAGCGGCACCGCCGAGACCACCTCGGCAATCGCCTCGCCACGATGATGGCTGAGCAGGGTTTTGAAAGCGGCGATGGCGTCGGCCAGCACGAACAGGCGGCGGTTGTTGGCCACCACGCCGAGGAAGCGGCGCACCAGATCGCTGAAGCCGGCCTTTTCGGCCACGGCGCCAATGGCGCGGGCCTGTTCCTCGCGGCTGAACACCGGCGAGCGGACCAGGCGCACCAGATCGGACGACTGGGCCAGCATGGCGGAAAGTTCACCGAGATCCCGGGCGACGGCATCGAGCTGACCGGCGTCGCGCGCCAGATCAAACAGCGCAGTCGCGTAGCGGCCGGCGATGCCGGAGACGAGCGTAGATTCCTGAGCCACGAACGACCCTTCTTCTCTAGGACGCGGAACCGCCGGTCGGGACTCGGGCATCACGGCCCATGCCACCCTCCCGACGCTCCGCTTAAGACCTTGAATAGTCTAAGGAATTCACGGGGCGGCCACTGCCTTCACAAAGCCCCCCCGGCGCGAAAGCCGCGCTTAACTAGCATACGGGTTTCGGCGGCGCAACAGCGAGGCCGGCGCCGTCGTTGGCGCGATTCGACGCAGTGATCCGGCAGGTCATAAACCCGGCGGCCAGGCGGGAAAAACCGGCCCAAATGGGCCAGACCTGGCCAATGATTGCCAATTATCGACAATTATCGACAATTGTGGCCAATCATCGCCAATCCGGCCTCATCCCCACTTATCCTCATCATCCCAGCCAGCCTGCCTTTTGGCGCGCGCGGCGGCGGCCTGCCGCTCCTTTTCAGCCGCCTCTTCGGCATTCAGCTGCGCGACCAGTTCCCGGTATTTTTCTATTGTCAGCACCTCGATCACCTCGGGCTGCATGGCGCGCAGCGCATCCGGCGGCGGGGTTTCCTGCGAGGCGGGCGGAGCCAGGCCCAGCGCCACCCGCAACCGCTCGGCGACATGGCCGGTGAGCAGCCGGTCGCCGCGCTCCAGGCCAAGCTGCGCGCCCAGCCATTGCAGCGTCCGGGCATCCAGCTTTTCGGCATCCCGCAGATACGCCACGGTGCGTTCGGCCAGGGCGGCGAAGCGCAACTGGCCCCGCAGGTGCTGTTGCTTGAAGGCCTGGTCGATCAGGCGCTGGAACCGCGGGCTGCGTTTGAGGTTGCGGCGGATTTCATGGGTCCGGCAGCCGAGCTGCGCGGCAACCTCCTTCAAGGTTCCGCCGCCGGCAATCAGGGCGGCGGCATTCTCCCAGTCGATCCGGCGCCGCCGGGCGGCCGGGCGGCCGGGCGGGACGGAGGTTTTGGGGAAAAAGAAGTAGAATCAATATGTTCAGACATTTTGAGACTCCTGATATCCAGTGCAGATGCAATCCTCCATCCCCAAATGTAAGAACATAATGAGAACATTCAAGGCGCCGGAAACGGCGCATCTGGCTGCTGCCTCAGGACAGGCCGAGTCTCAGGACAGGCCGAGTTTCAGGACAGGCAGGCGGCGGCGCGGGCGATGGCCGCCGCCGCGATGGTGACCCTGGCCGGCGCGGCCTGCTGCGCCTCCAGCATGGCGTCGATGAAGCCCGCGTGGTCCTCCAGCGCCTGTTTCTGCACCGATAGGTCCATCAGCAGGGCATCGACCTGATGCGCGAAGCCGTCGAGCAGATAGCCGGCGACGAAGATGTTCGGCGGCACCATCGACAGCCAGTTGGTCATGCCGCCCTGCTCGGTCAGCAGGGAGGCGATGGCATCGCCAAGGTTGCGGCGGCCGGCAGGCCCGGCATCATCCCCGCTGCCATCGGCCCCGCCACCATTGGCCACGCCAGCATCGACCACGGCGGGCAGCGCGGCATCATACCCGTCGCCCCTGAGCAGGTTCCGGCCATCCCGGCCGGCGCGCTCGACGCAGGCGCCGATCCGGCCGGCCAGCAGGGCGATGTTGTTGCGGACGATGTCCTGCTGCACCGCCGCCAGGTCGCGTTCGCCCAGCACGGCGATTTGCGTGCGGATCTTGCCGATCATGCGCGTGATGTCTTCCAGCGCCGACAGCGCCGCCTCGCCCTGGGCGATGGCGCTGGTCAGCTGGGCCCGCGCCGCCCGGCAGGCCTCGGCATCCTGCAACGGCACGGCGGCGGCTGCAGCTGCGGCCGCGTGGCCCTGGCCGTCCACCTGCCAGGGCAGGACGGCGGAGTCCGGCAGGCCCGGCGACGACATATCCGAGACATCCATGCTGTCCCGCATGCTTTCCAGCCGATCCATCATCGTCTCTCCTTCCGCATCAGCGCAGCAGGCCCCACCCCAGGCTGGAAGCGGGCATTGCCGCGGCGCCCCAGGCTGGTCCGCGATGATGGAGGCGCCCCCGGTGCCCCCTTCGGCCTTGACCCTATCGGCCATGACGCCCCCACTTCTGCGGTTCCGGACAGGCTGCCCCGCCCCGCGATCGTCCGTTCTGGACATCGCGATACTACCGGGCCAGGCGGCGGCGAGATTGTCCCGCTGTCTTGAAAACCTTCCCTCCTTGTCTCACTGGCCGCCTGACAGGTTCGTCTCGCGGGCAAAATTCGTGGGCCGGCAGCCAACCTGCCGTTGCATGCCGGCGCCGGGCATGCGGTAATCCGGCCTGTATTCCGGCAGTTCGCCCGAAGGGGGACGTGAAGCGCATGACCGCACCGATTCCGAGCGCCGCCCTGCTGCCGGGCATGGTGCCCGACGAGGTGCTGCCGGATCTGTGGCGCCAGAGCATCGCCCCCTTTTTCGACTCCCGGCCGCGCGATCCGGCCAGAGCCGGCCAGCCGCCGGTCATCCGGCAATACCATCTGGGCCAGGCCCTGTTCGTCGATACCGCATTCGTCGCGCAGCAGTTCCGGCGCGATCCGGGCTGGATGGCGCGCCATGACGATGCCGACCACCTGCTGCTGCAGCTGTTCGTGCGCGGCACCAACAGGGGCACCAATGGCAACCGCGACTTCGTTGAACAATCGGGCAATGTCTACGCGGTCAACCTCAGCCGCGAGGTAATCGCGGAATCAACCGATGCCGAAACGCTCAGCCTGGTGCTGCCGCGCGCCTTGCTGCAGGCCGAATTGCCGCAACTGGTCGATGCCAGCGGCGCGCTGTTCGAGGACAACTCGGCCTCGGCGCAGATTTTCGCCAATCACCTGCTGTCGCTGCGCCAGCATCTCGGAAACGCCCAGGCCAGCGAGGCGCAGGCCATCGTGCATGGCACGCTTGGCCTGCTCGACGCCCTGACCCGCAACCGCGATATCGGCGCCTCGCCCGCGCAGGGCGCGACGCTGACCACCATCTGCCATCATATCGACCGCCACCTGCACGATCCGGCGCTGGATGTCGCCAGCCTGTGCAGCCAGTTCCGCTGCTCGCGCGCCACGCTGTACCGGCTGTTCCAGCCGCTGGGCGGCGTGCGCGAGCATATCCAGCGCCGGCGCCTGATGGCCTGCTTCCGCGCCATCACCGCCCCGAGCCAGGCGCAGCGCCGCATCTTCGACATCGCGCTGGATTTCGGCTTCGCCTCGCCGAGCCATTTCAGCAGCCTGTTCCGCACCCATTTCGGCATGACGCCAAGCGAGGCGCGAGAGAGCGGCGGGGCGCGGCCAACACTGCCGACGCTGGCCGAGGGCAGCACGGCCGAAACGGCGACCGAGGCGATGTGGCGCTGGGCGCGCGGCCTGGCTGGCGATACGACGCCGGCCGGGCGCTGAATCCGGGTTCAGTCGGCGGGATGGCTCAGCACGCGGCTGATCGCATCCTGCCAGCCGGCATAAAGCCGCTGGCGCGTCGTCGCATCCATGCGCGGCTCGAAGCGGCGCTCGCAATGCCAGCCATAGGCCACCGCATCCTGCCCGGCATAGACGCCCACGGCCAGGCCGGCCAGATAGGCCGCGCCAAGCGCCGTGGTCTCGATCACTTTCGGCCGCTCGACCGCGACATTGAGCATGTCGGCGAGGAACTGGCAGAGCCAGTCATTGGCCACCATGCCGCCATCGACGCGCAAGGCCGTGGGCGCCGCCGCGCCATCGGATTTCATCGCCGCGGTGAGGTCGCGCGTCTGATACGCCACCGATTCCAGCGTGGCGCGCGCGATATGGGCGGCGCCACTGTCGAGCGTGAGGCCAAGCAGCGCGCCGCGCGCGTGGGAATCCCAGTAGGGCGCGCCGAGGCCGACGAAGGCCGGCACCAGATAGACGCCATGGGTCTCCGGCACGGCGGCGGCCAGGGTCGCCGTCTCGGCGGCATCCCGCACCAGATGCAGGCCGTCGCGCAGCCATTTCACCGCGGCGCCGGCGACGAAGATCGAGCCTTCCAGCGCATAGGTCGTTTTGCCGTTGAGGCGGTAGGCCACCGTGGTGAGCAGGCGATGCTCCGAGCGCACCGGCTTGTCGCCGATATTGACCAGGGCGAAGCAGCCGGTGCCATAGGTGGATTTCACCATGCCGGGCTGGAAACAGGCCTGGCCGAACAGGGCGGCCTGCTGGTCGCCGGCGATGCCGGCCACCGGAATGGCGTGGCCGAGGATATCGGGCGTGGTGACGCCGAATTCGCCACTGCAATCCTTCACGGCGGGCAGCATGGCGCGCGGCACGTCGAAGGCCTTCAGCAGCGTGTCGTCCCATCCTTGAGCATGGATGTCGAACAGCATCGTGCGCGAGGCATTGGTGGCGTCCGTCGCATGCACAGCACCACCGGTCAGGCGGAACAGCAGGAATGAATCGATGGTGCCGAAACACAACTCGCCCTTCTCCGCCCGGGCGCGCGCGCCGGGCACGTGATCGAGCATCCAGGCGATCTTGGTGGCGGAGAAGTAGCTATCGATCAGCAGGCCGGTTTTCTGCTGCACATGATTGCCCAGGCCATCGGCCAGTTTCTGGCGGCACATCTCGGCCGTGCGGCGATCCTGCCAGACGATGGCGCGATGGATCGGGCGGCCGGTGGCGCGTTCCCACACCACGGTGGTCTCGCGCTGATTGGTGATCCCGATGGCGGCGATGTCGCTGCCACGCAGGGATGCCTTGGCCACGGCCTCGCGCATCACGCTCTGCACGTCGCGCCAGATTTCCTCGGCATCATGCTCGACCCAGCCGTCAGCCGGGTAATGCTGGGTCAGTTCCTTCTGCGCCACGGCCACGGGCAGGCCTTCGGCATCGAAGACGATGGCGCGCGACGAGGTGGTGCCCTGGTCGATGGCGAGGACGAACTTGCTCATGCCTTACTCCGCTGCGTCTATTCGGCTGCGGCGCAGCCTTCCGCCTTGAACACGCGCCGGGTGCTGGCGGGATATTTCAGCAGCTTCGATGCCGGGCGGACCGGCCGCGCCACCAGCCCGCCGCCGCAATTGGGGCAGATGCCTTTCAGCACGGTGCCGGCGCAGGTGGCGCAGAAGGTGCATTCGAAGCTGCAGATCATCGCCTCGATCGAGTCCGGCGCGAGGTCGGCGTTGCAGCATTCGCAGTTCGGGCGCAGCTCCAGCATCGTTAGGCTCCTTTCGCGATCTGCACCGCGCGTTTGGCGATCGCGGTGATGCCGGCCCAGTCGCCGGCGGCCAGCTTGTCGGCCGGCGCCAGCCAGGAGCCGCCGACGCTGGCGACGTTGGGCAAAGCGGCATAGGCGGCAAGATTGGCCTCGGTGATGCCGCCGGTGGGGCAGAAGCGCATCTGCGGGAAGGGCCCGGCCAGGCTCTGCAAGGCCCGGATGCCGCCCATCGCCTCGGCGGGGAAGAACTTGGCGCGGGTGAAACCCTGCTCCAGCGCGCGCATGACCTCGGATGCCGTGGCCACCGCCGGCAGATAGGGCAGGCCGGTATCTTTCGCCGTGTAATACAGCGCGTCTGTCGCGCCGGGCGAAATGACGAATTTGGCTCCGGCCAACTGCGCGGCAGCAAACTGCGCGGCATTCAGCACCGTGCCGGCGCCGACCACGGCCTCGGGCACCTCGGCCGCGATGCGTTTGATCGCCTCCAGGGCCGCCGCCGAACGCAGGGTGATTTCCAGCACGGACAATCCGCCTGCCACCAGCGCCTTGGCCAGCGGCACGGCCTGGGTGGCATCCTCCACCACCAGCACCGGGATCACCGGGGCGCGGCTGAGGATGGCGTCAATGGCGGCGGTACGCTCCACAGTCTTTTCAGTCGCCTTATCCGGCATGATTCCTCCCGTGTTTGTTTTGCACAGGATAGCCGGACAAAACCGGAAAAGGCTACTGCCTAGGTGGCCGGCTCAGGAGCCAGCGGCTGTCGCCCGAGCGGATCGGGGCCGTAGCGGTTCGGGCCGGGCGTGCCGGGAAAGAAAAACAGGGCGATCCAGAAGGCGAGGCCCAGGATCGGCACCAGGATGAACAACGCCTTCCAGCCGGAGCGGTCGGTATCATGGCAACGCTGCGCCGCGAGCAGCACGCCCACCGCGATCAGGACAAGCTGAATCGCGTAGAAAACGATTTCGAAGGCCAGCGCGGCATAGCCCTCACCGCCATGGGCCGCGTCGAGCAGCTCCCACACTTCGTACAGCGGATACGGCAGCAGGAAAAACAGGATCAGCAGGATCGCATTCAGGATGAGGTAGGATTTTCGGTCGCGCCGGCGGCGCGGATCGAGGGCGGCGACAACAGTCTGCAACATGGTGCGAACCCGAGTCGGAAGACAGCGCTGCCCGCGTTTTAACATGCCGGCATTACAGCGTCTCGCCCATTGCAGGCTTTGCATAAATGCGTATGAGCGGCCTATTCCTTCAGCCCACCGCTTTTCAGGATGAAGTCGGCGATTTCAGCGACGCCCTGCTCGGCTTTGAGGTTGGCGAAGATGAAGGGGCGCTGGCCACGCATCTTCTTGGAATCGCGATCCATCACCTCCAGCGAGGCGCCGACCAGCGGCGCGAGGTCGATCTTGTTGATCACCAGCAGGTCGGAACGCGTGATGCCCGGGCCGCCCTTGCGCGGAATCTTGTCGCCGGCCGAAACGTCGATCACGTAGATGGTGATGTCGGCCAGCTCGGGCGAAAACGTCGCCGCCAGGTTGTCGCCGCCGGATTCGACGAAGATCACGTCGAGGCCGGGGAATTTCTTCTGCATGTCGGCCACGGCGGCGAGGTTGATCGAAGCATCCTCGCGGATCGCCGTATGCGGGCAGCCGCCGGTCTCGACGCCGGCGATGCGCGCCGGATCGAGCGCACCGGCGCGGGTGAGGAATTCGGCATCTTCCTTCGTATAAATGTCGTTGGTGACGACGGCGATGTTCCAGTCGTCGCGCAGATAACGACAGAGCCGTTCGACCAGCGCGGTTTTGCCGGACCCCACAGGACCACCGATACCAACGCGGAGTGGATTTGACGAACTCATGAGCGGAACAGCCTCGTATACTGGGTTTCGTGTAACATCGACATCAGGTCGACCATCGGCGCCGCCGTGCCGCACTCATCCAGCGGACAGGCCAGCGCGCAGTCTGCCACGCTTTCCACCACCGGCAACAGCGCGCTGAGGGCGCGCTGGCCGTCGGTCTGGCCCAGCGGAATCAGGCGCACGGCCGCCGAAACCAGATTGGCGGCAAAGGCATGCAAAGCGGCGGCCAGCACCGGGCGCAGCGGCAGTTTATGCGCGGCGGCCGCCACGCCGAGCGCGATGCTGAGCGCGATGGGCCGCTCGCCGCGCGCGGCGGCAAAGGCGTCGATGGCGGGATGCCCCCAGGCGGCACGGGTGACCATGACGAAGGAGCCGCCCTGCTGCGCGCTTTCCAGCGCGGTTTCGGCCGTGCCGCGCCAGGCGGCGGCGAGATCGGCCAACTCCTCCAGCCGCGCGGCATCACCCCCTTCTGATTTACCGGCGGCCATGTAAGCCTCCTTCAGCAGCACGGCATCGACCCATCCTGCGCCATGGCGCAGGATGTGGCCGATCCACTGGCTGAGATCGGCGGCGGTTTTCACCCGGCCGGTTTCGACGGCGAATTCGATGCCGTGGCTGTAGGAGAAAGCGCCGATCGGATAACTGGGCGAGAACCAGGCCAGCAGGCGATACAGATCGCCCGGCTCAATACTGCCTGATTCAATGCTTGTGGTCATGATCGTGGCTGTGATCGTGCTCGTGCCCGGGATCGTCGGCATGGGGATGCACATGGGCATGACCGCCATGGCTGTGCTCATGCTCGCCGCCCTTGCCATAGCGCGAGCCGAGGCCATAGGGATGCGCCGGATCGTGGTTGTGCTGGCCATAGGCGCCGCCTTCGGGATCGAAGGGCGCCTCCACGGCCTGCACCTGCGCGCCGAGGCCTTTCAGCATGTCGACGATCACATGGTCGTCGCGGATGAGAATGCAATCCGCGTGAATTTCAGCAGGAAGATGGCGGTTGCCCAGATGCCAGGCCAGCCGGGCGAGCAGCTCCGGCGATCCCGCGCGCACCTCCACCAGCGGCTCGGGCGCGGCCCGCACCTCGACATAACCGCCAGTCTCAAGCTGCAATCCGTCGCCATGGCGCAGCACCGTGGCTTCGGCCAGGTCGAGCAGGACGGCGCTGCCGTCATCGGCGGTGAGGCGGATGCGGCGGCGATGGCGGTCGTGATGCGCCAGCGTGACGGTGGCGCGGCGCTCAGGCGCGGGCCAGTGACCAGCGGGGATGACGGCGGTGGCTTTCAGCATCAGCTACTCACTTTTCGTCATGCTCGGCCAATGAGCATTCTTGGGCCCGAGCATCCACGAGTATCCTTTTAAACAACTCGTGGATGGCACGGCCAAGCCGTGCCATGACGGTTTTTGTTTGCGTGCGCGGACGGCAGACATCTCAAAACAGGAAATATCGCTGCGCCATGGCGAGCACTTTCGCCGGTTCGCAGGTGAGCAGCTGGCCGTCGGCGCGCACGACATAGGTTTCCGGATCGACCTCGATTTTGGGCATGTAGTTGTTATGCACCATGTCGGCCTTGGTGACCGTGCGGCAGCCCTTCACCGCCACCAGCGGGCGCTGCAGCCCGAATTTCGCGGCGATGTTGTTATCCAGCCCGGCCTGGCTGACGAAGGTGAGGCTGCTCTGCACCATGTTGCGGCCGAAGCTGGCGAACATCGGGCGGTAATGCACCGGCTGCGGCGTCGGGATCGAGGCGTTGGGATCGCCCATCGGCGCAGCCGCAATGCTGCCGCCCTTCAGCACCATGTCGGGCTTCACGCCGAAAAAGGCCGGCGACCAGATCACCAGGTCGGCGAACTTGCCGATCTCGACCGAGCCGATCTCGTGCGCCACGCCGTGGCTGAGCGCCGGGTTGATGGTGTATTTGGCGATGTAGCGCTTGGCGCGCAGGTTGTCGTTGTCGCCGGTTTCCTCGGGCAGCCGGCCGCGCTGCTTCTTCATCTTGTCGGCGGTCTGCCAGGTGCGGATGATCACCTCGCCGACCCGGCCCATGGCCTGGCTGTCGGACGACATCATCGAGAAGGCGCCCAGGTCGTGCAGGATGTCTTCCGCGGCAATGGTCTCGCGCCGGATGCGGCTGTCGGCGAAGGCGACGTCTTCCGGGATCTTCTGGTCGAGATGGTGGCAGACCATCAGCATGTCGAGATGCTCGTCCACGGTGTTGACCGTGTAGGGCATGGTCGGGTTGGTCGATGAGGGCAGCACGTTGGCCAGGCCGGCCACACGAATGATGTCGGGCGCATGGCCGCCGCCGGCGCCTTCGGTGTGGAAGGCATGGATGGTGCGGTGTTTGAAGGCGGCGATGGTATCCTCGACGAAGCCGCTTTCGTTCAGCGTATCGGTATGGATCGCCACCTGGATGTCATGCAACTCGGCCACGTTCAGGCAGTTGTCGATGGCGGCCGGCGTGGTGCCCCAGTCCTCGTGCAGTTTGAGGCCGCAGGCGCCGGCGGCGACCTGCTCGACCAGGGCATCCGGCAGGGCCGCGTTGCCCTTGCCGAGGAAACCGATATTCATCGGGAAGGCCTCGGCCGCCTGCAGCATGCGCATGATGTGGAACGGGCCGGGCGTGCAGGTGGTGGCCGAGGTGCCGGCCGCCGGGCCGGTGCCGCCACCCATCATGGTGGTGACACCCGAGTAAAGGGCTTCCTCGATCTGCTGCGGGGCGATGAAATGGATATGGGCATCAAAGCCGCCGGCGGTGACGATCTTGCCCTCGCCCGCGATCGCCTCGGTGCCGGGACCGATGATGATGTCGACGCCGGGCTGGATGTCGGGGTTGCCGGCCTTGCCGATGCCGACGATGCGGCCGTTCTTCAGCCCGATATCGGCCTTCACGATGCCCCAGTGATCCAGGATCAGCGCGTTGGTGATCACGGTATCGACCGCGCCGGCCGCGCTGGTGACCTGGCTCTGGCCCATGCCGTCGCGGATCACCTTGCCGCCGCCGAATTTCACTTCCTCGCCATAGAGCGGCGTGTTGGCGGCATAACCGTCCGGATGGCCTTTGCTGGGCGCATGGACCGGAGGCTGGGCGGTGAAATCCTTCTCGACCTCGATGAACAGCTCGGTATCGGCCAGCCGCACCCTGTCGCCCAATGTGGGGCCATACATGCCGGCATAGGCGGAACGGGGAATGCGGATGGCCATGGCGTGTGTCCCTGTTACCTGAGCGTGCCCATGATCGCGGCGCGGAAGCCGTAGACGTTGCGTTTGCCGGCATAGGCCACCAGCGACACGGTCCGCGTCTGGCCCGGCTCGAAGCGCACGGCGGTGCCGGCGGCGATGTCGAGCCGCATGCCGCGCGCCTTCTCGCGGTCAAACTTCAGCGCCGGGTTGGTCTCGAAGAAATGGTAGTGACTGCCGACCTGGATCGGCCGGTCGCCGGTATTGGCGACGTCAAGAGTCACGGTCGGCCGGCCGGCATTCAGCTCGATCTCGCCGGGGGCCGTGATGATTTCACCGGGTATCATGCGTTTCCCCTTATGCCTTAACCGTCATGCCACGCCTTGGGCGTGGCATCGATGAGTTGTTTTCTTGACCAATCCAAAAAAGAAACTCGTGGATGGCACGGCCAAGCCGTGCCATGACGAATATGAAGGTTGAAGAGGGCGCGCGCCATCACCGGATCGGATCATGCACGGTCACCAGCTTGGTGCCGTCGGGGAAGGTGGCTTCGACCTGGATCTCGTGGATCATCTCGGGGATGCCCTCCATCACCTGGTCGCGGGTGATCACGCTGGCGCCGTCGCGCATCAGCTCGGCCACGCTCCGGCCGTCGCGGGCGCCTTCCACCACATAGTCGGTGATCAGGGCGACGGCCTCGGGATGGTTCAGCTTCACGCCGCGCTCCAGCCGGCGGCGCGCCACCATGGCCGCCATGGCGACCAGCAATTTATCCTTTTCGCGGGGCGTGAGATTCATGCCGCGGCGCTCCCCCTGGCAGACTGAATTCAGACGGTAAGATAGCGGCGGACGTCGTCGCCTTCCAGTCGGGATGCGTCGCCTTCGACCACGACTTCACCACGCTGCAGCAGGATGAAGCGGTCGGCCAGCGCCTTGGCGAAGTCGAAATACTGCTCGACCAGCACGATGGCCATGGTGCCGCGGTCGGCCAGGCTGCGGATCACCCGGCCGATATCCTTGATGATCGAGGGCTGGATGCCTTCAGTGGGTTCGTCCAGCAGCAGCAGCCGGGGGCGCGTGACCAGGGCCCGCGCGATCGCCAGCTGCTGCTGCTGTCCCCCCGAAAGATCGCCGCCGCGGCGGTTGCGCATCTCGTGCAGCACGGGAAACAGGGCAAAAATCTCGTCGTCGATGCTGCGCGCGGCCCGGGGCAGCGGCGCCAGGCCGGTCTCGAGGTTCTCGTAGACGGTCAGGCGCGGGAAAATCTCGCGGCCCTGCGGCACCATGGCGATGCCGCGCCGGGCGCGCTCATGCGGCTTCAGCCCGACGATATCCTCGCCTTCCCACAGGATGCTGCCGCTGCGCAGGCCCTGCAGGCCGACCAGGGCGCGCATCAGCGAGGTCTTGCCCACGCCGTTGCGGCCCAGCACGCAGGTGATTTTGCCCGCTTCGGCCGTCAGCGCCACATCGCGCAGGGCATGGCTGGCGCCGTAATAGAGATTGATGCCTTCGGCCTGCAGCATGACGGTCAACGCCCCAAGTAAACTTCAATGACGCGCGGATCGTTCTGCACGTGGTCGACGCTGCCTTCCGACAGCACGCTGCCCTCGTGCAGCACGGTGACCCGCGCGCCGAGGTCGCGCACGAATTCCATGTCGTGCTCCACCACCACCAGCGTGCGTTCGCCCTTCAGCGACAGGATCAGCTCGGCGGTCTGTTTGGTTTCGGCGTCGGTCATGCCGGCCACCGGCTCGTCGAGCAGGATCAACTGAGTGTCCTGCACCAGCAGCATGCCGATCTCGAGCCACTGCTTCTGGCCGTGGCTGAGCGCGCCGGCCTGGTCGCGCAGCTTGGCGGCAAGCCCCACGGTGTCCAGCGCCCAGGCGATGCGATCCAGCGCTTCCGAATCCAGCCTTGCCGTGAGCGTGCGGAAGGAGCCGCGCGGCGCCTTCAGGGCCAGCTCGAAATTCTCGAACACGGTGAGATTCTCGAACACCGTGGGTTTCTGGAACTTGCGGCCGATGCCCAGATTGGCGATCTCGGTCTCGTCCAGCTTGGTCAGGTCGACGCGGCCGGCGAACAGCACCTCGCCCGCATCGGGCCGGGTCTTGCCGGTGATGATGTCCATCATCGTGGTCTTGCCGGCGCCGTTCGGGCCGATGATGGTGCGCAGCTCGCCCGGCGCCACCATCAGGGCGAGGTTGTTGATCGCCTTGAAGCCATCAAAAGACACCGTGACGCCATCGAGATAAAGCTGGGTATCGGAGACGCGCGGCTTGTGCACCACGTCGGGCGCGATGCCGGCGGTGGCGGGTTCAACAAGCGGCGTGGGCGGCGGCATGGCGGGGCGCATCATTCAGCCGCCTTTTCCGCCGGCGTTGCCGACTGATAACTGCGCCGTTCGGCGCGCCAGGCCTGCCACTGGCCAACCAGGCCGACGATGCCCTTCGGGAACAGCAGGGTGGAGGCGACGAACAACGCGCCCAGCACAAAGAGCCAGAGCTCGGGCGCCGCGCCGGTGAGCCAGGTCTTGACCAGGTTGATCAGCACGCCGCCGAGGATGGCGCCATACAGCGTGCCGCGGCCGCCGACCGCCACCCAGATGGCGACCTCGATCGAGTTGGCCGGCGAGAATTCGCTCGGGTTGATGATGCCGACCTGCGGCACGTAGAGCGCGCCGGCCAGTCCGGCCAGCAAAGCCGAGAGCACGAAGGCGAAGAGTTTCGCCGAGGTGGGCGAATAGCCGAGGAAGCGTACGCGGCTTTCGGCATCGCGCACTGCCAGCAGTACACGACCGAGCTTGGAACGGGTGACGAAGCGGCAGAGCAGGAAGCACAGGCCCAGGCTGAGCACCGAGGCGACATAGAGCCCGATACGGGTTTCCGGCGCCTGCACCGGGAAGCCGAGGATGTCCTTGAAATCGGTCAGGCCGTTATTGCCGCCGAAGCCCATGTCGTTGCGGAAAAAGGCGAGCAGCAGGGCAAAGGTCATCGCCTGGGTGACAATGGAGATGTAGACGCCGGTGACGCGCGAGCGGAAGGCGAACCAGCCCAGCACCAGCGCCAGCAGGCCCGGCACCAGGAACACCATCAGCAGCGCGAAGGGAAAGCTGTCGAAGCCATGCCAGTACCAGGGCAACTCCTTCCAGTTCAGGAAGACCATGAAATCGGGCAGTTCGGGATGGCCATAGACGCCACGGGTGCCGATCTGGCGCATCAGGTACATGCCCATGGCATAACCGCCGAGCGCGAAGAAGGCGCCATGGCCGAGGCTCAGGATGCCGGCATAGCCCCAGACCAGATCGAGGCTGAGCGCCAGGATGGCATAGCAGGCGTATTTGCCGAGCAGCGGGATCAGGTAGCCCGGCAGATGCAGGGCCGAGCCCGTGGCGGGAGCCAAGTTGAACAGCGGCACCAGCACGATCAGCACGAAGCCAATGGCCAGGAAGGCGGCCCAGCCGCGCCGGTCGAGCAGCGGCTTTGGCCGCGCCAGCAGTTTCAGGTCGTCATGCCCGGTCTTATCAAGCATCGGCGGAGCGTCCCTTGGCGGCGAACAGCCCGCGCGGGCGTTTCTGGATGAACAGGATGATGCAGACCAGCACCACGACCTTGCCCAGCACCGCGCCGGCCACCGGCTCGAGCAGCTTGTTGACCACGCCGAGCGTAAGCGCGCCGACCAGGGTGCCCATCAGGTTGCCGACGCCGCCGAACACCACGACCAGGAAACTATCGACGATATAGATGGTGCCGAGATTGGGCGAGACATTGCCGATCTGGCTGAGCGCCACGCCGGCCATGCCGGCGATGCCCGAGCCCAGCCCGAAGGTGAGCGCGTCGACGCGGGCGGTAGGAATGCCCATCACGTCGGCCATGGCGCGGTTCTGCGTCACCGCGCGCATATGCAGGCCGAAACTGGTGCGGCGCAGGATCAGCACGATCAGGCCCAGCACGGCGAAGCAGAAGATGATGATGTAGATGCGATTCCAGGTGATGGCGAAGCCGCCGGCCAGCTCCAGCGCGCCGGTCATCCATTCGGGATTGGCGACTTCCTTGTTGGGGGCGCCGAAAATGGCGCGCACCGTCTGCTGCAGGATCAGGCTGATGCCCCAGGTGGCCAGCATGGTCTCGAGCGGCCGGCCGTAGAGGAAACGGATCACGCCGCGCTCCAGCGCGATGCCGATGGCGGCCGCGACCAGGAAGGCGACGGGCAAGGCGGCGATCAGATAGGCGCCGATCCAGGAGGGCGGCAGGAAGGCGCGGAATACCTCCTGTGTCACGTAAGCCGAATAGGCGCCGAGCATGATCATCTCGCCATGCGCCATGTTGATGATGCCCATGACGCCGAAGGTGATGGCCAGGCCAACGGCGGCCAGCAGCAGCACCGAGCCGAGCGAGATGCCCTGCACCAGGTTCTCGGCATAGCCGTAGAGCTGCAGCTTGAATTGCAGCCTGTCGAAGGCGGCATCGAGCGCGGCCTTCACGTCCGGTTCGCTTTCCTGGCTCAAGCGCGCCTGCAGCAGGGCGCGCACGCGCAGGTCGGAGGAGCCGCTCAGAACCTGGATCGCCAGCAGGCGCCTGGTCTTGTCGGCATCGGCAAGCTCGACGGCGGCGAGGCTGAGCGCCATGGCGGATTTGGCGGCGCCGTTGGACTCTTTGGCGAAAGCCTCGCGCAGCAGGGCCACGGTATCGGGCGTGGCGGCATCGAGCAGGGCATTGGCCGCGGCGCGGCGCTGGGCCGGATCGGGGCTGGCCAGGCCAAGCCGGCCAACCGCCTCGCGCAGCACGTTGCGCAGGTTGTTGTTGACGAAAATCACATCGAGCGCGGCCGGCGCGACAATGCCGGCCTTCTCCTGGGAGACGGCGTCGGTGAGCGCCACGTCGTTGCCACTGGCATTGCCGATCACGACGGCGCCGTCGCTTTTGCGCACGAACAGCCGGCCATCGGCCAAAGCCTGGAATACGGGAATGGCGCGCGGATCGGCCAGCACGGTGAAGGCATCGATCGCCCTGGCCTTGTCGGCGAAATTGTCGGCCTTGAGCGCCGCCACGGCGCCGGCGAAATCGAGCGGGCCGCCGCCTTGCGCCGCCGCGCCGGCATCGCCCAGCAGGGCGCGGGCATCCTCGGACAGCGTGATGGGCTGCAGCTCGTCGGGCCGGGCCATGTCCTCGATGTCGCCGGTGGCGGCATTGGTGACGACGACCATCTCGCCGTCCTTCTCGCCGATCACCACGGCATTGTCGGCCAGCCGCAGATAGAGATTGCCCTGGGCCAGCGCCGCCAGCGCGGCTTTCGCCTTCTCGTCGTCGCTGGCGGTCAGCGCGGTGATGGCGGGCCTGGGGTCGCTGTCGGCCAGGCCGGCCAGGGCGGCGGCCAGGTCCTGGGCATGCGCCGGGCGCATCATGGCCAGCAGCGCCAGCATCAGCGCGACCATCAGAAGGGGCAAAAAACGGTTCATCGGGACCAGACGGTTTAAAACGGTTTTTATGATTCTTCTGGCGTTGATGTCGGCCGAATCGAGTCCGGCGCGGGCGGTGCCGGCCCCTTCCCGCGCCGGAAGACGGAGGAAGGGGCCGGTCGCCATTACGCTGGGCTCAGTTCGCGAGGGCCGCGTATTTCGGCTTCTCGCAGTTGCCGCAGACCCACGGGAAGGTCCAGTCGGCGGTCAGCTTGGCGCTTTCCGGGATGTATTTCGACCAGGCATCGGCCTTCACCGGGCCCTTGGTCTTCCACACCACGTTGAACTGGCCGTCCGGGCGGATCTCGCCGATATAGACCGGCTTGGAGAGGTGATGGTTGGTGTTCATCACCGCGGTGAAGCCCGACGGCGCCTTGACCTTCTGGCCATACATGGCCTGCCGCACCGCATCCACATTGGTGGTGCCGGCCTGGGCCACCGCCTGCGCCCACATCTTGAAGCCGATATAGGTGGCTTCCATGGGATCGTTGGTGACGCGCTTGTCGTTCTTGATGAAGGTCTTCCACTGCTTGATGAAGCCGTCGTTGACCGGATTCTTCACCGACTGGAAATAGTTCCAGGCCGCCAAGTGGCCGACCAGGTTCTTGGTGTCGATGCCGGCCAGCTCTTCCTCGCCGACCGAGAAGGCGACGACCGGAATGTCGGAAGCCTTGATGCCCGCGTTGGCCAGTTCCTTGTAGAACGGCACGTTGGCATCGCCGTTGATGGTGGAGACCACCGCGGTCTTCTTGCCGGCCGAGGCGAACTTCTTGATATCCGCCACGATGGTCTGCCAGTCGGAATGACCAAACGGCGTGTAGTTGATCATGATGTCTTCCGGCTTCACGCCTTTCGACTTCAGGAAGGCTTCCAGAATCTTGTTGGTGGTGCGCGGATAGACGTAGTCGGTGCCGGCCAGCACCCAGCGCTTCACCTCGCCGCCATCCTTGCCCATCAGATACTCGACCGCCGGAATCGCCTGCTGGTTCGGCGCGGCGCCGGTGTAGAACACGTTCTTCGAGCTTTCCTCGCCCTCATACTGGACGGGGTAGAACAGCATGCTGTTCAGCTCCTCGAAGACCGGCAGCACCGACTTGCGCGAGACCGAGGTCCAGCAGCCGAACACCACCGAGACCTTTTCCTTGGAAATCAGCTCGCGCGCCTTCTCGGCGAACAGCGGCCAGTTGGAGGCCGGATCGACCACCACGGCCTCGACCTTCTTGCCGAGCAGGCCACCCTTCTTGTTGATGTCGTCGACCATCATCAGGACGGTGTCCTTCAGGGTCGTCTCCGAAATGGCCATGGTGCCAGACAGCGAATGGAGGACACCGACCTTGATCGTGTCCTGGGCCTGGGCGCCGTGAGCGCCAAGGGCGGCCGCCCCAAGCATCGCGCCTGCTGCGGCCATGGTCCGCATGAACTTGCTCATTCTCTTCCTCTCCTGCGTTGGGCCTGGCCCCCCCATGGGCTCAGCCGGACAGGGTTGGAATGGCAAGGAGCGTGCCAAGGCGGGAATGCCGTGAGGGCATGACCTGATACCTCGGGTAATGCGCTGATTCCGCGCCGCAATATGACAGCCGCCGTTACACGGGCGGATTGCTACCGCTGTGATTCTACAGATGGCTGGTGAACTACTTCGGCGCGCTTAAGCCTGTTTTTTAGGCTTATGCGGTCTAAAAATAGGCAAAGATTAAAATACGTGCAGAAATCGCCCAAGGATTACCCTGGGATCAGACCCGGGATCAGAAATGCCACAGGCGCGGCATGGTGGCCGGCCGGCCCAGCCCCGGACGCAAAGCCGCCCAGAGCAGGCCGAAATGGCGGCGCAGCCGGGCCGCGTCAGCATCGAGCAGGCGGATCAGCAGCAGATCCTCGATCACGGTGGCGCCCCACAGGCTGCCGGCCGGCAGCGCGGCGGCTGGCAGCATTTCGCGCAGGCGGTCGCGGGCACCCGCCGGATCGGGCAGGCGCGCCAGGATCAGGCCCTGGGCCACCACCCCGGCGAAACCGGCCGGATGGGCCAGCGCGGCCACCAGATTCTCCCCGTCCAGCCGGATGGCGTCGCGCCACAGCAGGCGGCCATCTTGCCGCAGCTGCCAGCGGTCGAACAGCCGGCCGCAGGTGAGGCGTTCGCCGCGCGCGATGCGGCCAAATACGGTGATGTCGCCGGCCAGCAGCCGCGCATCCTGCCGCAGATCAATATCGACGCTGCGCTCCAGCCGCGCGCCGTCGAACAGGATGGTCTCCTGCGGCAGCCATTCCAGCGCACCCCCCGCGCCGACCGCGAGCGTGATGCCGATATCGGCCGCATCGTCATCCTGGCCGGCGCGGTAGATTTTCTCGGCCGCCTGTGGCGTGCACAAGGCATTGGCCCCGGCCTCGACCGTCACGCCCAGACGCAGGCGGTCGCCGCCGGTCAGGCCACCGGCCGTGGTGACCAGCACGGCGGTGAAGGCCTCGCCCGGATCGGGCGATGGCATCAGCGCGCGGCAGGGATCATGCTGATAGAGATCGGCGATGCGGCCGCCGCCGGCCGGGTCGGCCACAACCGAGACCGCAGCCGGGGCGATGCGCAGGATCAGCGCGCCATCGGCCCGCTGCAGGCGCGGAGTGTCGGCGCCGGACAGCCTGCTGCCCGTCATCTCAGTCCAGCAGATCGGGCTGATCGGCCAGCATCGGCTGATCGATATCCTGCGGCGTCAGGATGGCCTCGGCCGGCCGCACCGGCCACTGGATCGCCAGCGCCGGGTCACGCCAGTTGATGCCGCGCTCCAGATCGGCATCCGGCGCCGCGCTGGCCTTGACCAGCACCTCGACGGCGGGCTCCAGGCTGCACCAGCCAACAGCGAAACCGGGCATCGCATAAAGCTGTTCGGCGCCCATATAGGAGATCGCGCCCTCGAAGCTCTTGCCGAAGGTCTCCGACGAGCGGCGCACATCGACCGCGGCGAAATAGATGCGGCCGCGCAGCACGCGCAGCAGCAGGGCCTGGCTGGCCGGCGCCAGCTGGTAGCGCAGGCCGCGCACCGTGCCGGCCTTGTCGGCGTAATGGATGCAATCGTCGATGAAACGATCATGGATGCCGATCTCGCCCATCTGGCGCTCGCTGTAGACCGGGCTGGACCAGCCCTCGCCGCGCATCAGGGTGGACGCGCGCAGCAGCAGGCAGCCGGGCAGGATGGGCGGAGCGATCTGGAACATGACGGACCGGGCAAAAAGAAAAGGGCCCTCATCATCGATAAGGGCCCCGGGATTGGCAAGGGATAGCCGTGCGGGAAGCGCGGATCAGCCCAGCATCTCGGGCAAAGTGACGATCTTCACCCCGGCCTGCTCCAGCCCGGCGCGGATATGGCGCGCCATCGCGACGGCGCCGGCGCTGTCGCCATGCACACAGATCGAGTCGACATTGCAGGGGATGCGCTTGCCCGACAGCGAGACGATGGCGCGTTCCTGCACCATGCGCAGCACGTTCGCCAGCGCCTCATCGTTGTCATGCACCATGGCCTTGGGCTGGCCACGCGGCACCAGATTGCCGTCATCGTCGTAATTGCGGTCAGCGAAGACCTCCTGCGCCACCGGCAGATTCATCTTGCGCGCCGCCTGCACCATGGCCGAACCGGCCGGCGCGAGGAAGATCAGGTCTTTCGACACGCCGGCAATGCCGCGCGCCAGCGCCATGGCGAGATCCATGTCGGTGGCGGCCTTGTTGTTGATCGCGCCATGCGGCTTCACATGGGTGACCCTGCCGCCTTTGGTGGCGGCCACGCCCATCAGCGCGCCGACCTGGTAGGCCATCAGGGCTTCGACCTCTTTGTTGTTCATGGTCATCGGCCGGCGGCCGAAACCCTGCAGGTCGGGATAGGAGGGATGCGCGCCGATGGAAACGCCGTTTTTCACCGCCTCGGCCACCGTTGCCTGCATCACGCTCCAGTCGCCGGCATGGAAGCCGCAGGCGACATTGGCCGAGGTGACGACGGAGAGCATCGCCGCGTCGTCGCCCATATTCCAGGCGCCGAAGCTTTCGCCCAGATCGCTGTTCAGGTTCACCTTCAGGGTCATGGCCGGTCTCCGCGTATTATTTCCAGCGCCCGCTTTATTTCCAATGCCCGCTGGGCGCATCCACCGCGCCGCTGATCAGGTTCACAGTATATAGGGCATTGTGATCGAGCCAGACATCCGGCAGAGCCGTGCGGACACCCTCGATCAGGCGGCGCACTTGTTTTTCCTGTTCGCGGCGGATCGCCTCGGCCTCGGCCACGGAAATCGCCCGGAAGCTCAGCATGTCGCCGGGCTTCATGCGGCCGACGCGCGGCAGATCGGCCGAGATCACGGTGGCGATCTTGGTATAGCCGCCGGTGGTCTGGCGGTCGGCCATCAGGATGATCGGCTTGCCGTTGCCGGGAATCTGGATCGAGCCGGTGACCAGGCCTTCGGAGGCGATATCGGCGCCGCGCGTATGCTCCACCACCTCGCCATCCAGCCGCAGGCCCATGCGGTCGGCCTCCTTGGTCACGGTATAGGTGGCCGAAAGGAAGGTCTCGATGCCCTTTGGCGTGAAACGGTCGTCCTGCGGCCCCAGTACGACGCGGATCGGCCCGCTGCCGTAGTCGATACTGTCGGCCAGTTCGCGCTCCTCGCCTTCGGGCGCGGCGTTCAGCTTCAGCGGCAGGCGGTCGCCGGCTCTCAAGGCGCGACCCTCGAAGCCGCCAAGGCCGGAGCGCATGTAGGTGGAATGGCTGCCCATGAACAGCGGAATGGCAAAACCGCCCTGCACCGCCAGACAGGCGACGCTGGCATCCTCGATGGCGCCGATGGTCAGGCGGTCGCCGCGTTTGAGCAGAACCGAGCGCCAGGGCTTGAGGCCGCGGGCATCCGATCCGTCAGCTGGCTGCAATGTGAGTTTCGCGACGCCGCCGAAGGCGACGCGCACGCTATCGGCCGCCACGGTGAAGCCCGGGCCGAGATAACCGATTTCCAGTGCCGCCGTGTTTTCCGGATTGCCAACGAGGCGGTTCAGCAGCCGCAGGGCGATGGGATCGGTGGCGCCGGCCACCGGCATGCCGAGCGCCTGGGCGCCGAAGCGGCCGAGATCCTGCACGCTGGTCATCAGGCCGGGCGTGACGATGTCGAGAAAGCCGGCGGCAGTCACGGTTTCACCTGCAGTGCCGCGTAATCGAATGTGCCCTGCTCCACCCGGTTGAGCATCGCGGCATAATCGTCGGCCGAGATCGCGGCGTAAGTGACCTCGTCGCCGGCCGCCAGCAGGATCGGCTCGGACCGGCCGGCATCAAAGAGCCTGAGCGGCGTGCGGCCGATCAGGTGCCAGCCGCCCGGGCTTTCCCAGGGATAGATCGTGGTCATCGATTCCGCGATGGCGACCGAGCCCTGCGGCACCTTCAGGCGCGGCTCCTTGCGGCGCGGCAGATGCAGCGACGCGTCCAGCCCGCCCATATAGGCCAGCCCCGGCATGAAACCGAGCATGTAGACGAAATAGCGCCCGGCGGTATGCGTGGCGATCACGGCGTCGGGGCTGAGCTTGCAGCGTTCGGCTACGTCAGCCAGGTCGGGCGCGAGATCGGGCGCGTAGCAGACCGGCAAACGCCAGAGCCGCCCGGTGCGCAGCGACGCCTTCAGCCCGGCCAGCATGGCGCGCACCTGCGATTCCAATTCGGCCCGCGATGCGTTGAGCGGATCGTATTGCACCAGCAGGGCACGGAAGGACGGGATGGTCTCGACCACGCCGGGCAGTTTCGCTTCGCCAAGCGCGGCATGCAGGGCCATCACCTGCGCATTCACCGCGCGGTCGATGCCCTCGCCGAATTCGACGCTGAAACCGGTATCGCCGAAAGAGCGAATCTGCGGATAATTGCTCATGCCGCTGTCATACGGCTTCGCGCCTCAGGCGACAACCGGAAGTGCCTCGATATCGTAGGCATGACCGATTTTGCGCCTGAGCACCGGGTCTTCCAGCTCCATCTCGAAGCGCGCCGCCGGCCGGATGCCGCCGATGGCGCCCAGCGTGCCGCCGAACATCAGCGAACCGGGCGGCAGGGTGGCGCTGTTGGAATAGCGCTGCATCAGGTCGTCCGGGCTGCGCAGGCCGGAGACGGCGCCTTCCTGGTACAGCACGCGCTGGCCGTCGATGGTGGCCCAGGCACGCAGGATCAGGGCATCCCAGTGCGGCGCCACCTCGTCGTAGCGCCACAATGCCTTTGCCACCACCTTGGAGCAGAGCTGCTTGGACAAGGCCACGCCGGCCGCCTCGGCCTTGCGGTCGGTATGGTCGGAGCCGACGGTGACCCAGAGTCCGTCAGCCAGAGACACCACCACCGGCTCGACCTCGCCCGAGGTGTCGGGACCAAGCACCTGCAGATGATCGGTCTGGCTGAGCTGGCCGGTGCCAATGCGGTAGAACAGCGGCACGGAAGATGGCCTCGGCACGCCGATGGCGGCCAGTTCCTCGATATGATGCTCGATGGCATGCTGGTCGCGGCCGGCCCAGCCGGCGACGATCAGGGTGTCGATCTGCACGGCGACGTGGTCGCGGCGATCCTGCCAGAGACGGTCGAAAGTCAGCACGCTCGAATCCTCACAATCAGCCGAAGGTGGTGGGCAGCCACAGCGCGATGCCCGGGAAAATCGCCAGCAGCACGATCAGGGCGATCATCATCAGCACGAAGGGCAGCGAGCCGGCGATCACGTCATTCAGCGTGCCGTTGCTACGCAGCGACTGCACGACGAAAAGGTTGAGGCCGACCGGCGGCGTGATCAGCGCCATCTCGATCAGGATGATGATGACGATCCCGAACCAGATCGGATCGAAACCCAGGCCGAACATCACCGGCGCCACGATGGGAATGGTGGTGATCATCATGGACAGCGTTTCCATGAAGCAGCCCAGGATCAGGTAGAACACCACGATGGCAACCAGCATCTCGAATTTCGACAGGCCGAGGCCGGCGATGTAGTCGGTCAGCATCGTGGTCAGCCCGATGGCCGAGATGATGAAATTGAGGAAATAGGCGGCCACGATGATCAGCATCACCATGGCGGTGGTGCGCATGGTGTTTTCCATCACCTCCTTCAGCATGGCGATGGACAGCCGCTTGTAGGCCGCCGCCAGTCCAAGCGCCGCTACCACGCCGAGCGAGGCCGCCTCGGTGGGGGTGGCGAGGCCGGCATAGATCGAGCCGACCACGACCAGGAAGATGCCGAGCGGCGGCAGCAGGTCGACCAGGCTGGCGAAACGCTCGCCCCAGCCGACGCTGACCGTCCGGCCGCCCCAGCCGGGTTTCACGACGCAGAACACGGCGACCATGACCATGAACAGCACGGCCAGCCCGAGGCCCGGAATGATGCCGGCCAAATAGAGCTTGGGGATCGAGGTGTCGGTCAGCACCGCGTAGATGATGATGTTGATCGACGGCGGGATCAGGATGCCCAGCGTGCCACCGGCCGCCAGGGTGCCGAGGAACAGCCGTTCGTTATAGCCGTGCTTTTTCACCAGCGGCAAAGCCACGGTGCCGACGGTGGCGGCGGTGGCCACGCTGGAGCCCGAGGTGGCGGCGAAGATGGCGCAGGCGCCGATATTGGAATGCATCAGGCCACCGGGAATCCAGGCCAGCCATTTCACCATGGCTTCGTACATGCGCTCGGCCACGCCGGCGCGCAGCAGGATCTCGCCCAGCAGGATGAACATCGGGATCGAGACCAGCAGGAAGTCCTTCGAGGACGACCAGGCCACCTCGCCCAGCGCCAGGCTGAGCGGCATCTTGGAATAAAGCTTGTCGAGCAGCAGGCCCAGCGTGCCAAGGGCGCCGGCGACCGGCAAAGCGGCGGCGAGCAGGACGAGCAGCAGGATCAGGGACGTGGCGAGCATGGGATCAGTCCTGCGGCTTCAGGCTGGCGGTATGGGCGGCTTCGTCGGCGGCGTCTTCCTCGATGGTGCGGGCGCCGGCCAGCCGGCGCACGGTGTCGAGATCGCCGCCCAGCAGCGCGAACAGCGCCCGCAGCAGCAATGGCAACAGGGTGAACAGGAACAGCGCCAGGCCAATGACCCAGAGCGATTGCGGCATCCACAACGGCGTCTGCAGCGGCGTGGTGGCGCGGGCGCTGAAGGCAATCGAGGTGCCGAGCACATCCCAGGCCTGCCAGGTCAGCAGGGCGATGAAGCCGCCGAGGGAAGCCAGCGCAAGGATGTCGAGCATGGCGCAGAGCACGCGCGGCAGCCGGGTATAGAGCGCATCGACGCGCACATTGGCGCGGCGCAGCAGGGTGAAGGCGAGCGCCCAGGCGGTGCCGATGGCGAAAGCATAGCCGGAGAGCTCATCGGCGCCGCCGACCGAGATCAGCAGCAGCTTGCGCAGCAGGACGTCGACCGACACCAGGAAGGCCGAGGCCAGCACCAGGGCACCGCCGGCCCAGATGGCATAGCGCGACAGGCGATCGGCGAGGCCGAGCCAGCGATCCAGCAACATGATCATGGACGATACCCTGACATAAAAATGCCGGAGCCCGGGGAGAAAACCGGGCTCCGGCGGGGAGGCAGCTTACTTTGCGGCGGTCAGGCCGACCACCTTGCCAATGCTGTCGTTGAAGGTAGCGATGCAGTCGCCCTGGCAGCGCGCCGCCCATTTCGGCAGCACGGTGTCGGTCAGGGCCTTCTTCAGCAGCGCCTTGTCGGCATCCGAGACCGGCACGACGGTCATCTTGGCCTTGGTGCCCATGGTGCAGCTGGCCTTGCCGGCATTGCAGTCATAGCCCTGCTGGGTTTCCTCGGCGGCCGCCTTCCAGATGCGGTCTTCCAGGCCGGCGATTTCCTTCTGCAGGAAGGCGCGCACCTGCGGGTTCAGCTTTTCCCAGGTCTTGACGTTGACGCCGTGCATTACGTGGCTCCAGCCCAGCGGCAGGGCATAGATATGCGTCGCCACCTCGTGCCACTTGGCCGAGTTGCCCGACAGCGTGCCGGTGATGGCGCAATCCACCACCTTGTTCTGCAGGGCGGGCACCACCTCGTTGAAGGCCATGGTGACGCCGGTGCCGCCGAAGGCCTCGACGAATTCGGCCAGCGTGCGGTTGCCGGTGCGCACCTTCTTGCCCTTCAGGTCGGCCAGGCCCTTGATGTCGCCGTTGCAGAACAGCACCTGGGCCGAATACGGCCAGATGCCCAGCACCTGCACGCCAAACCGCTCGCGGTAGAACTTGTCGTAGACCGGCTTATAGGCATCCGAGATCTTGCGCGCGGTGGCCACGTCCGGCGCCAGGCCGGCGAGGTCGACCGCCTCGTTGCGGGCATCGTCGGCCGCGACATAACCCAGCACGGTGGAGCCGAAATCGATCACGCCCAGGCGCATCAGGCGGAAGATTTCCGCGCCCTTGAGGCCCATTTCGTTGAACGGGGTGATCTCGGCGGTGATGGCGCCCTTCGATTTCTCGGTGATTTCCTTCGACCAGAAGGGCTGCTCGAAATTCTTGTACTGGGTCAGGTTGCCCCAGGCGCCGACCACCTTCAGCGTGGTCTTCGGCATGTCCTGGGCCATCGCTTGGCCGGCGATGCCGGCCAGCAGCGCGCCGGCAACAGCCAGCGTCTTGATCATGGTCTTCATTCTCTTCCCCTCCAGGTTGGTGAAACTCACAGAATCGCTAAACGGCTGTTCTTCAGGTCGGTGACCAGCATGTGGCCCGGCGCATGGGTGATGCAGAAATCCGGCCTCACCGTCGCGATCACCGACTGGGGCGTGACGCCGCAGGCCCAGAAGACCGGCAGTTCATCGTCCTTCACCTCGACCGGATCGCCGTAATCGGGCTGCATGATGTCTTTGATGCCGATCAGCTCGGGCTTGCCGATATGCACCGGCGCGCCATGCACGGCCGGAAACCGCGAGGTGATCTGCACGGCGCGGATCGCATCGGCGGGCTTCAGCGGCCGCATCGAGACCACCAGCGGGCCATGGAACGGACCGGCCGGCTGCGTCTGGATGCTGGTGCGATACATCGGCACGTTGGTGCCGCAGCTGATATGGCGCAGCGGGATGCCATCTTCGACCAGCGCCTCTTCGAAGGAAAACGAACAGCCGATCAGGAAAGCCACCAGATCGTCGCGCCAGAGCGCTTTCAGGTCGGAGACGGCCTCGACCATCCGGCCATCGCGCCAGACGTGATAAAGCGGAATGTCGGTGCGGATGTCGACATCCTCGCCCAGGGCCGGCAGGCGCGGATCGCCCGGCTCGCTGGCGGCCAGCAGCGGACAGGGCTTGGGGTTGAAGTGGCAGAAGCGGAAGAAATCGTCGGCCAGCGCCTTGGGCAGGATGGCGAGATTGCCCTGCACATAGCCCGGCGCGATGCCGGCGGTGGGGCCGCGATGCTCGCCGCGCCGCACGGCCTGGCGCGCCGCATGGCCGCTGCCGTAAACCCTGGCCGTCATCGCATTCATGCAATCCCCCATGCCGATGTGACAATCCGGTTATGCCATCATGGCGGGCACCATGCTGTCCAATCGCGGTTTCGGATGGAGTGCGATAAGAAATTCTTATGGCTTAAAAATCAGGCGCGACGCTGCTTATTCCGGCGTTTCACCTCTGCCTGCGCCAGTTCGCGGGCGATTTCCACCACCGCCTCGGCCATGTAGCTGTCGGGCTTGAGCGGGTAGCTGGCGGAGAAATTCAGATCCGGCAGGCTCTGCTCGGCGCGCACCAGCCGCAGGCGTTTCTCGGCCAGTTCGCGGCGGATCACCACCGGCGGAATCGCGCTGATGCCGATGCGATCCAGCGTCATGCGCACGATGGTGCTGAGCGAGGCGTTGCCATACATGCGCAGGTTGGGCAGATCAGAGCGCGTCATCATTTCGCGGATGGTGATGAACGGCCGGGTGTTGCGCGGATAGGTGATGATCGGCCAGCGGGCCAGCATGCTCAGCGGTACCGGTTCGGGCCCGAGCTCCAGATCGGGGCTGGCAACCCAGGCCAGCGGATAACTGGAGAGCGCGACATTCTTGATCCGCGGCTCGCTGACCGGGCCGAGCAGGAAGGCGATATCGAGCTGATGCGCCACCAGCCGCTCGCGCAGGATCGGCGAGGTATCGACCTCGATTTCCAGCGTCAGCGCCGGATAGACCGCATGCATGCGCTCGATCAGCCGGGCAAGCCAGGTATGCACGATGGTTTCAGCGACGCCGAGCCGCACCACGCCACGCATGGCGCGTTTCTCGCGCGCCGCCTGCAGCAGGTCGGCGCGCAGCTGCAGCATGCGCTCGGCATAGGGCAGCAGCTCGTTGCCCTTGAGCGTCAGCGCCACGCCGCGCGGTTCGCGGTCGAACAGCTTCACGCCGAGTTCGGATTCCAGCAGGGCGATGCGCTGCGACACCGCCGGCTGGGTGGTGTTGAGCCGCTCAGCGGCGGCGCGGAAGCCGCCGAGATGGGCGACCCAGACGAAGGTTTCCAGGTTGCGCAGGTCAGCCATAGCAATCTCCCGCAATAAAGCCGTCTCAACTATAAGCATTGCTTATGGGAAACGCAGCCCCGGCAGTTGAAACAACTGTTTCAATATATAATTTAATGAATCACTTGTTGCATGAGCGGCCGAAATGGGCTTCACTGACCCGATGCCTGCCGTCCGCCATGTCCAGCCCGACTCGCTGCCGACCCGCATCGCGGCGGCTTTCGAGACGCTGCCGCCGCAGTTGAAAGCCGCGGCGCGGTTCGTGCTGGACCATCCCGACGACGTGGCCCTGCTGTCGATGCGCGAGCAGGCCCGCCGCGCCGGCGTGCCGCCGGTGACCATGACGCGACTGGCACGCCAGCTCGGATTCAGCGACTTCGCCGCCTTCCGCGACGTGCAGGCCAGCCTGCTGCGCCGCAGCCCGGGCAAGGCCTTCAGCGCCGAATTCAGCAACCGCGCCGGCCGCCTGCAGCAGCGCCAGCAGCAGGGCGGCGACGCCGCGCTGGCCGGCCAGATCGGCTGGGCGATGGCCGAGCATATCGCCGAAAGCCATGACGATGCCGGCATCACCGCCCTGGTGGCCGCCGCCAAGCTGCTGGAGGGCGCACGGCGCGTGCATTTCCTCGGCCTGCGCTCCTGCCATGCGGTGGCCTTCCATGCCCATTACATCTATGGCCTGTTCCGCGCCAACGGCCTGCTGCTGGACGGCGCCGGCGACACCGGCATCGATGCCCTGCGCCATGCCGGCCGCGGCGATGCCCTGCTGGCGATCAGCGTCGCGCCCTATGCCAGCGCCACGGTGGAGCGCGTCGCCTATGCCCGCCAGCGCGGCCTGACCGTGGTGGCGATCACCGACAGCCGCGTCTCGCCGGTGGCCGGCCTGGCCCAGCACGGCCTGCTGATCTCGACCGACACGCCCTCGTTCTTCCATGCCATAACGCCAGCTTTCGCCATGGCCGAAACCCTGGTGGCGCTGATCGCCGCCCGCGCCGGCGAGGAAGCGTTGGCCGCCATCCGCAATGCCGAGGTCCAGCTCGGCGCCTTTTCCACCTACTGGTCTCCCAAGCGCAAGAAAGCCACGCCATGACTAGCCGCATCCTGCACCGCATGATCAACCACGCCTATCCGGTCGCCGTCGGCGGCGAAGGCATCGAGATCATCGATTCCCAGGGCAAGCGCTACATCGATGCCTCGGGCGGCGCGGCGGTGAGCTGCCTCGGCCACGGCCATCCCGACGTGACGCGGGCCATGCACGAGCAGGCCGACAAGCTGGCCTTCGCCCATACCAGCTTCTTCACCACCGAACCGGCCGAGAAGCTGGCCGACAAGCTGGTCGGCCATGCGCCGAAAGGCATCAGCCACGCTTATTATGTCTCCGGCGGCTCGGAGGCGATCGAGGCGGCGCTGAAAATGGCGCGGCAGTATCATGTCGAGCGCGGCGAACCGCAGCGCCGCCATTTCATCGCCCGGCGCCAGAGCTATCACGGCAACACGGTGGGCGCGCTCTCCGTCGGCGGCAACGCCTGGCGGCGCCAGCAGTTCGCGCCGATGCTGATCGACGCGCATCACATTTCTCCCTGTTTCGAATATCGCGACCGCCGGCCCGACGAGACGGCGGAGGAATATGGCCGGCGCGTCGCCGAGGAACTGGAGGTCAAGATCCTGGAACTGGGCAAGGACAGCGTGATCGCCTTCATCGCCGAGCCCGTGGTCGGCGCGACGCTCGGCGCCGTCACCGCCGTGCCGGGTTATTTCAAGCGTATCCGGGAAATCTGCGACACCTACGGGGTGCTGCTGATCCTCGACGAGGTGATGTGCGGCATGGGCCGCACCGGCACGCTGCATGCCTGCGAGCAGGAAGGCATTTCGCCCGACATCATGACCATCGCCAAGGGCCTGGGCGGCGGCTACCAGCCGATCGGCGCCGTGCTGCTGGGCCAGCATATCTTCGATGCCTTCAGGAATGGCACGGGCTTCTTCCAGCATGGCCATACCTATCTGGGCCATCCGATGGCCTGCGCGGCGGCCCTGGCGGTGCAGGAGGTGATCGAGCGCGACCACCTGCTCGACAACGTCAAGGCGATGGGCGCGCATCTGATGGACCGCCTGCAGGAGCGGTTCGGCAACCACCGCCATGTCGGCGACATCCGCGGCCGCGGCCTGTTCCAGGCCATCGAGCTGGTGCAGGACCGCGCCAGCAAGGAAACCTTCGACCCGGCGCTGAAGCTGAATGCCCGCATCAAGGCGGAAGCGATGAAGATCGGCCTGATGTGCTATCCGATGGGCGGCACCATCGATGGCAGGCATGGCGACCATGTGCTGCTGGCGCCGCCCTTCATCTGCAAACCCGGCGATATCGACATCATCGTCGAGCGGCTGGGCGACGCGGTCGACACCGCACTGAAGGGCATCGCCTGATGCCGGCCCCGTCGACGAAGATGGTTCCGATCCTGCCCGCCGTGGTGGCGCCCGCCATCATTGCCGTCGCCCCCAATGGCGCCCGCAAACTCAAGGCCGATCACCCGGCGGTGCCGCTGAGCGCCGACGAGCTGGGCCGCTGCGCCGCGTTATGCCAGGATGCGGGGGCTGCGATGATCCACCTGCATGTGCGCCAGGCCGATGGCCGGCATTCGCTGGATACCGACCTCTATCGCGCCGCCATCATTGCGGTGCGCCGCGAGGCCGGCGACGACATCATCATCCAGGCCACCTCGGAGGCCGCCGGCATCTACAACCGCCATGAGCAGATGGCGGCGATGCGGGCCCTGATGCCGGAGGCCTGCTCGCTGGCGATCCGCGAGATCGTGCCGGATGCACAGGCCGAGACCGAGGCCGCCGCCTTCCTGGCCGAGCTGCACCAGGCCGGCGTGATGATGCAGTATATCCTCTATTCCGACAGCGACCTGCATCGTTTCCACGACCTGAAGGCGCGCGGCATCGTGCCGGGCGAGAAGCATTCCGTACTGTTCGTGCTCGGCCGCTACAGCGCCGGCCAGCGTTCGGAACCCAGCGACCTGCTGCCCTTCCTGCATGACTGGAGCGGCGCCGACGGCGCCTTCGCCGTCTGCGCCTTCGGCCCGAAGGAATCGGCCTGCGCGCTGGCGGCCCTTGGCCTGAACGGCCATGCCCGCATCGGCTTCGAGAACAACATCCTGCTCAGCGACGGCAGCGTGGCGGCGGACAATGCCGCGCTGGTGCGCCAGACCGTGCAGCATGCCGGCCTGATGGGGCGCGCCATCGCCGATGCGAGGATGGCGCGGGGCGTCCTGGCGGCCTTGCGCTGAGCGCCTAAGCCGCCGCCAGCGCAAAATCCCGCTCGGGCACCGGCGCCGGCCGGCCGGCCAGCCTGGCGGCGATGGCCTCGGCCGAGCCAAAGGCGAGCGTGAAGCCGAGCGCGCCATGGCCGACATTGAGCAGCAGGTTGTCGATGCCGCTGTCGCCCAGGATCGGCAGGCCTTTCGGCGTCGCCGGCCGCAGGCCGGTCCAGGGCTCGATCTGCTGCCAGGTGGCGACATGGGGAAAGGCCTCGCGCGCCTGCGACACGAGCTGGCCCAGCCGGGCCGGGTCGATCTCGTCATTGGCGCCAACGATATCGGCCATGCCGGCCACCCGCAGGCGCGACCCCAGCCGGGCATAGACGGTCTTGCAGGCCGTGTCGGTGATCGAGACGCGCGGCGCAGCGGCATCGTCGGCGATCGGCAGCGACAGGCTGTAGCCCTTGATCGGATAGATCGGCAGGTCAAGGCCCGCGCTCAGCCCGATCCGGCGGCTGGCCACGCCGGCGGCCAGCACATAGGCATCGGCCTCGTAGACGCCGGCCTCGGTCTGCACGCCGAGCAGATGCCGGCCGGCCCGCAGCAGGCCACGCACTTTTGAGCCATAGACGAAACGCACGCCGGAATTGGCGCCCGACAACAGGTTTTCGATGCCGAGGCAGAGCCGGTAGGGATCGGCCGCCTCGTCGCCAGGCGTGAACACGCCGCCATGGATGCGATGGGCAATGGCGTCCAGCGCCGGCTCGATGGCCAGGCAGCCGTCGCGGTCGAGCACCTGCTGCTCGCTGCCCAGGCGGCTCTGGTATTCCGCCTGCGCCCGGGCACCGGCCAGGCCGGCCGCGTCGCCCTGCAGCACCAGCTTGCCGGCGCGGCTCCACAGGAAATCGAGCGCGCGGATGTCCTCGGCGGCATGCAGCACGTCGCGGCTCAGATAGGCCAGCCGCAGCAGCTTCTCGGTGGTGGCGAGCGCTTCGGCGCGCGTGCAGGCGGCGAGGAACTTCAGCAGCCAGCGATACTGGAACAGCTCGAAGCCGGGCCGGAAGCGCACCGGCGATTGCCGGCCGAACAGATATTTCGGCAGGTCGAGCCACACCCCGGGCGCGGCCAGCGGCGCGACATAGGAATAGCTGAGCTGGGCGCCATTGGCATGGCTGGCGCCCTGGGCGGTGGCGCCGGCGCGGTCGACTACGGTGACGCGATGGCCATCACGCGCCAGCCGCCAGGCCGTCGTCATGCCCACCACACCCGATCCGATCACCACGATATCCATGCCGTACTCCAGGGCGCCGGCCCATTGGCGGGCGCCTGTATCCAACCTAGGCGTATCCAACCTAGGTAGCCCGGACTGCCACAGCCACTGCCGATGCAGCCGGCAGCCATAACATCGGGTTATGCCGACCCTTGGGAGAAAGCCATAGCAAAGCTAGAGTGCGGGCGGCAGAATCGGAACCCATCATGCAACTGCGCCATCTCGAAGTCTTCCACGCCATCATGCTGACCGGCACGATCACGGCCGCCGCCAAGCTGCTGAACATCTCGCAGCCGGCCGCCACCCGGCTGCTGCTGCGCGCCGAGGACCAGCTGGGCTACAAGCTGTTCGACCGGGTGAAAGGCAGGCTGCTGCCGACCCGTGAGGGCCAGGTGCTGCATGCCGAGAGCGAACGCATCATCAGCGGCCTGGAGAACCTGCGCAAACTGTCGCGCAACCTGGGCGCCGCCACCAGCGGCCACCTGCGCATCGCCGCCGCGCCGGCCCTGTGCATCGACCTCGTGCCGCTGGCAATCAGTCGCTTCCGCCAGAAGCACGCCGATGTCAGCTTCGAGGTGGAAACCCGGCAATATGCCGATCTGGTGCGCGTGGTGCTGAACCACGAGGTCGATCTGGGCATCGGATTCGACATCCAGCCGCATCCCGGCCTCGACATTCAGCTGCTGGCCGAAGCGCAATTCTACGGTATTTTTCCGAAGACCATGGAAAACCAGGTGCCCGCGAGTGTGAAACTCGACTGGTTCCGCAAGCATCCCTTCATCGGCCTGCGCAGCGACGACCCGCTGGGCGCGGCGTTCAGCGCCGCGCTCAAGCTGTCCGGGGTCGACCTGCAACCCATCGTCGAGGTCAAGACCAACCAGATCGCGCTGTCGCTGGTGGCGCGCGGCGCCGGCGTCGCCATTGTCGACCAGTATACCGCCGCGGCCCATGACCCGCGCCAGGTCATCGCCCGCCCGCTGCTGCCGCACATCGATTTTGCGGTGCACGTGATGCGGGCCAAGCACCAGCCGGCCTCGGTGCTGGCGCGCAAATTCGGCGCCGTGCTGGCGCAGACGGAAAAATCGGTTTCTGCCGCACTTGTGACCCCCGGCAAGCCACAACGGACTTGACGAAACCGGTCGGACCGGTGTCCATACCATCGGGTTATGGACACGGTACCGATACGCATGGCGGCAGGCTTGGTCTTTCCGCTATCACAGGGGCGTATGGGCCGGTATGCCGCAACGGGGTGCGGCCTGCCATTACACAGTTCCGGGCCTGTGCCGGCGCGGCCGTATCGGCCGGCGATCATCAATCAATCCGGCTGCCGTCAACCTGACCGCAGTCCATTACGGAGGAGAAACAACATGCAGTTTGCAACCAAGCACCTGCTGGGCGGCGTGCTCGGCGCGGCCCTGCTGGCCGCCCTGCCCGGCGCCGGCTTCGCGCAGCAGAAATTCGTCACCATCGGCACCGGCGGCGTGACCGGCGTGTATTACGCGGCCGGCGGCGCGATCTGCCGCCTGCTGAACAAGGACCGCAAGGCGCATGGCATCCGCTGCTCGGTCGAATCGACCGGCGGCTCGGCCTACAACATCAACACCATCAAGGCCGGCGAGCTTGATTTCGGCATGGCCCAGTCGGACGTGCATTACAACGCCCTGAAGGGCGTCGGCGCGTTCAAGGATGCCGGCGCTTTCGCTGACCTGCGCTCGGTCTTCTCGGTGCATCCCGAGCCGTTCACCGTGCTGGCCCGCAAGGAAATCAACGCCACCAAGTTCGAGGACCTGAAGGGCAAGCGCTTCAACGTTGGCAATCCGGGCTCGGGCACCCGCGCCTCGCTGGAAGAACTGCTCGGCGCGCTGGGCTGGAAGCTCTCCGACTTCTCGCTGGCCTCCGAGCTGAAGGCCGACGAGCACGGCCCGGCGCTCTGCGACAACAAGATCGACGGCTTCTTCTATGGCGTCGGCCATCCGTCGGCCAACATCCAGGACCCGACCACCACCTGCGGCGCCAAGCTGGTCTCGATCACCGGCCCGGCCATCGACAAGCTGGTGGCGGCGAATTCCTTCTACGCCAAGGCAACCATCCCGGCCGGCCTGTACAACAACAACCCGCAGGCGACCCAGACCTACGGCGTGCTGGCCACGCTGGTCTCCTCGGCCAAGGTCGACAACGAGACGGTCTACCAGCTGGTGAAGGCCACCTTCGAGAATTTCGATGAATTCAAGAAGCTGCACCCCGCCTTCTCGGCGCTGAACCCGAAGAACATGGTCAAGGACGGCAACTCGGCCCCACTGCATCCCGGCGCCGTGAAGTACTACAAGGAAAAGGGCTGGATGTAATCCGGCACTACACTGTTCAGCCGGCCCGTGTCGCAGCGGGCCGGCTTTTTTTTGAGCAGACCGGGCGACTGATTTTCGAGGACCGACCATGAGCAACGCAGCAACGCAACGCCAAGCCACCGAGCAGGACTTGCAGCAACTCGTCGCCGACGCCGATCTGGGCGGACGCGACCCCAAGGGCGCGGTCGCCAAACTGATCCTCGCCATTGCCGTGGCCTGGTCTGCCTTCCAGGTCTGGTATGCCTCGCCGCTGCCCTTCATCTTCGGCGTCTTCATCCTCAACGACACCGAGGCGCGCGCGATCCACCTCGGCTTCTCGGTCTTCCTCGCCTTCACCTGCTATCCGGCCTTCAAGCGTTCGCCGCGCAGCCATATTCCGGCACTTGACTGGATCCTGGCCATCGCCGGCGCCATCGCGGCCTCCTACCTGTTCCTGTTCTACGCCGCGCTGGCCACCCGCCCGGGCCAGCCAACCTGGTATGACCTCGCCATCGCCGGAGTCGGCCTGCTGCTGCTGCTGGAATCGACCCGTCGCACGCTCGGCCCGCCGATGGTGATCGTCGCCGCCGTCTTCATCCTGTTCACCTTCGCCGGCCCGTGGATGCCCGAGGTGATCCAGCACAAGGGCGCCTCGCTGACCAAGTTCCTGCAACACCAGTGGCTGACCACGGAGGGCGTCTTCGGCGTGGCGCTGGGCGTCTCGACCGGCTTCGTTTTCCTGTTCGTGCTGTTCGGCTCGCTGCTCGAGAAGGCCGGCGGCGGCAACTGGATGATGCAGATCTCCGTCGCCCTGCTCGGCCATCTGCGCGGCGGCCCGGCCAAGGTGGCCGTGGTGTCGTCGGCGCTGAATGGCGTGGTATCCGGCTCGTCGGTGTCCAACGTCGTCTCGGGCGGCATCTTCACCATCCCGATGATGAAGCGCACCGGCCTGACCGGCGTGAAGGCCGGCGCCATCGAGACGGCGTCCTCGGTGAACGGCCAGATCATGCCGCCGGTGATGGGAGCGGCCGCCTTCCTGATGACCGAATATGTCGGGCTGCCCTATGCCGACATCGTCAAGCACGCCTTCCTGCCGGCCGTAATTTCCTATATCGCGCTGTTCTATATCGTCGACCTCGAGGCGCAGATGATCAACGCCAGACCGCTGGAGCGCGCGGTGAAACGCGGCCGGCGCGAATACTGGCTGCGCCAGGGCCTGGGCTGGAGCGGCAGCATCGCGGTGATCTGCGCGCTGTATTACGGCATCCTCGGCATCCAGGCGGTGACCGGCGCGGCGGCGCCCTGGCTGCTCGGGATCGGCGGCGGCGCGCTGTATCTGCTGTCGCTGTGGTATGCGGCGAAATTCCCCGACCTCGAGCTGGACGATGCCAGCAACCCCGACATCAAGGTGCCGGAAGCCTGGAGCGTGGCGCGCACCGGCCTGCATTTCCTGCTGCCGATCGTGGTGCTGCTGTGGTGCCTGATGGTGGAGGAGCTTTCGCCCGGGCTGTCGGCCTTCTGGGCAACCGCCACCGTAATGGCCATCGTCGTGACGCAGCGGCCGGTCATCGCCTTCTTCCGCGGCACGCAACAGCTTGGCGATGCGGCCCGCCTTGGCATTGCCGATCTGGTCGAAGGTTTCAACCTTGGCGCCCGCAACATGATCGGCATCGGCATCGCCACCGCGACGGCCGGCATTATCGTCGGCACCGTGACCCTGACCGGCATGGGCCTGATGATGACCGACTTCGTCGAATTCATCTCGGGCGGCAACGTGATCGCCATGCTGCTGCTCACCGCATTCATCTGCCTGATCCTCGGCATGGGCATCCCGACCACGGCCAACTACATCCTGGTCGCCACCCTGATGGCGCCGGTCATCGTGGAACTGGGTGCCCAGGCCGGGTTGGCGATTCCGCTGATCGCCGTGCATCTGTTCGTGTTCTATTTCGGCATCATGGCCGACGTGACGCCGCCGGTCGGTCTGGCCTCCTTCGCGGCGGCGGCGATTTCCGGCGAGGACCCGATCAAAACCGGCCTGCAGGGCACGATCTATTCGATGCGCACCGCCGTGCTGCCCTTCGTGTTCATCTTCAATCCGCAAATCCTGATGATCGATATCGACCATACGGCCGAGGCGATCCTGGTGATCGTCATCGCCACGGTGGCGATTCTGGTCTTCGCCGCCGCGACCATGGGCTGGATGCTGACCAAAAGCCGTAAATGGGAATCGGCGCTGCTGCTGCTGGTCTGCTTCGCGATGTTCCGCCCCGGCTTCTTCTGGGACAAGCTGTATGAACCCTATACGGAAGCGCCGGCGAAGCAGGTCTTCGAGGTCGCCGGCAGACTGCCGGCGGACGGTCGCCTGCTGATGGTGGTGGCCGGCACGACGCTGGAAGGCGACGACGTCACCAAGACGATCAGCCTGCCGCTGGCAGCGCCCGGCGAGGCCCGCAAGCGGCTGGCCGATGCCGGGCTGACCCTGACCACGCTTGGCGACCGCGTGCAGGTTGGCGCCATCAAATTCGGCTCGGCCGCCAAGCGCGTCGGCCTGGAAAGCGGTTTCACCATTGAACATGTGCTGCTGCCGGCCGACCGGCCGAGCAAGCACTGGGTGTATCTGCCGGCATTCGCCCTGCTCGGCCTGGTCATGCTGCTGCAATGGCGGCGCAGGAAAGCCGCAGCAGCATGAAGGCCGTCGTCCTCTGCTCGGGCGGCATTGACTCGGTCACGCTGGCCTACCGGATCGCAGCCGAGAACGGACTGGAGCGCCTGATCTCGTTTGATTACGGCCAGCGCCATCGCCGCGAGATCGAACATGCCGCCGGCATCGCCGCCGCGCTCGGCGCGCGCCACGACGTGGTCGACATTGCCGGCCTCGGCCGCTTCCTCACCTCATCCTCGCTGATCAGCGGCGGCGACGCGGTGCCCGACGGGCATTATGCCGAGAGCAACATGAAGTCGACCGTGGTGCCCAACCGCAACGCCATCATGCTGAGCATCGCCTTTGGCATCGCCGCTGGCGCCAGGGCCGATGCGGTCGGCATCGCCGTGCATAGCGGCGACCACTTCATCTATCCCGATTGCCGGCCGGCCTTCGTCGAGGCCTTCCGCGCCATGCAGGCCTGCGCCCTGGAAGGCATGTGGGAGGTGCAGCTCTACGCCCCGTTCGTCGGCTTCACCAAGGCCGACATCGTGCGCGAGGGCGCGCGCTTACGCGTGCCCTACGAGAAGACCTGGAGTTGCTACAAGGGCGGCGCGAAGCATTGCGGCCGCTGCGGCACCTGCGTCGAGCGGCGCGAGGCCTTTTATCTGGCCAATGTGGCGGACCCGACCGACTACGAGGATCCAGATTACTGGCTGCAGGCGATCGCCAGGATGAAGGCTGAGCGCGGCGCCTGAGCCAGTCCCGGGTGCCGCGCCTCAGGCGGCGGCGGTGATGCCGAGCCGCTGGTCGCGGTCGCGCAGCAGCCGGATCACCGGGATGCTGAGCAGCACCATCCAGGCCTTGCCGATGATCTGGCCGGCCAGATAGTCGAGGCTGCCGAAGGCGAGATACAGGAACACCACCGAGTCGACGCACAGGCCGACCAGGCTGGAGAGCAGAACGGCGCGCACCAGGCCGCGCTTCTGCAGCGGGGTATAGACGGCAAAATCGGCCAGCTCGGAGAGCAGGAAGGCGACAGCCGAGGCCATCACCAGGGCCGGCGGGGCAATCAGGCCCGACAGCGCCGCGCCAACGGCGATGGCGCCCAGCGTCCAGCCTTTGCCGAGCCGGCGCTGCACCAGGTCGCGCAGCACCAGAGCCAGGCCGATCATCAGCACGCCACTGGGCGCGGTGATTCCCCCGGAAATGCCAAAACTGGGTGCGACGGGAATCAGGCAGGGGCCCTGCGGCACGCAGATGGTGCCCAGATTGCCGATCAGCCAGTTGGCCGCCGGCACGCAGGCGATGAACGCCGCTAGAAATGCATAACCCTCGAGACGCACGCGATCCATGGCCGGAAACCCTTTCATTCCGGCGCGGATATACGGCGCGGGCCGGGCTCGTGCAAGTGCGAAGGGATTAGTGCCTGATCCGCCTAGCTTTTACGGGCCAGAACCCCGCTGGCCAAATACACGCCGACCATTGTGCAGAGGATGCCGGCCAGCACCAGCGGCTTGGGGATTTCGCCCAGCACCAGGCCACCACCCAGCGCGGAGAGCACCGGCACCAGCGCGCCGACGGCGGCGGCCCGGCTGGGGCCGATATGATGCACCCCGAGGGCGAAGGTCCACAGGCCGAGCAGCCCTGCAATCACCCCCTGCCAGCAGGCCTGCAGGATCACGTCGGCCGTCGGCGCCTGCAGCACGGCCGGGATGCAGTAGCGCAGCAGAGCCAGGTCGACCGGCGCCAGCGTGGTGGTGGTGCCCAGGCGGGTCGCCACCTGCCAGCCCGCGCCGATCACGCAGGCGCCAATGGCGGCCGCAAAGCCGATGATCGTGCCGCGCCGCGACGGCTGCACTCAGGCGCCTGCCATGCCGGCCCAGGGCTGGGCGATTTCGGTCATGCCGATGCGGTTGCCGTCGGGTTCGATCATCACCGCCGAGGGACAGGCATAAGCGAGCGGAAACGGATCGCGGCGCTTTTCGCCAGCCTGGGGGAAGCGCGCCTTCACCGCCGCGCGAGTGGCGGCATCAAGCAGCGGATCGCAGAAAGGCTGGCCCGGGATGCTGGCGTCGATGCGCGGCTGATGGAAGGCGGCATCGAGCGGCATGCGGTAATCGATCAGGAAGGACAGCAGTTGCATCACGGCCGGCATGATGCGACGGCCACCCGAGGCACCGATCGCCAGCCACGGTTTATCGCCATCCACCGCCAGGCTGGGCAGCATGTTGGAAAGCGGGCGCTTCGCCGCCCCCAGCGAATTCGGCCTGCCCGGGCGCGGATCGAACCACATGATGCCGTTATTCATCAGCACGCCGCTTTCGGGCAGCATGACGCGGCTGCCAAACAGCGACAGCAGCGTCTGGGTCAGCGCCACCATGTTGCCCTCGCCGTCGATGACGCAGAGATGGGTGGTGCAACTCTTGCCGTTGTCGCTGTCGCCCATGCCGGCCAGGCGCTTCTCATAGGCCGCGGTCAGGCCTTCGGCATAGGCGACGAAGCTCTGCGGCGACAGGCCGGCACGATCCAGCTTTGGCCCGGCGGCTTCCAGCGCATCGCGCAGACTGGGCCCCGCGGTGAGGCCGGGCGGCAGCATCAGGGTCTTGTCTCCATACGCATAACGCAGTGGTTCGGCGAGGCGGGCGCGGTAGCCGGCCAGGTCCGCGGCGGCGATCTTCGAGCCACCGGCCTGCAGGTCGCGCACCAGTTTTGTGGCCAGCTCGCCCTCGTAATAATCGCGCGCACCGGCCGTGCTCAGGCGCTGCAGGCTGGCCAGCAAAGCATCGTTCTTCAGCCGCGTTGTCGCGCCGCCCCAATCGGCTGCCGGCGGCAGGCCATCGGGCAGGAATACGCCGCGCGAGGCCGGGAAGCGGCCGAGATCTTTCGCCGCCGAAGCAACGACGGTGCTGAGGAACCAGTCGGCCTCCATGCCCTCGCGGGCCAGTTCGATGGCCGGGCCGAGGCTCTGCTGCCAGCTGCGGCTGCCGAAGCTTTCCAGCGCCAGCCGCATGCCCTCGGGCTGGCCCGGCACGGCGATGGAGGGATAACCCAGGATGTTGCGGTCCTCGACCACCAGAGGCCAGCCGAACAGGTCGCCGCCTACGCCCTCGGCCAGCGGATAATCGGCCGGGTCAAGGCCGGCGGCGCTGACCATGCCGAAATCGACCACATGGCCTTTCTGCTTTTTCGCATCCCAGACCAGCATGAAACCGCCGCCGCCGATGCCGCTCATCCACGGCTCGAGCACGGCAAGCGAAAAGGCGGTGGCCACGGCGGCATCGATGGCGTTGCCGCCGCCACGCAGCACTTCGGCGCCGATATCGGCCGCCTTCTGGTTCTGCGCGGCGACAACGCCGCCTTTGCTGCGCACGGGCTCTTTGCTGTAACGCAGGGAACGGCTCAGATTCTGCGACATGGTCTGATGGCTCTCTTTTTTGGTTATGCAGCGGAAAACGGATCGGCGACGCGCGGCCAGTACGGACCACGCACTTTCTGGAACGGGATATCGGCGAAATCCGAGCGCATCGCGCCCGGCGCCTCGACATACAGAATGTCGCCGGCGATGGGAGCGAAGCCGGCATGGAAATGCTGGGTCGATTTCACCACCACCATGGCCTTGTCGGCGAGCCGGATGCCGAATTGCTCGAAAGCGCCGGGATGGAAGGTCTGGGTGCGCAGGGAATTCAGCACCAGGTCGCGGCCGCCTGCGGCCTGGATCCAGACCGAGGGCCCCATCGGCAGACTGCCGGTCAGCGCCGGCTGGGCAGCGTCCATGATTATGGACTTGACCGTGACACGCAGATCGAGCGGATCGCCCGAGGTGACGCCGCATTTGCCGCCGACCCGCAGATCGAAGCTGGCCCCCTCGCCGGCATCGCAGCAGAAGCGCACCGCCATCGGATCCCAGTAGACGCCGCTGGCCACGTTCTCGATGCCACGCTCGATGATGCGACGCAGGATGAACGTGGCGTCGCCCGCCGCGCCGCCGCCGGGATTGTCGGTGATGTCGGCCAGCACCACCGGCCGCCTGCCGGTGTGGCCGAGCGCGCGATCCAGCGCCGCATCGATGCTCAGATTCTTTGGCGCTGTCTGCTCGCGCAGCGACCATATTTTGTGGCCGAGCCGTTCCGCCAGCGCCTGCGCCCTGGCCTTGTCGCCATCGGCAACCACGATCATCTTGGCCGTGGCGTCCGGCACGTCCTGCATCGGGAAGCCATGGGCAAACGATACCGACAGGATGCCGTCGCGGCCCTCGCAGGCCTGCATCTCGCGCACGAAGGAGGCCATCGGCTCGACCGGCGTGCGCCACAGATTGATCATCCGGGTATCGAACACCGCCATCACCGGCTTCGCGCTGCCCTGCTGTTTGGCCAGCAGGATATCGTAGAGTTCCTGCGCCCGCGCATTGCTGTCGACATGCGGGTATTCCTTGAAGGTGACCAGCGCATCGGCATTGGCCAGCATCTTTTCGGTGATCGAGCAATGCAGGTCAAGCTCAGCGCCGACCGCCGCCATTGGTCCGACAATGGTCCGGATTTTCTCCAGCAGGTCGCCTTCGCAATCGTCATAGCCATCGGCCACCATGGCGCCATGCAGGCTGAGCAGCACCATGTCGACCGGCATGGCCGCCTTCAGGTCGGCCAGGATTTCGTCGCGGAAGCCTTCATAGACCTTGCGGACGGTGACGCCAGCGGGCTGGGCGAATGCCGACAGGCTCTCCGCCACTTCTGCCTGCTGCGCCTCTGCCGCGCGCCGCCAGACATGCAACGGGCCGGAGAACAGATTCTCCGGATGCCGGGTTGCATCGCCGCGATACAGCATCCATTCCGAGAATCCCTGCTCGCCGGTCGGCAGCGGCGAGAAGGTGTTGGTTTCCGTGCCCAGGCAGGCGATGAAGACTTTCATCGGCCACGCGGCTGTTGCGCCGCTCCCTGAATCCGGACCTGCGTGTAATCGACAAGATTCGACATGGACCAATGTCTCCCGGTTATATGCGGAACGCCACGCCAACGAGCATGCTGCACAGCGAAACGGCATTCGAACGATAGCTTGCGAAAACGGCAAAGAGCCGCTTGACCTCCGTATGCATACCATGATCAGCTTTCGTTAGAGGTCGAACAAATACAAGGGGGAGTGCCATGCGTCCGCGTCATTTTCGTCAACTCGTATCCGTTATCGGTTTGAGCATCGGGCTGGGCCTGCTGGCCGGCGCCGCCACTGAAGCCGTCGCCCAGGATAAAAAGGTCCTGCGCTTCATCCCGCATGCCGGTCTGCGCATCACCGATCCGATCCTGACCACCGCCTTCATGTCGCGCAATCACGGCTACATGATCTACGACACGCTGTTTGCGGTCGACGACAAGATGCAGGTCAAGCCGCAGATGGTGGAGAAGTACGAGGTCAGCGGCGACAAGCTGACCTATACCTTCACGCTGCGGGCGGGCCAGAAGTTCCATGATGGCGCCCCGGTCACCTCGGCCGACGTCATTGCCTCGCTGGCGCGCTGGGGCAAGAACGACACCATGGGCCAGAAGCTCTTCTCCTATACCAAGGAGTGGAAAGAGGTCGACGCCAATACCTTCCAGCTCGTGCTGAAGGAGCCCTACGGCCTGGTCCTCGACTCACTGGGCAAGCCCAGCTCGAACGTGCCTTTCATCATGCCCAAGCGCATGGCCGACACCCCGGCCAACCAGAATGTGCCCGATGAGATCGGCTCAGGCCCCTACCGCTTCGTCAAGGCTGAATTCCAGCCCGGCGTGAAGGTGGTTTACGAGAAGAATCCGGACTACAAGCCGCGCAGCGAGCCGCCCAGCTTCACCAGCGGCGGCAAGGTCGTGAAGGTGGACCGCGTCGAGTGGACCAGCATCAGCGATCCGCAGACGGCGATGAACGCCCTGATCAAGGGCGAAGTCGATATCTGGGAACAGCCGGCCTTCGACCTGCTGCCGGAGCTGAAGAAGCAGAAGGATATCGAAATCCGCAACCTGCAGCCGCTCGGCATGAATTACATGCTGCGCATGAACTGGCTGCAGCCGCCGCTGGATAACGTGAAGGTGCGCCAGGCCATCCTGCATGCGATCCAGCAGGAGGATTACCTGGCCGCCCAGGTGGGCGATCCGGACTACTACAAGGTCTGCGGCGCGATCTTCGGCTGCTCGACCCCGCTGAAGACCGAGGAAGGCGCCGTCGGCATCAAGAAGGCCGACGTTGCCAAGGCGAAGAAGATGCTGGCGGAAAGCGGCTACAAGGGCGAGAAGATCGTCATCATGGCGCCGACCGACCTGAACAGCATCAACCAGCTGCCGCTGGTCTCGGCCCCGCTGCTGCGCGCCATCGGCATGAATATCGAAGTGCAGTCGATGGACTGGCAGACCCTGGTGGGACGTCGCGCCAAGACCGACCCGATCGATCAGGGCGGCTGGCACATCTTCCACACCGCCTGGGGCACCGCCGACATGATGAACCCGATCACCAATGCCGGTGTTAAGGGTCTCGGCAAGGTCGGCGGCTTCTTCGGCTGGACCGAAGACGCAGTGATCGAGAAGCTGCGTGACGACTATGCCCGCGAAACCGATCCCGCCAAGCAGAAGGCGATCGCGACGGCCGTGCAGAAGCGTCTCTACGAGATGGTCCACTACATCCCGCTCGGCGAATATTTCCAGCCGTCGGCGGTGCGCAAGAACATCAAGGGCACCCTGCCCTCGCCGGCCTTCGTCCTGTGGAACATCGAAAAGAACTGACGTAGTGGCATGATAGTTGCGTAAGCGTTTTCCATGCTTCGTCTGATTCTTTCACGTCTGGTGGCCGCCATCCCCGTCATGGGGGTGGTGGCCATTTTCGTTTTCCTGCTGCTGCGGCTCAGCCCCGGCGATCCGGCCGCGATTTTGGCCGGCGACGCCGCCACGCCGGAGATGATCGCCGCCATCCGCGCCGATCTTGGCCTCGACCGGCCGATCTGGGAGCAGTTCATCACCTGGGCCGGCCAGCTGGCGCAGGGCGATCTCGGCAAATCGGTGCTGTCCAAGCAGCCGGTCGCGCACATGATCGGCCAGCGCATCGAGCCGACCATCTCGCTGGCGCTCACCACGCTGCTTTTCGCGGTGATCGTGGCGGTGCCGATCGGCATCATCGCCGCCTGGAAACAGGGCGGCTGGATCGACCGTGGCATCATGGCCCTGTCGGTGGTCGGATTCTCGATCCCGGTCTTCGTGCTGGGCTATATCCTGATCTATTTCTTCTCGATGAAGCTCGACATCTTCCCGGTGCAGGGCTTCGCCTCGCTGAGCGAAGGGCTGCTGCCGTTCCTGGAGCGCATCGCCCTGCCGACGCTGACCCTCAGCTTCATCTACATCGCGCTGTTCGCGCGCATCACCCGCGCCGCCATGCTGGAAGTACTGGGCGAGGATTATATCCGCACCGCCCATGCCAAGGGGCTGAATGAGAGCACCGTGCTGGTCCGGCACGCCCTGCGCAACGCCGCCGTGCCGATCGTGTCGGTGATCGGCATCGGCTTTGCCCTGCTGATCGGCGGCGTGGTGATCACCGAAACCGTGTTCAACATCCCCGGCGTCGGCCGCCTGGTGGTCGAGGCGGTGCTGGCGCGCGACTACCCGATCATCCAGGGCGTCATCCTGCTGTTCTCAGGCGTCTACGTGCTGATCAACCTGGCCATCGACGTCGCCTACGTCCTACTCGATCCGCGGATTCGTTACTGATGCGTGCCCTGTTCCGTCATGCGATCTTTCGCAATACATCCGTGCTGATTGGCGGTGGCATCCTACTGCTGCTGCTGATCATTGCCCTGCTGGCGCCAGTGCTGTCGCAATTCGATCCGGGCCAGATCGCGCCGCGCTTCCGCCTCAAGCCACCCTCGGGTGAGTTCCTGATGGGTACCGATATGCTGGGTCGCGATGTATGGACCCGCGTGCTGCATGGGGCGCAGGTCTCGCTGCTGGTCAGCGCCTGCGTTGCCGCCATCGCCATCAGCATCGGCCTGACCATCGGCCTGGTGGCCGGTTATATCCGCTGGCTTGACGGCCCCGTCATGCGCGCCATGGACGGCCTGATGGCAATCCCGGGCATCCTGCTCGCCATCGCCCTGGTGTCGCTGTCGGGCGCCACGCTGGTCACCGTGATCGTCGCCATCGTGATCCCGGAAATTCCGCGCGTCGCCCGCCTGGTGCGCGGCGTGGTGCTTTCCATCCGCGAGGAGCCTTATGTCGAGGCGGCGATCGGCCTCGGCACGCCGACCCCGAAAATCCTGATCCAGCATATCCTGCCCAACACCATCGCGCCGCTGATCGTGCAGGGCACGTATATCTGCGCCTCCGCCATCCTGGTGGAAGCCATCCTCAGTTTCCTGGGCGCCGGCCTGCCGCCGGAAATCCCGACCTGGGGCAACATCATCGCCGAGGGCCGCGGCGTGTTTCAGCGCGCGCCATGGATCATCCTGTTCCCCGGCGGCTTCCTCGCCTGCACCATCCTGGCGGTCAACATCCTCGGCGACGGCCTGCGCGACACGCTTGATCCGCGCATGAAGAAACGGCTGGGGGCCTGAGCCATGTCCGACACCAAGAGCGCGCCGGTCCTCAGCGTCAAGAACCTGTCCGTCGCCATACCCAAGGGCGGTGATCGCAGTCTCGCCGTGCAGAATGTCAGTTTCGACGTGATGCCGGGCGAGATCGTCTGCCTGGTCGGCGAGTCCGGCTCGGGCAAGTCGGTCACCGCGGGCACCGTGATGGGGCTGGGCAGCCTGCCGATCACCAACGGCGAAATCCGCCTGGAGGGCGAAGACCTGCGTCAGGCCAGCAAGGCGCGCATGCGCGCCCTGCGCGGCAGCCGCATGTCGATGATCTTCCAGGAACCGATGACCGCGCTGAACCCGGTGCACCGGGTTGGCGAACAGGTTGCCGAACTGATGCGCGCCCATGGCTGGGACTCGAACAGCCAGGGCCGCGGCCTGAGCGTCGAGGAACGCGTCGAGCAGCTGTTCGGCGACGTGCATCTGCCCGACCCGAATCGCCTGATGCAGGCCTATCCGCACCAGCTGTCCGGCGGCCAGCGCCAGCGCGTGATGATCGCCATGGCGCTTGCGCTGGAACCGGCCCTGCTGATCGCCGACGAGCCGACCACGGCTCTGGACGTCACCACCCAGGCACAGATTCTGGTCCTGCTGCGCGAATTGCAGCAGAATCATGGCACCGGCGTGTTGTTCATCACCCATGATTTCGGCGTGGTGGCCGACATCGCCGATCGCGTGGTGGTGATGCGGTATGGCGAGGTGGTGGAAAGCGGCAGCGCGAAAGACGTGCTGTACAATCCGCAGCACGACTATACCAAGATGCTGATCAAGGCCGTGCCGCGCCTGACCCCGCGCCAGGCCACGCCGATTACCGATGCGCCGTTGCTGCATGCCGAGAACCTGACCAAGACCTACACCACGACCAGCATGTTCAAGGGCACCCGCGTGGTGCATGCCGTGGCTGGCGTGACCCTGGACCTGCATAAGGGCCAGACGCTGGGCATCGTCGGCGAGTCCGGCTCGGGCAAGTCGACCGCGGCGCGCTGCATCGCCCGGCTGATCGAACCGAGCGGCGGCAGCATCATGCTGGACGGCAAGGATATCGCCTCCTTAAGCGAACGCGGCCTGCATCCCTTCCGCCGCCGCATCCAGGTGGTGTTCCAGGATCCCTATCGTTCGCTCAACCCACGCCGCACCGTGGGCCAGTCGATCATCGAGGGGCCGCTGAATTATGGCATATCGCATGCCGAGGCGATGGAGCGGGCACGTGGCCTGATGCAGACCGTCGGGCTCGACGGCGCCGCGCTCGACCGCTATCCGCACCAGTTCTCCGGCGGCCAGCGCCAGCGCATCGCCATCGCCCGCGCCCTGGCGATGGAGCCGGAAATCCTGGTCGCGGACGAAGCGGTGTCGGCGCTGGATGTCTCGGTGCAGGCCCAGGTGCTCGACCTGCTGGAAAGCATTCGCGACCAGTTCGGCATCGCCATCCTGTTCATTACCCACGACCTGCGCGTCGCCGCGCGGCTATGCGACCGCATCGCGGTGATGCAGAGCGGCAAGGTGGTTGAGTTCGCCGAGACGGCCAGGCTGTTCGCCAGCCCGCAGCACGAATACACGCAGCAGCTTTTTGCCGCCCTGCCTGGACGGCACTGGCTGGAGGCGGCTGCCTCCTGAGCCTGCGGTTACGAGCAGGCCCGGACGCAGGAAGGAGGAACGTCATGTCGGATATCCTGGATGCGCCCGTCGATCAGGCGCAGATCGAGGCCGCCGTCGCGACATTGCGCGGCGAAGCCGTCGATCTGCTCTGCGATCTGGTGCGCCACCCTTCCCTGCTCGGCGCGGAACGGAGCGCGCAGGATCGCATGCGCGGCGTATTCGAAGGCATGGGCCTGCGGGTGGATGAATTCGCCATCGATGAGGCAAAGATCAGGGATCACCCGGGCTACTCGCCCTCCATCGTCTCTTATGACGGCCGCCACAATATCGTCGGCCTGCATGAGCCCAGGCATGGCCGGCACGGCCGTTCGCTGATCTTCAACGGCCATATCGACGTCGTGCCGGTGGGGGCCGAAAGTCTGTGGACCAGACCGCCGTTCGAGCCCTGGATCAAGGGCGACCGCCTCTATGGCCGCGGCGCCGGCGACATGAAGGCCGGGATCGTCGCCTATACCATGGCGCTGAAAGCGTTGCAGAACCTCAAGCTGGAACCGGCCGCGAAAGTTATCCTGCAGTCGGTGGTGGAAGAGGAATGCACCGGCAACGGCGCCCTGGCCTGCCTGGTGCAGGGCTATACCGCCGATGCGGCGATCATCCCCGAACCCACGCCGGGCATCCTGCAGGCGCAGATGGGCGTGATGTGGCTGGCGCTGGAAATCTCGGGCAAGCCGGTGCATGCCTCGGTGGCCCATACCGGCGTTGGCGCCATCGATTTCGCCGCCTACATGTTCGGCGAACTGAAAAAACTGGAGCAGCAATGGAATGCGCCGGAAGGTCGCCATGCCTGCTACCACAAGCACGAGCATCCGGTAAATTTCAACCTCGGCAAGATCCAGGGCGGCGAATGGGCCTCCTCGGTGCCGACCGCGGCCCGTGCCGATATCCGGCTTGGCTTCTATCCGGGCAAATCGCCGTCGGAGGTGCGAGCCGAGGTGGAGGCCCTGCTGGCCGATGCCTATCGCCGGCATCCGATGAGCAACAGCCTGACCTACAAAGTGATCTACGAGGGCTTTCAGGCCGAAGGCTTCGAACTGGACATGAACCAGCCGGTGATCACCACCCTGAGCGACTGCTTCCACGCCGTCACTGGCAAGACAGCCGAATATACCGCCTTCACCGGCACCACCGATGCCCGCTTCTTCAATCTCTATGGCAACACGCCGGCCACCTGTTACGGCCCCTATGCCGAAAGCATCCATGGCATCGACGAATGGGTCTCCATCGACAGCATGATGGAAGTCGCCAAGGTGCTGGCCCTGTTCATGACGCGCTGGTGCGGCGTGAATCGTCTCGACAGCTGACCAGACCCGGAGAACGAGCATGACCGCGCTGCATGACCTGACTGCTCATGACCTGTGGATGGGCTACCGCACCGGGCGGCTGTCGCCGGTCGAGGCAACCAGGGCCGCGCTGGCCCGCATCAAGGCGTGGGAACCGAAGCTCAATGCCATGTACCGGACCGATGAGGCTGGAGCACTGGTCCAGGCGAAAGCCGCCGAACAGCGCTGGCGCAAAGGCGAGGCCTTAAGCCCGCTGGACGGCGTGCCGATCACGCTGAAGGAGAATATCGCCAGCCAGGGCGTGCCGACGCCGATCGGCACGGCGGCCGCCGACCTGACGCCGAGCGCGGTCGACGCGCCACCCGCCGCCCGCGTGCGCGAGGCCGGCTGCGTCATCCTCGGCAAGACCACGATGCCGGATTTCGGCATGCTCGCCTCGGGCGTTTCCAGCCTGCACGGCACCACGCGCAATCCCTGGGACACCCGGCGCAACACGGCCGGCTCGTCATCGGGCGCCGGCGCCGCCATCGCCGCCGGTTATGGCCCGCTGGCGGTGGGCACCGATATCGGCGGCAGCGTACGCCTGCCGGCGGCCTATAACGGCATCTTCGCACTGAAACCCAGCCTGGGACGCATCCCGATCAGCCCACCCTGGCTCGGCCGCGTCACCGGTCCGATGACCCGCACGGTGCTGGATGCCGCGCTGCTGATGAACCATCTGACCCGGCCGGATGCACGGGACTATATGGCCCTGCCCTATGAGGACCTGGACTATCCCAAGCTGCTCGACGGCGAGGCAAAGGGCAAACGCATCGGCCTGCTGCTCGAGATCGGCCACGGCACCAAACCGCAGCCGGCGGTACGTGAAGCCGTGGAGCGGGCAGCCAAACTGTTCGCCGCTGCCGGCGCCCATGTCGAACCTGTCAAACCCTTCATGACGGCCGCGATGGCCAAGGGACTCGATGCCGTGTTCCAGGCTCGCGCCTGGGCCGATTTCGAACTGATGGCGCCGGAGCGACAGGCGAAAGTACTGCCTTTCATCGCCAGCTGGTGCCGCGGCGCCGCGAAACTCAGCGCCGCCGATGCGATGCGCGGCCTGGCCCAGGTCTTTGCCCTGCGCGAAGCGGCCGTGGCTGCCACCCAGCCCTATGATTTCCTGCTGTCGCCAACCTCGCCGATCACCGCTTATGCAGCGGAAGAGGCCTGCCCCGGCAACGACCCCGAGCATCCCTTCGACCATATCTGCTTCACGGCGCCCTTCAACATGTCGGAACAGCCGGCCGCCTCGATCTGCGCCGGCTATGACGAAGACGGCCTGCCGATCGGGCTGCAGATCGTTGGTCACCGCTTCGACGATGTCGGCGTGCTGCGCATGGCACATATTTTCGAACAGATGCGCCCCTCCCTACGGCCCTGGCCCGAGCCTTAAAGCCGCCGAACGGGCTTCCGCCGCGGCGAAAAACCCGCTAAGCATCCGCCATGACCATCCTGGTTTCCGGCGGCACGGGCTACATCGGCCGGCATCTGGTGCGGCACCTCATCGCACAGGGTGAGACCGTGCATGTGCTCTGCCAGCCGGATTCGGACACGACTTTCCTGCCGGCCGCCGTAACCATCCACCGAGGCATACAGGCCGCCGACCTGCCGGCGGTGCTGTCCGGGCTCCGGCCGCAGACCTGCTTCCATCTCGCGACGCGCTACCAGCATGACTACGGACCGGCCGACATCGCGCCGCTGCTGGACAGCAACCTTGTGTTCGGCACCACCCTGGCCGATGCCGCCATGCGGTCCGGGTGCCGCAGCTTCATCAACGCCGGAACCGCCTCGCAGATGGATCGCGACGGCAACTACGCCCCCGCCTCGCTCTATGCCGCAAGCAAGCAGGCCTTCGAGGATCTGCTGGCCTATTTCGCCCTGCGGCGCGGCATGGCCTGCCGCACCGTCCTGCTGTACGACACCTATGGACCACAGGACACCCGCGGCAAGCTGCTGATGAACCTGATCGCCAGCGCCAGAACCGGGATGCGGCTGGAATTGTCGCCGGGCGAGCAGGAGGTCGACCTCCTGCATATCGGTGATGCCATCGACGGATTGCTGGCCGCGGCCGCGGCCACGGATCAGATGGCGCGCTATGCGCTGTCATCCGGCAGCCCGCTCAGCCTGCGGCAGCTGGCGTCGATGATCGAGAGGATTGCGGGCCGGGCGCCGAATATCGCCTGGGGTGCGCGGCCCTATCGCGATGGGGAGATCATGCAGACCTGGAAGACCGGCACGCCACCGCCCGGATGGCGCCCGCAGCGGCGGCTGGAAGATTTCCTGCGCGCCGAACTGGGCGGCTAGCCCCGCGCCCGGGCGATGAAAGCCTCGACCGGGCCGTAGAATTCCGCTTCGAAGCTGCGGATTTTCTCATCCGGCCAGTCCCACCAGCGGATCTGCAGCAAGGCGTCGATCATCTCGGGCGCGAAGCGGTATTTCGCCAGCCGCGCTGGATTGCCGACGACGATGCCATAGGGCGGCACGTCGCGCGCCACCACCGCACCGGCGCCGATGATGGCGCCATCGGCAATCGTGACTCCGGACATGACCATGGCGCGGGCGCCGATCCAGACATCGTTCCCGATCACCACCCCGCCCTTGGTGATGGCATCGACGTTGCCGGCATCGGGATCAAGCAGCATGGTACGGAATGGGTAAGTGGATGGCAAAGCAACAGGATGATCGGCCTGGCCGAAGATCAGCACATCGGGCCCAATCGAGCAGAACTGCCCCACCGTGACCGGGGCCTGCGCCGACGGCCGCACAAAACTGTTGCGGTGCAGGCCATAGGTGTGGCGGCCGACGGCCACATGCGGCGGCCATGCTTCCGCCCGGCGCAGCCCGAGTCTTTCCCTCAGTTTGCGGAAGGCAGCCATGTCAGCTCTCCGATCTGAAATCCGGCCATTCGGCATCGCGCCGGTTGATCACCGCCGGTTCCAGCGGCCAGCGGATTGAGAATGCCGGATCATTCCAGCGCAAACCGGCCGAAAGCTCGCGCCGCTCGCCCGCACCAAGCTCATAGAGCACGTCGGTGTCGTCAACCAGGGTGATGAAGCCGTGGGCGAAGCCGCCGGGTATGAACAACGCGCGGCTGTTCTCCGGCGTCAGCTCCAGGCCATACCATTGTCCATGCGTGGCCGAGCCGGACCGGATATCGACGGCGACATCAAAAATCGCGCCGGCCAGGCAGCGCACCAGCTTGGCCTGTTCGGCCGGCGCCTTCTGGTAATGCAGGCCACGCAGGGTGCCGCGCCGCAGGTTGCGGCTGATGCCGCTCTGGCGCGGCAGGAAGTCGATTCCGGCATCAGCAAAGCTGTCGGCATCGAACAGGCGGTGAAAAAAACCGCGCTCGTCGCCCTGCGGTTCGGTCTCGACCGTGAAGAGTCCGGCCAGGGGCGTCGGCGCGATCTGCATGGTCAGAAAACCTGCAGCTTGGGGATCGCGATCACGAAGCGGCCCTGCCAGGCGCGAATCTGCGCCTGCTCGGCTTCGATCTCGGCGCGCAGGTTCCAGGGCAGGATCAGCAGGTAATCCGGCCGGTCGGTGGCGATGGCGGCCGGATCGCGAACCGGGATATGTGAGCCAGGCAGCAGATGGTCCTGCTTGTGCGGATTCTTGTCATAGACGGCAAAGATGTCGGCGCTCGTCACGCCGCAGTAGTTGAGCAGGGTATTGCCCTTGGCCGCCGCGCCATAGGCCGCCACGCGCCTGTTTTCGCGTTTTGCCTGCGCCAGGAAATCGAGCAGCTGGCGGCGGACCCCGGCCACGCGGGGGGCAAAATCATCATAGGCGGGCAGTTGGTCGAGGCCGGCCTTTGCCTCCCTGGCACGGATAAGCGCCAGTCCGGCGCCCTCGGCATGAGCCGCATCCCGGTGGCAGATGAACAGGCGGAGCGAGCCGCCATGGGTGGGTAGTTCCTCGACGTCGAACACCCGCATGCCGTGGGCGCCGAACACCTTCTCGGCAACCAGCAGCGAGAGATAGGAATAATGTTCGTGATAGATCGTGTCGAACTGGACCTGCTCGATCAGGTTCAGCAGGTGCGGGAATTCGACCGTCAGAACACCCTGCGGCTTGAGCAGGATCGGGAAACCGGCCACGAAGGCATTCAGCTCCGGCACATGGGCCAGCACGTTGTTGGCGGCCATCAGGTCGGCGGCAAATCCGGCCTGGTGCAGCCGCTGCGCCGTGTCGCGATTAAAAAATGCCACCTCGGTGCGGATGCCCTTCTGCTCGGCGACGGCGGCGACATTGGCTGCGGGTTCGATACCGAGCACCTCGATCCCCGCCGCCCTGAAATGCTGCAGCAGATAGCCGTCATTGCTGGCCACTTCCGCCACCAGCGAGCCGGCGCCAAGGCCGAAACGCGCCTGCATCGCCACGGCATAGCGGCGGGCATGCTCCACCCAGCTGGTGGCATAGGAGGAGAAATAGGCATAGTCGGAAAAGATCGCCTCGGCCGGCACGTCATGATCGACCTGCACCAGCAGGCATGTTTCGCAGACGCGGGCATGCAACGGATGGCGCGGCTCGGGCTGGTCCGCCTTCCCGGCCGGCAGATAGGAATTGGCCAGCGGCTGCAGCCCGAGATCCACGAAGCTGCGGTTCAGCGGCGCATGGCAGAAACGACACTCACTCATAAACGATCCTCGAATGCGGCAATCTGGCGATCGGTCATCGCGGCCGGATTTTCGCCCGCCAACCAGTCCTTGTACCAGTTCACTGTCTCGGCCAATGCCGCCGCGGTGCTGAAATGCGGCCGCCAGCCAAGCGACTGCACAGCCAGACGCGCATCCAGGCCAAGCTGGCCCTTCTCGGCGATGGCGGGCTGCGGTTCGGTACGCCAGGCCGGCGCGTCGAAGGCCTGGGTCAGTTGCGTGGCGATGGTCCCGACGCTGATCTTCTCGTCTTCCAGGGGGCCGAAATTGAGGCCGCCGGGCAACTCGCGCCGGACGAACAGCGCCTCGGCATAAAGCAGATAGCCGTACAGCGGATCGAGCACATGCTGCCACGGGCGCGTCGCTTCCGGCCGACGCAGCAGCACGGCTTCGCCGCGTTGCGCCGCCCGCACGATATCGGGGATCAGGCGTTCGGCCGACCAGTCGCCGCCGCCGATCACATTGCCGGCCCGTGCCGTCGCCAGCGCCACGCGCTGACCGAGGAAACTCTTGCGCCAGCTATGCACGGCGATCTCGGTGGCCGCCTTGGACGCCGAATAGGGATCATCGCCACCCAGCGGCGCGGTTTCCGGGAAAGCCAGGCCACGCTCGTCGTTGGCATAGACCTTGTCGGTGGTGACGATCAGGGCGGCAAGCGGGCGGTCGTAGCGCCGCATGGCCTCCAGCAGGTTGATCGTGCCGATCACGTTGCTGGTCCAGGTGCCAAGCGGGTCACGGTAGCTGGCCGGCACCAGGGCCTGGGCCGCCAGATGCAGCACAACATCCGGCGCGGCAACCCGCAGCGCCCGCTCCACCGCCGGCGCATCGCGCAGGTCAGCGAGGGTTTCACCGGCCAGCGGCGTCGCCAGCAGGCGGCTCAGATTGGGCTCACCCTCGGGCGGCAAGGCAAAGCCGTGCACCTCCGCGCCAAGCCGGTGCAGCCAGCGCGCCAGCCAGGCACCCTTGAAGCCGGTATGCCCGGTGAGCAGAACCCGCCGGCCGCGCCAGAAATCGCGGTTCAGGCCCATGAGGTCAGGCCCAGGTCTTCCACGGCGCCTGCCCCGTGGCCCAGAGATTCTCCAGCACCGTGCGTTCGCGCACGGTATCCATTGGCTGCCAGAAACCGTCATGGCGGAAGGCGCGCAACTGGTCTTCCTCTGCCAGTCGCTCGAGCGGCATGCGTTCCCAGACGGTGGTGTCGTCGGGGATGTAGTCAAGCACACGCGGCGACAGCACGAAGAATCCGCCGTTGATCAGGCCACCATCGCCTCGCGGCTTTTCTTGAAAGCCCGTAATCCGGTCGCCCGCCAGGGTCAGCGCGCCGAAGCGGCCGGGCGGACTCACCGCCGTCATGGTGGCCAACCGGCCATGCTTGCGATGGAACGCGATTGACGCCGCCACATCGATATCGGCGACGCCGTCGCCATAGGTCAGACAGAAGGCATCCTCGCCCTGCAGCCAGCGGGCGACCCGCCGCAGGCGGCCGCCGGTCTCGGTATTCTCGCCGGTCTCGACCAGGGTGACGCGCCAGGGCTCGGGCGCGCCATTCAGATATTCGATGCGGTTGGCGGCCAGGTCGACGGTGACATCAGCGGCATGCAGCACGTAATTGGCGAAATATTCCTTGATCATGTAGCCCTTGTAGCCGAGGCAGATCACGAAATCGGTGATGCCATGGGCCGCATAGATCTTCATGATATGCCACAGGATCGGCCGCCCGCCGATTTCAACCATCGGCTTGGGTCGCAGGATGCTTTCCTCGGCAATGCGCGTGCCGCGCCCGCCGGCGAGAATGACAGCTTTCATTTCGATTTCATGCCCAGCAGAAAAGCCAAGGTGCCACACCAGCGGGCCGTATCGCGCAGCCCCTTCTGGCGAAAATCCGTCAACAGGTAGAATGGCGCCTTGGCGCCGAAACGCAACAGCGCCGGCAGCGCAATGCGCCAGGCAGCGGCCCAACCGCGATATTTCCGCTCGACATAGAGCCGCGACCAGGCCATATGCCAGAATTTCTCCCAGTGCTTGTCCCAGCTGCGCCTGATCGAGCCGCCGCCGACATGGTCGACCACTGCATCCGCTACCCGCACCAGCGTCCAGCCGGCCTTGCGCAGGCGGATGCAGAAATCGTCATCCTCATAATAGAGGAAGATCGCCGGATCGAAGCCGCCCACCACATCCAGCGCCTGGCGGCGCAACAGCATTGCCGCGCCGGAGACATAATCGGCGCAGATATCGCCCTCGGGCTCAGGATCGAGCCGGCGGCGCGGATAGCTGGCGCGGAGAAACATGTCGACGTCATGGGACACTTCCCAGTCCCCGGCCGGAGTCTTCAGCGCCGGCGCCAGCACGCCAGCCTTCGGGTACCGCTCGGCGGCGGCGAACAGCCGCTCCAGACAACCCGGCTGCAGTTTGGCGTCAGGATTGATCAGCAGCACGAAATCGGTCTGCGCGCGGGCCAGGCCCTGGTTGGCGGCATTGCCGAAGCCGACGCCAACCGGATTGGCGATGACCGTGGCGTCCGGGATCACGCGGCGGATGATCTCGCGCGTCGCATCCCCGCTGGCATTGTCCGTCACCACCACCGGCACGCCCGGCGGCAGGGTGGCCAGGCATTCGCCGATCACGCGCTCGCTGAAATGCGTCACCGTCACGATGGTCAGCGCTGGATGGGAGGGGGTGGCGGCCTGGGTCACTTGGATGCCTTGAGGGGTAGGATTGCACCGGGGTTTTACACAGATTCGCCGGGCCATGCGAGAAGCAGCCGCGGGATAGCGGCACAACCCGGCTGGACTTGTATATACAATTGAACCTATACTTCCGCCACAAGACAGGGGCAGGAAGACATGACCGGGCAAGACGCGCATAGCGGGCCGACCCCGCGCTATCGCCGGGTCAAGGAATTCATCGTCAAGCATATCGAGGCCGGCGACTGGCGGGCCGGCGACCAGGTGCCGTCGGAAAGCAACCTGGTCCGGCAACTGAAAGTCAGCCGCATGACCGTCAACCGCGCTTTGCGCGAACTGACCCATGAAGGCCTGCTGGTCCGCGTGCAGGGCACCGGCACGTTCGTGGCCGAGAAGCGCCCGATCTTCAACCTGGTCGAGCTGCGCAACATCGCCGAGGAAATCCGTGAGCGCGGCCAGCGCCATGCAGCCCGCGTCGAACTGCTGCAGGCCGAGAAGGCGACCACGGAAACCGCCCGCGACCTCGGGCTGAATGCCGGCACCGGCGTCTACCACTCCGTCCTGGTGCATCTGGCCGACGGCATCCCGCTGCAGGTCGAGGACCGCTTCGTCAATCCGCAGACCGCGCCGGGTTATCTGGAGGCGGATTTCGAGGCGGTCACGCCAAACGAATTCCTGATGCGCGTCGCCCCGGCCTCGGAAGTCGAGCATATCGTCGAGGCCGCCATGCCGGATACGCGCATCCGCAAGCTGCTGAAGATGGCTGCCAGCGAGCCCTGCCTGCGCCTGCGCCGCCGCACCTGGTCGGGTGCCCAGATCGTCTCGGTCGCCACGCTCTGGTATCCCGGCCACGCGCATCGCTTCGCCACCCGTTTTTCCTATCGCGCCGACGGCACGTCGAAACGCACCTACCTGTGAGTCAGAGGCACCCCATGTCCGCACCATCTCGCCGCGACAATTCCCGCGTCATCCGCAGCCCGCATGGCAACGACCTGCACACCAGCAACTGGCAGATCGAGGCCGCCTACCGCATGATGCGCAACAATCTTGACCCCGATGTGGCCGAGAAGCCGGAAGAGCTGGTGGTCTATGGCGGCATCGGCCGGGCGGCACGCAACTGGCAGGCCTTCGACCAGATCCAGAAGGCGCTCACTACGCTCAAACCTGACGAAACCCTGCTGGTGCAGTCGGGCAAACCCGTCGGCGTGTTCCGTACCCACGAGGACGCGCCGCGCGTACTCATCGCCAATTCGAATCTGGTGCCAGCCTGGGCCAACTGGGAGCATTTCAACGAGCTCGACCGCCTGGGCCTGATGATGTACGGCCAGATGACCGCCGGTTCATGGATCTATATCGGCAGCCAGGGCATCGTGCAGGGCACCTACGAAACCTTTGTGGAAATGGGCCGCCAGCATTATGGCGGCAGCCTGAAGGGCCGCTGGATCCTCACTGCCGGACTCGGCGGCATGGGCGGCGCCCAGGCGCTCGCCGCCACCATGGCCGGCGCTTCGATGATCGCCATTGAATGCCAACCCTCGCGCATCGAGATGCGGCTGCGCACCGGCTATCTCGACAAGCAGGCCAGCAGTCTCGATGAAGCGCTGGCCTTGCTGGACGAGGCCAGGATTGCGGGAAAGGCGATTTCCATCGGCCTGCTTGGCAATGCCGCCGAAATCCTGCCCGAGATGGTGAAGCGCGGCATCCGCCCTGACGCAGTGACCGACCAGACCAGCGCCCATGATCCGCTGAACGGCTATCTGCCGGCCGGCTGGAGCCTGGACCGGTGGGAACGCGCCAAGGAAACCGATCCGCAGGCAGTGGTAAAGGCCGCAAAAGCCTCGATGGCCGGGCATGTGCGCGCCATGCTCGATTTCCAGAAGATGGGTATCCCCACTTTCGATTACGGTAACAACATCCGCCAGATGGCCAAGGAAGTGGGCGTGACGGAAGCCTTCGACTTCCCCGGTTTCGTGCCGGCCTATATCCGGCCGCTATTCTGCCGCGGCATAGGCCCATTCCGCTGGGTGGCACTGTCGGGCGACCCCGACGATATCTACAAGACCGACGCCAAGGTGAAGGAACTGATCCCTGACGACCCACACCTGCACACCTGGCTCGACATGGCGCGCGAACGCATCCACTTCCAGGGCCTGCCGGCGCGCATCTGCTGGGTCGGCCTCGGCCAGCGTCATCGCCTCGGCCTCGCCTTCAACGAGATGGTCGCCAAGGGCGAGCTGAAAGGCCCCATCGTGATCGGCCGTGACCATCTCGATTCCGGTTCGGTCGCCAGCCCGAACCGCGAAACGGAGGCGATGAAGGACGGTTCGGATGCCGTATCGGACTGGCCTTTGCTGAACGCCCTGCTCAACACCGCTTCGGGCGCCACCTGGGTGTCGCTGCACCACGGCGGCGGCGTCGGCATGGGTTTCTCGCAACATGCCGGCGTGGTGATCGTGGCCGACGGCACCCCGGCAGCCGCACGTCGACTGGAGCGCGTGCTGTGGAACGATCCTGCTACCGGCGTGATGCGTCACGCCGATGCCGGCTATGACATCGCGGTGCAATGCGCCCGGGATCAGGGGCTGAATCTGCCGTTTTTGCAAAAATAAACCGACTCTCCCGTGGAACGCCCTGCCACCGCCGAGGGATTCCGCGTTATGCTGAAAGCCTCAGCGCGGAGATCACGCCATCACGCCGCACGCCTTTCTCAGCCGGTTGAATCGCCGCCACCTTGCGGCCAGCGGTGGTGCATTGGTGATTCTGCTGCTGCTCGGAACCGTAGCCTGGCTGATCCGGCCCGGCAGTACCGGACGAGAGGACCGTTATTACGTACCCGGCGTAACGCCCAGCCGGGAAGACTGCGTGATCGCGAAGATGAAGAACTATAACCGCATCGACCGCCTGGTGATGCAGGCCATCGCCACCGAATGCGAATTGACGGTACAGAGCATCGAGGGGCATGAAACCCTGCGCAAAGCCTGGGAAGCGCGCCAGGCAGTGCGCGAAGCGGCGCCAAAACCGGCAGCGCCGTCGCCGGTCGCCGAGCCTGCGCCGCCAGAGGGCGACCGGGTGCGGCGGGTATGGCGCTAAGGCCGTGAGCGGAAAACCTGCCGGCTCTCAGCCAGCCCGGCCTGTGAGCCTGTTATAGATCGCCCGATACCCGCTCACGCAGGCCTCCAGCGAATAATGCTCGGCAACCCGCTGCTGCGCAGCCCGGCCCAATGCCTGGCATTCTCCGGCATTGCCGGCCAGGCGGTTGATCGCGGCCGCCAGGGCGGCTGGCTGGCGAGGCGGAACCACAATGCCGGCGCGGCCCGCATCAACTGCTTCGGCATTGCCGCCTACATCCGTGACGATCACCGGCAGCCCGACAGCCATATACTCGATCACCGCATTGGAGAACCCCTCTTCATGCGATGTCAGCAGGGCGATATCAGCAGCAGACAGAAGCCGCGGGATATCGGTGACTGGTCCGAGAAACCGGACGTGATCGGCCAATCCAAGCTGTTCCGCCTGCGCCACAAGCCGGGAACCGATCCCGTCATCACGCCCGGCGCAGAGCAGAACCCATTTATCCGGCAATGACGGCTTGGCTATCGCCAGCGCCTCCAGCAGGTCGCTGTGTCCCTTATACCGCAGCAGATTGGCCACAATCACGAGAACAAGCGCTGATTCATCGAGGCGCAATTCACCACGAACCGTTTCCTTTGCAGGAAGATTGGCGAAAGCGGCGGCATCAACCCCGTTGTACAAAAGATGCAGCTTATGTTCAGGAACGCCCTCGTCACGCAACTGGGCCACCACTGGAAGGGAGTTCCCGACAACGGCATCCATGCATTTGTGCAACAGCCGCTCCGCCCGGCCGATCCAGCGCGAGCTATGCTGATAATTGTTCTGGCTACGGCGGCTCATCACCTTGATGCGGCAGAACGTCAGCAATGCGATCGGCGCCCCGATGATATAAGCTGACGGCAAAAAGAAATGGACAATGTGGGGGCGGCGCATCAGAAGGTGGAAGAATAGCATCAACGCACTCAGCCCCAAGGCGAAAAGGCGCCGCATGCCAGGCTTGGGGCGGGAGTTCCTGCCGATCACCCCGACGCCCGCCGCCTCCAGTCCGGGGGCCAGCTCGCCTTTCTGCATCAGGCAATAGACTTCGACGTCGTAACCTTGCCGTACCAGTTGCGGCAGTACCTGCGCCAAGTGACGTTCGGCACCCCCGCGCTCCAGAGAGCCTATCACAATCAATAAACGTTGCATGGTATGCGACAAGCAGCCCGATCAGTATCCAGCATGAATGGTTATGCGCCGCAGCATGATAAAAGACATCCCAAGGAAAGTATATTCCCTATGGATATCCGCGCCGCGGCTGCCATGAACGCACGCGCGGCACCGATTTCAATGTGCACCCTGGAACTGGGTGCGGACCAGATCAGCGAACAAACCACCCTGTTGTACCAGCTCGTCGAAGGTACCGCGCTCCACCGCACGGCCATTCTGCAGCACAAGGATCAGATCGGCCTGGCGCACCGTGGCCAGCCGGTGAGCGATAATGAAGGTGGTGCGGTTCTGCATCAGGGCATCCAGCGCCTTCTGGATCCGCGCTTCAGTGGCGGCATCCAGCGCTGAGGTCGCTTCGTCGAGAATCAGCACCGGCGGATTCTTAAGCAGGGCACGGGCGATCGCCAGTCGCTGGCGTTCGCCGCCACTTAAATTCACGCCGCGCTCGCCCACCAGCGTGTTGTAGCCCTGGCTCTGGCGCGTGATGAAATCGTGCGCCTCGGCCAGCCTGGCCGCCTGCTCGACCTCGGCGTCACTCGCTTCCGGCCGGCCGATGCGGATATTGTCCGCTATGGAGCGATGGAATACCGCGCTGTCCTGGAACACCACGCCGATATTGCTGCGCAGACTCTCCAGCGTGAAATCGCGAATATCCGTGCCGTCGATCAGGATGCGGCCCGATTGCGGGTCCCACAGACGGCTGAGGAGCGCCATCGACGAGGTTTTGCCAGAGCCGGTCGGGCCGACCAGCGCCACCGTCTTGCCGGCCGCAACCTCGAAGGTGAGATCGGTCACCGCCGGTCGCTTGTCGTCGTAGGAAAGCGTGACATGCTGGAAAGCAACATCGCCGCGCAGATGCCCGGCCACGCGCGCACCGGGTCGGTCCCGCACGGCAGCCTCGGTATCGAGCACCTGGAAAAACTCACCCAAACTGTGCATCTGGAAGAACATGCGACTGATGAAGCCCATGGCAGCCTCCAGCCGGCCGATCAGCATCGTGGCAAAGCCCATGAAGCTGACGATCTCGCCCACGCTGGTCTGGCCGTGCAGATGCAGCCAACTGCCCAGCATGAAAATGGCGATGATGGTGATGGTGGAGGCCATGCGGCTGAGCACGGTCATCAGCGCCCAGAGATTGAGCACCGGGAACTGCGCCTTCAGCAGGCGCTCCATCACCGCGGCCAGGTCGCGCGCTTCCAGCGCCAGGCGCACGAAGCTCTGCACCAGCACGACATTGCCCAGCGCATCGCCGGCGCGCGCCGCCAGTTCGGAATGATAGGCCTCGACACGACCCTGTGCCTTTTCGGTTTTCGCCACCACGATGGCGCTGACCAGGGCGAACACCACGATCAGGCCGATCAGCAACAGGCCAAGCCGCCAGTTGAGATACAGCGACAACGGCAGCAGCGCCAGCACGGCCACGAAAGTCGAGAGATGCTCGCGGAAGAAGGCCAGCCAGAGGCCGAACAGGTTATCGGCGCCATTCAGCATGATCTTCAGCAGGGTGCCGGAATGGGTCCCACTGTGGAACGCGGCCGGCAGGCTGAGGACGTGTTCGAAATACAGCGCCATCGCCGCCAGGCGGCGACGATGCGCCAGACGGTCGGCATGCAGGGCAACCAGGATACCCGCCAGGATGCCGGCAATACCGGCGCCGCACCAGACCAGCAGCAGTTCGATGGTCTGGGCCCAGCTCTCGTCGGACGACAGGCCAGCCGTATTCGACAGCACGTCGATGATGCGGCCGAACAGGATCGGCTCAATGAAGCCGACGCCGGCCAGGCCGATATTGGCCAGCGCCAGCACGATCGCCAGCGGCCGCTCCGGCTTCAGCAGGGCCAGCACCCGGGCATAGATGTGCACGAAATTCATGGCGTGAGTATGGAACGCGCCAAAGCGGCCCGCTAGGCCTTGCCGCCGGGTGCGGATCGGCGATAGTGCGCCCTGCCTGTTTGCCCAGCCGGAGACGACCCGATGACCGCGTCCGCCAAACCCGCCACCGCCCGGGAACGCCTGGAAGCCTGCCTGGCAAGGATCGCGGATCCGGCCGGTGAAGGCAGCAGGGCCTTCACCCGGCTCTATGCCGACCGGGCCCGCACCGAGGCCGAGGCTGCCGATGCCCGGGCCCGGCAGGGCCTGCCGCTGGGCCCGCTGGATGGCCGGATCGTCTCGGTGAAGGACCTGTTCGACATGCCAGGCGAACCGACCACCGCCGGCTCGAAACTGCTGCGCGATGCCAGCCCGGCCACGACCATGGCGCCGGCCATTGCCCGCCTGCGCCAGGCCGGCGCGGTGATCATTGGCAAGACCAACATGACCGAATTCGCTTTTTCCGGCGTCGGCATCAACCCGCATTACGGCACCCCGGGCAACCCGGCCGACCGCAGCCGCATTCCCGGCGGGTCCAGCTCGGGCGGCGCCGTCTCGGTGGCCGATGGCATGGCCGAGATCACCATCGGCTCGGATACCGGCGGCTCGACCCGCATTCCGGCGGCGATGTGCGGCATCGTCGGGCTGAAACCGAGCCAGTACCGGGTGCCGACCGCCGGGGCCTTCCCGCTGTCCTTTGCGCTGGACAGCATCGGCCCGATGGCACAAACGGTGGCCAACTGCGCCCTCGCCGACGCGGTGATGGCCGGCGAAACGCCCCTTCCCCTTACCCCCGCACCGCTGGCTGGCCTGCGCCTCGGGATCCCGCGTGGTCCTTTGCTGGAAAATATGGAACCTGAGGTGGCGCAGGCTTTCGGAACCGCCATTGACCGCCTGGGCAAGGCAGGTGCCGCGCCGGGTGAGCACCCGCTGCCCCTGCTGGCCGAGATGCAGGCGGTGAACGCCAGAGGCGGTTTTGCTGCCTCGGAAGCCTTTTTTGTCCATCGCGCGGCATTGGACAAGCGCCCGGATGAGTTCGACCCCATTGTGCGCGGGCGGATCGAGCGTGGCCGGGCCATCCCCGCGGCTGACTACATTTTTATGCAGCGCCGACGGGCCGAGCTGATCCGGGCCATGGACGCCGCTCTGGCCGACCTGGATGCCCTGATCCTGCCGACCACCCCGATCCGGGCGCCGAAAATCGCCGATCTGGCCGCCAGCGAAGAGGCATTCACCGCCGCCAATACCCTGCTTCTGCGCAATACCGCGGTTATGAACTTCTTCGATCTCTGCGCCATTTCCCTGCCCCTGCCGGTGACTGGATTGCCGGTAGGCCTGATGCTGGTAGCGCGGAATGGCCATGATCGCCGGCTGCTGCGGATGGCGGCAGGGGTGGAATCCTGCATCGCAGGCTAAATCTGCAAGCTTAATCAAACTCATATTCTGTTTGACCGAGCTGGCAGCGCAGTTTATCGTTCACGCTATGAACGGAAAGTCAGGGAACGACAAAAGCGACGCGCCCGAGTCAGACGCGGCCACCATGGTCGCCCTGCTGGCGGCGGTGGACGATACCGACCAGCATAGTCAGCGCAGTCTGGCGACCCAGCTCGACATGGCCCTGGGACTTGCCAATGCCTTGCTGCGCCGTTGCGTGTCAAAAGGCCTGATCAAGATCCAGACCGCCCCGGCCCGGCGTTACGCCTATTACCTGACGCCCAAAGGTTTTGCCGAGAAAAGCCGCCTCGTGGCGGAATACCTGGCCACATCGCTGAATTTCTTCCGCCATGCCCGGGGCCAGTATGAGGATGCCTTTCAGGGACTGCTGGGCCGTGGCATGACCAAAGTAGCCATCGCCGGCAATGGCGAACTGGCGGAAATCGCCCTTCTGTCGGCCTCTGCCGCCGGCATTACCGTGGCTGCGATCATCGCTCCGGGCCGCAATATCGAACTTTTCCACGGCCGCCCGGTGGTTGGCGATCTGGATGCCGCCATCGCGCTTGGCGCCGAGGCCGTCGTGATCGCCGACAGCATCGCGCCGCAACGGATACATGACCAGCTTTTCACCCTGCTGGGACCGGATCGCCTGATCGCGCCAAGACTGCTGCACATCACGCCGCGGGCTGCATCTCCCCAGAAGCGGGAGCGCGCGGCATGATTCAGTGGTATGCCGTTTATACTCAGCCGGGCCGGGAAGCGATGGCCGCGCGCGAGCTCGCAAATCAGGCCTTTGGCGTCTATCTGCCGCGCTATCAGAAGATGCGCCGTCATGCCGGCCGAACCAGCATCGTCGATGCCCCCCTGTTTCCCCGCTACCTCTTTGTCGGCATTGATACGGAAACGCAGCGCTGGCGCTCAGTCAACGGAACACGCGGCGTCATCGGCATGGTGATGAGCGGGGAACGACCGATCCCCGTTCCGGATTCTGTAATTGCCGAAATCCGCGCCCGCGAGGATGAAAAGGGATATATCCAGCTGAACCCGCCCGGCTTCCGGCGTGGTCAAGCCCTGCGGATCGTCGAAGGACCAATGGCCGATACCGAAGCCTTGTTCGAAGAAGCCGTGGATGGCAACCGCGCCATTCTGCTGGTTTCACTGCTAGGCCGGCTGGTGCGCACCAAAATGCCGCTCCGGCAGGTTGAGGCGGCCTGATAATGCCTAGTCAGCCCGCCGTTTCGGGCGTATAAGCCCGCCGCCATGACTAAACTCGCCCCGCCTCAGGCCGCAGCCAAGATCGGTATTGTCAGCCTCGGCTGCCCGAAGGCGCTGGTTGATTCCGAACGCATCATCACCAAGCTGCGATCGGAAGGCTATGCCATTTCCGGTTCCTATGACGCGGCTGATGTGGTGCTGGTCAACACCTGCGGCTTCCTCGACAGTGCCAAGCAGGAATCGCTGGAAGCCATCGGCGAGGCGATGCGCGAAAACGGCCGGGTGATCGTCACCGGCTGCATGGGCGTCGAGGCCGACAAGATCCGCGGCATGTTTCCCGACGTGCTGGCGGTAACCGGGCCACAGCAATACGAGGCCGTAGTCGAGGCCGTGCATGAAGCCGCACCGCCCGCGCACGACCCTTTTGTCGACTTGGTACCGCCGCAGGGCATCAGACTGACGCCACGGCATTATGCTTACCTGAAGATTTCCGAAGGCTGCAACCACAGCTGCAGCTTCTGCATCATCCCATCCATGCGCGGCAAACTGAAAAGCCGCCAGGCAAACGATGTGCTGTTCGAGGCCGAACGCCTGGTGAAGGCCGGCGTGAAGGAACTGCTGGTGATTTCGCAGGACACTTCGGCTTATGGCGTCGACCTGAAACATGCCGAAAGCCAGTGGCGTGACCGCAAGGTGAAAGCACGGCTAACCGAACTGGCCGATGCGATGGGCGCCCTCGGCGCCTGGGTGCGGCTGCATTACGTCTATCCCTATCCGCATGTCGACGAGCTTATCCCGCTGATGGCCCAGGGCAAGCTGCTACCTTATCTGGATATCCCGTTCCAACATGCCGAGCCACGCGTGCTGAAAAGCATGCGCCGGCCGGGCAACCAGGAGAAAGTGCTGACCCGGATCAAGGCCTGGCGCGACATCTGCCCTGATCTGACCATCCGCTCAACCTTCATCGTCGGCTTCCCCGGGGAAACCGAAGCCGATTTCGAATTCCTGCTGCAATGGCTGGAAGACGCCGAGCTGGACCGTGTGGGCTGCTTCAAATACGAGAATGTCGAAGGCGCCAGCGCCAACGATCTGCCGGGCCATGTGCCGGATGAGGTCAAGCAGGACCGCTGGGAGCGCTTCATGGTGACCCAGCAGACAATCAGCGCACGACGCCTGAAACGCTTTGTCGGCCGCACTCTGGATGTGCTGGTGGACGAGACGAAACGGACCACTGCCGTTGGCCGCAGTTTTGCCGATGCGCCGGAGATCGACGGCATCGTGAAAATCAAGAATGCGGCCGGCCTGAAGACCGGCGACATGGTCAAGGTGAGAATCGAGAAGGCGGGGGCTTACGATCTGAGCGGGGTGTGCGTCAGGGCAGAAAACACATAGAGGATTGGCTTGGTTTCGGCGGCGCAAATTGAAAAAGCGATGCAGGACCCATGGATGGCGATGACATGGGGTCTTTGCCGTGCGTGGCCGAACTACTACCGCTCCCGACTGTTACGTCTCGCCTCCGACTGCGGGATATCCAGGCCCGGTTTCATTCTGTCTTTTGATTGCGACACTGATCACGACAGCGCAGTAGTCGAGAAACTGCATTTCCGACTTCGCCGCCTGGGATTACATCCAATCTACGCCGTGCCTGCAGAAGTACTGCGGTCTGCGCTGCCGGCATACAAGGCTCTGGCGGAAGATGGAGCCGAGTTCCTCAATCACGGTTTCCGTCGCCATGCCGCACGGACAGAAAACGGCACGGCCATCTCGACCTTTTTCTATGATCCGACGCGCCCTGAGGAATGGGAGCAGGATATCCGCCGCGGTCATCATGCCGTGGTGGAAGCATTGGGCCAGGTGCCGCGCGGCTTCCGCACGCCTCATTTCGGCAGCTTTGAGGCCGGAGCGACTCTTGATCGTCTGTGGCGGTTTCTGGCGGGGATGGGCTACCTCTACTCATCCTCAACCCGTCCGCTATTCGCCGCGAAACACGGCCCGGCCTTTCGGCGCCATGGGGTCACTGAAATACCCGTCAGCGGCTGCCTTGACCAGCCAGCGCAGATTCTGGATAGCTGGGGTCTGCTATCCAATGGCGCCGGCGGTAGCAGCCGGCTGATCGCCCAGCTCGATGCCTATCGCGCCATCATGCAGGCTGGCGCACCAGTTCTGCTGAACATCTATCTCGACCCGGCTGATGTGGCAGAGAAAGAACAGGTTATTGCAGCGCTGGGGCGCATGGCGCCATATGAAACCGAAGGCGGCTTTAATCGACTGGCCATTCCTGCAGCCGGGCATACCATCTCATGAAGCGCCTACTGGCAGTCTCCTATTGCTTTCCGCCCGTCGCCAGCCCGGAGGCTTTTGTTTCCGCCAAGCTGATGGGGGCATTGCAGGGTTTCAAGGTTGATGTGATCTCGGCCAGCCCCGACCTGTTCCCCGGCCGGGCGGATACAAGCCTCGATCAATACGTCAAAGACAGGTTCGGGCGGATAGAGCGCCTGACCACCTCATGGCCGCTCCGCAAACTCATGCTCATGCCACGGCTTCCGCTGCGGCCTGATCGTTATGTATTGCTGAAATCGTTGGCATTGCGCCGCGCTCTGGACATGCAGCCTGCCAACTACGACGCCGTGATGACACGTTCGCAATACCATTCGTCACACCTTGTCGGCCTGGCGCTAAAAAAGCTTTTCCCGCGCCTGCCATGGATCGCAAGCTTCTCCGATCCATGGACGGGGGGGATTTATGAAAGAACAATCCCCTTCCTTTCCGCTTACAGCCTGCATCTGGAGAAGGAAGCATTGACGCATTCCGATGCACTTATCTTTCCCACAGCTGAAATGCGGGATTTTGTCGCCCGCCAGCATCCCGGATTGCAGATAATTGCGCGCAGCACAGTCATTCCGCATGGCTTCGACCCCACCCTGTACACCCCTCCTGTTCCGCCACAGCATGAAAAAGTGAGCCGGATTAGCATGTTTGGCAGCTTCTATGGGCCGCGCAGCCCGGAACCCCTGCTGAATGCCGTGGCGAGGCTGGCTGAAAAACCCGGAAAACCAAATTTCACGGTGGAAATATACGGCCGGAATTCAGATGTGCTGCATTCCGCCCTTGCCCGCTATCCGCAACTCAGAGACATCGTCCGGCATATGGGAGAAGTCGATCACGTCTCTGCTCTCAGAGTCATGGCGGGCGCCGACATCCTCGCAATGATTGATGCCCCGATGCCTCCGCCTTCCATTTTCATGCCCTCCAAGCTGGCCGACTACATTGGCGCAAACAGGCCCATTCTAGCCATCACTCCTGAAGGCGCGGCCGCAGATATCGCGCGCATGGTGGGTGGCGTGGTCGCATCACCCAATAATTATGCGCAGATTGCTGAAGCATTGGAGCAACTCCTGGAGAAGGCCAAATCCGAGCCCGACAGCCTGTCCAGTGCAGAAAGCCATCGTGATGCCTTTCGCATTTCTGAGTTGTCAATCAGCCTGGCCACCACCATAGAGAGAGCCATTGCCAAATGCGCTTCTCGCTGACATCGGATCAGGCAATCCGTCATCAGATGGCTTCGACCGCGTTACTCCTCGCTGTCGCCACCAGCCAGATCGGTTTCCTCGGATATCACACCAGCACTGGCTTTCAGACGATGCCGATCGGGCTTGTCATCGGAACGCTGATGGTCACTGGCCTGCTCGGGTTCCTTGCTGATTACAGAGCCTTCATTGCGAACCTTCCGCGACTGCTGCCGCTTCTCCTGTTTGCCGTCTGGGCAGCCATAACCTGTTTGCAGGCCGAAGACGCCTCAACCGCACTGCGGCGATACGCCATGGTATTCTTGCCTGGACTGCTGATTGCCGGGCTTGCATCCTCTGACGCCTTTCCAGCACGAACCTTTGCGAAAGTCGCCTGGGTCCTGATTGGCATATCCCTCGCCTCGCTTGCCTTTTCCCTGCTATGCAGCATTATTGGAATACGCATCCGCACAGATAACATTGATATAATATGGGCCCTGTGGGACGATCCACATGCTCCAGGCGTCGCGTTGGGCAGCAGGCAGATACATGCCCTGCTCATAAAATTCATGCGACCGTCCGGCTTTTCAAGCAATCCAAATGGCGCCGGCCTGCTCGCAGCCCTATCGATTGCGTTCTTGATATTGATGTACATTCTAGACCGACGCCGCGGAAAGATGCTCCTGTGGCTTGCTCCGCTCTCATACGGCCTGCTTATCACCATATCGCGCGGAGCACTGCTTTTCATCGTAACCTTCATCGCCACATACGCCCTCATGCGCATGCGCGCGAAGAAACTATCGGCTGGCATAATAATTCTCGCAGCCCTCCTGCCGGCTGGCCTGCTTGCCGCGATGCAGCTCAGCATTCTGGGAACTCCTCTTCCGCGCGGCGCCCCTCCCGACGTATCGTCGGCAGCCGCGTTATATGAAGCCTTTCACCTTACCGAGCGGCTGGAAGTCTGGCGCATCGCGTATGATGCGCTGTCGGATTACTGGATTACGGGAGCCGGCTTTGGCATGGTCCAGGAATCAGTGTACGCCCCCCTCGGACTTGCAACAGCCGCACATTCGATCCCGCTCAGCATTCTCCTGGAGACCGGGCTGATTGGCTTCATTCTTATGCTGGCGGTTTGGTTCAGCCCCGTCATTTCCGTTCTGAGGAATGCCGCCCCAGGCGCCCTGCACATCGGCATTGCCGCAATTCTGGTCGGGCTTTATGCCCATCAATCCTTTGATAGCTCCATTTTCCGGTTCCATCCGCTACATTTCATGTTCTGCTACCTGATCGGGCTGGCCGCAAATCCCGCCCTGGACTTTCGGCAGACAGGCCCATCGCATGTCTCTTGATCATCTTGCGTTACTCCAGCGCCGAGACATTCCGATGGCTGATTGGAATGCGGCCGCGGATATCTTTCCGAATGCGTGGCTGTGGCATAGGGCAGAAGCCATTGAAGCCTATGCAAGCTGGCCCAACAATTCGGATTGCAGCTTTGCCATTGTCGATCAAGCCTCTGGCGGACAGATCGTAGCAATCCTGCCACTGCTCCGCAGTCGCAGCCACCGCCTTCTTTCCCGCCTCGAATCAACTGGCGGCCTGGCCACCGCAGACAACCAATCCCCTCGGCAAATCCGGAATATTGAGGTTGCCGCAAGAAACCACCTGCTTAATATCGCCCGAAGATTCAATGCCCACAGGGTCGATCTTTCTCTATCTCCATTGGCTCCCCGGCACATCCTGGCTGAATGCCCGCCAGTTAATCCGCTTATTATGCTTGGCTGCCAGGAAGCATCGACACAGTCCTGGATCGTCGACCTGCGCGGCACGACAGATGATGTCCTTTGGCAGCGCGTTGATCAGCGCGTTCGCAAGTCAGTCAAAAAGGCACGGGCCGCCTCCGTAACCATTCGGGAGGCAACAGCGATGGACTTGCCCGCCTACCTCCAACTGCACGCAGAAAATTGCCGGCGCAACGGATTACCGCAAAAACCGCCGGAGTATTTCAAATCAATATTCGAAACATTCGGCCAGCAGGCCATGGCTTTGATTCTGGCCGCAATCGACGCGACTGGAAGCCCAATCGCATTCCATGCTTTTGCCATATATAAAAGGGCGGCCCTGTACTGGACTGTCGCCAGCAGCCAGCAAGCACTCCTGTGCGGAGCCAACGACCTCGTGCAGTGGGAGGCATTGCGACAGTTCCGTGCCCGTGGCGTGGATTTCTATGAGACCGGAGAGGCCTTCCCGGCTCTGCATGACAGCAAACTGAAACGGATCAGCGATTTCAAAAAGGGCTTTGGCGGAAGACTCCACCCTTATTTCCGCGGCACCATCATCACAAGGCCGATCCTGTCTGCGGGATTGGATCTGGCACGGGCTTTGCGCGCCGCATATACGGCGAATTCCGATGAGCATTGAGCGCTCGCATTTTGACCGGGAATCCTCTGCTTACCCTGAGACGGTGGGCGAGACCCGCGCCCAGTCGCTGAAGTGGCAACTGATCTTGGAGCGCGCTGCGCCGGGATTGGTGGCGGCTGATATCGGCGCAGCCAGCGGCCGCCACGCAATTCCGCTTGCGGGGTTCGGCGCCACCGTGGTGGCCGTCGATATCAGCACGGAAATGCTGGCTCGGCTGAAAAAGCGCTCGCTGGAGGCCGGCGTTAACGTACATGCCGTTGCGTCCGGGCTTCCGGAACTAGCCCTGCATCCCGAACGATTTGACCTGGCATATTGCTATTCAACCCTGCTCCTGCTGCCGCACGATCAGCAGATCGCCGCAATACGGACACTGGCGGGGCTGCTCCGGCCAGGCGGCACCCTGATTCTCGACCTTGCAGGCGCGCGTTCACTGTCCCTGTTTTACTGGCGCCGGTATTACAGGAAGTTGGGTTTCCCCGGCATATTCGGGTGGCGCCTCAGCCAAGTAAAAAACCTGGTTGCGGAGAACAACCTGATCGTGACCGGGATATACCCGCAGGGCGCCCTTTCACAGTTCCTGTTACTGCCAGGAGCGACACGTTTTCCGCAGCTTGAGCGCCTCATCCGTGGCAACAGGGATCGGCATGGGCTCGACGAGGCGGTATCCAAATGGCTGCCGGCACTGGCGGAACGGTGGTATGTGATGGCGCAACGTCCATCCCGAGGCAGTTAGGCGCAAATGCGCAGCCGATGGGCCATAGATCGGGCTCTGCTGCTCCGCTTTGGTGCAGAAGCCATTACCAAAGGCAGCAGTTTTCTGATCATGCCCCTTCTGGTTCGCCTGATGGGTGTTGATGGCTATGGCCAGTTCACCTTCAGCCAGGCCGCAATCTCGGCGATGGTGCCGCTGGTATCTCTCGGCCTGGGCTTCAGCCTGGTCCGCCAGATAGCGGGCATCACCGATCAAGAAACTATCCAGCAGAGGCTGGGGGGCGCGATTGCGATCGCCTCGGCTATTGCTTTGCCGCTGACCGTCGCCCTGTGGTTCTCCGCACCGCTGCTAGCGGCATTTATTGGGCCAACCGCGGATAGCACCCCCTTGATAAAGATGTCCTGCCTGCTTCTGCTGGCTTCCGTTTGGCAGGGACTAACCATGGAAGCCCTGAGGGCACGATTGGAAACCGGCGCCGCCACCGCATTACAGGTGGCTGAGGCCGTCGCTCTGCCATTCGGAATCGGGCTTCTGGTCTGGGCCAACAGATTGGACCCGGCGGCTTTCATCGGATTTGCTGCCGCCCTGAAGCTGGTGGTGGCTGGCTGCGCGTTTTACAGAGTCATTGATCGCTCCGCTCTTTTCCGGCCGCGTTTGTGGCTGCTTCCCGTGGAAGACATCCGCAATGCCCTCTCTATCGGCACGCCATTTATGGTTGCCGGGCTGGGAGAATGGCTGATGGCGCTTGGAGATCGGTTTGCAGTTGGCTCGATCACCGGCGCCGAATCCGTCGGCCACTATGCCAGTGCACAAACTCTGGTGGCCGTGCTGGCATCATGGGGGGCACCATTCTGGTGGGTTCTGTTCCCGCGTTTTTGCGCTTCATTGGAGCAGCGCGACCGCATGGCCGCCGTGACATCGGCGCGGGCCGTCGGGGGCCTGTTTCTGGAGGGGGGAATTCCGCTTCTTGTTTTCCTTGCTCTTGCCGGATCACAGATCCTGCAACTGCTGGGTGGGCCCAAGCTGCACGTAGAACCAACCGTTATCACCCTGCTGGCGGGCGCCGCATTCATAAATCAGGCGGCCTCGCCTTGGGAATATGCGCTTTATGCCGAACGTCGGGGCGGCATGCTCATGCGGGCGACCCTGATCTGCGGCCTAGCAACCTTGGGACTCAGCATCATGGCGTTGCCTGTTTTGGGGTTAACCGGCGCTGCACTGGCTGCTGTAGCCGGTCGGGTAGGCTTTGCAGCCATGATCATCAGCGCCGCATACAAAATGGGCTATGATCACACCATTCTGGTTGGCAAAACGCAGCTGCGCCGGATTGCCACAGCAACCATGACCAGCAGCATCGCGGCCGGCAGCATCGCGGTCGCAGCCAGCTTCAACGCCATCCCCGGCAAGGCTCCCCTGTCGGTTCTTGCGGCGGCGGCATTTATCAGCGTGTATGCTGCCTCCGCCTTCGGGTTGAGATTTTTTCGCCCTCGGCAACAAGGGGGCTTCTGAGGCGAGCCGGGCCCTCTAGCGCAATTCGAAGCGCTGCAGGATTGCCTCGACGACGCAGACGGCGGCATGACCATTCCCCTGGATTTCCCGCCAGCGGGTTACTGCAGCAGCATCAATCTGCCTGCCAAGAAAGCCTGATACGGCTTCTTCCATGCCGGCGCCGCGGCTGCCGGCCATCGCAGCCAAACCAAGGTCAACGATCTCCTGCCGCTCGGTTTTATCTCTGATCACAACAACCGGTATGCCGAGAGATGCGCCTTCTTCCTGAACCCCGCCTGAATCGGTAATGATTACTCGCGCACCGGCCATCGCACCAAGGAAATCTGGGTAGTCCATGGGGTCGACGATCGCGAGGCGATCGCCGGAACCAAGGAAATGCGCCTCTATGGTTTCAATGACCTCGGGATTCGGGTGGCGGGGCCATAGAATGCGGTACCCGGGATAGCTGTTCAGCAGGGTTTCCAAATGACCACAAACCGCCGCAAGGGGTTCGCCAAGATTCTCGCGGCGATGCAGCGTGACCAGGAAATAGGGCATCGCATCGCCCTGCCGCACATCCCCCATGGTCTTCATGGTATGAGTCTGAATATCCAGGCCTGTATTGCCCACGACAACGATGCGGTCCGCGGGAATATTCTCTGCCATGAGGTTGGCCCGCGCTGCCTGGGTTGGCGCCAGATGCAGGCTGGCCAGGCGCGCGATCAACTGGCGGAAGCCCTCTTCTGGCCATGGCGCATTCAGATCGTTTGTGCGAAGCCCCGCTTCCAGGTGAATAGTCGGGGTTCCGGTCAGATATCCGGCAAGGGCGCCGGCAAGGGCGGTTGCGGTATCGCCCTGGACGAGAATCCAATCAACTTTGTGATCCTGTATGAAGCGATCCAGCGCGCTTACGATGCGCCGCACCACTTCTGCCGGCGTCTGGTGGTGCACCATAAGATCAAAATTTACGTCAACGGCGAAATCCAGGGCATGCAGCGTCTGGGTCAGGAGGCTGCGATGCTGCCCTGAGCAAACCACTTTCACTGAATGCGGATCGAGCCTGTTCCTCAACCCTCCAATCACTGGAGCCAGCTTTATCGCTTCCGGACGTGTCCCGAATACAACTATTCCCGTCACGCAATTCCGACCTTTTTATCTTATATCGCGTTTATTTGCTGTTGCGTCGCGCATAATGTCAGCAATCCTGCGGGCAACAACATCCGGATTCCAATGCTCCCTTGCGAAGGCGTATGTCTGCCTGGCAAGGTCTTGTCGCCATCGACAATCGTCCGCAAGTCTGCAAAACGCCGCAGAATAAGATTCCGCAGTTGCGTCAGTGAAGACTACAGGAAACCCGCGATACTCATCAAGCACCGCGGATGGCTGATGATTGATGACCACCACCAGGCCAGCAAGCGCTGCTTCCATGACGGGCTTGGCCAGTTCGGCATAATCAGTCCGCAATACCAAGACTTCATAATTTCCGAGCTCGGCGATCAGTTGCGCGTTCTCCAGCGCAGGGATGAATCGTACCCTGTGGTCAATACCAAGCCGCGCCGCCAGATCTCTGGCTATGGGCAGCAGAGGGCCGCTGCCAACCACAGTCAGCAGCATGTCCTGACGCGAGGCAACGGCTTCAATGACTGGTGTCGGATCACGCCCCGGGATAAGACGGCCTATCCACAACAAGCGCAGATTATTGCCAGTGCCATCCGGTCCATTTTCATGGCGAACCGCCTGCGGTTGCGCCGCTACGACATTGGGCAGAACAACAGCGCGGTCGCGCACCGGCTCTGACAGAAAAGAAAGTATTGGCGAATACACCGCTATGATGCGCTGCGCGCCGCGCAAGGCCGCCTCGACGCTTGGCGCAAGCAACCAACGCCAAAATCGATCGCGCAACGAAGCATACTGCCTGCGAATGACTGGATCCGGTGTCGCATGCAGACTGATGACATAGGGGATGCCTATGGCGGGACCGATCACGCCGGCGGCCGCGGCAGCAAAGCCGTCGCCGTAAGCCCGTATGAGATCAGGTTTCTGTTCACGCAATCCTTTCAGTACAGACCTCAATGCTCTCCGCAGCAGGACCGGACGCATCCCGAGGGTGCGCAGGGCAAGGCCAAACCGCCCCATATCGACAGATATGAAGGTCCATTCCGCAGGCGCCGTCAGTGTCGCCAGAGTCGCGGCCGCTGGTTTATCAGCCAGCAAACCGACGATGGTTATATGATCGGCGACACCTGCAGGATTGAAATAAGCCGGCAGGATTTCGCCCTTTGCATCCCAGTCCGTTATACGGTCATCGAGCAAGATCGCTAAACGCATGTCTGCGGGGCCTTCCCATCGGGATCCGGTATCTCATCGCCTAGCTTGCTGGACTGAAACAGTAGCTGCGGCACTTGAACATTGAGAAGCTGTGCAGTTCAAGAGCCAGTCCCGACACGGCCGAATGAATTCAGAATCACGGCCTCGAAAAGAACACGGCAGCTGGAATCCACGCAAAGCTGATGGTGCCGCACCAAGCGCGGAACCCATGGCCGCAAAGGGGCTCCTCGACTGCCTCTGGCTGGGGTGACCCTGTAAACCCAACCCAACCAACTGCCGGATATGCTTTGTCGAACAGGTGGCGGCCGCCCCGGGGCCAGTCTGTCCCGTCCGGACCGATCTTGGTCATCGGCCCCAGGGCACGCATGGTTTTGACAGGGCCGAGCACAGCATCTGCATCCGGATCATGTCTCCTTGGGCCCGGCTCTTCCCGGCCCGCTCCTGGCCCACCATCTGTTAATTACAAAGCCATGAATATCGAACGCCGAGCCACATTAACTACAACTCATTGAAATAATTCAATATATGCTGCGAATTGCCCTATGTAGCCGCCTTCTTTCAGTGCAATTCACATACCCAAGCAATTGCAATCAAACATAGAATCGGGCTAGTGTTCAGTCCATGAACGTCAGCTCGTTCTAGCGGGCAAACCGTTAATCTTCGTTCTCTACCAGAGGTTACAATCGCCCTCTGGCCCGCAATTGCCCGCCTCCGTATTGCGGGCAGGACAACCCGAGTGCCGACCCGGATGCAGCCCTGGCTTCACCCGGAGTGCGGTAGCATGACCGGATTTGCGACTCTCTCCGAATGCCGCTCACCGCAATACTTCAGGCCCGTATGTCTTCGCGTCGGCTCCCGGGCAAAATGCTGGCCCCGGTCGCGGGACGACCACTTCTTGCATGGCTGATTGAACGCCTGTCCGCTTGCACCACGCTGGATGGCATCATCCTCGCCACATCCGATCACCCCAGCGACACCCCCTTGGCGGAACTCGCGGAGAAACTCGGAATCCGCTGTTATCGTGGGCCGTTGGATGATGTTGCCATGCGATTTATCCAGGCAATCGATGTTTTCGGCCTGCCGTCTTTTGTCCGGATTTGCGGTGACAGCCCCCTGATTGATCCGGCGCTGGTGGATTATGCCGTCCGCCTTTTCGAAGCTGGGCCTTGCGACATTACAACCAACGTCCACCCCCGCAGCTTCCCTAAAGGCCAGTCCGTCGAGGTGGTCAATTCCGCCGCCTTCAAGGCAGCTTATGCCGCAATGACCGAGAATGAGGAACGAGAACACGTCACGTCGTGGTTCTATAATCACACGGCGGAGGTGGCCATCACGAACTTCACGGCTCGCCGGGACATGTCCAGCATCAGGCTGTGCGTCGATACAGCCGAGGACCTGGCATCCATCCGCGCTCTTGCCGCACGCATGACGAGCGACCAGAGCCGATACAGCCTTGATGACTTGCTGGCATTGCATGCCGAAACAGAAAAACCGGGTGCGTGGTGATCAGGGTTGGCATCATCGGCCTGGGCGTGGGAGAGCGGCACATCGCCGGCTTCGAGGCGGACGAACGCTGCCGCGTCGTTGCTCTCATTGATCAGGATCCGGCAAAGCTTGCTGAAGTTTCCAACCGCAATCCCGGCCGCAGAACCGGCAGCTCTGCGGATGAAATTCTGAATGACCCTGAGATCGATGTGGTTTCGATCGCATCCTATGACAGAGACCACCATTCTCAGGTCATGCGCGCGATTGAAGCCGGCAAGCATGTGTTCGTGGAAAAGCCGCTCTGCCTGTTCGAAAATGAATTGCAGGATATCCGCAGCGCTCTCCGGCGTCGCCCCGACATCAAGCTTTCGTCCAATCTGATTCTGCGCCGGACCCCGCGTTTCATCCGCCTGAGAGAACGCATCCAGCATGGCGAGATGGGTGAAGTTTACTATCTTGAGGGCGACTACAATTATGGCCGACTGCACAAGATCACCGAGGGCTGGCGCGGCAAGCAGCCGTATTACTCGGTTGTGCATGGTGGCGCCATACATCTCCTGGACCTTCTGATGTGGCTGACCGGCCAGCGTCCCGCCGAGGTTTTCGCCTTCGGCTCACGGTTGGCCACGTCTGGGACTTCGTTCTCCTTCAACGATTGCGTCGCTGCGCTGCTGCGCTTCCCATCCGGCATGCTTGCCAAGGTGACCGCGAATTTCGCCTGCGTCATGCCCCATACCCACCTTCTGTCAGTATATGGAACGGCAGCGAGCTTCCAGCACGGCCCCGGTGGCGCAGCGCTTTACCAGTCCCGTTCTCCCGATATTGCTCCCGCCCGGATCGACGATGCATATCCTGGTGCTGAGAAAGGGGATTTGATTCCAAGTTTTGTGCGCTCCATCCTTGATGGGAGCGAGCCTGAAATCAGCGCCGCAGACGTACTTGACTGCATGGCGGTTTCCCTTGCAATCGAAGCCGCTCTGCAAACCAACGCCCCGGTCCGGGTCGATTACCATTGAACCCACCCATTCACCACAAGCCCTGCCGCCAAGAGTGATGCAATGACGATTCCCTTTGGAAAACCCATGATAGGCGACGAAGAACGCGCCGCCGTGCTGGATGTCATGTCCGGCCCGATACTGGTGCATGGACCGCGCGCGACACAATTCGAAAATGATTTTGCCGCCTGGACCGGATCCCCCCATGCAATTACCGTTTCGTCCTGTACGGCCGGCATGCATCTGGTTTGGTTTACTCTTGGCATCGGTCAGGGCGACGAGGTCATAGTTCCGGCGCAGACACATGCAGCAACTTCGCATACCGTTCTGCTGACCGGCGCGACGCCGGTCTTTGTCGACTCTGAGGCAGAAACCGGCAACATTAATATCGAAGCCATCGCCGCGGCCATCGGGCCACGCACCAAGGCCATTGCCGTAGTTCATTACCTCGGAATGCCCGTCGACATGACGCCGGTCATGGCGCTGGCGAAGCGCCATGGGCTCTTTGTGCTCGAAGATTGCGCGCTGGCCGTTGGCACCCGACTGGATGACATCCATGCGGGCATGCTGGGCGATGTCGGGGTATTCTCGTTTTACCCGGTCAAACACATGACCACCGCCGAAGGCGGCATGATCATCACCAAGCATGCCGACCTCGCTGCAAAACTCCGCATCAAGAAGGCCTTCGGCGTTGACAAGGCGATGCACGAACGCAAAGTGCCAGGCATCTATGATGTCGTCGACCTCGGTTACAATTACCGCATGAATGAAATCCAGGCCGCCATCGGTATCGAACAACTGAAAAAAGTCAGCAATTTCCTGGACCGGCGCGCAGAGAATTTCGCGGCTCTCGACGCCGGCCTGCGTGACGTTGAGCCTCTGCAATTGTTCCGCGCTGATGGCGGCCGCTTCAAATCAAGCCACTACTGCTTCAATATGATGCTGCCAGAATCCTGGGCCGCGCGACGTACGGACATCATCCTCAAGCTGAATGCCCGTGGCATTGGCACCAGCGTCCACTACCCGGGCCCGGTGCCACAGATGTCGTATTACAGGGAGAAATTCGGCCACAAGCCATCCGACCATCCGGTTGCCGGGTGGATCAGCACATGCTCCATCGCACTGCCTGTTGGCCCTCACCTGAATCGCAATGACATGTCCCGCATCGTGGATGCCGTAAAAACCGTTATCAACGAGGTATCGAAATGACGTTCCCCATCGCAAACCGCCGCATTGCCCTCATCGGCGGGGCCGGATTTATTGGCCACCATCTTGCCCTGAAACTCAAAGAACTTGGCGCCGACGTTCACGTGATAGACAGCCTGCAGGTGAACAACCTCTATGCCTTCGGCCGCGCCCAGGGCGACATTGTCAATCGCGACCTCTACATCGACATCACGTCGGAGCGCCTCGACCTACTGCGCAACGCTCGGGTTCCCCTGCACCTGCAGGATGCGCGCGAGTACCACGCCCTTACCAGCGTGCTGAAGGACATAAAGCCCGAAGTCGTCGTCCAGCTTGCCGCCGTGGCGCATGCCGGCAAATCAAACAAGGATCCCTACAGCACCTTCGACCATAGCCTCCGCACCCTCGAAAACGCCCTCGACTACAGCCGCGGCAACGTCGAGCATTTCATCTTCTTCTCGTCGAGCATGGTGTATGGCAACTTCATGGACGATTCCGTCTCGGAAGAAACCTCCTGTGAACCGCTAGGCATCTATGGCGCCTTGAAATTCGCCGGGGAAAAAATGGTCATCGCCTATAATCAGGTCTTCGGGCTGCCTTACACGATCATTCGGCCATCCGCGCTTTACGGGGAACGCTGCGTCAGCCGCCGGGTTGGCCAGATATTCATTGAAAACGCCATTCAGGGCTCGGATGTCGTCGTACATGGCGACGGTTCCGATCGGCTTGATTTCACTTATATCGGCGATCTGGTCGATGGTATCGTCAAGACGGTAGAGCGCAAGGAAGCGCGCAACCAGATTTTCAACATGACTTATGGGTCGGCCCGCTCGATCAGCGAAATGGCCCAGATAATCGAGACGCACTTCCCGGACGTTACCGTGCAGTACAAGGAAAAAGACGCCTTAATGCCCGAACGCGGCACGCTGAATGTGGATAAGGCCAAGAAGCTGATCGGTTATGAGCCGAAGTGGCCGCTCGAAAAAGGCTATGTCCGGTATATCGAATGGTACAAGCAGAAGTTCGGAAGAGCGTCAAAGCAGAACTGAGCATGGATGTCCTGCTCGGTGTTCGGAATCCGCGTATTTCCAGAAGGTAGCAAGCAAACATGAACCTGTTTGGGAAAGACCTGGATAGCGAAACCGTCTTCGTGGCCGAGATCGGGGTAAACCACGAAGGCGACATTGCCGCGGCAAAGCGCATGATAAGCTTGGCCAAGGAAGCGGGGGCGCATGCGGCCAAGCTGCAGAGCTATACGCCGGCACGCTATGCCACGGCATCGGACCCAGAACGGTTGAAGCGGGTGACCCAGTTTTCCCTGACGGAAGAGCAACACCGCCAGCTTGCAGACCATGCCAGACTTACGGAACTGCCGCTATTCTCAACACCTCTCACTGAAGATTGGGTGCCGCTCCTGTCCGAGCTTTTTCCAGTCATCAAGATCGCCTCGGGAGATATCACATTCCGCCCCGTGCTTTCGGCCGCGGCCCGTACTGGCAAACCGATCATACTCTCCACGGGCGGCAGCACTTTTGATGAAATCAACCAGGCCATTGCATGGCTGCGAGATGAAATCGGAGACGAGGCGCTTACTGACAGAATCATGATTCTGCAATGCACTTCATCATATCCGTGCCCCGTGGATGAGGTGAACCTCGCCAGTATCCCGTTTCTGGCCGAGAAAACGGGGCTTCGCGTCGGTTTTTCCAACCATATGATCGGCCTGGAGGCCTGCTTCGCCGCGATTGCGCTCGGAGCCGGCCTGATCGAAGCGCATTTTACCGACAGTAGAAGCGGCCGGAGCTTTCGCGACCATGAATTATCGCTTGAGCCTGCGGAGTTCGCACGTTTGGTTTCTGAAGGGCCGAAGTGGCGATCAATGCGTGGCCATGTTGGAAAGATCGTACAGCCATCCGAAGTTTCGGTGAGGCCGGCCATACGCAAGGGCGTGATTGCTTCGCATGCACTGAAGCCCGGCGACGTCCTGTCCCTTCAGAATCTCGCCTATGCGCGGCCCGCGACGGAATTCGCTGCCAGTGAGCTCCCTACGCTGATTGGCCGACGCCTGAAGGCGCCCGTTGGCAGCGGCGAGCTTATTCGGAAGGCCGATCTGGAATAAACTGCAATGTGCGGAATTGCCGGGGTCATAGGTCATACGCCGCCTGCGGTTGACGCCCAGGAGCGCGCGCTGCATACCATGCAGCATCGCGGCCCTGACGGATTCGGCCGCTGGACAGGCCGCCTCCGCGATGATTCGGTCACCCTGCTTCACACCCGGCTTGCGATCATTGATCTCGACCAAAGGTCGGCGCAGCCGTTCGCGGCAGATGATTGTGTGCTGGCGTACAACGGTGAAATCTACAATTTTCCGGAACTGCGCCAGGAACTGGAAGCCCTGGGACAACAGTTTTCCACCTCATCTGATACCGAGGTTGTGCTTCGCGCCTATCGAGTCTGGGGACCGGATTGCGTCAGCCGGTTCGAAGGAATGTGGGCTCTTGCGCTCGTCGATCTGCGGGAGCAGCGGATATGGATGAGCCGCGACCGCTTCGGCGAAAAGCCGTTGTTTGTCGCACACTGGGACAATCGATTGTACTTCGCCTCCGAGGTGAAGACGCTCAGCGCGCTGGCTAATCGCAAGCCGGTGGTGAACCCACGGCAGCTGCAGCGCTATCTGGTCAACGGCTACAAGTCCCTGTGGAAGCAGCAGGAAACATTCTGGCGGGATGTAGAGGAATTCCCCGCAGGCTGTTCCGCCGTGTTTTCCGACGCCGCCGGCTACAGGCCTGCCCCATACTGGAAGCTCTCGTATGCCCCCGTGGCCATGACAAGGGCCGAGGCTGTGGCCGGCGTAGCCGATCATTTAAGTGAAGCCGTCCGTCTGTGCCTGCGATCCGATGTCCGCCTGGCGTTCTGCCTGTCAGGCGGAATCGATTCTGGTGTCTTGGCCTCGATTGCCGCGCGGAAATTCGGCCGCGACATTCAGACATTCTCGATCGTCGACACCGACGAACGATACGATGAAAGCGACAATATAAAATCGGTCGTCGCGGCACTGGGGTGCCGGAACACGGTCATCCACACCAGTCGCGAGGGCTTCATCGACCGCCTGCAACGCCAGGTGATCGCTCATGATGCCCCCGTGGCCACGATTTCCTATTACATTCACGACTTCCTGTCCGAGGCGATTGGCGCCAGCGGGTATAAAGTGGCCATTTCCGGCACCGGCGCGGATGAGATATTCACGGGATATTATGATCATTACGCTTTCTGGCTGGCGACGCAGCGCGACCGCCACGATTTCGAAGACCTGCTGAAAGACTGGCGCGACGGCTTTGGGAAATTTGTTCGCAATCCGCATCTGCAAAACCCGCGCGTGTTCATCGAAACGCCGGCCGAACGGCGCCATATATATCTCGATCGCGGCATTTTTAACAATTTGATGATCGCGCCTCTTTCCGAAGATTTTTGCGAGCAAAGCTATGCATCGGATACCCTTCGCTCCCGCATGCTCAACGAAATCTTTCACGAATCCGTTCCGGTCATGCTGCATGAGGACGACCTGAATTCGATGAGTCACTCAGTGGAGAATCGATCACCATTTCTTAATCGAGCACTTGTCGAATTTATGTACCAGGTTCCCACGCAGCATCTCGTTGACGCCGGCTACACCAAATCGCTGCTACGGGATTCCGTGGCCGGCCTCCTGCCCGATCCAGTCAGGCTTGATCGGCGCAAGAAGGGCTTCAACGCATCGATTACGTCCCTGATAGATACCACTGATTCTGCGGCACGGGACTGGATGCTTGATAGCAGCAGCGCCATCTTCGACTATATCGCTCGCGATCGCTTCGTCGCCTTCCTTGATGGCGACTTCGACAGCAACGCGAGGTCAAAATTCCTGTTCTCATTCCTTTCAGCCAAGGCATTCCTCGACAGCCCGCTGGCCCTTGGCACGCCTCAAACACTTATAGGAGATGCCGCGTGACAACGGTTGCCATTGTCGATTTCGGCATGGGCAATATCGTTTCCGTTGCTGCTGCAGTGGAGAAGCTTGGTTGTCGCTCTGTCGTGACTAGCACTCCATCGGAAATAGCCGCCGCCGATCGCATCATTCTCCCTGGAGTCGGCGCCTTCGGCGACGCAATGCGCAACCTGCATGAACGCGGCCTCGTACCCGCGCTGCGCCATCTGGTTGAGAAAGAGCACAAGCCGATCCTAGGTATCTGCCTTGGTGCGCAGCTGATATGCAACGAAAGCGAAGAGTTCGGGCGCCATGAAGGGTTCGGCTGGATCGACGCCATGGTGACGCGGCTGGATTCGAAGCCCGGCTGCCGCATACCGCATGTCGGGTGGAACGGCTTTAGCCGGCGCCGCGACAGCTGCCTGCTCAGGGGAATACCCGAGGATGCTTTGTTTTATTATGTCCACAGCTTCGGGATTCAGTGCCAATCGGAGCAATCCCTGATCGCGGACTGCGAATATGGCACCCGCTTTGCCGCGATTATTGAATCCGGCAATGTTTTTGGAACCCAGTTCCACCCAGAGAAGAGCCAGCGATACGGCCTTGCCGTCCTCAATAATTTCCTCAATGAGGATCTTGTATGCTGAGGAGCCGGTTGATTACCGTTCTGACCATCAATGGCGGGGTCCTGTTCCGGACCAAGACCTTCACGCCAGACTACAGATACACGCATAATTTCGTGGATGGCTGGCTTGTCGATGAGATCATCCTGCTGGATGTGACCCGGCCGGGCACCGCCCCGACGGGCGCGACATCGTTCGAAAGCGTAGTGAGCGCCGTGGCCAAACGATCATTTGTCCCGCTTGCCGTTGGCGGGGGCATCCGCAGTCTTGATGATGCCCGGCGGTTTATGGCGCTGGGTGCCGATAAGGTCGTGATCAACTCCGGCGCCATAGACAGGCCGGAACTGATCAGTGAAATTGCCCGTGTTTATGGCTCACAATGCGTGGTTCTCTCCATAGATACGCGCAAGACAGAACTCGGTAACGAGGTTTTCAGCCACTTTGGCAGCAAACCCTCCGGAATGAGCGCTAGCGAGTGGGCGCGGCAGGGCGCCCAACTGGGTGCCGGAGAAATCATGCTGAATTCGATCGAACGCGACGGCTCCCTGGAAGGCTACGACATTCCCCTTTGCCGCGAAGTTACATCGGCTGTCGATGTGCCGGTTCAAATCTGTGGCGGCGCCGGAGCATGGCCGCATTTCGTGCAGGGAATCCTTTCCGGGGGCGCCTCGGCCGTTTGCACGACCAATATCTATCATTTCACCGAAACAAGCATTCAGAGCGCGAAAGCCTTCATGAGCAAGGCCGGCATTCCGGTTCGGTTATCGTAAGGAAGAGAGCATCGTGATCCTTTTCTGCAAGAAGTGCCTGATGCCAAACACGCGGCCGCGCGTTCAGTTTGATGCTGATGGCATCTGCAACGCCTGTCACAACGCAGAGCAAAAGCTGCAAATCGACTGGGATGACCGCAAGAAGCAATTTTTGGAATATGTCGAAAGATTCCGCCCCAGCCAGGGTCCCTATGACTGCATAGTCCCATGGTCTGGAGGGAAGGATTCGAGCTACATCGCGCACAGGCTCAAATTCGAATTTGGATTAAACCCCCTGCTGGTCACGTTCTCTCCCCTGATTCCCAATGAAGTGGGGCAAATCAACCGGGAGACCTTCCTCGGCCTTGGATTCGATCAGATTATGGTGCGCCCCAATCAGAAGGTTGCGCGCCGCCTGGCACGACGCTTTTTCCGCGAGCGCGGCAATCCGAAGGTGGCCTGGGATGCCGGCGTGAATACCGTGCCGGTGCAGATTGCCGTCCGCTTCAACATTCCGCTGATCTTTTATGCGGAACATGGTGAAAGCGAATATGGCGGGCGCGTCCTGTCGGAAGAATCGAAGAAGATCCGGGATTTCACTGAAGTCCTGGAGCATCAGATCGGCGATGACCCGCGCAACTGGGTTGATGACGAAATCAATGAACACGACCTTGCGCCTTATATCTATCCCGAACAATCAGAGATCGACCGCGTTGGCGTAAAGGCTATGTACTTTGCCTATTTCTTCCGCTGGTCAATGCTGGAGAATTATCGGTACATCAGCAAAGTGATGCCCTTCGCAACCGAGCCGAAAGGCCGCTGTGATGGCACGTTTACCAACTTCGACAGCTTGGACGACAAGATTGACAATCTTTATTACTATCTGCAGTTCATAAAATTCGGCTTCGGCAGAGCGACGCGCGATGCATGCCGGATGATCCAGAACGGCCAGATGACGCGTGAAGAAGGCCTTGAGCTAGCTCGCAAGTATGACGACGAGTTCCCCCAGACCCATTTCAACAGCCACCTTGAATATCTTGGCCTCAGCGAGCCGGAATTTCATGCCATTATTGACCAGCACCGAAATCCCGAATTATGGGAACACCGCGGCAATGCCTGGAAGCTGCGCTACACACTGGAATAAGCCATGACCAATCTAACCGTCTTTTCCTGCGACCTTTGCGGCAGCGCCGAAGCATCCGAGATTCCGGAAGCTCGGCATTACACGGGCGGGCACCCCCTGCATGTGTGTCGTAGTTGCGGCTTCGTTTTCGTGCGACAGCGCCGTTCGGCCGAAGCAATCGCGGCAAGCTGGTCAAACGATCTGTTTGGCGCCAAATATACGGCGCGCATCCCCGCGGTTGTCGCCCGTCAGACCTTTGTTGCTGAAATGCTTGATCAGGCCGTCAGTTTGGCCGGCAAATCCGTTTGCGATATTGGCGCGGGCGAGGGATCTTTCCTGGAGATGATCCGCGACGGCCGATATGGCGCCGACGTCTTCGGAATTGAGCCTTCTCCCGGCAATGGAAAGCTGATGGCAGGCATGGGAATACCCCACCATGTCGGTACGATTGAAACTTACATGGCTTCCGACAGCAAACGGCGCTTTGACGTTGCCGCCATCATGTGGACGCTGGAAAATTGCCAGGACTGCCTTGGAATGCTCAGGTCCGCGGCCGAAATGCTCAAGCCTGGTGGGCATGTGGTGGTATCGACGGGCAGCCGCATTCTTGTTCCATTCAAGAAGCCATTGCACTACTATCTGGGCACCAATGAACCCGATACGCACGCCTTCCGGTTCTCGGCAAACAGCCTGAAACGCGCGCTGCTGCTTTCCGGTTTCACGCCGCGCCACATCAATCGGTTCATAGACCATGATGTTCTCTGCATCATTGCAGAGAAATCCCATGAACCGCTTATTCCAGATACGTTGCCATCCGATGACCCGGATGCGGTGCTCGATTTCTTTGCACGCTGGCACCATGAGACCCAGGAGTTTTTCAGGCTTGCCTGAAACAGAACGCATCGCCGCTGGACTGTTGCTCGAACAGTCCGCCTTCGAAAGCGAAATATATGGCCGTCCGGCTGCCAGGCTGTTGCTCGATCAGGACGCGGGCAATCTGGAGCAGATCGACCGGTTTCTCGCCGGTGCCGCCCACCGATGGCAAAAAGCAGGTTACCTGCTCATCAGTTGCAGGTTACCGCAGGCACTGGATGCGAGATTGGGCGAGAAATTCGATGCCGCCGGATTTCGTAAGATCGAAACATTGGTGACGCTCGAACGACAAATCCCCGTCGCATCCGAGGGATTGCCGCGGCCTGACAAAGCTGAGCCTCGCGACTTTGACGCCTGCATAGAGTTGGCTAAATCCGCATTTAGTTACGATAGATTCCATGTCGATAGACGACTGCCTGCTTCAAAGGCCGACCAACTGAAAGCGGCATGGGTCCGCAATGCCCTGAACGGCCGGGCCGACACTGCCCTGGTGGCACGGAATGGCATAGGCGACATCGTCGGCTTCAACCTGCTGCTACGCCGAGGCAATGCTGCGATTATTGACTTGATAGCCGTTGCTGAAACCGCGCGCGGGCAGGGCTATGGGCGAAAGCTTGTCGAGGCCGGCATTGAAAGCTACCGCGGCCAGGCCCTGACCATGCGGGCAGGCACCCAGATCGACAATACCGCCTCGCTTGCATTGTACCGTCAGTGTGGTTTCCACCAGATTGAAAGCGCCATCACTCGGCACTGGGTTGCGCCCACTGCCACGGGGCTGATCCAATAACAACCGGAAAAGACCGATGACAGAACTTGCCATTCTGGGCGGCCAGCCCATTATCCCGCGTCCTTTCGCTCCCTATCGCTCACTTGGCACGGCGGAAGAGAAAGCCGTCCAGCAGGTTGTGCGTTCGGGCTGCCTGTCGGGCTTCTATGGCAGCTGGGAAAGCGGCTTCCTGGGCGGCGGCGAAGTCCAGGCTTTCGAGGCGGAATGGAAATCCCGGTTCAAAACCGGCCATGCCATTTCGGTCAATTCAGCCACGTCCGGCCTGATGGCCGCGCTGGGCGCGATTGGAATTGGTCCCGGCGACGAGATCATCGTTCCCGCCACCACCATGTCGGCTACTGCTACGGCCTGCATCGTGTATGGCGGCATTCCCGTCTTTGCAGACATCAACCCTAACACCTTTTGTCTCGATCTCGATTCAGTGCGAGAGAACCTGTCGGGCAAGACCAAGGCCATACTTGCCGTCAACCTGTTCGGCCAGGCGGCCCCCTTATCCGAACTGCGCCGCATCGCAGATGAGCGTGGCATTTTCTTGATCGAAGACAATGCCCAGGGCCCGCTTGCCACTGAAAGCGGTCGCTACTGCGGCACGATCGGCCATATTGGCGTTTTCAGCCTCAATTATCACAAGCATATTCACACCGGGGAAGGCGGCATGTGCATCACGGATGATCCGCGGCTGGCACAGCGGCTGCAGATGATCCGAAACCACGCCGAAGCCGTAGTGGAAGCTGCCGGCGTGAGCGACATCACCAACATGTTCGGCTTCAACTTCCGCCTGACCGAGCTCAGCGCCGCCATCGGCCGCGTTCAGCTGGCCGCGATCGATGAGCATGTCAACCGCCGGGAGCGATTCGCTACCCGGCTCACCGCCAACGTCGCCAACCTGGAAGGCATAATCCCGCCTCCCGTGCGGGAAAACTGCCGCCACGTATACTATGTCTGGGCTCTGCGGTGCATTTCCGAGCAGCTTGGCATCAAGCGTGACACCTTTATTGCCGCAATAGCGGCCGAAGGTGTTCCATGCTTCCCCGCATATGTCCGGCCGCTCTATCTCCTGCCCATGTTCCAGCGCCGCATCGCCATGGGCTCAGACGGCTTCCCGTTCAACCTTTCGCAGCGCACCTACGACAAAGGTCTGTGCCCGACCGCCGAGCGCCTGCACGCAGAGGAAATCGTTGGCTTCGAACCCTGTGCATGGCAGCTGGACGAATCCGATGCCGACCTTATTGGCGCCGCGATCCGTAAAGTGCACGCCCAGCGCGATAAGCTGCGGTCCCGGGAGCGCAATGCCGCCTGAGTCGCAGGGGTCAGCCCGCATGACCAGCCCCAGAATCATCGCCAGCATTGAAGCCCGGATGAGCTCGTCGAGGCTGCCTGGAAAAATGATGCTGGATATCGGCGGCATACCTGTTCTTGGTTTGCTGATCGAACGCCTCCGGCTGGTGAGCCGCATAACGGATATCGTGGTCGCCACCAGCAACAACCCGGCCGACGATCCTCTGGCTGAGTATGCAGCCCGGATAAATGCCGCCGTCTTCCGCGGGGACGAAACGGATGTCCTCAACCGTGTCGTCGCGGCACAGGCGCATATGGCCTCCGATATCGTCGTGGAGATCTGCGGCGACTGCCCCTTGATTGATCCAGACGTCGTCGACGCCGCCATCAGCCGTTTTCTTGACGGGACAGCTGACGTGGTGACGACCACCCAGCCTCAATCCTATCCGCAAGGCATGGATGTCCAGGTTTTTTCCCTTTCCGATCTAAAATGGGTCGAGGAGAACATTACCGACCCCGCTGTTCGCGAGCACGTATCATTGTATTTTTATGAGCACCCCGATCGGTATCAGATCGTCAGTCTCGCAGCCCCATCCGGCCAGGCAAGGCCGGATCTGCGTCTGCAGCTGGATTATGCGGAGGACTTCGCGCTTATCCAGGCCGTATACGGCAATCTTTCCGGTAAACAGGGAAACCGGTTCAAGCTCGATGAGATCCTCGCTTTTCTCGACGCCAATCCGGAAATCGCCCGGATAAATGCGCATTGCGAAGAACGCGCGGTCAGGTGATGGCCAAACTGAAAGCCATCCTTATTGGTTTTGGCAAAATCGGGTCCGGCTATGCATCCGACCCGCTGATGGCGCGTTATTTCCCTTATGCCTCTCACGCCCAGGTCCTGCGTGACCATCCGGCCTTTGATTGGCTTGCCGTCATTGACCCGTCCTCTGAAGCCCGCGCAGCGGCGTTGCGCGACTGGGGCATTCCCATTGCGGTAGCCGATATTTCAGACCTGCCGGCGACCATCGCTCCCGACATTGTGGTGCTTGCCTCACCACCGGAGAGCCGGACTGACAACCTGAAGCGATTCCCTTCGGCCAAACTGGCTATCGTGGAAAAACCCCTCGGACGAACGGCAGAAACCTCCTCCCGCTTCATTGACTCCTGCCACAACCTTGGCATTGCCGTTCAGGTCAACCTGTTCCGACGCGCCGAGGAGACAACCCGATATCTGGCGAACGGGGGAATGCTGGAACGCATAGGCCGGCCACAGGCGGTTTTTTCGGTCTACGGCAACGGCATGCGCAATAACGCCGTTCATATGGTTGATCTTTTCCGCATGCTATGCGGCGAAGTAACGACGGCGCAGGCATTATCAGCCCCCCGCCCATTGGCGGACGGCCCCATACCAGGCGATATCGCCCTTGCCTTCGCGCTCACCACGGCGGAAGGCACATGCTGCACATTCATGCCGCTGGACTTCGCGCATTACAGAGAAGTGGGCATGGATATATGGGGAGAACAGGGGCGGCTCGAAATCCTGCAGGAAGGCCTGCTGAACAGGATATCCCCTCGCCAGCCCCATCGCGCACTGCAGAACGCCATGGAAATTGCCAACGACAGACATGACCTTCTGCCATCCCGGTATGGACACGCCTTGTACAACATTTACGACAATGCGGTTGCATTTCTGGAACATCAAACGCCACTTGCCAGTCCCGGAAAGAGCGCCCTTGTCAACGAGATCATTCTGGATGCGGTGACCGAATCTGCGGCCAACGGTGGCATTCTGATCCGCCTGGACTCCAACTGATCATGCCACTCGACCTGCTGCTATTTGTCGAAGACCCGGGTGCCGCCAATCTTACCATTGGGATTCCCGCGGCATTCGAACGCAATGGCCGCTCTGCCGCAATCTGCGCCACCGGAAACGCCAGCGGATATCTCGAAGCGATGGGACAGCAGCATGCCGACTGCCCGGCTGGCGCGTCGCATCTTGATGAACTGCGGCCGACAGCTCTGGCCATCGGAACGTCAGAGCAGGTCGATTCCGCTGTCTTGCCTCTGGTCATCGAGGCTCGCACACGCGGCATTCCAACCATTGGGCTTATTGATGCCCCGGCAAATGCTGACCGCCGCTTCCGCGGCGATACGGATGAACCGCTGGCCTATCTGCCCGATCATTTGATTGTGGTGGATGAGACAGCTCGCGAGGCTTTTCTTCGACTGGGCGTGACGTCAAACAGGATACACGTTGCCGAGAATCCGCGATTCGAGCAGGTCCGCCGCAAAGCCCTGGAAACCACGCCCGGGCAGCAGGCAACATTGCGCCGGAAACTGGCAGGCGATGCCCGCAGACCACTGATCGTCTTTCTGTCCGAGCTATCTACCGGCCTCAATCCAGACGACTTCGCACGGAGCGGCGATTATTCTCTGCACGGGCGCGGACAATCGAAAGCCAGGACCTGCATTGTCCTGGAAGAGCTTCTCGATGCCGTCCGCGACATTGAGCCCAAACCGGCCATAATCCTCCGCCTTCATCCCAAGGATACTCGCGACGCCTATCTGCCATATACGACCGAGCTGGCCGGAATAAACATGGAAGGCGATGCCATCGACATCTGCCTTGCCGCCGATCTGGTAATCGGAATGACCACATCGCTGCTTGCCGAATGCCGGCATATGGGACAGCGGGTCATTTCCATCCTGCCACGGCGATCCGAGCAAGAGTGGCTTGCCGATACCGCGGCGGGGCGGATCAGGACCATCTGGCAGTCTGAAGACATTGCGCCGGCGATCCGCCGGATGCTGGGCGAGCCCTCCGGCACGCCGACCAGAGCCATACATGCCAGCATGTCGGATACCCTGCTGTCCCTGCTCCCCCGCATGGCGGATAAAACCCATCCTTAAGCCATGGATATTCCCCTCATACGCTGCGCGCGCCTGACATTGCTGCCCTTCGCGGAACGGCATCTGACCAACCGCTATGTCAGCTGGCTGAACGATCCCGAAGTCGTCCGCTTCAGCGAACAGCGCCACAGCCGCCACAGCGTCGAGAGCTGTGGCGTATATGCCGCCAGCTTTTCCGGTAGTTCAAACAGCTTCATTGCCATGGAAACCGAACCACACGGCCATATTGGCAATATGACCGTGACAAGGGACCTACCCAACCGTACAGCCGACCTGGCGATCATGATCGGACATCGCCCGGCCTGGGGGCAGGGTTATGCCGCGGAAGCGTGGAGCGCGATCATGCGGCACCTCCTGCAGTCGGAAAAGCTTCGCAAGGTAACGGCCGGCACCATGGCCGAAAATCATGCCATGCTGAAGTTGATGCGCAGGACAGGCATGAAGATTGAAGGGCACCGCAGCCGCCAATTCGTTCTCGATGGTCGCGAAGTAGATCTCGTTCTGGCTGCTGCATTTTCTATTCCATAGTGAGCCAGAACACATGACCACTCTCTGCATCATTCCCGCCCGCGGCGGATCAAAGCGCGTCCCCGGCAAGAACCTGATGCCTCTCGCAGGCCATCCCATGCTTGCCTATTCGATCATGCACGCGCTGGGCTCAAAGCGGGTTGATGAAGTCACGGTTTCAACCGACAACGCTGAAATTGCCAGAGTTGCGAAGCAGTTTGGCGCTTCTGTAATAGAAAGACCCGCTGAACTTTCCAATGATACGGCGACGAGTGAATCGGCACTACTTCACGTTCTTGACACCCGTAGAAGCATGGGACTGCCTGAACCGGACACTGTAGTATTCCTGCAATGCACATCGCCAGTCAGGCGAAAAGACGACATCGACAACGCGATCGAATTATTCCACAAAGAATCTGCGGACTCGGTTTTCTCCGCCTGCGAGAACAACCGCCTGATCTGGGGGATGACGCCGAACGGGCCAGTCTCGCTGACATACGACTGGAAGCAGCGCAAACGCGAGCAGGACATGGAGCATCAATATCGCGAAAATGGCTCGATATATGTCGTCAAGCCGCATCTGCTCCGCAGCACCAACAACCGTATGGGCGGACGCATTCGCGTATATGAGATGGATTACTGGAGCTCCTTTCAGGTCGACACCGAGGAGCATGCCCAGCTGATCGACTGGCTCCTGCGCAAACCAGAATACACCCTGCCACCAAGGTTGCCGCAGAAGATCGATCTGGTGGTGTTCGATTTCGATGGCGTGATGACCGACAACGCCGCTTACATAGACTCCGAAGGCAGAGAACTGGTCCGTGTACAACGTGGCGACGGACTTGGGGTCGACAGATTGCGGGCCCTGGGCATTCCGATGCTGATCCTGTCGACCGAGCGAAATCCGGTAGTTTCTGCGCGCGCTGCGAAGTTGAGAATTGATGTGGTTCAGAACGTTTCCGACAAAAAGGAGCGCCTGCAGAGCATCATTGCGGAGCGCGGCCTGGCGCCGGAGAATGTCGTGTTTGTTGGAAATGACGTAAACGACCTCGGCTGCTTCGACGTTGCCGGCTATACTGTTGCGGTTGCCGATTCCCACCCTGAGCTTCTGGAACGGGCTCGTCATGTACTGACCCTCCGCGGCGGAAATGGCGCGGTCCGCGAGTTATGCGACTTTATTGCCCAGGACATAGAGAGCCGGAAGACACCGAAATGACCGTCATCGGGATTATGCAGGGGCGCTTGTCCACCCCTGAGAACAACAGCATCCAGGCATTCCCCCGCACGTTCTGGCGCGACGAGTTCCCGCGCGCCGAAGCGGCCGGCCTGTCTTCCATCGAATGGATACATGACCGTTACGGCTTTGATTGCAATCCAATCCTGAGCGAGGCCGGACGCAACGAAATATGCGCCCTCGCGAAACGATATAATGTGGCGGTTCGTTCGGTTTGCGCCGATTGGTTCATGGAAAATCCCTTGGTCCAGTGCACCGAGCAGCAGCGCGGGGAGCGTACCGACCACCTGCGATCGCTGCTGGGCCAAGCCCGGGAAATCGGGGCGCGGCGGGTGGTGTTGCCATTCGTCGACAATTCATCCCTGTTCCGACAGCAGGACCAGCAAACGGCCCGGCAGGTTCTGTTCGCTGTCGAGGCGGATGCACGTGCTGCTGACGTGGAAATCCATCTTGAGACCGACCTGGGGCCGGCAGATTTTGCAGCATTCATTGCGGAACTGCCCACCGACCTGTTCAAGATCAATTATGATACCGGTAACAGCGCATCGCTGGGCTTCAAACCAGACGAAGAGTTTTCGGCCTATGGCGCCCGGGTCGGCAGCGTGCACATCAAGGACCGCATCAAAGGCGGCAGCACGGTACCGCTGGGCACAGGCAGCTGCGACTTTGCAGGCGTCCGGAACGGCCTGCGTGATTCCAGGTATTCTGGCGACTTTATCCTGCAGGCGGCACGCGGCCCCCTCGGCGAGGAAGTCGCGTGGGCACGGCAGAATCTTGCCTATGCTCTTAGCTGGCTGAACGGCTGATCCGCAATGGACCTCGTTCTGGCAGGCAAGACGATTATTGTCGGCGGTTCTTCTCGCGGCATCGGCAAAGCGATTTCCGCGGCGTTCCTCGACGAAAACGCCAGAGTTGTTCTGACCGGACGCAACGAAACCGACCTCGAGGCGGCGCGCGAAGAACTTGGTCGCGGGCGGGCCGATCGCGTTATGGCGATAGCCGGCGACCTGACGGATCGAACCGCATGCAACCGGTTGATGACAGAGGCAATTGGGCAGTGGGGCCGCATCGATTGCGTAGTCGCCAATGCCGGATCTGGGCGCGGCACAGCCGGCTGGGCCATCCCGGCTGATGAGTGGACGGAGATGCTGCAACGGAATCTATGGCCTGGCATCGGGCTGGTCGAAGCCGCCTTGCCGCGGATGATTGAGGCTGGAGATGGTAACGTGGTGATGATCGGATCCATCGCCGGGCAGGAAAGCATTGGCGCGCCGATTGCCTACGCGGTTGCGAAGTCGGCGATCGCCAGCTACTGCAAGAATCTCGCCCGGGCGGTCGGCCCGCACGGCATCCGCGTAAACTGCGTAGCGCCGGGTAATGTTCTTTTTTCCGGCGGAACATGGGACAGAAAACTGAAAGAAAACCCTATTGCCGTGCAGGAATATATCGAACGGGAAGTGCCGCTCAATCGCTTTGCGTCCCCTGAGGAAATTGCCGATATAGTGGTATTCTTGGCATCCGCCCGAGCCTCGTTCATTACCGGCTCATGCATCGTGGCTGATGGCGGGCAGACCCGCGGTGGCCATTGATGCGCCTTCAGATCAGAGCATAACGTGCAGACATCGAACCCTTTTGATTTAAGTGATCGCGTCATCATCGTCACCGGCGGCGCCGGCCTGCTCGGGCGCCAGCATGCCGAAGCGATTGCTTCGGCAGGGGGGCTTCCAGTGCTGCTTGATGTCAACCGCGATCGTGCCGAAGCCGCCGCGGCCGAGATTGGTAAGCGTCATGGCCGGCAGATCCCGGCTTTTGCCTGCGATATAACTGCACCATCGGAGATTGAAGCGGTCTGCGCCAGCCTGCAGCGGCGATATGGCCGCATCGATGGCCTTGTCAATAATGCCGCCAACAACCCCAAGGTTGAAGATGGCGGAGGCATCGAGTTCTCGCGCCTGGAAAACTTCCCAATGGATGTCTGGCTCAATGACATTGCTGTCGGCCTGACCGGCGCGTTCATCTGCAGTCGCGTCTTTGGCGCCGCGATGGCTGCCCGCCGTAGCGGCGTCATTCTGAACATTGCCTCCGATCTCTCGGTTATCGCACCTGATCAACGGCTGTACCAACAGGCCTCCCGCCCGAAAGAACAGCAGCCGGTAAAGCCCGTAACTTACTCTGTCGTCAAGGCGGGACTGGTCGGCTTGACGCGCTACCTCGCCACGTACTGGGCCGACCAGGGCATCCGGTGCAATGCCCTCTCTCCCGGCGGAATCTTCAATGGCCAGCCCGATGAATTTGTCCAGCGCCTAACCGGACTGATTCCGATGGGGCGCATGGCCAGTTCGGATGAATACAACGGAGCCGTGACGTTCCTGCTGTCTGATGCCTCACGATACATGACGGGCCAGAACATTATTATCGACGGGGGGCGGACGGTATGGTGAATAACCTAGCCAGCGACATATTCTCTCTGGCGCATAAGACCACGCTCGTCACCGGCGCAGGCGGATTCCTTGGACGCACTTTTTGTGAAGCGCTGCTGGCCAATGGCAGCGATCTGGTCGTGCTGGGTCGCTCTGATAAGCTTAATGCAACTGCCGATGAATGGCGGGCACGTTATTCGGAGCGCCGAATAACGGTGAAACTGCTCGACATGTATGACCTAACTCGACTTGAGTCTGAACTCACAACGATCGGACCGATCGATATCTTGATCAACAATGCGCACGAGCTTGGCCCCGCCACCGGCTTCAACACGACAGAGGGCTCACTCGACAAGGCTGACTTCGAGCAATGGTCGCGCAACCTGATGGCCGGCGCCTACTGGCCAGCTTTGGCCAGTCGCGTCATTGGCGGGGCAATGTGCCAGCGCGGTAAAGGCAATATCATCAACATTTCATCCATGTATGGAATCGTCGCCCCGAGCCCGATGCTGTACGAGGGAACAAGCTTTTTGAATCCTCCCGGCTATTCCGCGGCAAAAGCGGCAATGCTGGCCCTGACCCGCTACACAGCTTCGTTCTGGGGCCGCAAGGGAGTAAGGTGCAATGCACTGGTCCCAGGACCTTTCTCCAATACGGAAGATGCCGGCGCCAACAGCGTTGGCAAGGCCGACCCCTTCCTTGATCGGCTGCGCGACAGAACCTGTCTCGGCCGCATCGGGTCGCCTTCGGAACTGGTTGGCGCTCTCCTGTTTCTCGCCTCCGACGCAAGCAGCTACATGACCGGGCAGGCCCTGGTTGTCGATGGCGGCTGGACTACAACCTGAAACTCCGTCATGCGCCTCGGCGCGAAATCAACCCATACAGCACCAGAAGAAGGATACAGCCATGATTGACCCTGTCCGCATTGGCGACCGCTTGGTCGGCCCCGGTCACCCCTGTTTTGTAACCGCGGAAATCGGCATCAACCACAATGGCGACATGGAAATCGCCAAAAGGCTGGTTGATGCTTCCGTCGAGTCCGGCTGCGACGCGGTCAAGTTCCAGAAGCGTACCGTCGATGTGGTTTACACGGCGGAGGAGCTTGCCCGTGAACGCGAGAATCCGTTCGGTCGCACGAATGGCGACCTCAAATACGGCCTGGAATTCGGGCTTGATGCCTATAAGGAAGTTGACAGCTACTGCCGCAGCAAAAACATCCTGTGGTTTGTTTCCGCCTGGGATGAGGCCTCCGTCGACTTCACGGAGGCGTTCAATCCGCCCTGCTATAAAATCGCCTCGGCCAGCCTGACGGATGACGGCCTGCTGAAGCGGCACAGGGATACCGGTCGCCCAATCATTCTTTCCACGGGCATGAGCAGCCTGGCCCAAATCGACCACGCCGTCGAAATACTGGGCACAAAAGGGCTGATTATCCTTCATGCCACCAGCACCTACCCGTCAAAACCCGAGGAACTCAATCTGCGCTGCATTCCGATGCTGACGGAGCGCTACGGCGTGCCAGTCGGGTATTCCGGTCACGAAGTTGGCCTGAGCACCAGCGCCGCGGCAGTGGCGCTTGGCGCCTGCATGGTCGAACGCCATATAACGCTCGATCGCGCCATGTGGGGCAGTGACCAGGCTGCGTCGGTTGAGCCGCAGGGCTTCCATCGCCTCGTGCGCGACATCCGCACGATCGAAACCGCCTTGGGCAATGGCGAGAAAGTCGTATACCCCAGCGAAGTTCCGATCCGCGAAAAATTGCGCCGGATCGACACGCGTCGTCTCGTCGGCTGACAGCGGAAGCGTGGGCCAGAGCCAATGCGGATATGCCTCCTAACCACCGAAACGCCGCATCATGCCTATTTTGCGCAGACGCTGGTGGCGGATGGCCACGACGTATTGACTCTGGCCGAGCATAAGAGAGTCTCTCCGCCATACGAAACCGCACATCACTTCGAAACGGAGCGCGACATCTTCGAATGTGAGGCATGGTTTAACGGCCGCCAGGTGCAGTTGGCTGACGTTGCAGACACCAGATCTTTCGAGGACATCAATGCTCCTGAGAGCATAAAGCTGCTGGCCAGCCATTCGCCTGATATCTGCATAACCTTCGGCACTGGTCGCCTGCGGTCGGAGATTATCGCAGCCGGTGGCGACCACCTGCTGAATCTGCACGGCGGAGATCCCGAGCAGTATCGCGGCCTTGACACGCATCTTTGGGCCATATGGCATCGCGATTTTTATGCCTTGTCCACCTGCCTGCATCGGGTGGCCACCGGGCTCGACACCGGGGATATTCTTGCCTGCCTGCCCATTGACATCCGCCCTGACGCGGCCTTGCATCAGTTACGCAAGGCCAACACCGAAACATGCGTGACGCTGGCCCGGCTGGCCATCCACCAGCTTGAGTCGACTGGCCACCTGCTGACCCGGCCGCAACGCCAATCAGGCCGGTATTATTCATTCATGCCAGCGGCACTGAAGTCGGTATGCATCGAGCACTTCGCTCGATACACTGGGAGCCTGTGATGGATTACGCGCAGCACCTGCAGGAGGACAAGTTTGTCATCTTCCTTTTCCACGGTGTGATCGAGAAGCAAGTGGCGCAGGTTCGGAACTACACGCGGAAGCACCTAGAGAAAGACTATTTTGCCGGCAAGCTGAAGGAGCTTATTTCTGCCGGCGGCAATCCGGTATCCATGGATGACATCGCTTCGCATCACGCTGCGGGCGAACCGCTTCCCCCCAGAAGTTTTGCCGTGACATTCGATGACGGCTTTCTGAACAACCTGACTGTGGCCGCGCCGGTCCTCGCCGACCTGTCGATACCTGCAACATTCTATGTGACAACCGATTTCATTCAGTCCAACCGGATGTCATGGGTTGATCGGATCGAATGGGCGATTGAAGAAACAGCCTCCGGGCTGCTGCATCTGCCATGGCGCAATGATGCCCATTTCTCGGATGCGGACAGCAAGCGGCAGTTGCTGGACGAGATTCGGCGGCATGTAAAAAGTGACCGGAAAATTCGTATGGACGACCTAGCCAGCGATATTCAACGGCAACTGGGGCTGCCGGAGACATGGGCATCGGAAAACTTGCTGGACAGGAAAATGGATTGGGACGAAGTCGCCAGACTGCACGGCCATCCACTCTTTGTCGTCGGCGGGCATTCGCACAGCCACGCCATTCTCTCGTTTCTCACCGAAGATGAGCTTGAATATGAAATCGCCCACTCACTGGAGCTGCTGCGCGACAATGCCGCGGTTTCACCCAAGCATTACTCCTACCCGGAAGGCCTGGCGCATTGTTATTCCGAGTCAATCATCGCCAGGCTGAAGCGCCATGATGTTCAGGTATGCCCGTCTGCAATAGACGGAAAGAACGACGCATCCACCGACTTGTTCCACTTAAGGCGGATCATGGCTGTCTGAGCGCGGGCGCCTAGCGCCTTGCTTCGTTCCAGACGCCGCCATTTTTATTCGGACCAGCACAACATGAAACCTCGCGTCCTCATCCGCGCCCACACCGTCCGCCGGGATATAGGCATGTCTGCCTTGGTCGAAATGGGCCTGCAGCAGCTTGGCTATGAAACGTTTATATGCAGCGTGCATAACTTCCAACGCACCCTACGCTGGTGGAAGCCGCATGTCGTCATCACGCAGACCGCAGGCTCCGCGCATCAGGCGCGGGAAATACTTCCGGGCGCGCTCGTGGTTTTCCTCGATGCTGAAGGCTATCAGCCTGAATACAATTCGTGGGCGACGTTCTGGGAAAAGAATCAGCCCTATTACGACGCCCTGGATCTCATTCTTGCCTGGGGCCCCATACTCGGCGACGAAGTCAGGAGGCTGATGCCGACCAGCGATGTCAGCAAGCTCCATGTCGTCAGCTCCCCGAAGTTTGACTTGCTCGAGCATATGCGGAAGAGCGCGCCGCCAATCAGCGCCAGGAATTCGATCGGCATAATCACGCGCTATCCCTCAATCAACAACCACGAGGGCGTTCCCGCCATTCGCGGCCTGCACGTGAAATCCAACCTGGACTCGACAATAAACTCCTGCCTCGCGTACCACGCTCAACACACTATTATATCGCGCATATTGCGAGAAACCGATTTCAGCATCAGCATCCGCCCCCACCCGCTTGAGGATATTTCTTCATATCATAAATACGTAATCCCATCATTCGGCAAAGAATACAGCGATCGCCTATCGATCGATGACAGCCTCGATATCTCTGAGTGGATCATCAAGCAGCGGGCGCTTGTATCCCCAACCTCCACCGCTTATGTCGAAGCCTATCTTCTGAATGTGCCTTTTATAAACGTCGACCGCATCACCGACATGTATGAATACAATGCGGTTTTCGCGATTGTCTGCCGGCAATGGCTGGAATCCGCCTATGTGCCGAATACGATCGACGAGGCTATCGAACTCGTCCGTGACGCACCAAACCTGTCGATCCGTCGGCCCGTGATGGACCAGCAGATCAGCGACTATTGCGGACTTCCCTGCGGCCGGCCGTCGACGCTGCAAGTTCTGGAAGCAATCCATCGCCTTGTTGTGCAGCATGGGACAAAGCTGCACCGCGAGGCCGGCCTGCCGCTCGCCCTCCTGGGGTTTATTGATGACCTGCTGTATCGAAGGCTGATGCTACGGGATCGCCGGCACAAGAATTTCCACTACAACCGCAACTACCATAAATTGCCACGGCATATCAGCGCCACATTCCAGGAGTTGCAGCTAGAAATTCGCGCGATTCAGGCCGTCGCCCCATCAACCGCAACCTCAGCAGCCAGCTAGCCGTATCCGGGCAGGCGCGGAAATACCGCCGTTTTTACCCAAGGCCACGGTATCATCGATCGCCAGTTCAGCAGTGCAGGAGACAACGTCAATGCTGAAAGAAAACCTTGATCGCATCCGCCAGTATGCTGGCGACCCAATGAATTCTGGACCTGCCCTTGCTTTGAGCCGACACCTCTTCGGCAACAATGCCGGTATGAAGCAAAATGTCTATGGCAACCTGGAGCTTTGGAATTCGCGGCGCAACGGTCCCTTCGCGGAACAGGTCGGCACCCATCCGGTTGCGCAGGCAATTGATCAGGTCGGCTATGTCAAGGCCCCCTGGAGCTACCCTGCCGAGCTGATCGACCGGATGCAGGAACGCTTCGCGCAGAACATCGCGATCGACAATGTTGTCACGCAAAGAAATCGCGATGGCGGCCTTCTGAATATCGCGGCCCGCGACGTCCTGCACAGCATGCCCGAGGTGCGCGAGTTCCTGAATGACGAATTACGCTCGGTGTTGCGTAGTTATTTCGGATCTTTCGTTAGAGTCTACAAGCCGGACTTCTGGCGCAATTTTCACATTCCCGAGGCAGATCTCGTCGAACGAGAGCGATATTCCGAACGTTGGCACAATGACTCCGGGAAGACATCCATCCTGTCCATCCTGATTCTGATGTCGGATGTTTCCGAAGAAAACGGCCCCACCTGGTGCATCAGCCGCCCGACCACCCGGGCGCTGATGAAACATGAATACAAATCGCGCGACCTGACGCCATTGGAGAACATTGCCGAAGGCAGGGCCGAGGTCATCAAGTTCGTCGGCCGCAGGGGCGATGCATGGCTGCTGAACACCAGACGCACCCTGCACCGTGCCGGCATTCCGGCTCCCGGCAAACAGCGTGATCTTCTCGGCCTGAAATTCACGCCGGCTGCCGGAGATTCTGATGTCTGGGACGAAATCCCGCGCCCCGAGGAAAAGCAGCTGGTCTGGCACCGATACCCCTAACCCAAAACACGTATTCCACCCAATCTTCGAAGGCTTTATCCATATGGAACAGACGTCAAAGCTCGCCGGCCTTGTCCGGCGACTGCAGCAGTTTCTTCTGGTGCGGGAAATCCGCATCGCCGTTTCCGCGTTTCGCTATGTTTTATATGCACTGATTCTCCGTCGGGTGCGGCGCTTCAGCGGCGACGACCGCAATCTGGGCGCCAACACGCTCGACTATAACTTCAAGAAAATCGGAAAAAGCCTTCACGTTGATAATCGCATTCACATGCTGGCGCGGCCGGTTACCGCGATATCATACGTTGCCACCCAGCTGCCTTTCGCGAAAACGCTGTCGATCGGGCCCAGAGCCGAAGGCGAGTTGCTCGCGCTGGCGGGATACGGATTCTCCTGGTCGAATATCCACGGGCTTGACCTATTTTCATACTCGCCGCGCATCGATGTAGGCGATATGCATGCGATGCCATACCCCGACTCGTCCTTTGACGTGATCGTGTGCGGCTGGACGCTGGGATACAGCGACAATCGCCCCAAGGCGCTGGCGGAAATGGTGCGCGTCCTGAAGCCAGGAGGGATCCTCGCCATCGGCGAGTCCTATCATTCCAAAACCTATGAAGAGGGTGCCGTATACCACGGTTACGAGCTGGGAAGCCGCGACCGAATCAACCAGCTCGACGAGATCGTCGCACCGATCAAGGACAATATCCTCAACTGGTACTTCCGGCAGGAAGCAACCGAAGAAGACTACCGGCGGGAAATCACTGCGATCGTCGGCGTGTTTTCCATCAAGAAATGATGACCGTTGGTCTTGAGAGCCCTGCATCATGACAGCTTCGGGAGGCCGCCCGCACGCCTTCCGCACACACCATCTGGAAAGATCCGCCTGGGGTCGATGATTGTCTGAACAAATTAATTATAGCCGCCGCGCGTTATTTATCGAAGCGGCGTTCTCACCCCGCATCCAAGCCCTGTTGCTGGAACTGGCTGCGAGCGACTGGACCGCGATTTCGCCATCCTGTCTTTTCTTCCGCGACTTCGAGGGCTTGCCCAAGCAGGCGCCGTTCGATCTGGACCTGCTGTGTGATGCCGCCGAATGGGATTCGCTGCTGCGCCATGTTCACAAGCTTTCGGAGCAGGATGGGCTGCTGTGCTTTCACCGGAAAGCTGACAGCTCGGTCTATATCCTGCTCCTGGACCTTGCCGGCCCTCCGGATGCTCGGCGCCACTGCTTTATCGAAATCCGCCCCGACCTCGCCATTCCGGCCAAGCAATTCGCCGTGCAGCCGGCCGCCCAGGTCAGCATCCTGCCCGCCACGGTCCCGCGCGCGTCCGCAGCGGGCCTACCCGTGCCGGTTCCGTCATGGCATTGCGCCTTTCTAATGCTCCAAGCACTTCGCAAGGCGCGGCCGGACCGTTACATCGCCGCACTCGATGCATTCGCTTTGGCCACCCGGGAAGCAGCGTTGCATATCCTCGCCGATCTGGGATTTGAGCCGGATGCCGTCCGCCGCTGGCTGGCCGACCCCAAGCCGCTTCCCCGCCGGACCAGCAGTCCTGCACCTGCCTGGCGGGATCGAATCGCCATGTTATGCGTGAAATATCTGTTCTTCCTGCCGATTCTGTCCTATGAGTTTTTTTCCCTGCATGGACCGGATGGCGTTGGAAAAACAACAACTTGCCGGGAAATGGAGGCCCTGTTCACTGGGCTGCCCATTGGCCTGTACATGTTCCATCACAGCGAGGGCTGGAAACATGGCCGACGCCGGCCCAGGGAAACCGCTGCCGCCGCACCCCGGCAGGTTGCTGCACCCCTGGCGGCGGCCGGCTCAGCAGAAAGCTCGCAAACTGGCCAGGCAGCGGGCCCCTTGCACCGGGTATTACGTGCAATCTATCGCCTGCTGCCCGAAGGGCTGCAGGACCTGTGGGTCTGGAACAGCCATTTCATAAATTACAACAGGAACTTCTCACGCTTCCTGTATCGCTACCGGGGGAAAGGGGAAATCCTGTTTTCCGACCGCTATCTTTACGATGTGCGGATCAAATACATCGTCGAAACGCCCAAGCCAAAGTGGCTTGTTCGAGCCTACTACAAGTTGCATTGCGGCCTTATTCCGCCACCATCATATGCCTACATCCTGACCGATGATCCGGCAGCCATCGCAAGCCGCAAGAACGAACTAACCGCCAGCCAAATCGAGAAATTCATCGGCGCGATCCGGATTGCCCTGCAGCAGCATGGGGTTGCGGCCGAGGAAATCGCCATTGCCGGCCGCTCACCCCAGGCGGTGGCCATCGATATAGCGACGCGGCTGTTTCGACGAATGGACGCCAGGGTGATAGAATACACAAAAGCTTATATGACCCATCTTGAATCGATGGGTGGCGAACGTGGGTGAACGCCACTGTGCCGAGCAGGCGGGCGTAATTATATTGGTGGCAGCAGGATTCGCCAGATGGCGTTCTGCGCGCACACAGACCGCAAGATCAGGATGAAGTGTCAATGATTGCTCTGAACGCGAAGCAGAAGAAATTCATCAAGCAGAGCGCGCCCTTCCTGCTCGGAAGGTATCGCGACTGGAAGATGGCGAGTCAGTATGGTGACGACTTCTGGAATACGCGCATCTCCAAGGTCGTCCGGCTTGTCGATGACCTTGAGAACAATCCATACGACAAGATTCGCCCGCGTGATTACAACGCGTACCCCAAGCAGTCGCGCCATGCGATCATCGAGATCAACAACACATGCAACCTGAATTGCGCCATGTGCCAGACCATGTCCGCTACAAGGAAGCGCGGCCGCATGGAAATCGATCTTTTTAAAGAGACGCTGGAGAAGCTGGTTTCTGACGGCATCAATAACGTCGCCCTCCACACGCTCGGCGACCCGCTTGCCAATCCCCGCCTGCCTGAAATCTTTGCCGAGCTGCGTCGCTATGGCGTAACCACCTCGATTTGCACAAATGGCCTCCTGCTCGACCGCCACGTCGACACCCTGCTTGAATACATGGACATCTGTCCCTCCATCGCATTCTCGGTCGATGGCGCCACCAAGGAAACATACGAGCGTATCCGCATTGGCGGAAAATTCGAAACGCTGCTCGAGCAGCTTGAAATCAGCAACCAGCGCCTGCGCCCGAAAGGCATGACCGTCAAGATTCACTGCACCTTGTCCAAGGACAATCTGCATGAAGTCGGACTATTCATCGAAACTTTCCGCAAGTATGTACCTTATCCGGCCCTGGACATCAGTTTTGGCGTCATCACCGGCCTGGCACCGGACAACACCTACTTCGAAAGCGTCAACCCGTTCCCCAACCATACCCATCGCAATCTCATGTGCTGGCGGCCCAAAGGCGATCCACTCTGGGTCAATATCGACGGGACCGTTTCGGCCTGCTGCCGTGACTATCATGGCGAGTTGATTATCGGAAACATCAAGGATTCAACTTACCGGGAATTGCAGGAGAGCGAAGGGCTGCACGCCCTTCAGAAGGCTCACGAGTCTGGTGACCTCTCGGCATACCCGCCATGCGACACCTGTTTCCGCCCGGACAAGAGGCTGGACGAGATTGTCAACGCCGTGTTGCAGCATGCCGTCTACATGGCTCCGGATGAAAGCCGAGATTTCTACCAGTCGGTTGCCGACGACATGGTCAGCATCCTCCGCAGCAACGGTAATTACGCGGAGAAGATCGAAGAGCTGACAAAACGTGCCGCCTGACGGGGATATGAAGGTGCGGACTTCACTTGCATGACCAGGGTCGGATTATGATGACGCGTAGCGGGTTACCTTCCCGTCTGCGTCTGAGCCAGCGCCTGCTGCTGCGACTGGCGAATGCCATCGATGTCGCACGCCGCGCATACCTGATGTCGCAGATAGGGCTACACGGCAAGAATATCGTACTTCGCCCCAACATCACGATCACCCATCCAGAGCGCCTTTTGCTGGGCAGCAACATCATGATCAATCACGGCAGCATGATCTTTGCTTCCGGCCGGGTGACCATGGGAAGTGACGTTGTCATCGGGCCAGGCAGCATGATCCTGACAGGGAATCATGTGGGCGAGATATTTTACGGCAATACGGAAACCCAACCGATCACGATCGGCAGCAATGTATGGCTTGGCGCTGGCGTTGTCGTCACGCCTGGCGCCAGCATTGGCGACAATGTCATCGTCGCCGCCGGCTCGGTGGTAAGTGGTCAGATCCCATCAAACTCGATTGTCGGCGGCGTCCCGGCGCGAATAATCCGGGAGCTTGTCCTGCCGTTTGAACCCAGGCACTACACCGCAGCAACAGAACCGGGCGAGCCTTTGACATGATCATGCCAGAAGAACGGGAAAAATTCGAGAAGAGCGGATATCACTATCTTCCAGGCCTGCTGTCCGCTGACGAGGCGCAGCAATACAGGATGCGGATTAATCGGGCATTCGGCCTGCCCGAGCGAGAGCTAAGCAACCGCGACATAGATTCCAAAACCTATACCCTGCCCGACGGCATCACCAAAATCCCGGATTTCTGGCCACTGATTTTCAATACGAAACTTCTCGAAACGATCCGAGGATTGCTCGGAGGCGACATTCGTTATACCCAGCACTCTGATCTTCACATAAATCTTGGCGCAGGAAAATATCATCGCGACTCCGCCTACCGCGACTTCGGCGTGGGCCCGGACTGGGACGAAAGCAAGAGCGCCTACAAGGTGGTCCGCGTCGCGATCTATCTTTCCGACTACGACAACAGCGGATCGTCCCTGGTCATCCTGCCCGGCACGCATCGGCATGAATCCTGGCTTAATCGCATGGAAGTCCGGTTCTGGAATGAATTGCGTACTCGCTGGCGACGGTTTCTGGACACCAATTCATTGCCGCAATGGGCGATATCGATGCCCAAGACGACCATCCGCCACAAACCAGGTGATTGCCTGATCTTCGATCAGCGCGTACTTCACGCCGGGGGCGTAGTGGCAGGCGCAATGCCGAAATACGCGGCATACCTGTCCTTCAGCCTCGATAATATCCACGCCTACAATCATCATGCCTATTACCTCTCGCGGCCAACCTACCTTCGCCAGATTCCGGAAGAACTCTCCGGCCAACTCGAAGGGGCTGGCCTGAAACTGACCAGTTCACAACCCTGATCCACCCAGAACCCTTCCCCAGTTCACAGTAATGAAGCGTATTCTAGTTGGCGGTCCTGCCCGCTGCGGCAAAACGACAACGGCCCGTCTCCTTGGCACGCAGAACCAGGATTGCTTTTACCTCGGTGTCGACGCGCTTTTCCCGGCGATGCTGCGCAGGCCCCTGCTGAACCGGCTCCGCCCCTGCCGCGACACGGTTGCCCATTTCCTTTCCCGCCTGCGCTATCAGGACGATGACAGGCTCGTCACGGAATCGGCACTCACCTACAGTCCCGTTGCTCTTGAAACACTGCTGAACAATGCCGGCATAAAGCAGGACGATCATCCGGTCACAGCCTATGGACGAGCCATCGATGCAATGGCCGCAGCCCAGGGGGCGACCGCATGGATCGCCTTCGACGTGCATCCGGAATTCCGGTTTCATGCCCTGCGCCGCCTGATTCCGGGACTGCAGTTGCTTTTGGTATTCCGTGATCCGCTAGAAGCGATTGCGGCCCAGATATACTGGCGCCAGGATTCGTCCTACCGGCATTCCCGGAAGAGATTCCGGCGGGCTTTCCTGCTCTGGGCCCTGTCTGCGCAAGTTGCCATTGATCTTCGCAGGAGGCATCCTGCCGACGTGGCGGTACTGGCTCTGCCTGACGTCCTGGACAATGCTGGCGAATGCGCGGTTTTCGGCGTGCCGCTTCACCGGCCGGCCAACACGATAAAGACACCTGATCTTTTGTATAGCAAGCATGCGACCGGCTACCGCCTGCCGAACGGAGCCATCGTACCGCTTCTTTCGGAAGCCGAGGAACAGGCAATCACCACACTGCTGTTTCCGCTCGCCGCACAGCTTGGCCTTGATGTGCGACCGGCACTGTCCAGCCACAGGTCGGGGGCACCTGCCCTGCTCATCGCGTATATGACTGGTCTGAAATGGCTGTCGCGCCTCAGACCAAGCCTCGCCCTTACCATTCTGGACTTCGCCGACAACCCGGTAGCCGTACTGCGTGGCCAGCTGAGTTATCTGCGGGATGCTCTTGGAGCTGCAATGCACCGCAAATCCCCGAACACATCGCTGCCCGAGTAGATCATGCGCAACATCCGAAAGAAACTGGCCAACCTGAAGGCCCTGTACTCCCAGGCCGGCCACAGCCTGATCCTGCTGCTTGGAATTGTCTTCCTTGCCAGCTTTACGGAAGTCATTGGCATCGCAATGCTTCTGCCGATTTTGGAATACAGCAACATCGGATCGCAAACCAGCGAACTGACCGTTTTTGTCTTCGACTCCCTGCGCGCGGTCAACCTGGAGATCAATCTTGGGAATCTCCTGATCCTCATGGTCCTCATATTCCTGCTCAAAGGCGCCATCGTTTTCACCCGACTCTATGCCGGAGAAAAAATCATATCCGGCCTGATCCTTCGCCACCAAGAACAGCTGATCGGGGCTTATTCATCGGCATCGTATCTTTACTACACGAAGCTGCGCAGCGGCACCTTGAACAATCTGATATTCAGCGAGGTTGAGAGATTCGGCCGGTCAATCTCGAAGATGGTATCCGTTGCCGCAGCCATCATCGCCGTAGCCATGCATTTGGCCGCGGCGGCAACGCTCCGCGTCGATGTGACGATCAGCATCGTCATTGCCGGACTGATCATGGTCAGGTTTCTCAGAGTGCTTGTCACCAAGACCAGATCGACGTCGATTGATATGTCCCATATCTATGCTGACGCTCAATCTGCACTAATCCAGAGTATGCACAGCTTTCTCTACCTCCGTGCATCCGGCTCGATGCGGATGATGCGCGACCATATTGTCTCCCTGCTGCGGCGTTACATCAGGCTGAAGAACCACATGGCCATCATGTCATCAATGCTGCAGTCCGCCGTGGAGCCCATGGCGATCGTCCTTTTGGCCGCGCTAATATATATCCAGACCGTTGTCGAGGGCCGGCCGATCGGCGAAATCGTCGTTCTGGCTCTGCTGTGCTATCGCGCCTTCACCCGCATCATGGGCGTGCAGCAGGAAATCCAGCGATACAACGAAAGCGTTGGCGGGGTCATCACCGTGACCACGGAAGGCGGCAAGCTGGCCCAGAATCGTGAAGCTGCCGACGGCAGTCGTACTGTCGCGCTGGACAAGGAGATAGTCTTCGACAACGTGTCGTTCAGCTATGACGGCAAAATTCCGGCCCTTTCCGGGATAAACCTGCGAATCCCTGCAAACAGCACCCTCGGTATCGTTGGCGAGTCCGGCGGAGGGAAAAGCACGCTGATTCTGCTCCTGGCTGGCGTTATTACTCCTACCGCGGGCAGTATCTCCGCCGACGGCGTGGATTTCGGCGTTATCGATAAGCAGGATTTACGCGAAAAAATCGGCTTTGTTACCCAGGATCCGGTCATATTCAATGGCACGGTCGCAGAGAACATCACGCTGTTTGCGTCAAATAGCGACGATGCCGAAATACGCCATCGCATCAACGAGGCCGCCCGCAGAGCCCACTGCCTCGATTTCATCCTGAAGCTTCCCAATCAGTTCAGCGCATTGCTTGGCGAAAGAGGCGTCAATCTTTCCGGGGGCCAGAAGCAGAGGATCGCCATTGCCCGGGAACTGTTCCGCAACCCGCGGCTGATGATCCTGGATGAAGCCACCAGCGCGCTCGACAGCGAATCCGAACAGATCATTCGGGAATCCATCGAACAGATGCAGGGCGAAAGAACAATTGCCATCATCGCCCACAGGCTCTCCACGATCCGGCACTGCGATTACATTATTGTGCTGGCAAAGGGTGAAATCGTCGAACAGGGCACCTATGACGCGCTGATCGGCAACAAGAATTCCCGCTTCCACGCCCTGGTCGAAGCGCAGCGCTTGTAAGCAGCTTCATGAACCAATTCAATACATTTGCGCTTGACATTGCCTCTTACGATGCAATGGCCAGGAGCGGTGCGCGCATACTCCGTTGGCCGACCGGGCAGAAACAATACGAAATTCTGTCCTATGATCTGCCCCGCGGCCTGACCGCATACATCCGCGGCATGGCGGGCAGCGGAGGGCTGGATTATGTCGCTGCAATCAGTTGCCTGTTCGATATCTACCTGTGCATGGCCCGCCTCGGCCGCGCCGCGATAGATCTGACGAATATCCGCCAAGCCGGCGGAAGCGCGCTTTTCGATCCGGCGGGAAATCCGATTCTCGCCTACCTTCAGTCGGACACGCCAAGGCTGGCCGAAACCTATACCGACATCATACCGGATGGCGAGCCAGGCCTCAGCTTCTCGCTGTCGGCCAAGGACAGGCTGCGCGCCCTCAAACGCGACCTTATTATGATTGCGACGCCGCGATCGGGCCGCTGCGACGCGCTTGCCCGTGGCGGCCTGATCGAGAATTTTCTGTCTGGCTGCGGACGCCAATCGATCAATTTCAATCCGTATCTGGTCGATTGGCCGTCGCTGGGGCCAATTCCGCGGGTAATGCGTGACATCGCGGATGCATTGACGACCATTTTCCAGGATCTGCTGGAGCGGCATGTTGATCTTGCGCCCGGTCTGGCTGAGAAGGTGCGGCACGCAGCCGACCTCTTTGCACAAGCATGGCTCAATCGGTCATGGCATAATGCCTGGCACCTGCAGCGATGGCATTTCCCTTGGCGGATTGGGGATGTTGCCGTTGGAACATCCCCAAAAATGCTTGGGCGCCTGTTAGGCCACCTGTACCAGAGCCACGGGAAAACCGTGATTCGCTGCGCCCATGGTGGCGAACGGCCCTTCTTTGACGATGACCACTGGGGATTATCCGAATTTCCGTTCTGCGACCGCTACCTTGGCCATAGCCATGGTGAGGCTGACGCCATCGCGCGACGCCATCGAGAGGGCCGCCTCATCAGAGTGCATGATCAACCGCCGGTTTGCGTCGGCCTGGGCTCGCGGCGCCATCAGAACATTTACACGATGATGCATGATCGCGCCGACCTTCCTGCCCGGCAGGCAAAAAAGGTCATGTTCGTCGCAAGTTCCTTCCTGGGAGAATTCAGTTCGCACATCCCAGCCATCAAGCCCGCCGATGTCCTGATTGCTGACCTCGAGATACAGGTCATGTCCGAACTCCGGAAGGCGGGCTTCGAAATTCTGTTCAAGCCGCACCCTAAAGCAGTGATTGGGTCCGGCAGCATATATCAGGGATGTTTCGATGCCCTTGTCAGCCGGCCGTTCGACCCGCTTCGGGATGACGTCGATGTATATGTTTTTGACTATGCGGGCTCGGCGTTCTTCGATGCCCTGGCCTCCCGCCGCGGTGTCGTACTGATCGACACGAAGCTGCGTCCATTCGATCCGACCACCATCGATGATCTCCTGGCCAGGATCGAAATTGTCCCAGCCAGCGCTGATGAGCAGCTGCGGCTCCGGGTTGACCCCGTTGCCCTGGCTGCGGCCACGAAGCGGGCGGGGGAACGCCAGGAATGCCCGGACTGGTTCGCCCGCCGCTACTTCGATGGCGCAGAGAGCTGCGAATGGATCGGATGATGCAGGCCCAATCGGGGCTTCCGTGGATTGTCGAGAATGATCGGCCGGAATGGAAATCCGGCCAGCTCGGGCCGGTCAGCTACTGGTATGCGGGTGATCGCCGTTCTGCGGAGCGGCTGGCTGGATTATTGGCGAAGACCTTCGATAATGCGCCGGTTTTGTCCGAGGCGTTGAATGCCTGCGCTGGCTCATTCGCCATGATCGCCGCGACCAGTGAGCATATCCTTGCCTGCGTCGATCACTGCCGCAGTTTCCCGGTGTTTCATACCATCGGCCCTCAGGTGTATGTCGGAACCGATGCCACAGCGACGCTGGCAGCAGCCGGCGCGGCCAGACCTGACATGACCTCCGCTCTGGAATGCGCCATGTCGGGCTACTCGACCGGACCGCATACCCTATATGAGAACCTGAAACAGCTTGAGCCGGGGCAGGCTCTGCTATGGCGCCGCAGCGACGGGAAATGCCTGCCGCTCCGGTATTTCCGGTATCTGCCCGGGGATATCTTTCCAGCAAGCGAAGTCGAACTGCAGGACAGGCTGGATGCCGTCGTCAACCAGGCCATCGACAGAACGATTGCCGCGGCGGATGGCGCCCCAATCGTTATCCCCCTGAGCGGTGGCCTTGATTCACGCCTTATCCTGGCCAAGCTACACGCCCGCAATTACCGTAACCTGCATTGTTTTTCATATGGGCAGGCCGGCAATGCGGATGCCATGGTGGCACGCGATATTGCCGACCACCTCGGCGTATCATGGCGGTTCGTACCGACTCCCGGACGCGTGACCCGCCGGTTCTTCAACAGCAGTCTGCGCCGGGATTATTGGCAATATGCCGATGCCCTCTCGGCAGTGCCCAACAACCAGGACATCCTGCCCCTGCAACTGTTGCGCGCCCAAGCCGGAATCCCGGCCGATGCCATGATCGTCAACGGGCAAACCGGAGATTTCATCAGTGGCGGGCATATCCCTGAGCCCCTGTTTCAGCTCGGACTTTCGGCAGGCGCCCTGGTCAGCCGGATTTCCGAACGCCACTATTCGCTCTGGACATCCCTCAGAACCCCAGCCAATCAGGCGCAGATCGCCGGGCGGATTCGCTCCCTCATCGAACTCGATGCCGAAGACAGCCAGCCCCTCGGCCAGGAACAGGCCATCGCGCTCTGGGAACGGTTCGAATACGAAGGACGGCAGGCGCGCTATATCGTGAACGGCCAGCGCGTATATGACCATCTTGGTTATCGCTGGCAACTTCCTCTCTGGGACGCAGATCTGGTCCACTTCTGGCGCGACGTTCCGCCGGCATTCAAACGCAGACAGAAACTCTATCGTGACACTTGGGTGCGCTGGGATTATGAGCGGCTGTTCAGTCGCCCGACCCGCGCGATCAGCGCGTGGAGCAAGCCAGTTTCCGCCTTCATCATTCCGCTTTCTGTCATGGCGCGCCTGCTCCTTGGTCGCCAAAGGCGGGACCGCATGATTGGCTATGCCCGCTACATAGACCGCTTTGGCAATCATTATCAGTCTTTTGGCTGGAAAGCTTTCGCCCGCGCAGCGCCTGACATCCGCAATCCCGTGGCGCTCTACGCCAAGGCCTGGCTCGAGGAGCGGGGGTTTGCCGCAATCTGGGATACGGGAAGGCCAACGTGAAAGTCCTGTATATTTGCCGTGTCTTTACCGGACTTGAGACCTCACTGCTGGCAGGAAAATGGGCCCCGACCGGCGTTCCGACAATTTACAAGGTCATGGAGGCTCTGGCCCGTCCGCCGCATGACAGCCGGTTTCTGTTGGCGACCCGGGGCATAGGACGGGATTATGCCACGGCCTGGAATACGTCGCAGGACAAATGCGTTGAACTGGAAGGCTTTCCGAAACCGCTGCATGTCCTTGCCGGGGAGAGCAGGTTTCCTGTCTGGCTTGGGCGCCTGCGCGGCATTCTCACCAGCCTCCGGCATCTGTTCTGGATATGGTGGCATTTCCGGACTTTCGCTCCCGACATCGTCTATGTTGACCGGGCCCATGCCCTGATCGGAGCCATACTCGCCCGCTTCTTCGGCGCCAAGGTTGTGTTGCGGGTGATGGGTGTCTATCCCTCGATGTGGGACACCCTGTCCGGCCGCGGTGTTGTCGCCCAACTGGAACGCTGGGCGTTTAAGGCGCCGTTTGCCATGGCCCTATGCACGCAGGATGGCAGCGGCGGCGAATTCTGGATGGACAAGGCACTTGCCCCAGCCACTCCCCGTCGGATGATGCTGAATGGCGTCGACCTCCTTGCGCCGGCGCCAACCCGGCCCCCCTTGCCGATCCCAGAAGGCAGAACGGTGGTTCTGTTTATCGGCAGACTCGAATGGAACAAGGGCTGCGAACCGTTTGTTGAAGCCTTGCTGTCGCTTCCGGATGATTATGCCACCCGCATCCATGGCGTCATCATTGGGACGGGCAGCCAGCGCGACAAGCTGCTGCGCCGGATTGAAGCCACAGGCGCGCAAGAACGATTCACCTTCATCGACCGGCTACCTCATGCGCAGATCCGAGACGCGCACAGACAGGCCGACATATACGTATCGCTCAACCGGCTCGGACAGCTCAGCAATGCGAACCTGGAGGTCATCTCAGGTGGCAACTGCTTCGTTGCGCTGGACGCCCAGCTCGACAGAAAGATTGATGTCGGAACCTGGAACCTTATTCCGCCTGGGGCCGCGGTGCGAATTCCGATCGAGCGCGAGGTGCCCGCGCTTGCACAGGTGATCATGGAATTGTCTGATGCACCAGAGCGTCGTCGTGAAATGGCCGGGCAGATTCGCGCCGCGGCCGCCGGCTTCATACCGTCCTGGTCTGACCGGATAGCTGCGGAACTGTCATTGCTGGAAACGATTGCCACCGGCGGCAAAGTCCCGACGACAGCCCCGTAAAGACATGCCCCTTAACATCGCCCTCCCGATTTCCAGTTTCCTGCCCAGTCTGGGCGGCGCGGAGGTCGGATTGCACAATATCGCGATCCGGCTCATGGCCCGCGGACATAATCCGACCGTGATTGCGCCGGCACCTCATCTTGCCATGCTCCGTCGCGCCAACTGGAACCTGCCTTATCCGGTTGTTTCATTTCCCCCGAAGATCTGGGGGATGATGCGCCATGCCCCGTCAATCGGTCACGCCCTGTTCGATGCATTTCTCACACATCTGCAGCGCCGTCACCGTTTCGATATCTGGCACGCGACCATCGGCTACCCGGTTGGCGTCAATCTGGTCCGCTACGCCCGCACGCGACAGGCCATCCCGCATCTCGTGCGCTGCACCGGCGAGGACATCCAGGTCGACCCGGATATCGGCTACGGCATGCGCCTTAACCCAGAGGTTGATCGGCAGGTGCGGCAATGGTTGCCCAGGGCGGATTGCCTGGTGGCCATTACTGAAAGCGTCGCGCGCGAGTATTCCGCCATTGGCGCGAAAGAAGCCATTATCGCCCGCATTCCGAATGGCGTCGACGTCGCCCGTTTCCAGCGCGGCGTCAACCGCGCCGCGATCCGGAACGGCCTGGGCATCGCACCGGACACAACCCTGCTGTTATGCGTTGGCAGGAATCATCCGAAGAAGGATTTTGATATCCTTCTGCAGGCCGTCGAACGGGGAATAGATGCCGGAGCCGATATCGCCGCGGTCTTTGTTGGAAAGGGCGTCACTGAGCTTGCGTCCAGGATCAGCCGTGAGACTGCCCGCAAACGGATACACCTCATCGAGCCTCCGGCCAGCCCGGCACAAGGCGCCGATGCCCTGCTGCTGCCGTCAGATAGGCTGATCGATATCTATAAGTCAGCAGATGTCTTCGTCCTGCCGTCACGGATCGAGACATTTGGAATCGTACTGGTCGAGGCAATGGCCGCCGGATTGCCGGTGATTACCACTGACGCGCCCGGCTGCCGCGATGTCGTCCGCGCCGAGCAAGATGGCATTGTGGTTCCTGTCGGCGATGTGGGCGCCCTATCCGAGGCTATCCTGAATGTCGCCGGCTCTCCCGCATTGCGCGATTTACTCTCAAAGGCCGCACGCCGGCGCGCCGATGATTTTTCATGGGACGCCATTGTTGATCAATATATCGCTCTCTACGGCAGACTGATCGCCGCCCACCAAGAATTGACCAGAAAAGGCGGCCATTAATGTGTGGTTTTGCTGCACTATTCGAGCGGGACCGCGACTTCCCGCAAGATCTCCTGCAGGCAATCGGGCAGGATCTGCGTCACCGCGGACCAGATTCGGAAGGCATCGTTGATAGAACCGGCATGGCGCTGGTATTCCGCCGCCTGTCCATTCTGGACATCCGGCACATTGCCGACCAGCCGATGACGGACGATTCCGGGCGTTATACCCTGGTATACAACGGCGAAATTTATAATTATCGCGCCCTGCGCAGCGAACTGGAGACTGCCGGCCACCAGTTCAAAACCAATGGGGACACCGAGGTCCTGCTGCATGGCTTCATGCAATGGGGCGAGGGCGTGCTGGGAAAAGCCGAAGGGATGTTTGCGTTCGTCATTGTTGACCATGCCACCGGCAAGGTTACGGCGGCGCGCGATGCCCTGGGGATCAAGCCCCTGTATATCAGCCGGCAAGGCAACCTCATCGCCCTGTCAAGCGAGATGCGGCCCCTGCAAAGGCTGGTCCGCAGCGGCCCCTGCCGGATCGCATTGGCCGAACTTCTGGTCTACCGTTTCGCCGCGGGCCGCCTCAGCAATCTGGAAAATATCGATCGCATCCCTCCTGGCACCGTGGTGACCTTCAATCTGGATGGCAGTGGTTATGCCGAGCGGCGCTATTTCGACATCACCGACAGCATAGGCCATACCAACCGGATCACGCCGCAGGCTGCGGCAGACATGGTGCGGGAATCCGTTGAATCTTCCGTTGCCGCTCATCTGGCAAGCGACGTGGATTATGCCGTCCAGCTGTCGGGGGGCATCGATTCCAGCCTGGTAACCGTCCTCGCGGCGAAAGGGCGCACCCGCCCCCTGCATAGTTTCGCCATAGGGTTCCCGGATTCGCCACACGATGAATCGGCGTATCGCCGCGAAGTCATCGAGACCGCAGGCACGGTTCATCATGAAATGCCCGTGGACAGTGTGATGTTCGCCGATGCGCTTCCGCGGGCGGTGTCTCATATGGAAGGGCCAAGCCCGCACCTTGGCTGCATACTTCTCATGCTGCTGTGCGATCGCATCCGCGACACCACAAAAGTCGTTCTCACCGGCGAGGGCGCCGACGAGGCTTTCGGCGGTTATGAGCGTTATGCCCAGTGGCAAAGCCTGCAACGCTACAGGCGCCTTGCGCAACTCGTTCCAGAGCGCCTGTGGCCGCTGCTAAAGCGCTATGGCTGGCTCAAGCATTATTCGGACCACGACCCTGCCATTTTTTCCAGCGTATTCTCGGACTATTGGAAGCTTCCCGAGCTTTTCCCGTCTCTGGCGCCTGCCGCCGGAGCCAGGGAGGAGATCGCCGCCCGCTTTCCGGATTTCCGCGACCGCATGATGGCGGTCGACCAGACGGTATACTTGGAATCCCTGCTGCTCCGGCAGGACAAGATGGCCATGGCGGCCTCTGTCGAAGCCAGGGTGCCGTTTGCGCATGCGCCCCTGTTCCAGGCCATGAACAGCATTCCCCACCATTTGCGCGTGCCCGGTGGGCGAACCAAGCCGCTGCTCAAGGGGCTGGCGGAGAAATTCTTCTCATCTTCGTTCGTCCACAGGCGCAAAGTCGCCCTGACGATACCACTGGCCGAGTGGCTGGCCGTTCCCACCGGCCTCGGACGCTATCTGGAGCTGCTTACGGAGCCCAATGCCAGATTGCCTGGATATGGGGATCGGGTCGCCATTCGCCGCATGGTGGACAGCTTCCGCGGCGGCGACCGCTCCGTGGCCCGCATTCTCGTCCACATGATCAATATCGAAACCTGGTTACGCAGCGTGGCCAATCCGGTGACGGGGGCGAGCCGGTGATCAATCCTGCTGCCATTGTAGCTACCTGCATATGATGGCAGGCAAAACCACGGTCCATATCCTGACGCCCGGCTTCTCGACGCCGAACGGGCGCGCTTTCCTTTATCCCCTGGTGCGATTCAGGACGGCTATCGAGAATTATGGCGTGCATATCCGATTCTTTGCCTCGATTGCTCCGGAGCTGGGCGATTGCGACACCCTGATATTCGACAGCAAATTCTTCCGGAATGCCTGGGGCGCGGAGAAACAGCGCACCATGGATCTTTTCGCCTCATTCCGTGAAAAAACGGGGCGGTTCTTCTTTTTTGACATCGGCGACAGTGCAAGCTGGCTCATCGATGGGGCGCTGCCTTCCGTCGATGCTTATTTCAAATCCCAGTTGTTGCGGGATCGATCTCTGTACGCCCGCCCGCTATATGGCCGTCGGCTTTACACCGACTTCTACCATAGCACCGCTGGCGTCACCGACGACAATCCGGTTGGCTCAGAAGCGCAGGTCAGGGACACGGCGCTGTTATCCAAACTTCGCGTCTCCTGGAATTCCGGTCTGGCCGACTACTCCCTGGCCGGCCCCTTCCGCATGGCATTGTATAATCACCTGCCGCTTGCATCGCTGCTGAGAGCGCCCGGCGGATGGGCCAGGCCGGATGCCGCGCGAAGCATCCCGGTGTCCTGCCGCATGGGTATTTCCTATGAGCGCGCAACGGTGCGCTGGCAGCGTGAGCGGATTCGCGAACTTTTGAAGTCATACATGGAAACCAGCAAGCTGTCTCGCCGCGCCTATCTCGGAGAGCTGGCGCAAAGCCGGGTTGTCGTGTCTCCCTTCGGCCTTGGCGAGATCACCCTGAAGGATTTCGAGGTGTTTCTTGCTGGCGCAACGCTGCTGAAACCCGATATGAGCCACGTTGAAACCTGGCCGGCCCTGTTCGAGGCCGGCCAGACCATGTTCAGTCATCGATGGGACCTGAGCGACCTCAAGGCAATAATCGACGAAATACTGGACTCCCCGGGGCGTGCCGTTGAAATCGCCCGGAACGGACAGGAATGCTACCGCCGCCATGTCGCCGGCCCGGAAAGCGCAGACATTTTCGCGCAATATTTTACGGCCATTGTCCGGGCCGACATGCGCGGCGCCCGCACCTGATCGGCGCCCAGCGATAAGGGAATAGAATTGCGATGATCAACGCCCATTCCGAGTCGGAGTATCTTTACCGTGGCCTGCGGGCCCTCGTCGGGTTCCGGTTGCAAACCTGGAAATCCTGGCTCCGGCACGGCCATTTCATACGCAGTCGCGCAATAGCCCGTTATCTGGCCAGCAACGCAGTTGTGAAAGTTCACTTAGGGGCAACACACAACACGCCAGGATTCCTGAATTCCCAGGTCTGCGGAGAGATCCCCATCGACATATCGGCGCCGCTGCCGTTCCCCGATGCCTCGATCGATCTCCTTTATTCCTCGCACGTGGTCGAACACCTGCACCGCCTGCAATTCCGCGAGTTCCTGGTGGAATCCATGCGCGTGCTCAAACCAGGCGGCCTGAATATCATGGCCACGCCATCGCTGGGAAAAATCATTTCCGTTCTGTACGGCTCCGATCAGGCGGCCAGAGAAACCCTTCTGGGCCGCGGCGCGCGGTTCAGCAGCGAGCCCTTCCACACCGCAGGACAGCAAATAAACATCACCATGCGCGCTTTTGGCCATCGCTGGCTGTACGACAGGGAATACATGACCAATATCGGACAGCTGGTTGGTTTTCGTCGCGTCGACGTGATCGGCAACACGGATTTACCGGATGACGGCCTGCGGGAATATGTCAGGCAACGCAAGCCTGCCGCATGGGATCTGGAAACAGAAACCTACGTCTTCGAAAAATAGCCCGCAACGGCACTCTAGCTGTCGCGCAGTTGCAGAGCCAGAGGATGACAATCTCCACGAATGCCCGCCGGAGTGGCCTGGCGAATTTCATAAACCGCCTCGATGCTGGGGCGCGCATCCTCCAGCCCGAAACCGTTGCCCCTGAAAATGGCTTCATAGCTAGCGGTATGCAGATCGGTGAAGCCTTCCGAGAATTCCAGCTCCTGGCCATCGATCTGTATGGAACGATACGTGCGCTTGCCCGCATCGCGGGCGGCAGGCGGCAGGTGGCCCGCATTAATGGAAAGAAACCAGCGCACGCGCGCCCTTTCATATTCCAGATAACCGACCGCCGCATCGGGCCGGTGGTGGTGGACAACCATGCTTTTCCGCGCACCGAAAACCCAGTGCAGCATGTCGAAAAAATGTACGCCTATGTTGGTTGCTACGCCGCCCGATTTTGAGACATCGCCCTTCCAGCTCGTGTGATACCAGTGCCCCCGGGCGGTTATATAGGTCAGATCGACGTCAAATATCTTGTCTTTCGGCCCGGCTGCCACCGCCTGCCTGAGTTGTTCTATAACGGGATGCAACCGCAGCTGCAGGATATTATAGATTTTCCCCTGGCCTTCCTTCTCGATCTCGGCAAGCGCATCAATATTCCATGGATTGAGGACCAGCGGCTTTTCACAGATCGCGTCGGCCTGATTCCGGAGGGCGAAACGGATATGGGCATCGTGCAGATAGTTCGGGGAGCAAATCGCAACATAATCGACTGCGGTTCCGCGTCGGCGCAGTTTGTCGATATGGCGGTCAAATCTCTCGAACTCGATAAAAAAGTCAGCATCGGGAAAATAGCTGTCCAGTATGCCGACGCTGTCATTTGGATCCAGCGCCGCGATCAGGCGGCCGCCCGTGTCCTTGATCGCTTTCATGTGCCGCGGAGCGATGTATCCCGCCGCACCAATCATCGCAAACTGCTTCATTTAACATTCCCGGATTGTGGCCGTCGCCCTCAGCCCATGCGCTTTGCCTGGCCTGCATTGGAGCGGTTGGGCGGCGCGCCGCGTCGTATCGCCACCCGTCGATACGGCGACCACAATAATTCGGTTCGCCCCGTCACCTCAAGACTGCCGGGCGTTTTTCCAGGCCCTGTTCCGCAAAGCCTGACACATCCGGCCGGCATGCCGGCCGGATGGTATCCTTTTGCCCTTTTGCCCCGGCTGAGATAGACATTCTCTGATGAACAAGCAGCAGAATACGGCCATTCACGCCGCGGATGTCGAGGCCGAACAGGCCCTGCACGAGGCTGGCCTGGCCCAGGCCTCCCGGGAAGCCGCCGGCATCATCCTGCTGGGCCACCTGTCTGCCGGACACCGGCAGGCGACCATCCCGAAACTGAAGGCCGGACAGGCCATAGCCTGCCTGGGATCAAGCCGTCTCGCACCCGCCGAAGCCGTCGGGTTTGACCGTGACGTCACGGGCAGGGGCGGCAGGCTTGTTTGGCTGCCCGCATCAACCGCCAGCACCGGGACACGCAGCCTCGCCGCGGCGATCGCATCCGGACGCCTTGGCAGAATACGCGTAATCCAGATCGAATGGTTCAGGCCCGCCTCCGTGATCTGGGAGCCGCTGACAGACGGTCTTGCCGCTTTGATGGCGCTGGCCGGAGCATCGCCTGACGAGGTGACCGCTCAGGCCGATGCCGCTCAGGCTACGGTAATCTCCGCCGGTCTGCTGTTCCCTGATCTGCAGGCCCAGCTTCTGGCCGGCATCGGACATCCCAGCGAAAGGCTGGCTGTCATCGGCGAGCACGGCCGGGTCGTCTGGGACGGGCATTGCGCCACGCTTGAGCTCCATGGCGCAGGCCCGGAAACCCTGTCGCTCAAACAATCGGGCGGGCCGCTGGCGACTGTGCATGCTGTCCTCGACGGGCACAAGGGAATCGGCGCGGAGCTGCTGCGGACAGTAATTGCCCTGGCTGCTTCGGTTGCAACGGGCCGGCCGGCCTCTCCGACTGGAGAATATTGGCGCACGGCAAATGTATTCGTTCATGCCTCCTCCGTCATCGACGATGGCGTTTCGATAGGCGAGGGCACGAAGATATGGCATTTCAGCCATATTCTTCCCGGTGTCCGTATTGGGCGCTCGGTCAACATCGGTCAGAATGTGGTTATTGGCCCCGATGTCGACGTTGGCGATCGCTGCAGGATTCAGAACAATGTGTCCCTCTACAAGGGCGTCACACTCGAATCTGGCGTGTTCTGCGGCCCATCCTGCGTATTTACCAACGTCAACAATCCGCGCGCCGAGATCGAACGAAAGAGCGAATACAGGCCCACGCTCGTCAGGCAGGGCGCGACGATCGGCGCCAACGCAACGATCGTCTGCGGCCACACCCTGGGACGTTATTGCTTTATCGCGGCGGGCGCCGTAATCACCGGTGACGTACCGGATTTCGCCCTGATGGCCGGCGTGCCGGCACGACGGATCGGTTGGGTATCCCATGCCGGCGGCAGGCTGGGACCCGACCTTATTTGCCCCATCGAAGGCCGACAGTATCGCCTCACCCACGACGACCGGCTCGAAGAAGTATCCTGATGGCATCTCCACTTGCATTCATTGATCTCCAGGCTCAGCGGAAACGCTTGGGTGACTCGATCGACACCGCGATGCGTCGCGTCGTTGACCATGGGCACTTCATCCTTGGGCCGGAAGTCGGGCTTCTGGAGCAGAAGCTGGCGCAATTCTGCGGCGCCGACCATACCGTCAGCTGCGGCAATGGAACCGATGCCATCTCGCTGGTTCTGATGGCGGAGAATATCGGGCCCGGAGACGCGGTTTTCATGCCCGCCTTCACTTTTGTTGCCACGGCAGAAGCGGCAGCCCAGCTGGGGGCAACCCCATACTTTATCGATGTCAATGCCGACGACTTTGCCATCAATCCAGATCATATCGACGGCGCCGTTTCCGACGCGCGCAGCCGCGGATTGCGGCCACGCGCGATCATTGCCGTCGATCTGTTTGGCCTGCCGGCCGATTATGCCAGGCTGACGGCGACCGCCAGCCATCATGGCCTTGTTCTCGTCGCCGATGCCGCCCAGAGTTTCGGCGGGCGTTACCAGAACCACATGGTCGGCAGCCTTGCCGATTACACCACCACCAGTTTTTTCCCGTCCAAGCCGCTCGGCTGCTATGGCGACGGCGGCGCGATCTTCACGAATGCGGCGCCGCGCGCAGACCTGCTGCGCTCTTTGCGTTTTCATGGCAAGGGACAGGACAAATACGACAACATACGGATCGGCATGAACAGCCGACTTGACACGATCCAGGCGGCAATCCTGCTGGAAAAACTGACGATCTTTGCCGATGAGCTGGAGTTGCGCGAAACAGTGGCGGCCCGGTACGACGCCCTGTTGCGCCCGCATGCCGGCAAGGTTATCCGTCCGGTCGTGCCGGCAGGGCGGCGCTCGGCATGGGCACTCTACACCCTGCGTTCGCCGGAGCGGGATGCCATCAGAAATGCATGCCAGGCGGCAGGCATTCCCACCAACGTTTATTATCCCATTCCGCTGAACCGGCAGACCGGATATCGCAACTATCCGGTCTCTCCAGCGGGGGTGCCGGTTTCGGAACAGCTTGCGATGGAAGTGATAAGCATCCCCATGCATCCCTATCTCACCGAGGAAGACCAGGCCCGTATAGTGCAGGCGATTGTCGGCCACTGATACCCATCAGCAGGCCGCCGCGGCAGGTAGGCCGCTCCGTTCCCGCAGCTAGGATTGACATGAAGATTGCCACCATAGTCGGGGCGCGCCCCCAATTCGTGAAAGCCGCCGTCGTGACACAGGCGCTGAAGGCGCAGGGCAATGCCGACGAGATTCTCATCCATACCGGCCAGCATTACGACGCCGCGATGTCGGACGTTTTTTTCGAGCAGCTTGGCCTGCCTGAACCAAGCTACAATCTCGGCATTGGCTCCGGCACGCATGGCGCCCAGACGGGCCGGATGCTGGAGGCGACGGAAGCCGTGCTGCTGCAGGAGAAGCCTGATCTGGTTCTGGTATATGGGGATACCAATTCAACTCTGGCCGGCGCCCTCGCGGCCGCCAAGCTTGGATTGCCTCTTGCTCATGTCGAGGCTGGGTTACGCAGCTATCAGCGCGCCATGCCGGAAGAAATCAATCGACTGCTGACCGACCAGGTTTCCGATCTTCTGTTTGCGCCAACCGACCAGGCGGTCAGGAATCTGGAGCGCGAAGGCATCGCGGCGGATAAAATACGGCTGGTCGGCGACGTCATGTTTGACGCCGCGCTGTATTATGTCAGCCGGGCTGAGGCAGGAACTCTGCTGAATGCCCATCGACTCCGCGAGAAGCAGTTTGCCCTGGCCACAATCCATCGTGCCGAGAACACGGATGATCCGGTCCGCCTGAAAGCGATTGTCGAGGCATTATGCTCGGCCTCGCGGCAGCTTCCCATCCTGTTGCCGCTACATCCGAGAACCAGATCCGCCCTGGCCCGCGCCGGCTTGCTGGAACAACTTGAGAGCCGCGTCACCTGCATCGCCCCGTTAAGCTACCTCGACATGCTTGCGATGGAGCAGGCGGCGGCGGTGGTTGTCACCGATTCGGGTGGCGTGCAGAAAGAAGCCTTCTTCTTCGGCGTTCCCTGCCTGATACTTCGCGACAGAACCGAATGGCGCGAATTGGTGGAATCGGGCTGGGCCGTCCTCTGTGAGCCGGAAGGGCTGGCCGAAGCGCTCCGTCACCCGCCGCGCGCAGGTGAAGTACCGGGCCTGTTTGGCGGCGGCAAAGCCGCCGAACTGATCGCCAAGGCCCTGCTGCAATCGGCGCTACCGGCCTGAACGCGGCCGGCCTGCCGCCGCCGCCGCGGCCACCCCGCGCAGGGACGGCCATCTCACTTGGGAGGAAAGGCCTCATCCTCAAGTTTGAGATGTAATGCATGCTTGCGGCGGAAAGCCTGATCCCAGCGCTCCGGCAGCGTGAGGTCAGGCAGCGTCAGCACCCTGTGCAGGGTAAACATGGCGCGGCTCAGTCTCGCCAGAAGGACGGGAAGCGCATCCCAGGCCGCTCCCAACCGCATGAACCTCACAATGCGGGCAAGACTGAACGGCGGAGCCTTGACCGCCATGCGCTCAGCCATGCTTGCGACTGGCAGGCCAGCCTTGAGTTTCTCAAGGCCACGCCGGTTCAGGTCAACCTTGCTCCGTGCAAACGGAAGGTTGGAATCCGCGCTGCGGCTGTAGTGGAACACCCGGATCGGCGTGCCATCGTCCGCTTCCCACCGGCCCTGCGCATTCTGGCGGGGATTGACAAGCTTGAGCGTCGATGGCGATACGTTAATGCCGATGTCACGAACAATGGAAACGTCGAAAGAGCCGACAAGGTAATCGAGGTATTTCTGTTCGTTGTAAAGCCCGTCCACGGGCAAGGCGCGGCATTCATCGAAGGCTTGCGCCTTCCATATCCGTGCCGCCCGCAGCCCGGCAGCCGCAAACCCGACGATGCCGGCCGAGAACAGCCCAAACGTATTGGACTTCCGCCAGTGCCGCAGATTGTGGCGCGCCGCCACCAGCAGCACCTGGCTTTCCAGGCAATCCGTAATCAGATCGGGTATCGGTTCCTCGAACAGCAGGTCGCTGTCGAGCACCATCACGCCTTCATGCCCCTGCTCAAGAGCCCATACCGCAAGCGCGGCCTTGGTGGCGAAGGCGCGCTCCGGGCGCGTCATGCGGGCGCATAGATTCACCCAGTTCGCCTCACCCCATACCGTGCTGGCCCGAACCAGGATCAAACTGTCGTCTATGTGGGGGGAAAAGGCATTCCAGGCGTGATCGTCAAGGCAACAGACAACAAGCGGGCTGCCGGGATGCATCGCCTGGAGGTTCAGCCACAACCCTGCAGTTTGATCCACGTAACCTGTGGACGTCACTGTTGCAAAACAGAATGACATGGTTTTTTGCATGAATGCCGTCGATGACGACCTGTAGAGCATGATTGCATCTGCGGGTCAATAACTGCCCGGACCGGGCGCCCCGTTCAGCCCGGCCGGCTGGCATGGTATCGCCGGATTCCGGCGGACAGGAGCAACAAAAACGCCGCGGCGAAACCTGCGGCGTTTTTGTTGCGGGGAGAGGATTTCGACCTCTGGCCCTCAGGCTACAGGCCGGAAGCCACCCCCTTCCCTGCGCTGCCGTCAATCATCTTCACCTCGCCCCTTGATCTGAAGTCACAGCAGGCTGACATGGGCCGAGACCACGCGCCAGCCATCGGGCGTGCGCAGCCAGGTCTGGCTCTGCCGGCCGGTCTTCGGGGTGCTGGCGCGACGGAATTCGGTATTGGCCGTGGCGAAATCGCGGCCATAGGTGGTGATCACCGTGTTGAAGATCTCGCGCTCCAGGCCCTGGGATGGTCGCGCGGCGCGGAAGGCCATGATCTGCTCATAACCATGCAGGTTCTCGGTCACGCCATAGCGGATGGTATGCGGACTGTTGAAAAACAGTTCGTCCAGCACGGCGACGTCATTGCCGGTCAGGGCCTTTTCGTACCGCAGGAAGACGGCAGTCACTTCCGCCAGAATCTCGGGGATGTTGATTTCCATACTGCCCTCACACGGCTTTCGAATCCGCGATACCGATCTGCTCCAGCCGCCGCGCCACCCGCAGGGCCAGATCCTCCCGCCACGGCGCGGCGATCACCTGCACGCCGATCGGAAGATTGCCGTGAGCCTTGCCGCGACCGGCCCAGGGCGTCGCCACCACCGGCAGGCCGATCGCCGAAATCGGCTGGGTGAACAGGCCGAGATTGGCCCGCACCGGCATTTCCACACCGTTCAACGTCATCATCACCTGGCCCAGCCTGGGCGCCACGCGCGGTGTGGCCGGCGCCAGGATCACATCGACATCGCGGAACACCTCGGCGACGCGGGCGCGATACCAGGCGCGAAAGCGATGCGCCTGCACCAGCCAATCGGCCGGCAGCATCAGGCCGGCGAAAAAGCGGTCGCGCACGGCAGGGTCGAAATCCGCCGCCCGCGCCTTCAGGCGCTCGCGATGCAGGTTGGCGCCTTCGACGGCGGTGATCACATAGGCGGCGGCGCGGCCGCGCGCGGCCTCGGGCAGGGTGACCGAACGGGTGACCCCCAGCGCCCTAGCAAAGGCGGCGACTGCCTCATGAGCCTCCGGCTCGCCGCCGCTGGCGAAGTAATCGCCGGCGATGGCGATGCGCAGGCCGTCGATGCCGGCTTCCAGCCTGGGCAGCACCGGCTCGGCCGGCTTCTGCGCGCACCAGCCATCGGCCGGATCAGGGCCCTGCATGGCATCGAAGCTGAGCGCGAGATCGGTGACCGAGCGCGCCAGCGGCCCGAGATGGTCGATATCGGCGACGAACAGGAAACTGCCATGGCGGCTGAGCCGGCCGAAGGTCGGCTTCAGGCCAAACAGGCCGCAGAGTGAGGCCGGCACCCGGATCGAGCCATTGGTATCCGAGCCGAGGCTGAGCGGCACCATGCCGGATGCCACCGCCGTGCCCGAGCCACCCGACGATCCGCCCGACATGCAGCCAGGATCATGCGGATTGCGCGACGGGCCGTAATGCATATTCTCGCCGGTGAAGTCATACGCGTATTCGCCCATGTTCAGCGCGCCGGTCAGGATGGCGTCGGCGGCTTCCAGGCGCTGGATCAGCGTCGCGTCGGCGGTCGCCACGGCATGATCGCGATTGATTTTCGAGCCGGCCAGCGTCGGCAGGCCGGCGACATCGAACAGGTTCTTCACCGCGAAGGGCACGCCGGCCAACGGACCGAGCGGTTTGCCTTCGTCACGCGCCTGGTCGATTGCCGCGGCGCGCGCGCGGGCACGCTCCGATGTCACCGCCGTAAAGGCGTTGAGCGCGGGATTGGCCGCCTCGATGCGGGCCAACGACACGCGCAGGACCTCGGTGGCAGACACCTTGCCACCGCGCACCGCGGCGGCAATCTCATGGGCCCTGCTCTGCCAGTCGATCATCGCGGGCCCCTATGACTCGAACCGCGAGGCCGGCTCGACATCGTCGGGCAGCGGGAAATCCAGGAATGCCTGGGCGATCGCATGCGCGCGGTTCAGGTTGTCGATCACGCCGGGTTTCCAGGCTTCGTCCAGGGTGATTCCAAGGGCCTGGGCCGCGGCGGCCATATAGGCTTCGGCATCGAAAGGCGGATGACTCATGCAACCTCCCTGGCAGCATTGGCGGTGATGGGAAAATGGCAGGCGACCGAATGGTCTGCGGAATGCTCCTGTCCGACGCCCTGCAGCAACGGCATGCTCTGCTCGCAGGCCACCCTAGCCTGCGGACAGCGGCCATAGAAGCGGCAGACTTTCGGCGACGGGTCGATCGGGCTGCGCGGTTCGCCGGCGATGCGCAGACGCGGCGCGGCCTGGCCGGGCATGAAATGCGGGATCGCCGACAGCAGCGCCCTGGTATAGGGATGCGACGGGTTCCGGAACACCTCCTCGGCCGGGCCGCTTTCGACGATCTTGCCGAGATACATCACCATGACGCGGTCGCAGAGCAGGCGCACCACATTCAGGTCATGGCTGACGAACAGGTAGCTCATGCCAAGCCGCGTCTTGAGGTCGTTAAGCAGTTGCAGAATCACCACCTGCACCGACACGTCGAGTGCCGCGGTCGGTTCGTCGAGAATCAACAAGTCGGGCTCGACGGCGATGGCGCGAGCGATGCCGACGCGGGCCTTCTGGCCGCCGGAGAGCTGGTGCGGGAAACGGCCAAGCAATTCCAGCGGCAGGCCGCACATAGTGGCCAGCGCTTCCACCCGCGCCCACAACTGCTCACGCGGCAGGGGCTTCAGGCGCCGGATCGGGTCGGCGATGGCGGCAAAGGCGGTGAAGCGTGGATTGAGGCTGTCGCCGGCATCCTGGAACACCATCTGGATGCGCGGCCGATAGGACGAACTGCCGAAACCCCTGGCCGGCAGATGGCCGATCTCCGCGCCATCCAGCCGGATGCTGCCATCGGTGAGGTCGAGCAGGCGGGTCAGCAGGCGCACCAGGGTGGATTTGCCGCATCCGCTTTCGCCGACCAGGCCAAGGGTTTCGCCCTTCGCCAGCGTGAAGGTGACGTCGTCGACCGCATGCAGCTTCGGCACCGGGCGGTCGGCGCGCCCAAACCATGTATTGGGTGCCCTGGCGAACGGTCCCGGCGCTTTGCCGACCGGGAAATGCTTGTGCAGCGACTGGGCGTCGAGCAGGGGCTTGTCGAAAACATCGCTCATAGCGGATTCCAGCAGGCGACCATGCTGCCCTTTTCGTCGCCCAGCACCAGCGGCAGCGGCTGTTCGCAGCGCGGCTTGCGCCGCTCGCAACGGACGCTGTAGCGGCAGGCAGGGATGACGGTGGCGCGCAGGTCGGGCAGGTTGCCCGGGATCGAGACCAAGTCGGCCAGGCGGGCGGTCGGCCGCGGCGTGGCGGCGATCAGCCTGGCGGTATAGGGATGGCGCGGATTGGCGAAGAGCGCTGCGGTCGGCGCCATCTCGACGACATGGCCAGCATGCATCACCACGATATGGTCGCAGTATTCCGCCGCCATCCCGAGATCGTGGGTAATGAGCAACGTCGCCATGCCCTGCTCGGCGCCCAGTTCGGCGATCAGGTCCATGATGGCGGCCTGCGTCGTCACGTCCAGGCCGGTGGTCGGCTCGTCGGCGATCAGCAGTCTGGGTGAGCAGGCCAGCGCGATGGCGATCATGATGCGCTGGCACATGCCGCCCGACAGCTCGAACGGATAGGCCCTGGCACGGCGTTCCGGATCGGGGATGCGCACGCGGGCCAGCATTTCGATGGCGCGTTTTGGCGCCTCGCGCCGGGTGATGCCGCCATGCTGCAGCAGCACGTCGGCGATCTGGTCGCCGACCCGGCGGATCGGGTTGAGTGCCACCCGTGGATTCTGGAAGATCATCGACATCTCGCGGCCGCGGATCTCGCGCAGGGCGCTCTCCCTGGCCTGCAGCAGGTCGAGGCCGCCGAACACGGCGCTGCCGCTGTCGACCCGGCCGGCGGCATCGAGGATGCCCATCACGGTATAGGCGGTGACCGACTTGCCGGAGCCGGATTCGCCGACGATGGCGACCATCTCGCCTTTGCCGATATTGAAGCTGACCTGCTCCAGCGCCTTGACGATGCCGCTGCGGGTGCGGAATTCGACGCTCAGGTTATCGACGGCAAGGACAGGGACGGCGCTCATGTGCGCCCCGCTTTGTATCTGGTCGGCGTGGTCATGTGCGCCTCCGGGGGTCTACAATGTCACGCAGCCCGTCGCCCAGCAGGTTGAAGCAGAACACCGCCGTCATCAGGGCCAGGCCGGGGAACAGCGCCACCCACCATTCCCCCGAGATCATCAGGGCGGCGCCCTCGGCCACCAGGATGCCCCATTCCGGCGTCGGTGGCGCGATGCCCAGGCCGATGAACGACAGCCCGGCGGCATTCAGGATCGCGTAGCCCATGGTGAGCGAGCATTGCACCATCAGGATCGGCAGGATGTTGGGCAGGATCTGCAGCAGCAGGATGCGCACCTCCGAATTGCCCGACAGCCGCGCGGCCTCGACGAAACCGGCATTGCGGCGGATATTGGCCTCGGCGCGGGCAACGCGGGCATAAAGCGGCGTATTGATGATGGCGGTGGCCAGCACGATGTTACCGACGCTGTTGCCCAGGGCGGCAACGATGCCCATCGCCAGCACGAAAAGCGGAAAGGCCATGATGGTGTCGGCCAGGCGGCCAACCAGGCGATCGACCCAACCGCCAAAGAACCCCGCGGCGATGCCGGCCAGGGCCCCGATGGCGAAGGTAAGGATCACCGAGGCGAATGCGATGCCGAGATCGAGCCGGGTCGCCACCAGCACGCGGCTGAAGATATCGCGCCCCAGCGCGTCGGTGCCGAACCAGTGCCGCGCCGAGGGTGGCTTCAGGCTCTGGGCGGCATTGGTCGTCAGCGGGTCATAGGGCGCCAGCCAGGGCCCGAAGATGGCGCAGAGCAGGATGAATCCGAACAGGGCGAAGGCAAACAGCGTGACCGGGTTTTCGCCCAGCACATAGCGGATATGCTTCCACGTCGCCTTCATGATTCGAACCCCACGCGCGGATCGATCACGATGTAGAGGATGTCGATGACCAGGTTGAGCGTCACATAAAGCATCGCCATGGTCAGCACGAAGCCCTGGATCGGCGCGTAATCCGAGGCGATCAGCGCCTCGATGGCGAAGGTGCCGATGCCGGGCCAGGAAAACACCTTCTCGACCAGCACATTGGCGCCGAGCAGGAAGGAAAACACCATGCCCAGCGTGGTGACCACCGGCAGCATGGCGTTGCGGAAGGCATAGCCATAGACGATCTTGCCCTTGGGCAGGCCGGCGGCGCGGGCGGTGCGGATGAAGTCGCTGTTCAGCACCTCCAGCATGGCGGCGCGGGTCATGCGGGCCAGCGGCGCCAGGGTGAAGATCGCCAGCGCAGTGACCGGCAGCAGCAGCTGCGCCAGCGCGGCGCGGAAGACCTCGAAATTGCCTTCGATCAGCGCGTCGATGGTGTAGAAGCCGGTCACCGTGTTCGGCGCCGAATAGAAGATGTCGAGCCGGCCGAGCGGTGCCGGCGCCCAGCCGAGGCGGTAATACAGCACATAGACCAGCAGCAGGCCGGTGAAGAAGGCGGGCAGCGACACGCCGGCGGTGGTGATGACGCGGCAGGCATGGTCGATCAGTGAGCCCGGCCGGGTGGCGGCCAGCACGCCGAGCGGCACGGCGATCAGCACCGAGACCAGCAGGCCAAGCAGGGTAAGCTCCAGCGAAGCCGGCAGGCGGGTGACGATCTCGGTCAGCACCGGCTGGCCGGTGGCGATCGAGTTGCCCAGGTCACCCCGCGCCAGATCGCTGATATAGACGACGAACTGTTCCGGCAGGCTCTTGTCGAGGCCGAGGCTGCGGCGGATTTCCTCGATGGCCTGCGGCGTTGCCGCCGGTCCGGCGAAATAGGCGGCCGGGTCGCCGGGCAGGGCGCGGGTGAGGACGAAGGTGACGACCAGCACGCCGATCACGCTGGGGATCGCGCTGATGATCCGCTTGCCGATCAGGGACAGCATCGCCGGCCTTCGTCCGTTACGCTACACAGGGCTCAACGCAGGGCTTACTGCTTCTCGATCTGGCGGAAATCGAGCTGGCGGTGGAACCAGTAGGTATAGCCCTTGATGTTCTTCTGCATGCCGACATCGAGGATCTGCTGATACAGCGGGATGCGTGGCGCATCGTCGATTGCCAGCTTGATGAAATCCATCACCTGGGCCTTGTACCTGGCCGGATCGGCCTCATAGCGCGCGGCGTCGATCAGCGCGTCCATCTTCGGATTCTTGTAGGACATGGTGTTGAACACCGCATTCTGGCCGTGATACCCCCAGAAGAAGAAATAATCCGGGAAATTCAGCCAGCCGCCAAAGCTGGCGATATGGATCGGGCGGTTCTTCTGCAGCATGGCGTTGCGGAAATTGGCGCCGGGAATCTTCTCGATGGTGGCCTTGATGCCGATCTTGCCCAGCGCCTCCTGCAGCAACACGGCTTCCGGCTCCGACGCAGTGGCATCGCCAAGGTCAATCGAGATGGTGGTCTCGAACCCATCCGGATAACCGGCCTCGGCCAGCAGCTGCTTGGCCTTGGCCAGATCGGTCTTGTAGGGGAAGGGCTGCGGCCAGACAGCCTCTTTGGGCGCATCGGCCGGGCCCATCGCCATCGGAATGCCGCGGCCATAGATCGCCGACTTGTAGATCTGCTCATAGGGCACGACATGGGCGACGGCCTGGCGCACCTTCGGATTGTCGAAGGGCTTCATGGTCGAGACCATGCCGATATATTTCAGCGAATTCTCGATCGGCACGCCGACCACGATATACTTGCCCGACCCCTTCTCGGCGACGATCTCCGAGGAATCCTTCTGCGGCATGTCGACCGAGATGTCGGCATCGCCGCGTTCCATCAGGGCGCGCCGGTTGCCCGGCGACGGCACCTCGCGGATGATGACGCGCTTGATCTTGGGCAGCGGCCCGCTTTTCCAGTCGTCGTTGCGGTTGAAGGTGATTTCCTGGCCCGGCGTCCATTTGTCGAGCTTGAAGGCGCCGCCGGCGGCGGAGTTGGTCTTCATCCACTCCATCGCCCAGGGATCCTTGTCGGTGGCATGCTGCTTGGCCAGCTTGGAATTGAAGATCGCCGGCACTACCACCGCCATGTCAGGCAGCGACAACTTGTCCTGCTTCGGCAGGTCAACGCGGAAGGTGTAGTCGTCCACCACCACGAACTGCTCGGGCTTCTCCAGGCTGCCGGCCTTCATCTGGAAGGTCGGGAAGCCGCCGACGCTCACCGCGCGGTCATACGACCATTTCACGTCATGGGCGGTGACCGGCGCGCCATCATGGAACTTGGCATTCTTGCGCAGCTTGAAGGTCACCGACTTGCCGTCGGGCGCCATCGCATAACTCTCGGCCAGCTCGGGCACGATCTTGCTGTAATCGTAAGACTGCGTACCATCGGGCAGCGTCTTGATGCCAAAGCTGACCAGCCGGTCATACATGTTCCAGGCCGCCACATAGGAGCGGAAGCTGGTGCCGATGCCATGGATGTCGAGATTGTTCGGCCCGTTCTCGACGAGCACGACCAGCGTCTCCTTGCGGGATTGCGCGGCGGCCGGCATGGCCGTGACCGACAGGATCGCTGTCGCCGTTGCGATCAACGCGGATGAGGCGAAGAGAAAGAGACGACGATGCATGGCAGTTCCCCCGGCAGCAGTTTCGATACCTGCCGCAGTGCAACTGCTATGCCAGCGGGGAGAGAATCAGCGCCTATTCCCGTAATCCCATGGCCGGGCATGCAGAATCCGTCTCCAGCAGATTCGGGCCGACAGCATCAGCCGGTCCCGCCACAGGCCATTAAGCACATAAAATAGGCATATTTCGATTTGAAAACGACTAAATAACAAGCAGTTATTTCCGCAAAAATCCATTAATATCAATGTATTGAATGCATATTTATACGGCACACTCATTGCATGCAGTATACATAATAATTGCTGTTCCGACCGCCTTCACCAAGGATTGCCCGCCATGACCCAGTCATCCCGCCCCGCCATTTCCCTGGACATGGCCCGGCTGCACGAGGCCTATCGCAGCGGCGCCCAGACTCCCGGCCAGTTGGTCGAGCTGCTGTTCGACGAGATCGCCGCCCGTGGCGCGGATGGCGTCTGGATCAGCCTGGTCGAGCGCAAGGCCGCGCTGGCGCGGGCCGCCGAGCTGGAGCAGCGCGGGCCCTCGCCGGACCAGCCGCTCTGGGGCATTCCCTTTGCGGTGAAGGACAATATCGATGTCGCCGGCCTGCCGACCACCGCGGCCTGCACCGCTTTCGCCTACACGCCCACGCAATCGGCCACCACGGTCGGGCGCCTTCTGGCCGCCGGCGCGATGCTGATCGGCAAGACCAATCTTGATCAGTTTGCCACCGGCCTGGTCGGCACGCGTACGCCCTATGGCGTGGCACGCAACCCGTTCAACGCCGATTACATTCCGGGCGGCTCCAGCTCGGGCTCCGCCGTGGCGGTCAGCAGCGGCCTGGTCAGCTTCGCGCTCGGCACCGATACGGCGGGATCGGGCCGCGTGCCGGCCGGTTTCAACAACATCGTTGGCCTGAAGCCCAGCATCGGCCTGCTCAGCGCCCGCGGCGTCGTGCCGGCCTGCCGCTCGATCGATTGCGTGTCGGTCTTCGCGCTGACGGTACCCGATGCCATGGCCGTGCTGCAGGCCGCGGGTGGTTTCGATGCCGGCGACGATTACAGCCGCGCCGCGCCGACCGGCTGGGCCGCCGTCATGCCTGCGCCACCGGCTTCGTTCCGCTTCGGCCTGCCCCGCAAAGCCGACCTGAAATTCTTCGGCAACGCCGCCGCCGAAGCCCTGTTCGCACAGGCCGTGGCACGGCTGACGGCAATGGGCGGCCAGCCGGTCGAAATCGACTACACGCCGTTTGCCGAAGCCGCCGGCCTGCTCTACCAGCCGGCGGGAACCGCCGAGCGCACGGCCGCGATCGCCGACTTCCTCGCCAGCCATGGCGATGCGATGCATCCGGTGACGCGCGGGATCATCGACAGCGGCAAGGCCGCCAGCGGCGTGGATGTGCATCGCCTGTATTACCGCCTGCAGGGCCTGCGCCAGAAGACGATGCCGGTCTGGCAGGACATCGATGTCCTGCTGGTGCCGACCAGCGGCACGATCTATCGCATCGACGATGTCGCGGCAGAGCCGCTCCAGCTCAATGCCAATCTCGGCTACTACACCAATTTCGTGAACTATTTTGACCTCGCCGCGCTGGCGGTGCCGAATGGCTTCCAGCCCGATGGCCTGCCCGCCGGCATCACGCTGATCGCGCCGCGTTTCCACGAACCCGTCCTCGCCGCCATCGGCCAGGCCGCTCATGCCGCCGCCAGCCTGCCGCTGGGCGCCGGCCCGCATAGGCTGCCAGACGTCGCTGCCGCGCCGGCGCCATCCTATCCCTTCGTGCCGCTCGCCGTGTTCGGCGCCCATCTCAGCGGCCAGCCGCTCAATCACGAACTGCTGAATCTGGGCGCCAGGCTGGCCGGCCCGGCCCGAACCTCGCCAGACTACAAACTCTATGCCCTGGAGGGCGCCATCCAGCGCCCCGGCCTGGTGCGCGTCGAGCCGGGCAGTGGGGCAGGCATCGAATGCGAAATCTGGCTGTTGCCGACGGCCGGCTTCGGCAGTTTCACCGCCCGCATCCCCGGGCCGCTTGGCATCGCCGATGTGCGGCTGGACGATGGCCGCGAGATCAAGGGATTTGTCTGCGAAGCGGCGGCCATTCCCGCCGCGCGCGACATCACCGCATACGGAGGCTGGCGGGCCTATCGTCAGGCGGCGCGCTGAGCGCCGCTTTTTTCGAGCGGCGCTCCTCGACAAAATCGACCGATGCGACGGTCACCCTGGAGACATGTTGGCGCATCGCCTTTTCCGCGGCATCGCCATCGCCGCGCAGGATGGCGTTCACCACCTCGTCATGCTCGGCATGCGAACTGCTCAGCCGGCCAATCACGCGGAACTGCGACTGCCGATATGGCATCAGGCGCCGCCGGACCGATTGCGCCGTCTCTTCCAGAAAGCTGTTTTTGCTGCCCTTGTAGATCAGGGCATGGAAGGCGGTATTGAAGGACGAATAACCGGCCAGGTCGCTCTGCCTGACCATGCGCAGCGATTGCTCATGCAGGCTTTCCAGCTCGCGGCGCTCCTTTGCCGTCATACGCAGCGCGGCAAAGCGGGCGCAGGTCGCCTCCACCTCGGCCATCACCTCGAACATTTCCTCGATCCGCTGCCGGTCCGGCACTGCGACCACCACGCCCTTGCGCGGGCGGTGCTCCAGGAACCCCATCGCGGTCAGCGCCTTGAACGCCTCGCGGACCGGGGTGCGCGACAGGCCAACCCGCTTGGCGATTTCCACTTCATCCAGCCGGGTACCCGGCGCAAGTTCGCCGGACACGATCTGCTCGGCGAGCGTTTCCCGGATCTGGTCGGCAAGAGTGAGAAACTGGGACATACGCGACAACCAACAGCAAGTTCAACAACGATCTGATTATAAACGAATACCGGAAATCCGATGCAGGTTTTTGCCATTCAGCGCAGGGCCGCCAGCACGGCATCGCTCGGCGCAGTCCAGCCGACAATGCCGCCCTGGGCCCGGATCATGGCCAGGGTGGCCGTCTTGAAGGCCGGGAAGTAGCTCTGCGTGGCATCCTCGGCCAGCAGGCATTCATAACCGCGGTCATTGGCCTCGCGCATGGTCGTCTGCACGCAGACCTCGGTGGTGACGCCGGCGAAGACGAGATGGCCGATGCCGAGCCCCTGCAGGATATCGCCCAGCGGCGTGGCATAGAAAGCGCCCTTGCCCGGTTTCACGATCACGGTTTCGTCCGGCAGCGGCGCCAGCTCGGGCAGGATGTCGTTGCCCGGCTCGCCATCGACCAGGATACGGCCCATCGGGCCGGCATCGCCAATGGTAAGCGCGCCGCCACCACGCGCGCGTTTGGCCGGCGGACAGTCGGACAGATCGGACTTGTGCCCTTCGCGGGTATGGATCACCGGCAGGCTGGCGGCGCGGAATCCGGCGATCAGTCGCGCCACGGTCGGCACGATGGCTTTCAGCGGCCGCACGTCGTTGCCCAGCACCGAGCCGAAGCCGCCCTCCTCGATGAAGTCGCGCTGCATGTCGATCACGACCAGCGCCAGCTTGCCGGATGGGAAACCGTAATCGTAAGGCTGGGCGGCGATGGATGGCACGGTCTTGTCCTCACTTGCCGCGCTGGAACGGCAGGGTCAGCGCGGTGGGTGGCTCCAGCCGGCCGACCACGCCGGCCACCGCCAGCAAGGCCAGCAGATAAGGCAGCATCAGCAGGAAAGCCGTCGGCACGTTGATGCCCATGGCCGGCAGCTGGAACTGCAGCGCCGTGGCGGCGCCGAACAGCAGGCAGGCACCGATGGTGCGGCCGATATTCCAGCCGCCGAAGATCACGCCGGCCAGCGCCAGGTAGCCGGCACCATTGGTCATGTTTTCGGTGAAGGTGTTGATATCGGCAATGGACAGGAACGAGCCGGCCAGCCCGGCCATGAAACCCGTGATCAGGATGGCGAGATAGCGGACACGCAGCACCGGGATGCCGGCCTTGTCGGCAGAGCGCGGCTCGTCGCCCACGGCGCGCACCGCCAGGCCGAAGGCGGTGTATCTCAGCATCAGCCAGATCAGGCCGACGAAGGCCAGCCCAACATAGACGAACACCGATTGCTGCAGGAAGGCCGTGCCGATGAAGGGCAGGTCGCTCAGGCCCGGAATATCGAGTTTGGGCAGGCCAGGAATTTCCTCGCGCGACAGGCCGCCGAAGATGATGCGATAGAGAAGCGTCGTTGCACCCAGCGCCAGGATGTTGAAGCCGATGCCCACCACCAGCTGGTTGGCGCGCAGATGCACGCTGAGCAAAGCCTGCACGGTGGCGACGGCAAGCGCGGCGATCACCGCGCAGCAGATGCCCAGCACCGGATTGCCGGTGGCCCAGGAGCCGAGCGCGCCGAAAAAGGCCGCCGTCAGCATCATGCCTTCCAGGCTGAGATTCAACACCCCGGCACGTTCGCTGACCAGTTCGCCGCTGGCCGCCAGGATCAGCGGCATGGCCAGCCGCAAGGTGGAGGCGATGAAGATGGCCAGCGTCTCCTCCATCAGCGTGGCTCCTTGTCCAGTTTCTCGATCAGGATCACCGAACCGGCCACCGCGATGACGATCAGGCCCTGGATCACCAGCGTCAGCGCCGCCGGCACGCCGGCCATGATCTCCATCGAGATGCCGCCGGAACGCAGGAAACCAAAAAACAGCGCGCCGGCCAGCACGCCAATGGCGGAGCCGCGCGACAGCAGGCCGACCACCAGGCCATCAAAGCCGTAGCCCGACGAGAAGCCGGTCTTCAGGTAATACTGTTCGCCCTGCAGCATGATGGCGCCGGCCAGACCGCCGAAACCGCCGGCAATCGCCAGGGCCGCCATCAGCAGCAGGCCGCCGGGCATGCCGGCCCGCCTTGCCGCCAGCTCATTCAGCCCGATGGCGCGCAAGCGCAGGCCAAAGGTCGAGCGCTGCAGCACCACGGCCGTCGCGACGGCGGCCAGCAGACAGATGATCAGGCCGACATGCAGCGGCGATTCCGGATCGGGAGTCAGGCCGGGCAATCGCGTCAAAGGCGGGATCGGCAGCGATTCCGGCAGCGTCGCCGATGAGGTCTGCGGCTGGCGCAGCAAAGCGGTCGACTGCACCGACCAGTAGACCATCAGCAGGGCGATGAAACCGAGCAGCAGCGTGGAGATCACCTCGTTGGTGCCGAACCGCACCTTCAGCAGGCCGGCAATGCCGCCCCAGGCCGCACCCGCCAGCGTGCCGGCCAGGATCGGCAGCAGCACGGCCAGGCCCAGCGGCAGATCGGCCACATGGCCATGCAGCGCCACGGCGGTGGCGGCGATGCCGCCCACCGCGATCTGGCCTTCGCCGCCCACATTGGTGAGATTGGCGCGGAAGGCGAGAATGAAGCCCAGCCCCACCATCGACAGCGCCACGGCGCGGTTGACCGAGGCGCCGAAGGCAAAGGCGGTGCCGAAGGCGCCATCGAGAAACGCCTCGATGGCCTCGGGCACCGAGCGGCCGCTGATGGCGATCAGCAGCAGGCTGACCAGCAGCGAGGTGATCACGACGCCCAGCGGGATGGCGAGCCGCGCGATGCGGCGGCGGTCCGGCAGGGCAAGGACAAGCGCGCTCATGCCGCCTGCCCCGACATCAGCGCGCCGATGGCGCCGCGTTCGCTGGCCCTGGCCGGCCGTTCGCCGACCAGGCGACCGCGATACAGCACCACGATGCGGTCGGCCACGGCGATCAGCTCGTCCAGTTCGCTGGAGATCAGCAATACGCCGGCACCACGATTGGCCGCCGCGCGGATCTGGCGGTAGACGGCTTCCACGGCATTGATATCCAGGCCACGGGTCGGCTGCGCCGCGACCAGCGCCTTCAGCGGCGACAGCGTGAGTTCGCGCGCCAGCACCGCCTTCTGCTGGTTGCCGCCCGACAGGCCGGAGAATGCGGCTTCCGGCCCGGCGGCGCGCACGTCGAAATTCCGCATCAGGCCGCGCGCGGCCTCGTTCAGCGCCTTGCGCCGCAGCAGGCCGAAGCGGGTGAACTGGCCCAGCTTGTTGAGATACATGTTCTCGGCCACGCTCATGCCCGTGACGCAGGCCACCGCATGGCGATCCTCTGGCACGATGCCGCCACCCGCCGCCGTCACCGCTGCCGCGCCCGCCGCGGTCAGGTCGGTGTCGCCGATGAAGAACCGTCCGGCGCTGGGCCGCAGCAATCCGGCCAGCACCATGCCCAGCTCGCTCTGCCCGTTGCCCTCGACGCCGGCCAGGCCAACGATCTCGCCGGCGCGGATTTCCAGGGTGAAATTGTCCAGCCGCGTGGCGCCATGGCGATCGCGCACGCCGAGGCCGTCACAGACCAGGGCATGCGGCGCCTTTTCATCCCCGCCTGCCCGTGTTTCCGTCCTGCCGGCGGCTTCCGCCAGCGCCACGTCCAGCGACTTCACCTCGCGCCCCACCATGGCCCGCACCAGCGCGCCCATGTCGGCCGAGGCCATCTCCGCCTTTGCCACCACCTGACCGCCGCGCAGAACCGAGACGCGGTCCGCCACTTTTGCGATCTCGGCCAGCTTGTGGGTGACGAGGATGACGGCGCGGCCGCTATCGGCCACCCGGCGGCAGATATCCAGCAGCGCGCCAATCTCGCCCGGCGGCAGCACGGCGGTGGGCTCGTCCAGCACCAGCAGGCGCGGTTCGCGCATCAGGCATTTGACGATCTCGGTGCGCTGGCGCTCGCCGACCGACAATTCGCCGACCACGGCTTCCGGGTCCAGCGTGAAACCAAAGCGTTCCGCCGTCGCGCGGATCATGGCGGCGAATTGCCGCCGCTTCAGGATGCCGCGGCTCTGCCCCAGCATCAGGTTCTCGACCACCGTCATGCGCGGCACCAGGCTGAAATGCTGGTGCACCATGGCGATGCCGCTGTCCAGCGCCTCGGCCGGACCGGACGGCGCCCATTCCTTTCCGGCAAATCGCATCACCCCTTCATCGGGCCGATAGACGCCGAAGATCAGGTTGCACAGCGTGGATTTGCCGGCGCCATTCTCGCCCAACAGGCAATGCACCTCGCCGGCACGGAACTCCAGCGCAACATCCTTCAGGGCCTGCAGGTTGCCGAATCGTTTGCCAAGCGACTCAAGCGCCAGCAGCGGCCGCATCGCTGCGGCCGCCGTCTGTCCCACCCCGCCTTCCGGCATGCCGTGCATGACGACGTCCTTCCGGATGGCCTCAGGCGTCGAGCACCTTGATCTTGCCCGACAGCAGGTCCTTCTTGATCTGGTCGAGCCTGGCGATCATCTCCGGCGTGGCGCCTTTGCAGATGGCGATGTCAGACGATTGCGGCCCCATGGCCAGGCCAAAGGGCTTGAATTCCGGCTTCCAGCTGCCGGCCACCGCCTGCTCGATGGCGTATTCGACCTGGAAACCGACGCCGGTGATCGAATAGGCGATGTAGAGCGGATCGGTGCCGCAGCGATTGGTGTAGCTGCCGATGATATGCGTGCCCTTCTCGCGCGCCGCCTGCTCCATGCCGCGCAGGCCGAGATTGAGGATGTGGTAATGCACGTCGGCGCCCTGGGCGATGGCGGCGAGCGTGGCTTCCTTCGACTTGGCGACATCGTCGAAATCGCCGGTGTAAGTCTCGAAATACTTGATGCCCGGGTTGATATACTTGGCGCCGTTGCCGAATTCCTTGCCGGTATTGACGATGGCCGGAATCTCCAGGCCGCCGACATAGGAGACCGCGCCGTTTTTCGACAGCATCGCCGCCGCCGCGCCGGCGACGAAGCCGATCTCGGCCTGGCGCACGTCATAGGCCGCCACATTGGCCGGCTTGGCCGCATCGGCATTGCCGCCGACGATGGCGAATTTCGCCTTCGGGAAGCGCGGCGCCACCTTGAAGACGGAAGCCTGGGTCTGGCCGCCGACGCCGATCACCAGCTCGTTCTTGCCGGCCAGCGCGACCAGCACCTGCTCCATGTCGGCGAATTTCACATTCTCGATGTATTTCACCGTGATCTTGGCGCCGAGTTTCTTCTCGGCCGCCTTCAGGCCGTCATACCCCGATTCCATCCAGCCCTTGTCGGCCTTCGAGCCGGGGATCAGCACGCCGACGGTGAGGGCGCCCGCCGCCCGCGCCGGCCTGGCCAGGCCGCCCAGCATGACAAGTCCGGCAGCCCCGGCGCTGCCCACGAGGAATTCCCGGCGGTCAAATTTCAGCATGGTCACGCTCCCCCTTTAATGAGTCTCCATCAGGGGATCAGCAATCGGCATGCCAGAGCCGCGAGGCAGCGTAGGAGCCTGTATTTGCTGTCTAAAAGCCGGCAGCCCGGCGCCGGGGCAGTGTATGGGCTGCCAGTTCTGCATGCAGTATGCAGGAAATGCACTTTATTTAATCAACACTAGGTCGGCCAGTCCCGGCAATCCGCATAAAAGCCCATGGCAGGGAATTTGCTACGTCGACGTGGAGCATCGACCCAGCCGGATGAGGCAGACCATGAGCGACATCGATCAAACGTCCCGCGTCGAACCGCCCCTGCAGCAGCTCGGTGCGCCCAAGGCCCGGCATCTCTGGGCCGCGAATGCCGGTCATGTCGACATGGCCCGGCCGCCGCTGGCGCCACGCCCGCTGCCGGTCGCGGCGGCGCCGCAGAATGTCACGATCGACCTGAACCGCAGCGCGATGGTGGTGATCGACATGCAGAACGATTTCTGCGCCAGGGGCGGCTGGGTCGACCATCTCGGCGTCGACTACACGCCCGACCGCAGGCCGATCGCGCCGCTACAGCAGCTGTTACCCGCCCTGCGCCAGGCCGGCATGCCAGTGATCTGGGTCAACTGGGGCAACCGGCCCGACCTCGCCAACATGCCGCCGAACCAGATCCATCTCTACAAGCCGGCCGGCACCGGCATCGGCCTGGGCGATCCCCTGCCCGGCAGCGGCGCAAACGTACTGCAGAAAGACAGCTGGGCCGCCGCTGTGGTCGACGAACTGGCGCCGCTGCCGCAAGACATCAGGGTCGACAAATACCGTATCAGCGGCTTCTGGGACACGCCGCTCGACAGCATCCTGCGCAACCTGGATATCCGCACGCTGCTGTTTGCCGGCGTGAACACCGATCAATGCGTGCTGCACAGCCTGACCGACGCCAATTTCCTCGGCTATGGCTGCGTGCTGGTCGAGGATTGCTGCGCCACCACCTCGCCGGATTTCTGCACCGAGGCGACGATCTGGAATGTGAAGAAATGCTTTGGCTTTGTCACAGGCTCGCAGGAGATCCTGCGCGCCCTGGCCTAGGG
>NZ_JANLJJ010000078.1:4485-27176 GCF_029255545.1 Ferrovibrio sp. | reverse complement strand
CGCGGGGAAGATCAGCCCTTGGCCAGGCGCAGGAACACCTCGCCCACCAGCAGGTGGCCGATCTCGCCCTGCCCATCGGTCAGCGGCAGCACCAGCCGGTCGAATTGCAGGATCTTCGGCCCGTCCCAGCGCGTGACGCTGACATGCACCGGCCGCCGCTCGGTCACCGCGAGGTCGAAATGCTGCAGCACCACCGGCCGGTTTTCCGCCGTGGTGCCGTCGCCGGCGGTTTTCAGCGCGGCGCCGGCGGTATGGCGATAACCGTTGCCCATGGCGCGGTAGCGGTAGCGCCCGTCGGCCAGCGCCTCGACCAGAGCCAGGTCGCTCACGCCGGGCAGAGTCTCGACTGGCGGCAGCGCGTCATAGGCCAGCAGGCCGTCCGGCGCTTTCAGGTCGTCATACAGCGCCTTCAGCGCGATCAGCTCCGGCGCGACGATCTCGTCGGCGGCGTAATGCCGGGGAGCGCCGCCGCTCATGCCACCTTCTCGGGCGGCACCGGACGCGGGCGACCATTTTCGTCGATGGCGACGTAGGTATAGACGCCCTCGGTCACCTTGATCTCGGTGGGGTCCAGCCGCCGCGCCACGATGGTCTCCAGCTTTACCGCCATCGAGCTGCGGCCGACCCGGATCACGCTGCCGTAGATCGACACCACGTCGCCCACCTTGATCGGCTGGTGGAAGGTCATGGCATCCACCGCCACGGTCACCACCCGGCCCTGGGCGCGCCGCGCCGCCACGATGCCGCCGGCGATGTCCATCTGGCTCAGCACCCAGCCGCCGAAAATGTCGCCGTTGCCGTTCATGTCGGCCGGCATCGGGGCCGAGCGAATCACCGGTTCGCCGCGCGTCAAAGTCTCGGTCATGGTCGTTGCAGCCCTATATTCCTACCATATGTTGGTTGTGCCGCCGGCACGCCCCCCACTATACTGCGGCGCAAATCCGAGTCACCCCTTAATCGAAATCCGTGAATAGTATGAACGACTTGTTCCAGCAGGGAAGCAAGGGCGGCAGCGATTACACCGCCAAGGACATCGAAGTTCTCGAGGGCCTGGAGCCGGTGCGGCGCCGGCCCGGCATGTATATCGGCGGCACCGACGAACGCGCCCTGCACCACCTGTTCGCCGAGGTCCTCGACAATTCGATGGACGAGGCCGTCGCCGGCCATGCCGACCGCATCGAGGTGACGCTGCAGGCCGATGGCAGCCTGAAGGTGATGGATAACGGCCGCGGCATCCCGATCGACCGCCATCCCAAATTCAAGGACAAGTCGGCGCTGGAGGTCATCCTCACCACGCTGCATTCGGGCGGCAAGTTCTCGTCGAAAGTCTATTCCACCGCCGGCGGCCTGCATGGCGTCGGCATCTCGGTGGTGAACGCGCTGTCCGACCGGCTCACCGTGGAAGTGGCGCGCGAGCGTGAGCTGTGGCGGCAGGAGTATTCGCGCGGCGCGCCGCAGGGCAAGCTGGTCAAGGTCGGCCCGGTGCCAAACCGGCGCGGCACCACGGTGATCTTCCATCCCGACGAGCAGATCTTCGGCAAGGGCGCGCATTTCCGCGCCGCGCGCATCTTCAAGATGGCGCGCTCGAAGGCCTATCTGTATCCCGGCGTGAAAATCTTCTGGGCCTGCGCGCCCGAGCTGCTGAAGGAAGGCGACGAAACCCCTGCCGAAGCCGTGCTGCATTTCCCCGGCGGTTTGCAGGATTACCTGAACGAGCAGCTCGAGGGCCAGCAGACCGTGACGCCGACGCCCTTTGCCGGCCGCGCGGCCCTGGCCGGCGAGCGCGGCCAGGTCGAATGGGCGATCCACTGGCCGCAGGATATAGACGAGGGCTGGCTGCAATCCTACTGCAACACGGTGCCGACGCCCGATGGCGGCACCCATGAGGCCGGCATACGCGCCGCTCTGATGCGCGGCATCAAGGATTACGCCGAGCTGGCCAATAACAAGAAGGCGGCGCAGATCACCGCCGACGACATCCTCACCGCCGGCACGGCGATGCTGTCGGTCTTCATCAAGGACCCGCAATTCCAGGGCCAGACCAAGGACAAGCTGGTCACGGTGGAGGCGCAGAAGCTGGTCGAGACCGCGATCAAGGACCATTTCGACCATTGGCTGGCCGGCGCGCCGCAGCATGCCAATGCCCTGCTCACCCGGCTGATCGAACGCGCCGAGGACCGCCTGCGCCGCCGCGCCGAGAAGGATGTCAGCCGCAAGTCGGCGACGCGCAAGCTGCGCCTGCCCGGCAAGCTGGCCGATTGCGCCGACGAGGCCGCCAACGGCTCGGAAATCTTCATCGTCGAGGGCGACTCCGCCGGCGGCTCGGCCAAGCAGGCGCGCGACCGCCGCACCCAGGCCGTGCTGCCGCTGCGTGGCAAGATTCTGAATGTTGCCTCAGCAGGCTCGGGCAAGCTGGCCGCCAACCAGGAGCTGGCCGACCTGATCCAGGCGCTGGGCTGCGGCACCGGCGGCAAGTACCGCGAGGAGGAGCTGCGCTACGACAAGGTCATCATCATGACCGACGCCGATGTCGACGGCGCGCATATCGCATCGCTGCTGATGACGTTCTTCTTCCGCGAGATGCCCAAGCTGATCGAGCATGGCCATCTCTACCTGGCGCAGCCGCCGCTGTATCGCCTCAGCCAGGGCGGCAAGACCTTCTACGCCATGGACGACGACGACAAGGACAAGCTGATCAAGCAGCATTTCGGCAGCAGGAAGGTGGAGATCAGCCGCTTCAAGGGCCTTGGCGAAATGCCGCCGGCGCAGCTGAAGGAAACCACCATGAACCGCAAGAACCGCATCCTGCTGCGCGTGCAAGTGCCGGTCGACGAGGTGAAGGAAGCCGATGACCTGGTCGAGCGGCTGATGGGTCGCAAGCCCGAGCTGCGGTTCCAGTTCATCCAGGAACGCGCCGCCTTCGCCACCGACATCGACGTGTGAGCCGCGCATGCCGGGGATGATTGGCGTCGACAACCTGCCGATCATCGCCCTGGCGACGATTGCCGTGGCCGTGATCAACACCCTGATCATGACCGGCGTCACTGCGGTGCATCCTCGCGAGGCGGGCCCCTCCACCTGGGCGCTGGCCAACATCACCTTCGGCGTCGGCCTTGCCATCCTGGTGCTGCGCAAGCCGGGCAACGAACCCATCGTCGCCCTGTCCGGCAACATCCTGTTTGTCATCGGCTATATCCTGTTCTGGTTCGGCAGCCGGCAATTCAGGGGCCAGCCCCTGCCCTGGCGACCGGCCGCCGCGCTGCTGGCCGCTTTCCTCGTCCCGTTCTGCTGGTTCCTGTTCGTCACGCCAGATGTGGCCATGCGGGCTGCCGTCGTTGCCGGCGTGATTGCCATGGCCTGCGCCTGCATCGCCTGGAGCATGCTGTACCGCATCGAGACCGGCCTGATGCAGACCCAGGCCCTGATCGGGCTGCTGTTCGGCATGCTGTCCACGCTCTACCTGATGCGCCTTTTCGCGGCGCTATCGGGCCAGCTTGAGCTGGATGGTTTGCGGGCCGGACCACTCGGCAACGGCATTTTCCTGATCCCGGCGCTGGCTTCCCTGCTCGCCACCATCGCCTGCGCGCTGATGGTGAGCCAGCGGCTGCAGCAACGCCTGCAGAGCAGCGTCCGCACCGACCAGCTTACCGGCCTGGTCAATCGCGGCCTGCTGGACGAGATCGGCGCCAAGGAGATTTCCCGGGCGCGCCGCCATGGTTACGGCCTCTCGGCGATCATTCTCGATATCGATCACTTCGAAGCCATCAATCGCCAGAAGGGTTATGCCTTCGGCGATGCCGTCCTGCGGCAGATCGCGGGAATTATCGGGACCAACATGCGCCGCGAGGATTATCTCGCCCGCATCGATGGCGCCACCTTCTGCATCCTGCTGCCCAGCACCCGGCTGGGGGGTGCCCAGCAGCTGGCGGAGCGGCTGCGCCAGCAGATCGCCGCGGCGGCGCAGCACGATAACCGCGCGAGCGGGACCATCACCGCCAGCTTCGGCATCGCCACGCTTGGCCTGCACGGCGATGACTGGGCCAGCCTGGTGCGGCGCGCCGAAACGGCGCTGGGTCGCGCCAAGACCGAAGGCCGCAACCGGGTTTCGGTTGCGATGCTGAGCGAAACCGGACTCGATCCGGCTTAACTCAGGCCGCCAGCCAGCCGCGCAGGGCCGCGGCGGTCTCGTCGGGTTTTTCCAGCGGCGGCAGATGGCCGCAATGCTCGATCACCGTCAGCTTCGCCCCGGGAATCAGCGTCGCCATTTCCTCATGCAGTTCCAGCGGCGTCAGCGCATCCTGGCGGCCGCACAGCACCAGCGCCGGCAGGCTGTAGGCCTTCAGGTCCTCGCGGCCATCGGGCCGGGCGATGATCGCCGTCTGCTGCCTGATGAAACCATCGCGGCCGATCTGTTCCGCCATCGCCATGATGCGGTCGGTCAGCGCCGTGTTCGACAGGTTGTCGGGATGCAGCAGCACCGGCAGCAATTGCGGCGTCACGCCGCGGAAGCGGCCGATCTGGCCCAGCTTGATCAGGGCGCGACGACGCTCGGTCTGCTCCGGCGTATCGGCCCGGGCCGACGTATCCATAAGCGCAATGCGGGTCACGCGCTGCGGCGCCTGGCGCATGATCTCCTGGGCGACATAGCCACCCATGGACAGACCGCAGAGCGCGAAAGTCTCGGGCGCCTCAGCCAGGATGGCGCGCGCCATGTCGCTGAAATTGTCCATGTCGTAATGGCAGGACGGCACGATGCATTGCGCGACATCGGACAGCCGGGCGACCTGCTCGCGCCAGAAATCGTCGGTCAGCAACAGGCCGGGTATCAGCACCAGCGGCTGGCGCATGGCAGCATCCTTTCGTAACTCGTCACTTGATCAGGCGGGACAGCGTCTTGAAGTCAGGATGCGCCGCGCTGCCCAGCCATTCGAACAGGCACATTTCGGTGGTGACCAGGCCGATGCCCTCCGCCTGCATGCGCTGCATCGCTACCGAGGCGCTGTCGCCATGCCGGGACGATATGGCATCGGCGACGACAAAGACCTTGCGGCCGGCCTCCACCAGGCTCAGCGCCGTCTGCAGCACGCAGACATGCGCTTCGATGCCGGCCAGCACGATCTGCGGCTTGCCGCCCGCATCGATGCGGGCGCGGATGGCCGGGTCGGCGGCTGCCGAGAAATGCATCTTGCCCAGCACCGGCGTGGCGCCGGCCAGCGCCATGACCTCGGGCACCGTCGGGCCAAGGCCCTGCGGATATTGCTCGGTGATCAGCGCGGGGATGGCCAGTTTCTGCGCCGCCTGCAACAGGATGCCGGCATTGCGCACCACGCGGTCGCCATCCCGCATCACCGGCAGCAGCCGGGCCTGGATGTCGATGACAAGGAACTGGGTTTCGGGGGCGGCAAGCAGCATGACGGAATCCAACGGACCCGCCCAATGTAATGCGGTCGGCGGCTGCCGGCAAATACCAGGCCACCCTTTGCCTTCAGTCCGTCCTAGTGGCTGAACAGAACCGGAAGCTCCATCTTGCCAAGCATGTAAGCCGTGGCGCCACCCAGAACCGTTTCCCGGATGCGGCCATGGCCATAGGCGCCCATAACGAGCAGATCGGCTTTCCTGTCCTGCGCGGTTTGCAGCAGGATGGAACCGGCATCCCGATCGCGGCCCGCATGCACCAGCAATTCCGCCGCAACATCCTGCCGCGACAAATGGCGGGCCAGCTCGGCGCCGGGCAAGCCACGCTGGCCTTCCGGATCGACGCAGAGGATGGTTACCTGCGTCGCCCGCTGCAGCAGCGGCATGGCATCGTGCACGGCACGAGCCGCCTCTCGACTGCCATTCCAGCCGATCAGGATGGTCTTCGGCAAGCCCGGCTTCGGTGCACCGGGAAGCAGCAGAATGGGCCGGCCGAGCGCCAGCACAACCTCGTCGGCCAGGGTTTCGCGATCATAGTCCCGTGCCGTCTTGTCGCCAGGCACGACGCCTGACAGCAGCAGGAGATCGCTGGCCCGTGCCTGCACCAGCACAGTCTCCAGCGCCGAGCCCGGCATGTCATACCACTCGGTCGCGATTCCCTCGGCCTGAGCGGCGGCATCAAAAAGCTGCCTTGCCTTGACGGCCGCGCGTTCGCATTCCGCCTTGTGGCGTTCGATCACCTCAGGCGGAATGTAATGCCTGATCATCGGCAGACAGGGTCGGTTGAACAGGCCGCAGAGATGCGCCTCGCAACCGGCTGCCAGCGCGGCCGCATAGCCGAGTTGTGCCGGCAGCTCACTCCCGGCATCAACCCCGAGATGGATCGCGATATCCCGATAAGCCGCGGTCGCCATTGTCGATCAGTTGCTCAGCAGAACCGGGACCGTCATCGACGACAGGATGGTTTCGGTCACGCCGCCAAACACCACTTCGCGCAGGCGCGAATGACCGTAGGCCCCCATCACCAGCAGATCGATGCTGCGGTCGCTGACCGCCGACAACAGGGCTTCGCCGGCCTCGATATCGTCGACCACCGTATTCGACACCTCCACCTTCACGCCGTGACGGGCGAGATGGCGGGCCAGTTCGGCGCCAGGCGTGCCACGGCTGCGATCGGCATTGATGCAATAGATCGTCACATGCTCGGCCTTGGTCAGGAACGGCAGGGCATCGTGCACGGCGCGGGTCGCTTCGCGGCTGCCATTCCAGGCCACCATGACGCGGCGGCCAACCACCGGATAGCTGCCGGCATAAGGAACCGCCAGGATCGGCCGGCCGGCGCGCAGCGATATGTCATGCGGCAGCACATCCATCCCCGAAGGAACCAGGACCGGATTTTCCGGATCCGGATCGGGCTGGCCCAGCACCAGCAGGTCGAAGGCGCGGCCATAGGTCTCAATCGCGTCTACCGGCATGCGCTCGCTTTCAACCCATTCAGCAACGACGCCCTGCCTGGCGGCGGCGGCCTCGAACTCGGCTTTGGCCTTCTTCGCGGCGGCGCGGGCCTCGTCAATCTGACGCTGATAGAACTCAGGCGGCACATATTCGCCCATGTAGAAGAGATGCTGTGGCGGCGGCAGGGTATACAGCGCGGTGACATGGGCACCGTCACGCTGCGCGATCTGCAGGGCCATATCGGTCTTGGCGCCGTTGCGCGGGTCTTCGGAAAGATGAACAAGAATATCGCGAATGGCCATATGCGCCTCTTCCAGTTAACGTCGGATGCCGGACCTGTCCGGCCACGAAAGTCAGCCTAACCCGCAATACGTGCGGGGCATTGACTTGCATCAACCGAATTGTCCGCTGACGGCGCGATTTAATTGCTGAGCAACACCGGCAGCGACATGCTTGACAATATTGTTTCAGTGACGCCGCCGAACACCATCTCACGCAGCCGCGAATGGCCGAAGGCGCCCATCACAACCATATCCGCCTGCCGGGCCTGGGCTTCCGCCATCAGGGCCATGCCGACCTTCTGGCCGGCCGGATCGACAATGGCGGTTTCCAGGCGCAGGCCATGGCGCTGCATATGCTCGGTGATCTCGGCCAGCAGCGTGCGGCCCTTGCGCTCCGGTCCGACCGTGACCAGATGCACCGATTCCGCGCTGCGCAGCAACGGCATCGCATCATGCAGGGCACGCGTCGCCTCGCGTTTGCCATTCCACGCCACCAGGATGCGACGCCCGATTTCGGTCACCGAACCGCTATGCGGCACCGCCAGCACGGGACGCCCCGCCTGCAAAGCCAGTTCATGCGGCAATACGTCGGTGCCATAGGGAACCGATGCCGGGTCAGCCGGATTGGGGTCGGGCTGGCCGACAATGGCAATGTCGCTGGCCCGCACCGTGAGCCGCAGGGCCTCGACCGGCGCCAGTTCGCTGCTCAGCCAGCGATGCTCGATGCCGGCGCTGGCACAGGTCGCCATGAATTCGGTATGGGCCGAGACCGAGGCCGTCTGCGCCTCGTCCATCTGCTTCTGGATCAACTCAGTCGGAATGTATTCGCCCATGTAATAGGGCACGTTCGGCGGGGGCACGGTGTAGAGCCCGCTGACCCGGGCGCCGAAGCGTCGCGCCATGCCGATGGCAAGCTGGATGCGCGCCGCATTGCGAGGGTCGAGCGTCAGATGAACGACGATATCGCGGTAACTCATCGCCTAGCCTCCTTGTTCTTGACCCTGCCGCTGAATCCCCCGGCGGTGGGCCTGTTTATCGGAAGGTGCTGGCGGCTTGCGCCGCTGACGACTTAACTGCGGGTATCAACTGCCCACGTAATAAGTGTAGGCATGCAGCCGCAGCGTTACAAGCACGGCCGCATCATCGCAACGGGTTAATTAGGGGGCGGATCAGGCCGCGGCCTGGGCCTTCCAGGGCGGCAGGCGTCCCTCTTCCACCGCATGGCAGGCCACGGCGCCGCCTTCGACGGTCAGGCTCTTGGGCACTTCGCGCTTGCAGCGCTCGTTGGCCAGCGGGCAGCGCGGATGGAAGCTGCAGCCGGGCGGCGGGTTGAGCGGGCTGGGCACTTCGCCGGCCACCGGCGTGCGGGCCCGGCCGGTCATGTCGAGATCGGGAATCGCATCCAGCAGCATGCGCGTATAGGGATGCAGCGGCCGGGTGAACAGCGTCTGGGTGTCGGCCCATTCGACCAGGCGGCCGAGATACATCACGCCAACCTTGTCGGAGACGTGATAGACCACGGCCAGGTTGTGGCTGATGAACAGATAGGTCAGGCCCAGCTTGCGCTGCAGGTCCTTCATCAGGTTGAGAATCTGCGCCTGCACCGAAACGTCGAGCGCCGAAGTCGGTTCGTCGCAGACCAGAAATTCCGGCTCGCCGGCCAGCGCGCGGGCGATCGAGATGCGCTGGCGCTGGCCGCCGGAAAATTCATGCGGATATTTTCTGGCATCGACCGGCGACAGGCCAACCTGCGACAGCAACTCGCCGACCCGCTTGTCGATCGCCGCCTTACCGCTCAGCAGGCCGCGGAACCGGATCGGCTCGGCGATGATGTCGCCGACCCGCCAGCGCGGATTCAGCGAGGCATAGGGATCCTGGAAGATCATCTGCATGCGGCCCTGGATTTCAGGATGCCGCGCGCGATCCGCCGCCGTAGCGAATTCGACGCCTTCGAAATTGATCGAACCGTCATTGGGCTCATACAGCCCAACGATCAGCCGGGCCACCGTCGACTTGCCGCAGCCGGATTCACCCACCAGGCTGAACGTCTCGCCCGGATTGATCGAGAAGCTGACGCCGTCGACGGCGCGCACCAGGCTCTTGCCCTTGCCTTCCAGCAGGCGGTTGAGCCAGGGCGCCGAGACATCGAACATCTTGCGCAGGTCTTTCGCGACCAGCATCGGGGTTTTCTTCTGCCCGGAAATATTCTTCTGCTCAGGCATGTTCTTCTGCTCAGACATGGGCCGGCTCCTGCACCAGCCAGCAGGCCGCCTGGCTGGTGCCGGCCGGCATCGGCTCGGGGCGGTCGCGGAAGCATTTGTCGAACGCCTTGGGGCAGCGCGGATTGAAGGCGCAGCCCTTCGGGATGGCATTGAGACGCGGCATCGAGCCGTCGATCTGCGTCAGGCGCTCGACCTTGTGGCCCATGGCCGGGATCGCGCCCATCAGGCCGACGGTATAAGGATGATGCGGCCGCTTGATCACGTCCTGCACCGGACCGATCTCGGCGATGCGGCCGGCATACATCACGGCCACGCGGTCGGCGGTTTCGGCAATCACGCCCATGTCATGCGTCACCAGCATCACCGCCGTGCCATGCTCACGGCACAGCCGCTTCAGCAGCTGGATGATCTGGGCCTGGATCGAGACGTCGAGCGCCGTGGTCGGCTCGTCCGCGATGATCAGCTTCGGCTCGGCTGCCAGGGCGAGCGCGATCACCACGCGCTGGCGCATGCCGCCGGAGAACTGGTGCGGATAGGCATTGATGCGTTCCGACGCCGAGGGGATGCCGACATCCTCCAGCAGCTTGACGGCGCGCGCGCGGGCCTGGGCCTGGTTCAGCGGCAGATGCGTCTGGATCGTCTCGACCAGCTGGTCGCCCACCCTGTAAAGCGGATTCAGGCTGGTCAGCGGGTCCTGGAAAATGGCCCCGATCTGCCGGCCGCGGATCTTGCGCATCTCGTGATACGGCAGGTTGTCGATGCGGCGGCCTTCCAGGCGGATCTCGCCGGCCGCGATGCGGCCAGGCGGCTCCAGCAGGCCGATGATCGCGGCGCCGGTCATCGACTTGCCGGCGCCGGACTCGCCCACCACGCCGAGCACTTCGCCGGCGGAGATATCGAGCGAGACGTCGTCGACGGCGACCAGCGTGCCGCGCCGGGTCGGGAATTCGACGCGCAGGTTGCGGACTTCGAGAAGCTTCGGGCTGCTCATAGCGCGCTCCTCACCGCAGCTTGGGGTTCAGGGCATCGCGCAGCCAGTCGCCCAGGAGGTTGACCGACAGCACCAAGGCCGCGAGCACGATGCCGGGGAAGATGGTGATCCACCATTCGCCGGAAAACAGGAAGTCATTGCCGATGCGGATCAGCGTGCCGAGCGACGGCTCGGTCGGCGGCAGGCCGACGCCGAGGAAGCTGAGCGTCGCCTCGGTGATGATCGCCAGCGCCAGGTTGATGGTCGCGATCACCAGAACCGGGCCGAGCACATTGGGCAGCACGTGGCGGATCGCGATCAGCGGACCGGACAGGCCGATGACGCGGGCCGCCTGCACGTATTCCTTGTTCTTTTCCACCAGCACCGAGCCGCGCACGGTGCGGGCATACTGCACCCAGTAGCTGAGGCCGATGGCGACCACCAGCACGGCTTCAGCGAAGTCGGAATGCCGGGCTTCGCCAAGGATGCCGCGCGTCACGCCGTCGACCAGCAGGGCGATCAGGATGGCGGGGAACGACAACTGCACGTCGGCGATGCGCATGATCAGGCTGTCGGCCGCGCCGCCGAGATACCCGGCCACCAGGCCCAGCCCGATACCCAGCGTCATGGCAAAAACCACCGACATGAAGCCGACCACCAACGAGATGCGCGAACCATACATGATGGTGGAGAGCAGGTCGCGGCCCTGGTCGTCGGTGCCCAGAATGTATTTGGCTTCGCCACCCTCCACCCAGAATGGCGGCTTGAAGGCATCCGACAGTTCCAGCGAGGCAAGGTCGAACGGGTTATGCGGCGCCAGCCAGGGCGCGCCAAAAGCGCCAATGAAGAACACCACGACGATCAGCGCCGACAGCATCACGAGCTTGGAGCGCTTGAAGCTCCAGAAGATGTCGCTGTCAGACGCGTTGCGCCAGAATTCGATGACGCGGGCAGTGGGTAGCATCATTTCGCACCCGCCTTGGCAGATTGCGAACGGAGCCGCGGATCGACCACGAAATACAGGATATCGACGATCAGGTTGATCAGCACGAACAGCAGGCCGATCGCCACGAGATAGGCGGCCATCACCGGGATGTCGACCGCCTGCACCGATTGCAGGAACAGCAGGCCGACGCCGGGCCAGGAGAACACCGTCTCGGTGATGATGGCAAAGGCGATGATCGAGCCGAGCTGCAGCCCGGTGATGGTGATCACCGGCACCAGGGTATTCTTCAGCGCATGGCCGAAATGCACCGCGCGATTGGAAAGGCCGCGGGCGCGGGCGAACTTGATGTAGTCGGTGCGCAGGACCTCCAGCATCTCCGAGCGCACCAGGCGCATGATCAGCGTCATCTGGAACAGGCCGAGCGTGATGGCCGGCAGGATGATGGCCTTCCAGCCGCTGACCGACAGCAGGCCGGTGCTCCAGCCGCCGATCCTGATCACGTCGCCACGGCCAAAGCTGGGCAGCCAGCCGAGCATGACCGCGAAGATCAGGATCAGCAGGATGCCGATCAGGAAGGTGGGCAGCGAAATGCCGATCAGAGACACCGTCATCATGGCACGGCTGAGCCAGTGCTGCGGATAGAGCCCGGAGAACACCCCCATCGGAATGCCCACCGCCAGCGCGACGATCATGGCCATGACGCTGAGCTCCAGCGTCGCCGGCAGACGTTCGACGATCATCTTGCCGACTGGTTCGGCGGTGCGATAGCTGAGGCCGAACTTGCCCTGCACGGCGTTGCCGACGAAACGGGCGAAACGGACCGGAGTGGGATCGTCGAGGCCAAGCGACTTGCGCAGCTCGATGCGCTGCTCGGCCGGCAGGTCCTGCCCGGCCATGATGGCGACCGGGTCGCCGACGAAATTGAACATCGCGAAAGCGATGAAGGCGACCGCGAGCATAACAAGCGCGGCCTGCACCAAACGGCGGATGATGAAAGCAATCATGGGGCTGGATCACTAAAAAACGGGCGGCGGCCCGGTTTACAGCCGGGCCGCCGCCTTGATCTGCAGGCTTACTTCATCTTCACGAAGCGCAGCGGGAAGTAGTTATCCGACAGCTGCACCAGGTCGACATTGTCCTTGGCAGCCCAGATCACGACCTGCTGATGCAGCGGGATATAGGCATAGTCGTCGAGATAGATCTTGGTCGCTTCCTTGATCATCGCGTCGCGCTTGGCCTTGTCGGTTTCCTGCTCGACCTTGTCGGCCAGTTCGTCGAACTTCGCGTTCGAATAACCGCCGGCATTGAACAGGCCCTTCTTGGTCTTGGCGCTCGGAGTCTGGATCAGAGCCTCGAAGACGTTATGCACGTCGTAGGTGGCGCCCGGCGACCAGCCCAGCATGTAGAAAGCGATCTGCGGCGACTTCTCGATGTCGGACGCCGTGCGCAGGATCTGGGCGAAGTACTTGCCGCGGGTCTGGGCGACAAGATTGATCTTCACGCCGATCTTGGCCAGCATCGCCACCACCGCCTGGCAGATCGCTTCGTCGTTGACGTAGCGGTCGTTCGGGCAGTCCATGCGGGTCTCGAAGCCATTCGGATAGCCGGCTTCGGCCAGCAGCTTCTTCGACAGCGCAGGGTCAAATTTCGGCCGCACATCCATCGCCTGATCGTAACCATTCAGGCCGGTGCCGATCATCAGCGCGCTGGGGCGCGACTGGCCGCGCATGACAGTGCGCTTGATCGCCTCGACGTCGATGGCACGGTGGAAGGCTTCGCGGACCCGCTTGTCCTTGAACGGGTTCTTGCCCTTCACATTGGTATCCGGCAGCTCGTCGAGCTGCTGGTTGAAGCCCAGGAAGACGATACGGGTTTCCGGCGCTTCCAACACGCGGCGACCGGCCGTCTTCCTGATGCGATCCACGTCCTGCGGCGGCACGGTGTAAACCATGTCGATCTCGCCAGACAGCAGGGCCGCGACCCGGGTGGCATCGTTGGCGACGCGCTGGAAGATCACCTCGGTGAGGTTATGCTCCGGCTTGTCCCACCAGGTCGGATTCGGCACCAGGATGGTCTTCACGTCCGGCTCGCGCACCTTCAGCATAAAGGGGCCGGTGCCATTGGCGTTGCGGGTGGCGAAGTTCTCTTCGTTCTTCGTCATGTCCGCGGTCTGGACGGCGTTGTTCTTCTCCGCCCAGATCTTCGACATGATGCCGATCTGCGACAGCTTGTCGTTCAGCAGCGGATCGGGATACTTGGTCTCGACCTCGACGACGTCCTTGCCGACGGCGCGGACTTCCTTCACCGAGACGAAGTTGCCGGCGACGTTCGAGCCCTTGCCGGCCGCGCGGCCGTAAGAGAACACCACGTCATCGGCGGAGAACGGCTCGCCGCCATGGAACTTCACGCCCGGGCGCAGGGTCCAGCGCCACAGCGTCGGGCTCGCCATCTCCACCTTCGTGGCCAGCGCCGGCTCAAGCTTCAGATTCTTGTCGCGACGGAACAGCCCCTCATACATATTGAGGTTGAAGCTGAGCAGGAATGTTTCGTTGCGGGCATACGGATCCATCGAATTGACGTCGCCGTCATTCGCCCACTTGAACGTCTTGGCCGAAACCGGCTGTGCGCCGAGCAGCGCCACGGCCGCGACAGCCGCCACCAGCGTGGCCTTCAAGAACTTGCCTCGTTGCATCGTCCCCTTGTCCTTCTCCCAACGGAATTTCAGCCCATCAGCGGGCCAAGCTTTTATTCCACCTGTCGGCCATCGGGCCGCGGCGTTGCCCGGATCATAGGACCGCAGACGTATATACGTCTACACCTGACTGTAAAAACATCATGCCGAAAAAAACGGCCCGCTGCATGTCCTTAGGGCATATCTCCAAACCTTCAGGACAGGGCCGGCCACCCCGGGCCGAACCAATTCAAACCAACCGTTGCGCCAGCGATACGACGTCCCTGCCCTTGATGATCCGCCGCGCGGGCATGATCAGCGTGCAGCCGCCTTCCGGCACGCGAATCTCCTCATCCCCGTCGGTGGCGATCAGCGCGCCGCCGGGCAGGTCCTCGAAGCCGATATAGGGCGCGGCGAAGCGGAACCGGTCGCTTTTCGCCAGCAGGATTTCCATAATTTCGTAGCGTTTCGGCGTGCCCGGCTCGGCTGGATATTGCGCTGCAAGAGCGGGCGGTATCATGCCGTAGAAATCCAGGAAGCGCATGGTGACGGCGATCGCGATGTCACCGCTGGTACGAGCAAAATGCTGGCCGCATTCGACCACAAGTCCAACCGGCATCGCCTGCGGATCACCAAAAGCGCCATATTGGATCAGCGGCCGGCCCGGGTGTTTCACGCCCTGCAGCATGACATGGTGCAGCGGCGAATGCAGATGGCGGGTCAGCGGTTCGATCTTGGCCATGCGCTCGTGGATCAGCATCGGCGGCACGGCATAGGAGGTCGAATGGATGTCCAGCAGGGCATCGGCTTCGGCATAGATATGCCGCAGCGCGCGGGCGCGCTTCACGTCCACCGTTTCGTCGGGGCCCTCCAGGGTGTCGACATCCCAGACCCGGTTGAAATCGCGATCGACGAAACGGGATTCGAACGGCTTGGCCGGGTCGAAGCGGTGATAGGCATCGACATTGGCGAAGGCCAGCGTGAGCTTGCCGCGTAATGGCCGGATGCCCTGCTCCAGCAGATGCGTCACCGCCACCATGCCGCAGAATTCGTTACCATGGGTCAGCGCGTTGACGACCACATGCGGCCCCGGCTTGCCGGAATCGAAAGTGTGGACGTAATCGACGCCGCGATTGCCGTTACGGTAGGCCGAAATGTCCTTCGGCAGTAACTCGATGGGCGGCAAAGCCGCATGCTGGTCGGTCATTGCAATCCTTTCAACCATACAACACTGCCGATCCCGTATAGCCCGAAGCCGAGGATCAGCAGGCCCGACAGGCCGTTGATCCAGCGCAGTTCGCCACTGCCGAGCCGGTGACGGTAGGCCCCGGCCAGCGCCGCGAGCGACAGCCACCAGATCGACGAGCCGGCAAACACGCCCAGCACCAGCCAGGCCGCCATGGCATTCGACAGGCCAAAGGCACCAATGCCGAAGAAGGCGAAGATGCCGAGGAAAGCAACGATGGTGATCGGATTGGTCGCGGTCAGCACGAAGGTCGAGACCAGGCCGGTAACCGGCCCGTCGCGGCCATGCAGCGGCGCCGCAGCCACCTCGGGCGAGGGATGCAGGGCGGCGCGCAGCATGCGCCAGGCCATGAAAAGCAGGAACGCGCCGCCGCCGAGGCGGAACAGGGTTTCATGCGTCTGCAGCCAGGACGAGATCAGGCTGAGGCCGAAAGCGGCGATGCAGCCATACAGGGCATCGGCCAGCGCCGCGCCGAGGCCGGCGGACAGGCCGGCCAGCCGGCCCTGATGCAGGGTGCGCTGGACGCAGAGCACGCCGACCGGGCCGACCGGAGCGGCAATGATGAATCCCGCGAGCGCGCCCTTGCCCAGCATCAGCAGGATATCCACCGTCTCCGCGCTCCAATAATTCGCAGGCTTACAACAGGCCACGGGCTGTAGCATGGCGGACACGGCAGGTAAACCGAGGTCGCTCTATTTCTGGCCCCATGAATATTATAAAAACTGGCACTTAATATAGAACCGGATAAAAGCTAATCGCTGTGGGACCAAGGAGATACCGTCCCAAATGCCAAAGCCGATGTCCAAACCTGCCTCTGCCAAATCCGCCGCCCCCAGCGCCCGCAGCCGGGTCAAGCGCGTGCCCGATCGCGGCCATTACGACCGCGAGACCCTGCATGCCGTGCTGGATGCCGGCTATGTCTGCCATGTCGCGTTCAGCCAGGACGACCAGCCGGTGGTGATCCCGACCGCCTACTGGCGCGAAGGCGACCATCTCTACATTCACGGCTCGACCAAAAGCCGCATGGCCATGGCGCTGGCCAAGGGAGCACCGGCCTGTGTGGCGGTGACCCTGCTCGACGGGCTGGTCCTGGCGCGCTCGGCTTTCCATCACTCGATGAATTACCGCTCGGTGGTGGCCTTCGGCCGCTTCGAGCAGGTACCCGACGACCACAAGATGGCGGCCCTGGAAGCCTTCACCGAACGGCTGGCGCCGGGCCGCTGGGCTGAAATCCGCGGCCCGAACAAGCAGGAATTCAAGGCCACCATGGTGCTGCGCCTGCCGCTCACCGAGGCAACGGCGAAAATCCGTCGCGGTCCGCCCAAGGATGACGTCGAGGACATGGCGATTCCGGTCTGGGCCGGCGTGCTGCCCTTCGCCCCGGGCTTTGCCGCGCCGGAAGCCGACCCGCTGCAGAAACCGGGCACTGCCCTGCCCGGCTATCTCAAGGCTTTGACCAGGCGCTGAACCGCCGTTTCCAGCTCGGCTTCCGGGAAGGCCGCGAAGCCGAGCAACAGGCCGCTCAGGCGGCGTATCACGGCATACCGCGACAGCGGCGCGACGCTGAGGCCCGCCGCCTGCGCCGCCGCCGCGGCCGACTTGTCATCGCGCCCGTCGCGGAATTCGACGGTCACATGCAGGCCGGCTTCCGACAGGCGCGGCACCAGCAGATCGCCGGCATGACGCGCCAGCGCGGCGAGCAATGCCGACCGCCGCTTGCGATACAGCGTGCGCATGCGGCGGATATGCTGCACCAGATGCCCCTGGGCGATGAATTCGGCCAGCACGGCCTGCGGCCAGCCTGGCGAAAAACCGTCGGCGGCCGTCTTCAGGCGCAGGAACCCCTCCACCAGTTGCGGCGGCAGCACCACATAGCCAAGCCGCAGGCCGGGGAACAGCACCTTGCTGAAGGTGCCGACATAGAGCACGCGTTCGCCGCCATCGAGACCCTGCAAGGCCTGCAGCGGCGGACCGCCATAGCGGTATTCACAGTCGTAATCGTCCTCGACGATCCAGATGCCACGGGCTCGGGCCTCGGCCAGCAGGGCCAGACGCCGCGCCACCGGCAGCGTCATGCCGAGCGGGAACTGGTGCGATGGCGTCAGCATCATCAGCTTGGGCACCGGCGCCAGCCCGGCCAGAACGGCCGGATCGAAGCCCTGCCCGTCGACCGCCACCGGCAGCAGCCGCGCCCCGGTGCCGGCCAGCGCATCGCGGGCGCCGGCATAGCCGGGATCCTCCACCACCACCGCGTCGCCGGGATCAAGCAGCAGCCGGCCGATCAGGTCGAGCGCCTGCTGGGCGCCGGAAACGATGACGATGGTGTCGGGCGAACAGACCACGCCGCGGCTGTCGGCCAGATAGCCGGCCAGCACCCGGCGCAAAGCCGGCAGCCCCCGGGCGTCGCCATATCCCAGTAGGTCGCCGGGTTGCCGGCGCAGCACCTGCACAGCCAGCCGGCGCCATAATTCGAGCGGGAATTCATCCAGCGCGGCGGCCCCGAGAGCAAAAGGCCGCATCGCCCGGGACTCACCCTCTGCGTGCAGACCCGGGGCCTCGGCGGCACGGCGGGACAAGGATGGCGGCTTATCCCCGGCAGCCGGCCGGACACCCTCTGCCGGCAGATCCACGGCCACGAACAGTCCGGAACCACGTCGGCTTTCCAGGTAGCCTTCGGCCGCCAGCCGCTCGATCGCGGTTACCACCGTGTTGCGTCCCAGGCCCAGATCGGCCGCCAGCGCCCGGCTGGAGGGCAGGCGTTCGCCAGCTGTCAGTTCACCCTGCAGAACCGCCCGGCGGATGGCGGCATAAAGCTGCTCCTGCAGGCTCTCTCCGCCTGCCCGGCGGTCTGGCCGGAACCAGCCAACGAACCGACCTGCAGCCCGGCGGGCCATCAGATCTTATTCTTTAGATTAATTAAAATACATATCATATTGTTTTAACTATATTATTTATTATCTGAATACACAATCAAGATCTTCATTATGGGTAGTAGGCTGGCACGCCGAACAGGGTTGCGTGTCCCCACAGAAAGATCGCATAAAGGGCTGCAGCACCAAGAATATTCAGCCAGCCGATGTCGCTGAACCGCAGCGTCACCCGCCCCGCCCGCACGGCGGCGAAGGGAAAGATCGAAGTTTTGGCAATAAACCTTTGCCACTTATCGCCAAATGCAGCAGAGCGCTTGCGGTCGATCGACGGCATGCCATTCAGGGCCGTCACCAGGATCGAGCCGGCCAGCAGCCAGGTCGCGGCATCGCCATTGGCTATCAAATGCGAACCGGCCCAGAGGGTGAAGGCCCAGAGCATGGGGTGTCGGGTGATCTTGGTGAAGCCGCGGACAGGCAGCTCCCCGTGTTCACTGCGCATCAGCATGTCTGGTCCGGCCGAGGTTGGATTGGACGGCCGCAGGCTGCCGACCAGCAGCAGCAGGGCTACGGGCATGACCACCACCGGCACCGCCGCCAGCGCGGAAGTGGTTGGCCAGAACTCGATATATGGCGCCTGGCCATAGGTCCAGATCAGGGCCGCCAGTGCTGCGGCGCTGAGCAATGAAAACAACCCCCGGTAGGCAGGCAGACCAAGCCGGCCGACCAGCGCCGGCCGCAGCGGACCAGCGACCAGAACATGCAGCAGAACCCAGGCCAGGGCCGCCAGAGCGAGCGCGATCATTCATCCTCCCTTTCCCGGCCCATGCTGCCGGCGATGTGTTGCACAAGCTCCAGCGCGCGACTGCGTTCGACCGGAAGCAGGCGGGCTTCGACAAAGCGACGGCTGCCGCCGGCCTCGGGTAGGCCGGCCTGCTCGGCCAGCCGCAGATAGACCCAGGCCAGGGCCGCATCGGCGGGCCGCCCGTCTCCCCGGAAGTACTGGTCGCCCAGCACCAGCAGGGCTTCAGGATAACCCTGGCGGGCTGCCCGCTGCAGCCAGGCATCGGCCGCTGTCGTATCCGCGGTCACGCCCTCGCCATTGAACAGCAGGCGGGCAAGCTGGAATTGCGCACCGGCATTGCCGCGCTCGGCGCCGATCCGATACCAGCGCAGGGCCTCGGCGGGGTTGGCGGGAATGCCAGCCCCGGCCTCGAGATAACCGGCATATTTGAAGGCCGCCGCGGCATGGCCGTTTTCCGCCGCCTTGCGGAACCAGCCGATCGCCGCCGGCAGGTCTTTCGGCGTGCCACTCCACCCCTGTTCCAGCCACAGGCCCCAGCGGAACTGCGCCGGCGCATAATCCCGTTCGGCCTGCATCGCGATCAGGCGACGCGCCCGTTCCGGATCGGCCGGCCGACCATGACCACCGGCGAGATAGGTGGCGAAATTGTTCACCGCCGGCCCGAAATCCTGCTCCACGGCCTTTTCCCACCAGTCCATGGCCACGACAGGATCGGCGGCCCCGGCCATGCCGTTGAACAGGATCAGGCCGAGGTAATTCTGCGCATCGGGAAGCCCCGCCTCGGCCGCCCGCCGCAGATAGGGCAGAGCCGTGGCCGGCTCCCGCGGGCCGCCCTGCCCGCGCAGCAGCATGCGGCCGGCCATCGCCGCCGCCCCCAGATGCCCATCATCGGCAGCTCGGATGGCCAGCCGGCGCGCCTCCGCGCCGGCGACCTTGCCCAATGTACCGGCCTCGTGCAGCTGCGCGAGGTTGAACCAGCCATTGCTGTCGCCCATTTCGCCGGCGCGCTGGAACAGCGTCGCGGCCTGTGCCGGATCGCGTGGCGTCGCCATGCCGTTCAGGTGATAAAGCGCGAGCTCGTTGACGCCTTCGGCCAGGCCGGAAGCCGCCGATTGCCGCGCCAGTTCCAGCCCGCGCGCCGGTGCGCCGGCAGCGGCGTGACCATCAAGGATCAGGTCGGCCAGGTAGCCCTGGGCATAGGGATTACCCTGCCCGGCCGCCTGGTTCAGCAGCGTGATGCCACGGGCCTCGTCGGCGGCGATCACACGCCCCTCGATCAGGATGCGGCCCAGCCGGTAGCGCGCATTCACCGCGCCGTCGGCGATAGCACGTTCCAGCAGGGCGATGGCCTGGACCTGTTCGGCCGGGCGATATTCCAGGATCAGCTCGGCCAGATTGGCCCAGGCCGTGGCTTCGCCACGTTCGCCGGCCTGCCGCAAAGCCTGCTCGGCGCCCGGCAGGTCCTGCGGTCCGCCCTGCCCGGTCAGCAGCAGGAAACCAAGCCCGGCCAGGGCACGCGGATGCTGCTGCGCGGCGGCTTGGGCAAACCATTGCCGGGCGGCGACAAGGTCGCGGGTCGCGCCGAGGCCAAGCTGATAGGACAATCCGGCCTGGAACTGTGCCTCTGCCTCGCCGGCCCTAGCCCGGCGCAGAATGCCGGAAAGATCATCAACCGGGGCTACGGGGGCCGCATGGGGCGCGGAAAACCGGTCGCTCGGGCGGGCCAGCCCGTGATCCGGCAAAAGGCCCGCGGCGAAGCCACCAAAAACCATCGAGGCGAACCCCATCGCCCAGGCCGGTCGGGACATACGCATGATCAACGTCCGGATATGTCGAACAGGGCCCTGCCTTCGGGCGTCAGCTTGCAGACCAGCCAGTCCGGCTTGATCGGATTTTCGAACCATGGCTCGGCCCAGCCGGCCTTGATGCAGGACAGGATGGTATGGGTGCTGATCTGCTGGCCATGCTCATCGAACAGCGGCAGCTTGCCGCCAGCCTGCCGCAGGCCGCGGCGCAGATAACGCAGCTGGGCATCGCTCGGTTTGCCCTGGCCATTGCGGAAAGCCCGCGCGCCGTCTGCCATGCCGCCCCCTTTTGCTTGCCCGACCAGAATAGGAAAGCCGACCTTGCCCGGCAATCATGCAATGCAGCCCGGAACGAGCCGACCCGACTCGCCGGGCATTTGCGAATGCCTTGCAAATGACGTATGGAGGGCATCGTCCTCACTGCCATTCGATCCTCCCGCGTGACCGATACGACCGCATCCCTGTCATCATCTGCCGCATCCTTTGCCGGATTGCGCCGTGGCAGCCGGCTGTGGATCGGCTTCGCCGCCGGGCTGGCGCTGGTGATCGCGGCGCCCGTCCTGGCCATCCTGGTCAACCTGGCCCAGCCGGCCGACGATGTCTGGCACCACCTGTTCACCACGGTGATGCCGGAAATGCTGCTCAACACCGTTGTGCTGATGGTCGGCGTCGGGCTCGGCGCGGTGGCGATCGGCACCGGCTGCGCCTGGCTGGTGACGATGACCGAGTTTCCCGGCCGGCGCTGGCTGGCCTGGGCCTTGTTCCTGCCGCTGGCGATGCCGGCCTACGTGAGCGCCTTCGTCTACAGCGACCTGCTGCAATTCGCCGGCCCGGTGCAGACCAGCCTGCGCAACCTGTTCGGCTGGCAGCGCGGCGATTACTGGTTTCCCGATTTCCTGTCGCTGCAGGGCGCGGTGGCGCTGTTCATTGTCAGCTTCTACCCTTACGTCTTCATGCTGGCGCGCGCCGCCTTCCTCGACCAGTCGGTCTGCGTGCTGGAGGTCGGCCGCACGCTCGGGCTCGGCCCCTGGTCGCGCTTCTGGCGCATCGCGCTGCCGCTGGCGCGGCCGATGATCGCCGGCGGCGCCGCGCTGGTGCTGATGGAAACCCTGGCCGATTTCGGCGCCGTGAGCTGGCTCGGCGTGCCGACCTTCACCACCGCGATCTACCGCACCTGGTTCGGCATGGGCGATGTCACCACCGCAGCCCAGCTGGCCGGCGTGCTGCTGATCTTCGTGCTGGCCGCCGTGATGCTGGAACGCACCAGTCGTCAGGCCAAACGCTTCCACCACACGTCCGCGCGCACCCGGCCGCTGCCCTTGCGACGCCTGCCGCCGGGCCGCGCCACGCTGGCGATCATCGCCTGCCTGTTGCCGATCCTGCTCGGCTTCGGCGTGCCGGGCGCCTGGCTGCTGCATCTGGCAATCGGCGAAGGCGACCAGCTCGGTTTCGGCCGCCTGGCTGGCTTCACCACCAACAGCTTCACTCTGGCCGGACTGGCGGCCGTGCTGCTGATCGCCATTGCCCTTGGCCTGGCCTATGCCAACCGGCTGGTGCCGCGCCGCCTGACCGGCTGGCTGATCCAGCTGGCCACCATGGGCTATGCCGTGCCCGGCTCGGTGATCGCCATCGGCGTGATCCTGCCGCTGGCCACCTTCGACCATGCCATCAACCGCTGGGCCGAGGCGACGTTCGGCGCCGGGCCGGGCCTGCTGCTGAGCGGTAGTCTGGTCGCCCTGTTCTACGCCTATCTGGTGCGCTTCCTGGCGGTGGCCTTCAACACCGTGGATGGCGGCCTGCACCGCATCCGCCCCAGCCTGGATCAGGCCGCCCGCGTGCTGGGCGAAACGCCTTTGGGCGTGGTGCGGCGGGTGCACGCGCCGCTGCTGCGCGGCAGCCTTCTGACCGCCGCGATGCTGATTTTCGTGGATGTCCTGAAGGAGCTGCCCGCCACCCTGATCGTCCGGCCGTTCGATTTCGACACCCTGGCCGTCCGGGTCTACCAGCT